>NZ_JBPEJF010000003.1:0-686809 GCF_051016555.1 Agromyces sp. Marseille-Q5079 | reverse complement strand
TCCACAACAACCCGCCCAAGGCCGCCCATGAGGCGGCCTTTCTGCGTTGAGGTGTTGCGCCACATCGCGCGCACGGGCCGCGGTGTCCGTGGGGAGGCCGCGTCGCCCCGAGGCGCCTCGTACGATGGGCTGATGATCACCCTCGAGGGCCCGCCCGCCCGCGTCCTCACGGCCTACACGCACCTCCTGGTCGAGCGCGGCATCCGAGGGGCGACCCTCGAGGCGGTCGCGAGGCGGGCCGGGCTCTCGAAGTCTGGTGCGCTGCACCACTTCGCCTCGGTGGGCGCACTGAACGCCGCCCTGTTCGTGGAACTGCGGGCGCAGGCGCGCCATGACGCCGAGGCGATGCGCCGTGCGCCCGAGGGGTCGGTGCGCTACTACCTCGTCTCCTCGCTCGACCGTGACAGCGAGCTCGAGCGGGTCATCGAGGCCGGCTACCGTATCGCGCAGACCGGCGACGAGGCGGCCCTCGAGGTGCTCCGCGCCTGCCGGCGCGACTGGCTCGAGGTGCTCGCGGCCGACACGGGCGACGCGTCGCTCGCTCGCATGGTGCTGTTCGCGGGCGACGGCGTGAACCACAATGCGCTGATGAACCTGCCCGCCGGTGAAGAAGACGTGCTCACGCCGGAGCACGTGGAGTCGCTGATCGTCGCGTTCGAGCAGATGCCCTCGCGTCGCACGAGCACCGCAGCGGAGTGAGGCTGCCGCCTTGGTGGGGCATCCTTCCCCCCGACCGTCTAGTCGGTCGGTGTAGGCTTGGAAGCAACACCAGCACGCTCCTCCCCCGAGCGATCCCACCACTCGACGGCGAGAAGGTACCGATGACCAGTTCGACGACCGGGGCTGCAACGCCCACGGACCCCACGCCCACCAAGGGCCTCGCGATCGGCAAGCTCGGGCTCTGGGGCTCGACGGTCATCGGCATCGCCTCGACGGCGCCCCTGTTCTCGCTCGCGGCGACCCTCGGGTACGTGATCATCGCCGTGGGCGCACAGGCTCCCGTCGCCTTCATCCTGGCCTTCGTGCCGATGCTGTTCACGGCCTTCGCGTACCGCGAGCTCAACAACGACGTCCCCGACTGCGGCACGGTGTTCACCTGGGCGGCGAAGGCGTTCGGCCCGCGCACGGGCTGGATGGCCGGCTGGAGCATCGCGGTCGCCGGCGTGCTCGTCATGGCCAACCTCGCCGAGATCGCCTCGGTGTACCTGCTCGGTCTCATCGGCGACGGCTCGCTCGCCGACAACCGGGTCATCGTGACGGTGTTCGGATGCATCATCATCGCCGCCATGACGTGGATCTCGCTGCGCGGCGTCGAGATCGGCGAGCGCATGCAGCAGGTGCTCCTCGCGATCCAGTACCTCGCGATGGCCGCCTTCGTGGTCGGCTGCCTCATCGGCTACTTCGGCGGCACCGCCCCCGACCCGACGCCCGTCTCCATCGACTGGTTCAACCCGTTCCTCGCCGACGGCACGGGCATGGTGCAGGCCATCCTCCTCGCGCTCTTCATCTACTGGGGGTGGGACACCTGCCTCGCCCTGACCGAGGAGACGAAGGACCCGCGTCGCACCCCGGGCCGAGCGGCGACGCTCTCGACGCTCGTGCTGCTCATCACGTACGTCGGCGTCACCGTGGTGGCGATGATGTACGCCGGCCTCGGCGACACCGGCACCGGACTGGCGAACGAGGAGCACGCCGACGACGTGTTCTCGGTGCTCGCCGGCATGGCCATGGGCCCACTCGGCTGGTTCCTCGTGATCGCCGTCGCGATCTCCGCACTGTCCTCGTCGCAGACGACGATCCTGCCGACCGCGCGGGGCACCTTCGCGATGGGCGTCTACAAGGCGCTGCCCCCGCGCTTCGCGAAGGTGCACGCCGTGTCGAAGACGCCGACCTTCTCGACCATGCTCATCGGCGTCGTCGCGATCGCCTACTACGCCGGCATGAACTTCGTCTCGACGAGCGTGCTCGCCGACTCGGTACTCTCGATCGGCCTCGCCATCGCGTTCTTCTACGGCATCGCGAGCTTCGCCTGCATCTGGTACTTCCGACGCAACCTCTTCGACAGCTGGCGCAACGCGTTCTACCGCTTCGTCTTCCCGCTGCTCGGCGGCGTGTTCATGGTGTGGGCATTCGTGCAGTCGGCGATCGACATGGCGAACCCCGACTACGGCTACTCGCAGCTCGCCGGCATCGGCAGCGCATTCCTCATCGGGGTGGGCTCGCTCGTGCTCGGCGTCGTGCTGATGTTCGTGTGGGCCCTCTTCCCGGGCTCGCGCGACTTCTTCCAGAAGCGCTCGCTCAACCGCGACACCGAGGTGCTCGCGCCCGAGTAGGCCGTCGCGCGTCGGCCGGGCGGACCCGGCCGACGCGACCCAGCGGGCTACGCCGCCGCGAGCTCCTCGCGGATGCCGGCGACGAACGCGTCGATGTCGTCTTCGCTGGTGTCGAACGAGCACATCCAGCGCACCTCGCCCTTGGCGGCATCCCAGTCGTAGAACTTGAAGCCGCGCGCACGAAGGCGGTCGGCGACGCCGAGGGGCAGCACCGCGAAGACGCCGTTGGACTGCGTGGCCTGGCTGAAGCCCAGGCCGGGCAGCTCGCCGGCGGCGATGCCGGCGTCGAGGGCGTCGCGCAGGCGCGTGGCCATGGCGTTCGCGTGCGACGCGCTCTCGAGCCAGAGGTCGCCCTCGAGCAGGGCGATGAGCTGCGCCGAGACGAAGCGCATCTTCGAGGCGAGCTGCATGTTCAGCTTTCGCAGGTACTTCAGCCCGTCGGATGCCGCGGGGTTCAGCACCACGATCGCCTCGGCGCCGAGTGCGCCGTTCTTCGTGCCGCCGAAGCTCAGCACGTCGACACCGGCATCGCGCGTGAACGCGCGCAGCGGCAGGCCGAGGGATGCGGCGGCGTTGGACAGGCGGGCGCCGTCCATGTGCAGGAGCATGCCGTGGTCGTGCGCGTGGTCGGCGATGGCGCGCACCTCGTCGGGCGTGTAGAGCGTGCCGAGCTCGGAGGTCTGCGTGATCGAGACGACGAGGGGCTGCGCGCGGTGCTCGTCGCCCCAGCCCCAGGCCTCCTCGTCGATGAGCTCGGGGGTGAGCTTGCCGTCGGGTGCGGTGACGGTCAGCAGCTTCATGCCGCCGACGCGCTCGGGTGCGCCGCCCTCGTCGGAGTTGATGTGCGCGGTCTTCGCCGAGATCACGGCGCCCCAGCGCGGCAGCATCGACTGCAGCCCGGTGACGTTCGCGCCCGTGCCGTTGAAGACGGGGAACACCTCGACGCCCTCGCCGAAGTGCGCCGCGAACACCTGCTGCAGGCGCTCGGTGTAGGCGTCCTCGCCGTAGGCGACCTGGTGTCCGCCGTTGGCCGCGGCGATCGCAGCGAGCACCTCGGGGTGCACGCCGGAATAGTTGTCGGAGGCGAAACCACGAATGGTGGTGTCATGCAGGGGGCTGTTCGCGAGGGTCACCGGACCATCCTTCCACCTGTGGCCTGAGCGCTTCGTGACGGTGGGCGCACGGAACCTGCGTCCTCACACCGGGCAACGCACGGATGCCGCGACGCACGGATGCCCCGGGGCGTCGGCCCAGGGGCATCCGCTCGCCTGCGTTCGGGTCAGCCGCGCAGCGTGAACACGACCGTGGAGGTGTTGCCGGCGACGTCGTGCACGACCAGGGTGTTCTCCCCCGCGACCGCGCCGAAGACACCAGGCTCCACCGAGTTCAGGTCGGACCATGCGTTGTCCGTGAGGTCCTTGACCACGCCGTTGAGGACGACCCGGTCGACCTTGCCGGCGTCGAAGAGCTTGAAGCTGACGCGGTCGTAGACGCCATCGGCCCCGATGGTCTCGGTCGCGCCGGTCTTGACCGTCGCGGTCGGCGTCGTCGCATCGATGGTGAACGCGGCCGTGCCGGTGCGGGCGATGTTGCCGGCGAGGTCCTCCGCGTTGAACTTCACCGTGTACGAGCCGTCGGGGAGCGTCACCGTCGCGCGGTGGGTGCCGCCCGTCGCGCCGCCGACCGGGGTCTGGGTGCCCTTCACGAGGGTTCCGTCGCGGTAGACGTTCGCCACGATGCGCTTGAGGCCGCGGTCATCGGTCGCGTCGACCTGCACCTCGAGGGCGCGGAACGGTCCGGCCGCGGTCGGCGTCACGAGCGTCGCGACCGGACGAGTGGTGTCGGGCACCTCGGGGGCGGCATCCTGCTCGAGGAAGACGCGGTCGACGGTCCAGAAGGCGCTGTTCGTGCCCGTGTAGTGGAAGCGGAACTGCGCCGTCCGCGCGCCGGCCGGCGCATCGAAGGTCAGGCGCTCGTTCGTGTTCGCGTTCGCCGAGTACGACTTCAGCGACCGGGGCTCGCCGCCGTCGAAGCTCACCGAGACCTCGGCGGACTGGGGGCCGTCGATGACGTAGTTCGTCGCGTACGCGAGGGTCGCGGTCGCGGCGCCGGTCAGCCGGTACTCCGGGCTCACGAGGGTGGAGTCGAACTGGCCTGCGGCGTGGGACTTGTCGTCCCACTCGTCGGAGTCGGCCACGGCGAACACGTCGCGGCTGCGCACGCTCGTCTCGCGGCGCTGGCCGAGCTCGACGTTCGTCCAGAACTCGTCGGTCGCGAACGACCAGCCGGCCCACTCGGCGACGCCGCCGGCGGGCATCTTCGAGTTGTCGATGCTCCAGCCCTCGGGTGCGGTGTGCGTCCATCCGAGCACGCCGGCGGCCGGACGGGTCTCGTCGACCTTGCCCCGCAGCGCGGGGCGGAGGGCGTCGAAGTCGTCGGCCTGCAGGTCGACGATGGCGGTGCCGTCGAGGTTCCACGCGGCATCCGCGGCGATGCCGTCGGCCGCGAGCACGGTCGGTGCGATGTCGACGACCTTCACGTCGTTGCGGACCGAGCCCGCGTCGATGCCGGGGCCGACGGCGATCACGAACGTCTTGCGCTCGGCCGGCGAGCTTCCGCCGTGTCCACCGGTCGGCGTGTGGCCGTGGTCGGCGGTGACGATGATCGTCCAGTCCTCGTCGGCGCGGTTCGGGCGCGCCTCGACGGCCGCGAGGATCTCGCCGAGTTGCGCGTCGGCGCGCTGCAGCGCCGCGCCGTAGGCCGCGCCGTTCGTGCCGACCGAGTGCCCGGCGCCGTCGACCTCGTCGAGGTGCACGAACACGTCGTCGGGGTCGCCGGTGCCGAGCGCGGCCACGGCCTTCGCCGTCGTGCCCGCGTCGTTGCCGCCGGCGATGCGCTGGTCGACCGCGGGGCCGAACACGGTCTGCGGGATCGGGGTCCAGGTGCCGACGACGAGCGTCGAACGGTCGGGGGCCGCCGCCTCGACGCGCGTGAGGTAGTCGGGGAACTCGGCGTAGTTCGGGTTGCTGAAGCTGTTGTCGACCACGCGGTGCTTGTCGGGCCAGACGCCGGTGGCGATGCTCGACCATCCGGCGCCCGAGACGGTGCCCGCCATGGGCTGGGCGTAGAGGTTGCCCGTCGCGGTCAGGCCCGCGGCGCGGAGCGCGTCGAGGTTCGGCATCTCGGCGGCCTCGAGGAAGTCGAAGGAGGCGCCGTCGATGCCGACGACGAGGGTCTTCGCGGCGCGCTCGCCGGCGGCGGACGCCGCGGGACCGAACGCGTTCGCGGTGACGGGTGCGGAGACGAGCAGGGCGCTCAGTGCGACGGTGGAGGCGGCGAGGACGCCGCGTTTCGTCGAGGGCATGGATTCTCTCCAGAGCTTGGCGTGCATCCGCGCGGTCGCCCGGACGCACGCCAGTCTCACGAGCCGCCCTCGCCGCCCGGGTCGGAATCGATGGGCAGCGGGTGAACGGAGCGGGGCGAATCGGCGGAGTTGTCCGCACAAGGCGGTGCCGTGCGGACATCCCCCGCCCGGACGTGCGGATGCCCCGGGGCGCCGGCCCCGGGGCATCCGCGCGCCTGAGGCTCGCTCAGCCGCGCAGGGCGTCGGCGAGCTTCACGCGAGCGCCCGTCTTCAGGAGCGAGTTGCGGTACATGCGCTCCCCGACGAGAACCGCGGCGGCCGCGGTCGCGAGCAGGATCGCGAGCGACAGGAACGGCTCCCACCACTCCGCCGTGCCGAGGAACACGCGCATCGGCATGCCCACCGGTGCCGAGAACGGCACGTAGCTCATGATCGCCAGCACGGTCGGGTTGTTGTTGAAGAAGATGATGAGCAGGTACGGGATCATCACGAGCATCGTGACGGGCGTGGTGACCGAGCCGACGTCCTCGGCCCGCGAGACGAGCGCCGAGGAGGCCGCGAACAGCGCCGCGAGCATCACGAAGCCGACCGCGAAGAACACCACGAACCAGATGACCGAAGGGCCGACGCCGCCGAGCAGCACCCGCTGGCCCGTGAGCATGAGGCCGAGCAGGGCGAGCACCGCGATCGCCAGGATCTGTCCGAACGCGAGCACGCTGTTGCCGATCACCTTGCCGGTCAGCAGCGCGCGCGCCGACACCGTCGAGAGCAGGATCTCGACGACGCGGGTCTGCTTCTCCTCGACGACCGACTGCGAGATGGTCGACCCGAACGTGATCGCCGACATGAAGAACACGATGCCGAAGCCGAAGGCCACGAGGTAGGCGAGACCCGGGTCGACGGCAGCGGGTTCGAGCAGCTCGACGGTGGGGTACACCGCGAGCGCCTGCACGACGTCGGACGGCGCCTGGTCGAGCCCGATCACGACGACGCCGAGCGGGTCGGATGCCGCGGGCGCCACGATCGCGTCGACCTCGCCGTCGCGCAGCAGCTGCTCTCCGGCGGCCTGGTCGTCGACCGGCACCGCCTCGAGGGCGTCGTTGCCGTCGACGACCGAGGCCGCATTGCCGACGACGGCGACCTTCGCGGCCTCGGACTGGCCGCCGAGCAGCGACCCCAGCACGACCGAGGCGAGCACGGCGAGCATGAGGATGCCGGTCGAGATGAGGAACGCCTTGCTGCGCAGGCGCATCGTGATCTCACGGCCGGCGATGAGCCCGACGCTGTCGACGAAGCGGGGAGCCGACGGCCGTTCGCCCGCCGGTCGGGTCGGCGCGCCGGCGCCGGGGCGCGGCGCGGTGTTCTGCGTGCTCATCGCACGACCTCCTTGAAGATCTGGGCGAGCGACGTGCGCTCGCGGGCGAAGCTGGTGAGGCCGCCGCGGGCGACGGCCTGTGCGAGGGCCGCCTCGCGCGCGGCATCCGACTCGGCCTCGAAGACGGCCCAGCCCCCGTCGAACTCGATGACGCGGATGCCGGGCTGCTGGCGCAGCCATCCGGCGTCGCCGCTCGCGAGCAGCTCCCAGCGGTCGGTGCCGTGCTCGGCGCGCAGCTTCTCGCCGGTGCCGGAGGCGACGATGCGCCCGCCCGAGATGATGACGAGGTCGTCGCAGAGCCGTTCGACGATGTCGAGCTGGTGCGAGGAGAAGAGCACGGGCGTGCCGGTCGCCGCGGCATCCGCCAGCACGCCCTGCACGGTCTCGACCGCCATCGGGTCGAGTCCCGAGAACGGCTCGTCGAGCACGAGCAGCTCGGGCTGGTGCACGAGGGCGGCCGCGATCTGCGCACGCTGCTGGTTGCCGAGCGAGAGCGACTCGAGGGTGTCGTCGGTGCGCTCGCCGAGGCCGAGCCGCTCGAGCAGGTCGAGGGCGTTGCGGCGCGCGGCGTCGGCCGACCAGCCGTGCAGGCGGGCGAGGTAGACCGTCTGCTCGAGCACCTTCATCTTGGGGTAGAGGCCCCGTTCCTCGGGCATGTAGCCGAAGCGGCGCCGGTCGACCGCGGTGAGCGGGGCGCCGTCGATGGTGACGGTGCCCGCGTCGGAGGAGAGCACCCCGAGGATGATGCGCATGGTCGTGGTCTTGCCGGCGCCATTGCCGCCGACGAAGCCGGTGAGGCGGCCGTCGCCGACCGTGAAGCTCACGTGGTCGAGGGCGAGGCGATCGCCGTAGCGTTTGGTGACGTCGTCGAGTTCGAGCATGCCTCCAAGCTACGGATGCCGCGTGCCCGGGGCATCCCCCGTGCGGATGGACCTGCGCGGGCGAGCCGCCGGGTGGCTCCGCCTCACGGGGGAGGGGGTTCCGGATGTCGCCGGTGCTGGTTACCCTCGCAGGGTGAGCGATCCGCGCGACGAGCGTGCCGAGGCGACGGCCGCAGCGGAGCCCCCGGCATCGACGGGAGCGATCACCGGGGCACCCGACGTGGTGCCGCCGGCCAACGGCATGCGCACGTTCCTGCAGGTGCTCGCGAACACCGCGATCGCCAACGTCACCACGAGCTTCCTGTGGTTCGCGCTCACGTTCTGGGTCTACCTCGAGACCCGCTCGGTGCTCGCCACGGGCATCATCGGCGGCGCCTACATGCTGCTCATCGCCTTCTTCGCGATGCTGTTCGGCTCGATCGTCGACCGGCACCGCAAGCTGCAGGTCATGATCTTCTCGAGCCTCGTCACGCTCGGGGCGTTCGTCATCGCCGGCGTGCTCTACCTGCTGCAGCCCGAGTCCGCGCTGGTCGACCTCGGCGGTCCGTGGTTCTGGGCCTTCTCGGGCATCATCCTGTTCGGGTCGGTCATCGAGCACATGCGCAACATCGCCCTCTCGACCACGGTGACGCTGCTCGTGCCGGTCGAACGCCACGCCAACGCCAACGGACTCGTCGGCACGGTGCAGGGCATCGCGTTCATCGTCACCAGCGTGTTCAGCGGCTTCGCGATCGGCCTGCTCGGCATGGGCTGGACCCTCGTCATCGCGATCGTGCTGACGCTCGTCGCGCTCGTGCACCTGTTGTTCCTCAGCGTGCCCGAGGAGCGACCGGTGCCCGCCGAGGGCGAGCGCGCCTCGACCATCGACATCAGGGGCAGCATCGCGGCCATCCGCGGGGCCCCGGGCCTGTTCGCGCTCATCATCTTCTCGACGTTCAACAACCTCATCGGCGGCGTCTACATGGCGCTCATGGACCCGTACGGGCTCACGCTCTTCCCGGTCGAGGTGTGGGGCATCGTGCTCGGCGTCACGGCGACCGGCTTCGTCATCGGCGGATTGGCGATCGCGAAGTTCGGCCTCGGTGCGAACCCGATCCGCACGATGCTGCTCGTCGTCGTCGCCATGGGCGTGCTCGGGGCGCTGTTCACCATCCGCGAATGGTGGTGGCTCTACGGTCTCGGCATCTGGGTCTACATGGCCCTGATCCCCGCGGTCGAGGCGGCCGAGCAGACCGTCATCCAGAAGGTCGTGACGTTCCGGCGCCAGGGTCGCGTGTTCGGCTTCGCGGCGGCGGTCGAGTCGGCCGCGGCTCCGATCACGGCGTTCCTCATCGCGCCGATCGCCGAGTTCGTCATCATCCCCTACATGAACACCGACGCCGGGCAGCAGGCGTGGGCCTGGCTGCTCGGCGAGGGTGAGGCCAGGGGCATCGCGTTCGTGTTCCTCGTCGCGGGGCTCGCCATGGTCGTGCTCGCGCTCGCCGCCTTCACGACGCGGTCGTACCGCCTCCTCTCGGCCGAGTACCAGTCGGGCGCGCAGGAGCCGTCGCCGGAGATGCGGGCGGATGACGCGGACGAGGCAGAGGTTGCGCGCCCCGAGGACGAGACCGGCGCGTCAGATCCGACCTCGGCGGCCGCATCCGGTGCCGCGTCCGCCGAACCGACCGCCGACCCGCTCAGCGCACGACGTAGCGGAGACTGACGACGCCGCCCGGCCGCGCCTCGACGTGGCCGAGTTCGAGCGTGCGGTCGGCGACCGCAGGCGGGGTGAACGATCGCCCTTCGCCGAGCAGCACGGGCACGACGCGAAGGTGCAGCTCATCGACGAGCCCGGCGGCGAGCAGCGCGTCGGTGAGCACGAGGCTTCCCCAGACGATGACGGTGGCGAACCGCTCCTTCAGCATCGAGGCGGACGCGAGTGCGTCGCCGCGCAGCACCTCGATCTCGTCGTCGCCCCATGGCGCCGCTTCCAGCGTGTTCGAGACGACGAACTTCGGCAGCCGGTCGATGAGCTCGGCGACCTGTTCGACCGCGGGATCGACGCCCGGCCAGTAGTCGGCGAACATGCGATAGGTCGTCGCGCCGAACAGGATCGCGTCGGCCTGTGCGACGTAGGCGAGCTGCTCGGCGTCGTTGAGGTCGACCTCGCCGTCGGCGCCGGGTCGCACGAGCGCCTCGAAGAAGTCGATGCCCCCGGCAGGGTCGGCGGCATACCCGTCGGCGGTGACGACCTGTTCGACCAGGAGGCGGCCCATCAGTTGCCCCCGGAGTCGTGGAGGTGCTCGACGAGGATGTCGAACGCGGAGTCCCAGCCGTCGTAGACGTTCTCGTCGCCCGAGACGCCCTCGATGCCCAGCACGTGGAAGGTCATGCGCGTCTGCTCGCCCCGCTCGCCGTGTTCGGCGAGTTCGATCGTGAGCACGGGCGCGCTCTCGTCGGGGTCGCCGGGCGAGCCCCACGTCATGACGAGTCGCTCGGGCGGCGTGATCTCGCGGTAGACGCCGGCCGTCGGGTATTCGGTTCCGTCGGGCGCGATCATCGTGTAGCGGTACCGGCCGCCGGGGCGCACGTCGAGGTCGACGCTCTCGCGAGGCGTGATGACGCCACGGGGGTGCCACCAGATGGCCGCCTCGTCGGGGTCGGTCCAGGCTCGCCAGACGAGGTCGCGGGGTGCGTCGAAGACGCGCGTGATGGTGAACTGCTTCGTTGCGGAGGCGGTCTGCTCAGGCATCCGTCTGTCCTTTCAACTCGCGGAGTCGCTCGTCGAGCAGGTCGAAGCGCGCGTTCCACTCGCCCCGGTGGCGCTCGACCCAGGCGGATGCCTCGTCGAGCGGCTCGGTGCGGATGGTGCAGGTGCGCCACTGGGCCGTCGCCGTGCGTTCGATGAGCCCCGCGCGCTCGAGCACCTTCAGGTGCTGCGAGATCGCCGGACGGCTCATCGCGAAGGGCTCCGCCAGTTCGCCGACGGTCGTCGGGCCGCCGCGGAGTCGCGAGAGGATCTCGCGCCGCGTCGGATCGGCGAGCGCCTGGAACACGAGGCTGAGCTCGTCGGGCCCGTTCTGCATGTAAGCAACTCCTTAATTAACCGTTTGCTTACGGTACGACGCTCGAGCCCTCGCGTCAAGGGTCATCGCGGACTACGAGGAGGGTCGCACGACGCCGTGCTCGTAGGCGTAGACGACGGCGTGCACGCGGTCGCGGAGCCCGAGCTTCATGAGCACCTTCGAGACGTGCGTCTTCACGGTCGCCTCGCCGACCCACATGCGCTGGGCGATCTCCGCGTTCGAGATGCCCTCGGCCAGGAACTCCAGCACTTCGCGCTCGCGGTCGGTGAGCGTGCCCAGTCCGGGCGGACCGGAGACCGGCGCGGCACGGCCAGGCGAGCCGTTCGCGCCTGCCCGGGAGGTCGCGTCCTCGTTCGTGCCCGTTCCGGCACCCTGGTCGGCACCCTGGTCGGCGCCTTCGTCGGCCCGCCCGACCGGCGCCGAGCGCGCCGCGACCGCCTCGATCACGCGCCGGGTCACGTCGGGGGAGAGCAGCGCATCGCCGCGGGCGACGACCTGCACGGCCTCGATCAGCTGCTCGGGGCTCGAGTTCTTCAGCAGGAATCCGCTCGCGCCGGCCTCGAGCGCCTCGAACAGGTAGTCCTCTCGGTTGAAGGTCGTGAGCACGAGGACGGCCGCCGCGGAGGTCGCGTCGGCCGTGATGCGCCGGGTGGCCTCGAGTCCGTCCATGCCGGGCATCTGCACGTCCATGCAGACGACATCGGGCGCGAGGGCGGCGACCTGGGCGATGGCGGCCGCTCCGTCGGCGGCCTCGCCGACGACCTCGATGCCGTCCTCGGAGTCGAGGATGGTCCGGAAGCCGGCGCGCACCAGCCCCTGGTCGTCGACGACGAGGACCCGGATGCTCACGAGCGCACCGCCTCGCGGCGCAGCGGGAACCGGGCACGCACGAGGTACCCGCCGCGGGCGCGCGGGCCGACCTCGAGGGTGCCGCCCGCCGCGCCGACGCGCTCGCGCATGCCGAGCAGTCCGAGGCCGCCGCTCGAGGAGGCGGTGGGGCGCCCGTCGGACACGGAGCCCGCTGCCGACCTCGTCGAGGTGCCCGTGTTCGTCACCTCGAGCTCGACGGCGTCGTCGTCCCACCGCACGCGAACCTCGGCCGTGGCCGATGAGCCGGCGTGCTTGCGCACGTTCGTGAGGGCCTCCTGCGCGATGCGATAGGCGCTGAGGTCCACCACGGCCGAGACCGCTCGGGGCTCGCCGATGATCGCGAGCGTCACCGGCAGCCCGCTCGCCGCGCTCTCGGCGACGAGGTCCTCGATTCGGTCGAGGCCGCGCGTCGACGTGCTGACCGTGGCCGGGCCGTCGCCCGCGGCGCGTCCCGTCACGAGGTCGATCTCGCCCGTGTCCTGGTCGCCGCGCAGCGTGCCGAGCAGCCCGTGCAGCTCGTCGACGGCGTCGCGCGCGCTCGACTCGATCGACGAGAGCGCGCCGGCCGCGGCATCCGGATCCTTCGCCAGCACCCGACGGGCCGCGCCCGCCTGCACGCCGATGACCGAGACGTGGTGCGCGACCACGTCGTGCAGCTCGCGCGCGATGCGCAGCCGCTCGAGGGCGACGGCCTGCACGCGGGTGCGCTCACGTTCGGCGGCGAGCTCGGCGGTGCGCTGCTCGAGTTCGGCCCGCGCCCGCGCCGAGCGGTAGGCGGAGTCGCCGAAGTACCAGGCGCCGCCGAAGTAGAGCAGGTTCGTGAGCACGTTGATCAGCCCGTACGCGACGTACGGCGACAGCAGGCCCTCGCGGCCGAGGTCGGGCAGGTAGTCCTGCATGGCGGAGTAGGTGATGAGCCCCCAGAACAGCCAGGCGAACATGCCCACGACGATCACCGTGCGCACGATGTTGGCGCGGCTGCGGCTGCGTGACCAGGCGCCGACGGAGTAGATCGCGATGAAGAGCGCGATGTTCGAGAAGAGCAGCTCCATCGTCTCGGTCATCGCGCCGATGATGAAGGCGGCGGATGCCGCGATCGCCACGACCTCGGGCCAACGACGCCGCACGGCCAGGGGTGCGGTCATGCCGAGCACCCAGAGCGCCGAGCCCCACCACGGGGCATCGTCGCCGATGCCCGCGATGCGGTAGAGCACCACGCTGCCGGCAGACGCGACCGCGAGGACGGCGGCGAGCACCAGGTCGTTGCGGAACGCCCGGCGTCCGGGCCGCGGACGGACCCACTCGACGCCGTCGATGACGGGTGGTGCGAGGGTGTCGCTCATCCCACCACGCTACCGACCGGCGGGGCGGGGCGGATCCGTCGCGCGGCGGAGTTCGGCGGTCGTCCTCCGGCTCCGGCGCCGACGGCGGGCGCGGAGGCGTGCCCCGCGGCGGGAATAGGCTCGCTCGCATGAGTCACCCCGTGTCACCCGAGGATCCGATCGTCGTCGAGCAGCCGGTCGTCGAGGACCTGTTGGCGCTGCTGCGCCCCGACCAGGTGCTGACGGATGCCGCCGCGCTCGCCGCCTACGCGCACGACGACGCCGAGTGGGCGCCGTTCGAGACCCCGCTCGCCGTCGTGCTCGCCGAGCACGAGGACGACGTGGTCGCCGTCGTGCGGATCGCCGCGGCATCCGGGGTGCATGTCGTCGCACGCGGCGCCGGCACCGGGCTCTCGGGCGGGGCCAACGCCGTGGCCCGCAGCATCGTGCTCTCGCTCGAGCGCATGACTCGCATCGTCGAGATCGACGCGGCCGAGCGGTTCGCCGTGGCGGAGGCGGGCGTCATCAACGACACGCTGCGCCAGGCCGTCGCCGAGCAGGGCCTCTGGTACCCGCCCGACCCCGCGAGCTACCGCATCTCGACGATCGGCGGCAACGCGGCCACCAACGCGGGCGGCATCTGCTGCGTCAAGTACGGCGTCACGCGCGACTACGTGCTCGGGCTTCGGGTCGTGCTCGCCGACGGCGAGGTCGTCGACCTCGGGCGGCGCACCGCGAAGGGCGTCACCGGCTACGACCTCACGGGCCTCATGGTCGGCTCTGAGGGCACGCTCGGCATCATCACCCGGGTGACCGTCAAGCTGCTGCCGCTCGCCGGCCGCGAGGAGCGGGCGATCGTCGGCGCCTTCGGCTCACTGCGCGCGGCCGGCGACGCGGTCGCGGCGATCAGCGCCACGGGCATCGTGCCCGCGGCGCTCGAGATCCTCGACCGCACCTGCATCGAGGCCGTCGACGCGTGGCAGGCGCTCGGGCTGCCGCACGGGGTCGACACGATGCTGCTCGCCAAGGTCGACGAGGTCGGCGCACTCGGCGAACGGCACGCGGCATCCGTCGCCGAGCTCATGGGCGCCTCGGGCGCGCTCTCGGTCGAGCAGGCGTTCGAGCAGGACGAGGTCGACCGCCTCTTCCTCGCCCGCCGCCTCGCCTACCCCGCGCTCGAACGCCTCGGCCCGGTGCTCACCGAGGACATCTGCGTGCCCCGCGGCGCCGTGCCCGAGATGCTCACGCGCATCCAGGCGGCGGCGGCCGAGCACGACGTCGTCATCGCCAACATCGCCCACGCCGGCGACGGCAACCTGCATCCGCTCATCATCGCGCCCGAGGGCGACGACGCCGCGAAGGCGCGGGCCAAGCTCGCGTTCGACCGCATCGTCGACGAGTGCCGCGAGCTCGGCGGCACGGTCACGGGCGAGCACGGCGTGGGCCTGCTGAAGCTGCCGGGCGCCCAGCTCGAGCTCGGCGAGCGGGTCATCGCGATGCACGCGGCTATCAAGCAGGCGCTCGACCCGAACGGCACGCTCAACCCGGGCAAGGCATTCCCGGCCTAGGTAGGTCGCGGGCACGGGCCCGGCGCAGGCCTGTCGCCGGATGCCCCGCCGGGTCTAGGGTCGGGCGCATGGAAGAATCGCCGCCCCGCGAATCGTGGTTCGCGTCGTGGCGGCATCGTGTGCGCGGCGTGTTCCGCCGCGAGACGCTCGGCAAGGACGCCCTGGCGGGCACCATCCTCGGCATCGAGAGCGTCCCCGACGGGCTCGCGATCGGGCTGCTCGCCGGGGTCAACCCGGTGGCGGGCCTCTACGCCTTCCTGTTCGGCATGGCGGGCGCCGCCCTGGCGACGAGCAGCACGTTCATGGCAGTGCAGGCGACGAGCGCGATGGCGCTCATCGTCTCCGACACCGATCTCTCGACGCTGCGCGACCCCGATCGGGCGCTGTACACGCTCGCCGTCCTCGCCGGCGTGATCATGATCATTGCGGGAGCCCTCGGAGCCGGCCGCCTGCTGCGCTTCGTCCCGACCGCCGTGATGGTGGGCTTCGTGACGGCCGTCGGGATCAACATCGTGCTCGGCCAACTCGCGAACCTGACCGGCTACGCCGGGGCCGGCGCGAACCGGCTGTTCAAGGCGATCGACACGTTCGCCAACATCAGGTTCTTCGACCTGCCGACGGTGATCGTCGGGCTCGTCACCATCGTGTTGATCGTGGTGCTCACGCGAACACGGCTGCGGTCGCTCGGCCTCGTCGTCGCGATCGCGGTGGGCTCGGGGCTCGCCGCGCTGTTCACCTTCGCGTTCAACTGGGAGGTGCTCACCGTCGGCGATGTGGCCGACGTGCCGAGCGGGCTGCCTGCGCCCGTCCTCCCGAGCCTCGACGACCTGGGCTACCTCGCCCTGCCCGCGCTCTCGCTCGCGTTCGTCGGCCTCGTGCAGGGCGCCGGAGTCGCGGCCGGCGTGCCGAACGCCGACGGCAGGCCGGCCGACGCGGACCGGAACTTCATCGGCCAGGGCGTCGGCAGCATCGTCGCCGGCATGTTCCGGGGCATGCCCGTCGGCGGCTCGATGTCGGCCTCGGCGCTCATCGTCGCCGCGGGCGCCCGCACCCGCCTCGCGCTGTTCATCGCGGCGATCGTGATGGCGGTGCTGATCCTCGTCGCCTCCGGCGTGGTCTCCCTCGTCGCGATGCCGGCGCTCGCGGGGCTCCTCATCGTCGTCGGCGTGCAGGCGATCAAGCCCGCCCGGATCCATTCGGTCACCAAGACGGGGCCGCTGCAGACGACCGTGATGGCGGTCACGTTCGTCCTCACGCTGCTCATCCCGCTGCAGTTCGCGGTCCTCGTCGGCGTGGGCCTCGCCGTCATCCTGTTCGTCGCCCAGCAGTCGAATCGGGTCCGGGTGCGCCGCCTCGAGCTCCACGACGGCAGCCGGATGCGCGAGGTCGACCCGCCGCCCGCCGTGCCGCCGCACGACGTCGTCGTGCTGCAGCCCTACGGCAACCTGTCGTACGCGACGGCGCCGGTCTTCGAGGGGCTGCTGCCGAAGGTCGACGAGCGCACGCACGGCTCGGTCGTCATCGTGCGTCTCCGCGGGATCGACGACCTCGGCCTGTCCACGATCGCGGTGCTCGAGCGATACCACGACGACCTCGAGCAGCACGACTCCACGCTCTGGCTCGTGGTCGCCGGCTCGCATCTTGCCGACCAGCTCGAAGCGGGCGGCCTGCTCGGACGCCTCGGACCCGACCGCGTGTACGAGAGCTCGGAGTGGATCGGCGAGGCCGTGCGCCGTGCGACACGCGACGCGTGGGACTGGGTGGGCGCCCGGCGGTGACGGCGCCCGGCACGCCCCTCAGCGAGCCAGGTACGCGAGCAGTTCCTCGTTGAAGCGGGCCGGCTGCTCGATGTTCGTCGCGTGCCCGTCGCGCTCGATCACGGTCGAGCTCGCGAGCGGGTTCAGTGCAGCGGATGCCGCGGCGTGCGCCGAGGGCCAGAACTCGCTCTCGGCGCCGGCGATGAAGAACGCGGGAACGTCGGCCGCGGCGATCACGGGCCGCCAGTCGCGCTTCGCGTGGTCGTTCAGCAGGGCGAGCTCGGCCTCGGTGAAGCTCGGCTTGCCGCCCTTCGGCAGGTCCATCGCGGTGAGTACCCGTGCGATGCGCACGAGGCCCTTCGACTTGACGGGGAACCGGCCGGGGTCGGGGATGCCCGTGGCGAAGGTCGTGTCGATGTTCGACGCGTCGTAGTCGTAGAAGCCGTACGCCCAGTCGTCGGTGTTCAGCATCTTCGGCGTCTGGTCGACGATCACGACCTCGCGGATCCCCTGCGAGCCCTCGGCGCTCAGGTGAGCCCAGATGGCGTTGCCGCCCATCGACTGGCCGACGAGCGTCGCGTCGTCGAGCCCGAGTTGCTCGACGAGCTCGCCGATGTCGGCGCCGTGGCGGTCCATGGTGTGGCCGCCGTCGGGCCCGACCTCCGAGCCGCCGTGGCCGCGCCGGTCGAACGCGATGACGCGGTAGCCGGCCCGAGTGAGCGGCTTCACCTGGTAGCGCCATCCCGACGCCGAGGCCTTGAAGCCCGCGACGAGCACGACCGGGCGGGCCTTCGGGTCACCCGAATCGACGTAGTTGAGACGGGTGCCGTCGGCGGCGGTGATGTCGGGCATGGCTCAGATCCTCACGGGGAAGGTCAACAGGATGGACAGCCCGACGACGGCGACGGCGATCGCGAGTCCGAGCAGGGTGCGCACGACCCAGGGCTGCAGCTCGCGCTGCGACATCGCCGTCAGGAAGAGCACGAGGGCGAACAGCACCGTCAGGATGGAGTAGTCGTCACCGCGCTGGTTGTTCTCGAGCGCGGCCGCGAACTTCGCGTCGGCGAGGTCGTTGAACTCGGCGGCCTCCTCGGTGCCTGGCGGTACGTAGGCGTCGAGGGCGAACGGGCCCTGCGCTTCACGGCCGCCGGCATCCCATTCGTCGAATGCCACGCGGAACTCGGGCGTGAACCGCTCCTCGATATATGTCGCGAGCTCGGCGTCGCCCTGCTGTGTCGCGAGCACCCATTGGACCCAGATCGACTGGTCGCTCGCCCGTGCATCACGCGCCTCGCTGGAGTAGTCGGTCGCCTGCACCCTGGCGCTCGAGGCCTGGCTGAAGGCGATCGACATCTCGCCGCCCCATTTCGAGGACTGGAACCCGCACCACGCGGTGAGCACGGCCACGGCCGAGAGCAGGAACACGGCGACCGCGTCGATCACGCGCTTGCGGACGACCTCGCGACGGTCGGCTCGCGACGACTCCGACGGTGCGGCGGCACTCGACTCGACCTCTTCGGTGCTGGACGTCTCGCTCATCTGTCGATTCTGCCCCGGGTCCCGCGAATCAGGCGAGCGGCTCGGCGACGAGGTCGCGCGTGCGGTAGAACTCGTGGTCCCAGAGAGCGTAGATCGCCCACGTGGGCAGAATGTACGACTCGGGCATGAAGTCGCGCTGCGACGCGTGGATCTGCCAGCCCTCGAACTTCGTGCCGACCTCGGCGGGCATGGCGTAGTCCGGCTGGGGTTGGTTCGCGACGACGAAGGCGCCGACCTCGCCGCCGAACGCGACGAGCGCCTTGGTCGGGCTGATCGTGTAGACGAGGTGGTCGGGGCCGGTGTACGAGCCGCCGGCCTCCGCGAGCTGGGCGATCGCGAGCTCGGTGAAGTGTCCCATCTGCATGTGGTCCTCGTGACCGGTGGCGCCGCTCGCGGGCCAGAACGTCACGACGACGTCGGGCTTGATCTTGCGCATCGTGGCGGCCACGCGGTCGACCAGCTCGTCTTCATCGACCTCGGGCACGCCGCCGTCGGGGTAGTCCCAGACCTCGTGCTCGTCGACGCCGAGGTTGAAGCTGTTCTTCAGCGCCTCGGCCTTGCGGATGTCGCCGAGGTCCTCCTGGCGTCCGACGACGGGCCCCTGTTCGCCGGCCTCGCCTCGCGTCGCCGTGATCATGGCCGTGTAGGCGCCGTCGCGGTGCTTGGCCCGGGAGAAGAGCCCGTTGACGGTCTGCTCGTCGTCGGGATGGGCGAACACGCCGAGCACGCGGGTGCCGCCGAGTTCGCCGACGACGGATTCGACGCCCTTCGCCGAGGGCTCGTGGAACAGGTCGCGTCCGGCCCAGTACACGCCGCCCAGGAGGGCGACGACGACGGCCGAGACGGTGATGAGCGCGACGGTGCGCTTGCGCATGGTGGTGCTTTCGGGTCGGGCGGATGCCGCGCGGCGGCGTGGGTGGCGCCGGATGCCGCGGGCGCAGGGGGTGGCAGCATGCTACCCCGCCGACGGTGGCGGCCCGGGCGCCGGAGGCGGATGATGGGCGGATGACGCGCGAAGCGGCACGGGCATGACGGGGGATGGCACGACCCCGGCGGCCCCGCCTCCGAGTGACACACCGACCTCCACGCCGGGCCGCGTGCAGGCGGTCTACTTCACGCTGCTCATCGGCAACACGCTCGCCGCATCCTTCATCTGGGGCATCAACACGCTGTTCCTGCTCGATGCGGGCCTGACGAACCTCGAGGCCTTCGCCGCGAACTCGTTCTTCTCGATCGGCATGGTCGTGTTCGAGGTGCCGACGGGCGTGATCGCCGACACGCTCGGCCGACGCGTCTCGTACCTGCTCGGCACCGTCACGCTCGCCGTGACCACGGTGCTCTACTACCTGCTGTGGGTGTGGCACTCGCCGTTCTGGGCGTGGGCGCTCGTCTCGGTGCTGCTCGGACTCGGGTTCACGTTCTTCTCGGGTGCGGTCGAGGCCTGGCTGGTCGACGCGCTCACGGCGACGGGATACCGGGGCAGCCTCGAGCAGGTCTTCGGCCGCGGGGTGTCGGTCGCGGGCGTCGCGATGCTCGTCGGGTCGACGCTCGGCGGCGTCGTCGCGCAGGCCACTGACCTGGGCGTGCCGTTCCTGATGCGCGCGGGCGTGCTCGTGCTCATGTTCGTGATCGCCGCGCTGCTCATGCGGGACCTCGGCTTCACGCCCGCCGGCCGGTCGAACCCGATCGCGGCGACGAGGCTCGTGCTCGCGGCATCCGTCAAGTACGGCCTCGGCCGGCCCGGCGTGCGGTACATGATGCTCGCGTCGGCGTTCACGACCGGCGTCGGCTTCTACGTCTTCTACGCGCTGCAGCCGTACCTGCTCGAGCTCTGGGGCGACGAGGGCGCCTACTCGATCGCCGGTCTCGCGGCGGGCATCGTGGCCGGATCGCAGATCATCGGCGGCCTCGTCGCCCCGTGGCTGCGGCGCCGGTTCCGCAAGCGCACGACGTCGATCATCCTCTCCATCTCGGTGAGCGCCGGAATCCTGGTGGTGCTCGGCGTCAACCGCAGCTTCTGGGTCGCGCTCGGGCTGCTCGTGCTGTGGGCGCTGATCGACGCGGCGGCGGGCCCTGTGCGGCAGGCGTACCTGAATGACATGATCCCGTCGGCCCAGCGCGCCACGGTGCTCTCGTTCGACTCGCTCATCGGCAGCTCCGGCGCCGCCGTGATCCAGCCCGTGCTGGGCCGGTCGGCGGATGTCTGGGGCTACCCGTTCTCGCTCGCGCTGAGCGGCGTCCTGCAGGCGCTCGCCGTGCCGTTCCTCTGGTTCAGCCGGCGCAGCGGGGAGGCGGCGGATGTCGCGACGACCGCGGATACCGCACCGGAGGTCGACGGCGACGTCGCACCCGACGAGGCGCCGGGGTCTTCAGCCGGGTAGGCCCGGCGGCGGAGGGTCCTGGAGTTCACGGTGCCGTTCGCGATCCGGGCTGCTGCCGGGCGTCGACCGGGCTCAGCGTCGACCGGGCTCGGCGCCGACCGACCTCAGCGCCGGTCGGACTGCTGCCGGTCGAGCCGCGGCGTGAGGAACCTGCCGGCCACCCAGCCGAGGATCGCGGTGATGAGCCAGGCGATGACGGTCGCGAGGATCCAGCCGCCGACGCCGTCGAAGCTGAGGCCGCCGAACAGCGAGGCGACCCAGAGGGCGAGGAAGGTCGAGATGAGTCCCGCGATGCCCGCGACCGTCGGAGCGGACCGGTGGAAGACCTTGCGCACGAGCCACTCGACGAGCGCCTGCACGAGGGCGAAGACGATGATCGCGACGATGAATCCGCCCGGGTGCACATGGAAGCCGGGCACGAGGAGCGAGGTGAGCAGCAGCGCGATCGCTGCCGTCGCGAGGAAGATCGCCAGGTTCAGGAGGGTGCGCACCATGTCGTGAGCGTAGCGCTCGGCCGGGCCGAGGGGGAGGGGGCGCTCCGGCGTCCGGCGCGCGAGGCGGAACGGGGCTCTGAGTATCCGCTGGGTTTCCTTGTGCCCCGAATGGGGGGTGTGCAAGTCTCGGTTGATGTCACTGCGCCGTGGATCCGCCCGGGCTCGACCGTCACCCAACCGATCGCCCTCCTCCTCGCCGAGGCCGACGACCGGTCGCGCGAGGCGCTCGGCCGGTCGTGACGAGCAGCCGCCGAGGCGCGGACCCGGGCGCCTCGCGCTCGGACTCGGCACGGTCGGCGTGCTGGCGCTCTGCTCGCTGGGGGCCGCCGCCGGCGTGCACGCGGCGGGCGGCGACGACGCCGCCCCGGCCGCGATCATCGCGAAGATCCTCGGAACCTACGAGACCGACGGCTCGATCGGCACCGACGCCTCCGACCTGCAACCCGTCACCGGGAGCGACGGCGACGCCGGCGGCGGAAGGGACGGCGGGTCCGGGCAGCCGCCCCCGGCGGCCGCCCCCGCGACCCCGGGGCCGGCCCCGGCTCTTTTACACAACTCCCCGAAGCCGACGCCGGGCGAGCCCACTCCTCCCCGAACCCGAGCCCACGCCCGCACCCGACGCGCCCGCGCCGGTCGAGCCGACCGACCCGATGTCGCCCGAGTACAACCCGTACACGACCGAGGGCGACCCCGCGTACGTCACCGATGCCGAGAAGTCCGCCTGGCTCGGTCGCGAGGCGGTCGTGCGCGAGTGCATGGCCGCCGCCGGCCTCGAGTACCTCGACTGGCAGTGGTGGCAGGGCGGCAGCCCGCAACCGGCCGGGCAGTCGCCCGACGAGGCGGCCGCATGGTCGGCTGCACTCCGCGGTGCGGGCGGGGTCGACGACGGATGCCGCGCCCAGGGGCAGCGTGCCGCCGAGGACGCCACGGCCGCCGGCACGCCGCTGACGGCACCGGTGCCCGCGCTTCCCGGCCCCGAGGTGCCGACCGAGCGCGAGAACTGGCTGGAGTTCCAGGCCGCGGTGCGCACGTGCATGGCCGAGCAGGGCTACGAGTACCGCTACTGGGAGTACTGGAACCCCGCCTACGACTCCACCGACGGCTCGGCGGCGATGCCGACCGGACTCGACGATGCGACGCGCGCGGCATGGAACCTCGCGGCGTTCGGCACCGCCGATCCCGAGGGCGGCGCCCCGAACGACGGTGGCGGATGCTGGGCGATCGGGCTCGCGGAGAGCGGCTACCGCACGTTCGACTGACGCGTCGGTCAGCCGGCGATGAGCGGTCCGAGGCCGAGCGTCGACGTGCGGTCGCTGCAGACCGGGATCGCCTGCGCGACCGTGACGCCCGGGCCGGCCCCGTCCGACGAGAGGAACGCGCGCAGCGCGGTCGAGGTCGTGGCAGGGCAGCCGTATGCGCCCGGCATGCCGCCGTGCAGCGGTGCGATCGCGACGCCGCCGTTCGCGGCGAGCACGGCGAGGTCCGACGAACCGCCCTCGGCGAGGGCGGGCCCGCCGAGCATCGCGCCGTCGGCGTCCTCGGCGACGAGCCCGGGCCATCCGTCGAACGAGCAGTCCGACGCCGACACGTTGGTGAAGACGAGGTTGGCGAAGAACTGTCCCGCGCCCGAGTCCTGTGGTCGGGCGACGTAGGCGAGTGCCAGCTGCTCGTCGACGCACTGCGCGGGCGTCGCGTCGGGTTCGGACGCCTCCGGGGCCTGCTCGGTCTCGGGGGCCAGCGCCTCGGCACCATCGCCGCTCGTGGCCGCATCGGCGGCGGGAGTCGGCGTCATTCGGGGCGTGGAGGTCGGGGCGGCCGTCGGGGTGGCGGTCGTGGTCGCGCGAGTCGTCGCGGCAACGCCCTCAGCCGAATCGGGGCCGGTGCTCGCGCCCGCGCATCCGACGAGCGCCGCACACAGGATGGCGCTCCCGATCACCGCACCGACGAATCCCGCTGCCCGCATCGCACGCTCCCTCGCGCCGCGAGATGCGCGGCTCGGCATCGTATCGCCGGCCCGATTCAGGGAGACCAGTGCCAGCCCGGATGCGGGAGCGTTGGCCCGACGAGGCCGCACGCCTCACCGGATCACCGCATGGATGGGGAGCCGGGCGGCGCCGATCCCACGTCTGTGCGTCGGAGTGGGAGCCGGCGCCGACTCAGGCCGACAGGGTCTCGACGCGGCCGTTCAGCTCGGCGGCATCCGCTCGCCAGAGGTCGACGACGGATGCCGCGAGCCGCGCTTCGAGCCCGGCGAGGGCCTGCACCCGGAACGTGACCGCAGCGGCCGGTGACTCGGCCTTCGCGAAGCCCTGGGTGAGCGAACGCATCCACGACTCGGCCGCCGCCTTCACCGCGGTGTAGTTCGCGCCGCCCGCGGTCGGCCGCTCGACGGTCGTCGACGACACGATCGCGATGCGCCCGGCGGGGGAGGCGAGGAGATCGTCCCAGAACACGCGGCTGACGTAGCGCAGCGCCGTGAACGACCGCTCGAGCACGCGGTAGTCCTCCTCGGTCTGGCCCGGGATGCCCCCGCCGCCGCGCCAGCCGCCCACGAGGTGGATCACGCCGTCGACGTCGCCGACGCCCGCGTGCACGCGCATCGCGAGCTCGAGCACGTCGTCGCCGTCGGTGAGATCGGCGCGCTCGCCGACGACGCCGGGGATCTCCGCGACGAGGGCGTCGATGCGGCCCTGGTCGCTGCCCACGGCGATCACCGTGGCTCCGGCGTCGACGAGGGCGCGCGCGAGGACGCGGCCGGAGGCGCTGGTCGCGCCGGCGATGAGCACCGTGCGGTCGGCGAGGACCGAGCCGGCATCGTCCGCGGGTTCCGTGGCGCCGGTGGGGTGGTCGGTCATGTCGGCTCCTCCTCGAGCTTCTCGACGTCAGGCGAACGTACGCTGCTCAGGACCGAATCCACGATCCGGTCCTGAGCAGCGTACGTCGTCCTGACGTCGTGCCGGTGGTCAGGCGTCGGCGGCGGTGATGCCGACGGTCGACTCGATGACGGGCTTCATCTTCTTGTCGAGCGCCTCGTAGAACATCGAGAGCGGGAACTCGTCGTCCATGACCAGGTCGGTGTAGCCCTTGGGCGGGCCCGCGAGCACCTCGCGGGGCAGGCCCTCGGCCCACACCGACGCCGGGTTCGGCGTGACGACGCTCGTGACGAGGTCGTACGCGGCGAGCCAGTGCACCGTCTTCGGGCGGTCGATCGACTTCCAGTACAGCTCGTCGATCGCATCGCCGAGCTCCACCACGGCATCGGGCACGGCGTCCCAGTCGAAGCTCAGCGAGACATCCGTCCACTCCAGGACGTGCTTGCGGTGCAGCCATGCGAACAGCAGCTGGCCGCCGAGCCCGTCGTAGTTGCGCACGCGCGAGCCCGTGATCGCGAAGCGGAAGATGCGGTCGAAGATCACGGCGTACTGCACGAGCTTGGCGTGCTCGAGCAGCTGGGCCTCGACGTCGGAGAGCGACTCTCCAGCGGTCGACCTGGCACGCAGGCTGCGCTCGATCTTCACCGACTCGCGGAACGCGGTGAGGTCGCACCGCAGCTCCTCGAGCGAGTAGAGGAAGAACGGCATGCGCTGCTTGATCATGAACGGGTCGAACGGCAGGTCGCCGCGCATGTGCGTGCGGTCGTGGATGATGTCCCACATCACGAACGTGCGCTCGGCGAGCTCCTGGTCCTCGAGCAGTGCCGCCGCGTCGGCGGGCAGGTCGAGCTTCGTGATCTCGGATGCCGCGCGCACGACCCTGCGGTACCTGGCGGCCTCGCGGTCCTGGAAGATCGCGCCCCACGTGAACGGCGGGATCTCGCGCATCGCGACGGTCTCGGGGAAGAGCACGGCCGAGTTCGTGTCGTAGCCGGGCGTGAAGTCGACCAGCCGGAGGCTCACGAACAGCTTGTTCGAGTAGTCGCCCGCCTCGAGGGCGGCGATGAACTCGGGCCAGATCGTCTCGACGACGAGCGCCTCGACGTGACGGTCGGGCGAGCCGTTCTGCGTGACCATCGGGAAGACCACGAGGTGGCGGATGCCGTCGATGCGGTGCTTCTGCGGCTGGAACGCCACGAGCGAGTCGAGGAAGTCGGGCACGCCGAAGCCCTCGGCCTGCCAGCGCCGGAAGTCGACGACGGATGCCGCGAGGTAGTCGGCCTCATGCGGGAACCGCGGCGCCAGCGCCTCGATCGACGCGACGATCGTGTCGACGAGCTCGCCGGCGCGGGCGTGGTCGGATGCCTCGGCCACGGAGCCGTCCTTGGCCTGGAGGCCCTGCAGCTCGGTCGCCGCGGCCTTCAGGGCGAGCCACGCGGCATCCGTCTCGACGCCGGATGCGAGTGCGAGGTCGGCGGCGGTCGGCTCGTCCTCGAGGACCTCGGGTTCGCCGATGATGGCGTCGGCGGTGATGCTCGACATGTGAACCTCCGTTCCTCGGGATGCGTGCCGATCGGCACTGAGGCGCGGCGGGAATCGCCGTGCAGATCAAGGCTACGAGGCATCCGTCTGCGATTGATTGAGAATCCGCGCGTGATTCCTGCGTCGCGACGGCGTGACACGACAGGATTCGCCACCCGGCGAGCGATGCGTGCGTGCGTGCGGTGAGGGCCGCTACAGGGCCTTGACCATGTGCAGCGACGCGGCCTCGAATCCGAGGTCCTCGTAGAGCTCGATCGCCGGCACGTTGTAGGCGAACACGTTCAGGCCGAGCATCGGGGCGCCCTGCTCCTTCGCGAAGGCGGCGGCGTACTCCATCGCGGCGCGGGCGTGTCCGCGCCGGCGGTACGGCGCGCGGATGTGGATGTCCCACACCCACCACTGGTCGCCGCCCTCGGACCATGGGCCGAGCCAGAGCCATCCGACATCCTCCCCGTCGGCGAGGATCGTGAAGAGGTGCTGCCCGTCGATGAGGTGGCGCCCGTCGGGGAAGAAGCGCGCGAGGGAGGCCCGCTTGCCCTGGATCGCCTCGGCCTCGGTGTCGCCGGCCCGCATGCGCGCGGCCTCGTAGTAGGCCATTGACTCGGGGAGCCAGAGCTCGACGTCTTCCTCGGACATGGGCGCGTATTCGATCGGCATGCCATCATCGTCGCATCGAGATCGGTCGGACGCGAGGCCCGCGCCGGGTCATCTGGCGTGTCGTCGGGCGGGCGTCACCAGGGTTCGTCGGCGCGCGGGAGGAAGGCCCGCACCTTCTCGACGGCGTCGGGGAAGCACTCGTCGAGCACCTCGGTCGCGGTGACCTCGGTGCCGTAGTCGCCCGTGAGGCGAAGTCCGACGACGGTGTTGATGAGCATGCCGATCGCGAAGAACGTGCGGGCCTCGTCGGCGGAGAAGCCGCCCTCGACCCGGGCGAAGCGCCACAGGCTGCTGAAGCCCTCGCGGGCGACCCGGCCGATCTCGGCCTCGCCGCCCATCGCGGTGGAACCGGCGATCACGGGGAGCATGCCGCGCTCGACGAGCAGGCCTGTGTACGCGGCGCCGAGGCGCTCGCCGCGGCTTTCGACGGGGCCCGGGAGCGCCTGCCGGAAGGCGTCGAGCACGCGCCCGTAGGCCCGCTGGATGACCTCGATGTAGAGCTTCTCCTTGGTGCCGAACAGTCGCACCACGTAGGGCTGGCTCACGCCGGCCGCGCGGGCGACCTCGTCGGTCGTGGTGCCCACGTAGGTCTTGGCGCCGAAGACGGCGGTCGCGGCGACGAGGATCTGCTCGCGACGCTCGACGGCACTCATGCGGGTCGCGGGTGCGGTGGGAGCTTCGACGGCGGCTTCGACGGTCATGCTTGACATGTTATCAGTCGATTACTACAGTGCATCCCAGACCTAAGTAATCATCCGATAACAACATGGGAGAATCACATGTCCACCACGGTCGAAGACCAGGCCGGAGCCACCCCGGCCGTCGCCTCGGGGGCGGATGCCGCGGGCCGGGCGCCCGTCTCCGGGGCCGCAGGCTCGGGGCGTCGAGCTCCGCGCGCACTCTGGCTGGTGCTGCTCGCCTCCGCCCTGCCGATGTTCATGGCGACGCTCGACAACCTCGTCATGACGAACGCACTGCCCGTGCTGCACGCCGAGTTCGGGGCCTCCGTCGAGGAACTGCAGTGGTTCATGAACGCGTACACCCTCGCGTTCGCGAGCACGATCCTCATGGCCGTCGCGCTCGGCGACCGCTACGGACGACGCACGGTCTTCGTGATCGGCATCGTCGTCTTCACGCTGAGCTCGGCCTTCGCCGCGCTCGCGACCGACCCCGGGCAGCTCATCGCCGCCCGCGCACTGCAGGGCTTCGGCGCCGCGGCCATCATGCCGCTCTCGCTCACCCTGCTCGCCGGGTCGGTGTCGCTCGCCCGACGCCCGCTCGCCATCGGCATCTGGGGCGGCGTCGCCGGGCTCGGCGTCGCCGTCGGCCCGCTCATCGGCGGCGCCGTGATCGAGGGCATGTCGTGGCAGGCGATCTTCTGGATCAACGTCCCGGTCGGAGTGGTCTCCGTCGTGCTCGCGCTCATCGCACTGCCGAACGGGTTCGGGGCGAGGCTCCGGGCCGACGTGGTCGGGCTCCTGCTCTCGGGCGTCGGACTGCTCGCGCTCGTCTACGGCATCGTGCGCGGCAACGACGCGGGCTGGGCGAGCGCCGAGGTGCTCGCCGGGCTCATCGGCGGCGGCATCCTGCTGCTCGCGTTCCTCGCCTGGGAGCAGCGGGCGTCGGCGCCGCTGCTGCCGCTGCGCCTCTTCCGCGACCGCAGCTTCTCGATCGCGAACGTCGTCGGCTTCGGGTTCAGCTTCGGCGCCTTCGGGTCGATCTTCATCCTGATCCAGTTCCTGCAGGTCGTGCAGGGCGCGAGCCCGTTCGAGGCGGCGCTGCAGACCTCGCCGTGGACCCTCGCGCCCATGGTCGTCGCGCCCCTCGCCGGCATCTTCGCCTCGCGCATCGGCACCCGCACGCTCATCGTCGCGGGGCTCGCGCTGCTCGGCGGCGCACTGATCTGGCTCACGACCCTGCTCGAACCCGGCGTCGAGTACGCCGCCTACGTCGTGCCCTTCATCGTCGCCGGCGTGGGCATGGGGCTCGTCTTCGCCCCCTCGGCGACCGCGGTGCTGGCCACCATGGCACCCGACGACCACGCGAAGGCCAGCGGCACCAACTCGATGGTGCGCGAGATCGGCGTCGCGCTCGGCATCGCCGTTTCGACGGCCGTGTTCACCGGCGCCGGCGGCCAGCTCGTGCCCGATCTCTACACGGTCGGGGCCCAGCCCGCGGTCGTGGTCGGCGGCGCGGTCGTGCTCGCCACGGCGCTCGTGGCCGTGCTGCTGCCCTCGGGACGGACGCGCTCGGGCGCACCGGCGGTCGCGGCGCACTGAGCTGCACCCGCGCACCCGCGCACCCGAACGGCGGCCGCGGTGCAGGAGATCGGGCTGCATACCTCCTGTGAGCAGGGATGCAACCTGATCTCCTGCAGTTGGCGCGGAGACGACGAAGCCCCCGCCCGGATGCACCGGGCGGGGGCTTCTGCGTTGAGGTCAGTACGTGCTCGTCACGGCGTTCGTCGTGGCCAGCACCGAGAAGAAGACGATGGTGAGGATGATGCCGATCACGATCGACGCGAAGCCGATGATGACGGCGGCGAGGGCGAGGCCGCGGCCACGCTCGCCGGTCTTCTTGACCTGGCTGAGGCCGATGAAGCCGAGGACGATGGCGACCACGTTGAAGCCGATGATCGAGAGCACGAAGCCGACGATCGACAGCACGTTCCACTTCTCGGACGGCGTGACCGGCGCGGCCGGTGCGGCAGCGGGAACGGGGGCGGGAGGCAGATCAGACATACGGGGCTTCCTTCTCGAAGTCATGGGCGGAGGACGACCGCCCGATGCAGCGTGGCAGGTCTGGCGGTCACCCGTCAATGGGGAGTACTCTGCGCCCGTCACGAGAGGAAGCCCGGCGTCACGTGACGCGTCAGCCCGCGAGCACCTCGGCGATCGCGCCCGGAACCCGGTCGTCCTGCAGCGACGTCGTGTCGCCGAGCGGCCGGCCCTCGGCGAGGTCCACGAGCAGGCGCCGCATGATCTTGCCGGAGCGGGTCTTCGGCAGGTCGGCGACGAAGACCACCTCGCGCGGCTTCGCGATCGGTCCGATGGCCGTCGTGACGTGGGCACGCAGTGCCGCCGCTCGGTCGGTCGTGCGCGTCGAGGCGCCGGCCGCACCGGTCAGGGCGTCGGATGCCACGACGAACGCCACGATCGCCTCGCCCGTCGTGGCATCCGAGACGCCGACGACCCCGGCCTCGCCGACCGACGGGTGCGCGACGAGCGCCGACTCGATCTCGATCGTCGAGAGCCGGTGGCCCGAGACGTTGATGACGTCGTCGACGCGGCCGAGGAGCCAGATGTCGCCGTCGGCGTCGACCTTCGCGCCGTCGCCCGAGAAGAAGTACCCGCGGTCGGCGAAGCGCGCCCAGTAGGAGTCGCGGTAGCGCTCGGGGTTGCCCCAGACGGTGCGGGCCATGCCCGGCCAGGTGCCGTCGACGACGAGGTAGCCGCCGTGGCCGCGCGCGACATCCGCCCCCTGCTCGTCGACGACGCGCGTCGTGAGCCCGGGCAGTGCGCGAAGCGAGGAACCGGGCTTCAGCGTCGAGACGCCGGGAAGCGGCGCCATGACGGCCGCACCGGTCTCGGACTGCCACCACGTGTCGACGATCGGGGCCGTGCCCGCGCCGACCTGCTCGCGGAACCAGATCCACGCCTCGGGGTTGATCGCCTCGCCGACTGAGCCGAGCAGGCGGATCGACGACAGGTCGTAGCCGCCCGCATCCGGCCCGGGGATGCCCGCCGGGAACCACGTCATGAGCGAGCGGATGAGCGTGGGCGCCGTGTAGTACGTCGTGACGCCGTAGCGCTCGATGATCTCGAAGTGCCGCCCGGGGTGGGGCGTGTTGGGCGTGCCCTCGTAGATGACGCTCGTCGTGCCCGCGAGCAGCGGGCCGTAGTGCACGTAGCTGTGCGCGGTGACCCACGCGAGGTCGGCCGTGCACCAGTAGACGTCGTCGGGCTTGGCGTCGAAGACCGCCCAGTAGCTGTACGCGACGTGCGTGAGGTAGCCGCCGGTCGTGTGCACGAGGCCCTTGGGCTTCCCGGTGGTGCCGCTCGTGTAGATGATGAAGAGCGGATGCTCCGCGTCGAAGCTCGCCGCCTCGTGCACGTCGGGCTGGCGGTCGACGACCTCGTGCCACCACACGTCGCGCCCGGGGGTCCACGGCAGGTCGGGCGTCTCGTCGCCGGTGCGACGGATCACGAGCACGTGCTCGACGGATGCCACGCCCGCGACGGCCTCGTCGACGGCGGCCTTGACCGGCACGGCCGTCCCGCGGCGGAACTGCCCATCGGTCGTGATGACGAGCTTCGCCCCGGTGTCCTCGACGCGGAAACGCAGCGCCTCGGCCGAGAACCCGCCGAACACGAGCGAGTGCACGGCGCCGATGCGGGTGATCGCGAGGGTCGCGATGACGGTCTCGAGCAGCACCGGCAGGTAGACGACGACGCGGTCGCCCGCGACGATGCCGAGCTCGGTGAGCGCGTGCGCCGCCTTCGCGACCTCGCGCTGCAGCTCGGCGTACGTGAGCGACCGGCGGTCGCCGCGCTCGCCCTCGAAGTGGAAGGCGACCTTGTCGCCGCGCCCGGCCGCGACGTGGCGGTCGACGGCGTTCACGCTCGCGTTGAGCCGGCCGCCTGCGAACCACTCGGCGCGGGGCACGCAGAGCTCGCCCGTCGCGGGGTCGGTCACGGCCGGATGCCACGTGTGCGCCGTGTGCCACCGCTCGGTCCAGTCGAGGCGCTCAGCCTGCTGCGACCAGAACGCGATGCGATCGGCGGGTGCGTTCGCGATCCACGCCTCGTCGACGTTCGCTTGCGCGGCGAACGCCGGCGGCGCGGGGAAGCGGCGGTGCTCGTCGAGCAGGCCCGAGATGGTCGGATTGCGGTCGGCCGCGGCATCCGTGGTTGAAGTCGTCGTCGTCACGCCCACTTGCGCACCGCCCATCGTTCGAAGAGGCCGACGAGTGCGTCGGTGAGCTTGCCGAGGATCGCGAGCAGGATGATCGCGAGGAAGATGCGGTCGATGCGGCCGTTGTTGCCGGAGTCGACGAGGAGGAACCCGAGGCCCATCGAGCTGGCGATGAGCTCGGCGGCGACGAGGAACAGCCAGGCCTGGGCGAGCGCGAGGCGCAGCGCCGAGACGACCGAGGGCACGACCGCGGGCAGCTGCACCGCCGCGAAGAGGCGGAGGCCGCGCAGGCCGAACGCCCGGCCGGCCTCGAGCAGGTGCTGGTCGACGTGCCGCAGGGCGGCGGCCACGATCGTGTAGACGGGGAAGAACGCGCCGATGGCGATGAGGATGATCTTCGAGTCCTCGCCGATGCCGAACCAGAGGATCAGCAGCGGGACCCAGGCGAGCGACGGAACCGCGCGGATCGCGCCGAGCGTCGGCGAGAACAGCACGTCGCCGAGCCGCGAGAGCCCGACGAGCGCGCCGACCGCGAGGCCGAACGCGGCGCCGATCGCGAAGCCGATGAAGACGCGCTGCGTGGAGATGGCGACGTAGAGGCCGAGGAGGCCCCGCTGGGCGAGGTCGACCGCGGCGAGCCACACCATCTCGGGGCTCGGCAGCATCGAGACGGGCACCTGCCCGCTCGTCGAGACGAGCTGCCACGTGACGAGCAGCGCGATCGGGATGAGGGCGCCGCCGACGACGACGAACCAGCGGCGGTCGACGAGCCGGCGGCGCGAGCCCGGACCGGTGGGTGGAGCGGGGGTGACGGATGCCCCGCGCCCGGCCGCGACCGACGTGTTCGACCCGTTCACGGCGACGCGGATCGCGTCGCTCTCGTGGATCATCGGACCGGTCGTGGTCACAGGGGGCAGCGAGGCATCCGTCATCTCAGGTGGTTCCTACTCGAAGCGCGACGGGTCTGCTGCCGTCGCGAACTCGTCGTTGATCAGGGTGTCGAGCGCCTCGTCGACCTGCTCCTGCGAGGCGACGTCGCCGAGCTCGACGAAGATCGGGCCGATCTTCTCGAGCACCGCGACCTGCGCGTCACCGGGGACGTTGTCGACGTCGAGGTTCGTGCGCTCGTCGATGACCTTCGTCGCGACGGCCTCGTCGAGCCCGGCGACCTCGGCGAGGATCGCGGCGGTCTCCTCGGGGTTCTCCTCGGCCCACGCGCGGGCGTGCTCGTAGGCGTCGACGACGGCCTGGGCGACTTCGGGCTTGTTCTCGATGAAGTCCTCGGTGGCGTTCAGGAACCCGTAGCTGTTGAAGTCGACGTTGCGGTAGAAGAGGCTCGCGCCCTCCTCCTCGGCACCGGCCATGATCGGGTCGAGGCCCGCCCAGGCGTCGACCGAGCCGTTCTGCAGCGCGGCCCAGCCGTCGGCGTGCTGCAGGTTCTGCACGGTGATGTCGGATGCCTCGAGCCCCTCGGCCTCGAGCGACTGCAGGAGGAAGAAGTAGGGGTCGGTGCCCTTGGTCGCCGCGACCTGCTTGCCCTTGAGGTCGTCGACCGAGTCGATGCCGGTGCCGTCGACCGTGACGAGGGCGGCCCACTCGGGCTGCGAGTAGATGTCGATGACCTGGATGGGTGAACCGTTCGAGCGGGCGAGCAGGGCGGCCGAGCCGGCCGTCGAGCCCACGTCGATCGCGGCGGCGCGCAGGGCCTCGTTGGCCTTGTTCGAGCCGGCCGACTGCACCCAGTTGACCGTGAGGCCGGCATCCTCGAGCCAGCCCTGGTCCTTGATGACGAGGCTCAGCGGGTTGTACGTCGCGAAGTCGATGTTGAGCGTCTGGCCCTCGAGCGAGGCGGCCTCGCCGGATGCGGCGGTGTCGGGCTCGGCGGCCTGGCCTTCGCCGGCGACGCAGCCCGAGAGCAGCAGGGCGCCGGCGGCGGCGCCCGCGACGAGCGCGGATCGCAGGAACGGTGCGGTGGGGGACATGGGATCTCCTCTTCGGGGTGACGCGAGGTGCTGTGGCGCGTCGATGCTGGATGGTGCGCGGACGGGGTGGTGCGTCAGTACGGGTAATGCGGAATGGTGGTCGTCGCCTCGATGCCTCGGGCCGAGCCGTGGCGGTCGATGCCGAGTCCGTCGAGCAGGCGGCCGCGGAGCTCGGCGAGCTCGGCGGACCCGCGGTCGCGCGGGCGGTGGCCCGGCACGACGATCGTCTGCGTGACGACGGCGCCCGGGATCTCGCCGTCGTGCCCGAGCAGGATCACGCGGTCGGCGAGCTGCAGCGCCTCGTCGACGTCGTGCGTGACGAGCAGCACGGTCGCGGGCTCGGCGGCGTGCACGTCGAGCAACAGGTCCTGCATCTTCAGGCGCGTGAGCGCGTCGAGGGCGCCGAACGGCTCGTCGAGCAGCAGCACGGCGGGGTTGCGCGCGAGCGCGCGGGCGAGCGAGGTGCGCTGCGCCATGCCGCCCGAGACCTCGCGCGGGCGGTGGTCGGCGAAGTCGGCCAGGCCGACGAGGTCGAGGAGGCGCGTGACCTGCTCGCTGCCCGCCGCCCGAGGCGTGTCGCGCGGCAGCCCCAGAGCGACGTTGTTCGCGATGGTGCGCCACGGCAGCAGGCGCGGTTCCTGGAAGCCGACGGCCGAGCGGGGGTCGAACGGTCTCACGGTGTCGCCGCCGATGAGCGCGACGCCCTGCGTGGCCTGGTCGAGACCGCCGGCGATGCGGAGCAGCGTCGACTTGCCGCATCCGCTCGGGCCGAGGATCGCGACGATCTCGCCGGCGCCGATCTCGAGGTCGATGTCGCGCAGCACCTGCCGGTCGCCCGATTGCGAGGCGAACGCGCGACCGATGCCGCGGAGGGACACCGGCGCTGCTGCTGCCGACGGCGTGGCCGCCGCGCGCCCGGCGGCGCTCGGAGCCGCGTCGCGAGCGGTGACGGATGCCGCGGTCATGGCGTCTCCTCGGAGGACGGCGGTGCGTGTGGGGGTTCCTCGACGGTACCCACGACTGGGAGCGCTGTCAGTCGCGCCCGACCCGGGGCGTAACACGCGCATTCCGCGCCCGACCCCGGGGAAGCTCGAACATCCTTCGATCAGCGCGCGTCATCGGGGGGCACCGGCGGCAGGGTCTTCGACTGCGCCGGCGTGCGCGACCGCCGCTCGGGCCGCTGGTCCGGACCGCGTCAAGCCGAGCGCGCGGCGCGGCGAGGCGCGGCGTCGACGGCCGCGGGTCAGCTCCCGCCGAGCTCGCGCGCGGCGTCGGCCCTGCGGTGCAGCAGCGCGCGCTCGCGCTCGTTCGCGGTCATCGCGGCGGCGCGCTCGAACTCGGCCGCCGCGGCCTCGCCCCGACCGAGCCGCTCGTAGAGGTCGCCGCGCACGCTCGGCAGCAGGTGGTAGCCCCGTAGGGCGGCCACGCTCTCGAGCTGGTCGAGCAGGGCGAGCCCGGCTTCGGGTCCGTACGCACGCCCCAGTGCGACGGCTCGGTTGAGCTCGGCGACGGGTGATCCGGTGCGGCGCCCCAGTCGCTCGTAGAGCTCGGCGATCGTCGCCCAGTCGGTGGCGTCGACGGATGCCGCGCGCGCATGCTCGTCGGCGATCGCCGCCTGCAGCACGTACGGTCCGGGCTCCGCCGAGGCGCTCGTCGACGGCTGGGTCGTGAGGAGGATGTCGGCGCGGGCGAGGGCGTCCTGGCCGCGGCGGATGCGCGCGGCATCCCAGGTGCGTCGGTCCTGGGCGTCGAGCAGCACGGGCTCGCCGTCGGGGCCGACCCTTGCCGCGAGCCGCGACGACTGCAGTTCCATGAGCGCGGAGAGGCCGTGCACCTCGGGGTCGTCGGGCACGAGCGCCGTGAGGATGCGCCCGAGGCGCACGGCCTCGTCGCAGAGGGCCGGGCGCATCCAGTCCTCGCCCTCGGTGGCCGAGTAACCCTCGTTGAAGAGCAGGTAGACGACGCCGAGCACGGTCTGCAGCCGCTCGGCGCGCTCGGTGCTGCTCGGCTCCTCGATGGCCGCGCCCGCCTCGGCGAGTGTGCGCTTGGCCCGCGAGACCCGCTGGGCGACCGTCGCCTCTGGTGCGAGGTAGGCCCGGGCGATCTCGCGCGTGGAGAGGCCGGCGACGAGCTTCAGCGTGAGCGTGGTCTGCGCCTCGGGCGTGAGGGCGGGGTGGCAGCAGATGTACATGAGCCGCAGCACGTCGTCCTCGACGTGGTCGATGCCCGCGCCGGGGTCGGACTCGACCGCCTCGTCCAGCTCGCGCGCGAGTGCGGCGAACGCGCCGTCGAGCTTGGCCCGTCGGCGGAACTCGTCGACGGTGCGTCGTTTCGCGGTGGTCATGAGCCAGGCGCCGGGGTTGTCGGGGATGCCGGTGGCCGGCCATTGCGCGAGGGCCGCGACGATCGCGTCCTGCGCGACGTCCTCGGCGAGGCCGACGTCGCGCACGATGCGCACGAGCGCGGCGATGAGCCGCGTCGATTCGAGCCGCCAGACGGCCTCGATCGCGGCGCGCGTCGTCTCCTCACCCACGTGGGCATGAGACCACGCGCGCCGCGCGGGCGCAAGGGCCGGGCTCAGTACTCCGCGATCTGCCGGATCTCGACGCTGCCGACGAAGCCCGGCCAGTGGTCGACGTGGATCTGCATCAGCCGCCGGGCGAGTTCGAGCGCCTCCTCGTGCGTGCGCACCTCGACGATCGCGTAGCCGCCCACGAGTTCCTTGGCCTCGGTGAACGGGCCGTCGACGGCCTTGATGCGCCCGTCGGCGAGCGAGACGATCGCACCGGCCGAGCTCGGCAGCAGGCCCTGGCTGTCGATGAGCACCCCGGCCTCACGGCCCCACCGGTCGTACTCGGCCATGGCCGCGTACATCGCGGGCGGCGTCTCGCCGTTCTCGTCGGTCGACTTCATCATGCACAGGTAACGCATCGGAATCCTCCTCGGTGAGGCGCGCCCGGTCGGCGTGCCCTCACCATAGCGTCGGCATCCGCCCGCCGTTCTCGACATGGCCCACGAGGAATTCGCGAACGATCTCGTGGGCCGTGTCGAGAACGGATGCCGCGCCGCGACGCCTTGGTGAACGACCCGATCGACCGGGTCGCCGACCGGAGGGAAGCACACCATGGACACCACCTCGACCGCCGACGTCGCACCCGCCCGTATCGCGAGCGGCGGCGCCCGGCCGCATCCGATCGCCCAGGCCCCGGATGCCGCGACCCGGCGCCTCGTCCTCGCGGGCGTCGTCGCCGGACCGCTCTTCGTGGTCGTCGGCCTCGTGCAGGCGCTCACGCGCGAGGGATTCGACCTGTCGCGGCATCCGCTCAGCCTGCTCTCGCTCGGCGACCGCGGCTGGGTGCAGATCGCGAACTTCGTCATCGCCGGCCTGCTGATGTTCGCGTTCGCCGCGGGGGTGCGCCGAAGCCTCGGCGACGGCCCGGGGCGGGTGTGGGCGCCCGTGCTGTTCGGGCTCTACGGCGCCGGACTCGTGCTCGGCGGCGCCTTCACGGCCGACCCGGCGCTCGGGTTCCCGCTCGGCACGCCCGACGGGTACCCGACCGAGTGGACGTTCCACGGCGGCGTGCACGCCTTCGCCGCACCGCTCGCGTTCCTCGCGCTCGTGGCGGTGACCTTCGTGATCGCGCGCCGGCTGCGGTGGGAGGGCCGGCGCACGGCGGCCGCGTGGTCGATCGTGCTCGGGCTGGCCTGCCTGGTGCTCTGCGTGCCGTTCGGGCCGGCGACGAGCATCCGCCTGTTCGTGGGCGTGGCGCTCGGGTTCGCGTGGATCACGGCCTACGCCGTCTCGCTGCTGCGCCGCTGAGCCCGCCGGGCCGGAGCGGAGGAGAACGGCCTCAGGGGAGGACGGTTCGCCGAGAACCGTCCTCCCCAGCGGGCGATGTCCTCCGGTTCAGTGGGCGGATGCGGCAGCGACGGCGGGCTGACGACGGCGGCCCCTCGAGGCATCCGTCGCCCCGACGCGGCGAACCTGCTCGAGCCAGGCGGCACGCTTCTCGGGGGTCGAGAACCGCACGGGCGTGAGCCTTGTGATGCCGATCGTGCGCACGCCGCAGTAGCCGAGGGTCGCGCGCTTCAACGAGGTCTCGGCGGCGTTGCGGTACACGAACCGGTTCCACGCGATGGGCGAGTCCATGGTCATGACGATGCGCGCGGTCTTGCCCTCGAGCAGTCGGGTCGAGATCTGCCCGCGTCCGTACGTGAAGGCCGTGCCCGAGAGGATGGCCCGGTCGAGGAACGCCTTCAGGACGGCCGGGTAGGTGCCCCACCACTGCGGGAAGAAGAAGACGAGGTGGTCGGCCCACGCGACGTCGTCGATGAAGGCGCGGATGCGGGGCTCGAGGTGCGAGGTGTCGCCGTCGGGTGCGCGCAGGTCGCCACGGGCGGCGGGCAGCAGGTCGAACTCCCGCTCGGCGAGGTCGATGACCCGCACCTCGGAGGCGTCGACGGATGCCGCGCGCAGGCCGGTCGCGTACTGCTCGGCGAGGGCGTGGTTGAAGCTGCCGGCCGTGGGGTGGCCGATGATCACGAGCGTGTTCGTCATGGTTCAGTGCTCCTTGGAGTCGAGATGGCGGATGACGGTCTTCAGGTCGTCGTGCAGGGCGTCGAGGTCGACCGTGTCGAGGTCGTCGAACTCGTCGGTGAACGAGGCTCCGAGCATGGGCAGCGCCTCGGAGAGCAGGCGGCCCGCCTGCGGGGTGATCGAGAGCAGCACGCGTCGGGCGTTCGCCGGGTCGGTGCTGGTCTGCACGAGTCCGGCCTCGACGAACGAGGGCACGCGCTTGCTCACGGCCGCCTTGCTGACGCCGAGGCAGTCGGCGAGGGTCGTGATGTCGGGCGGCGACGGGAGGTTCGCGATCACCGCGATGAACTGGAACTGGCTGAAGCTGATGCCGAACCGCGCACGCAGCAGGGCGTCCGCGAAGCGATCCATGCGGTCGACGAGCAGGTGCAGGGTGACCGTGAGGTGATCGCCCAGTGGGCCGCCGGGTTCGGGGAGTGCCTTCGATTCGGGGCTCATGTGATGAGTAAACCTGTTGACACCTAATATGTCAACAGGTTTACAACTATTCGCGCACCGGCGGGGACCCAGCCGCCGTGCGGGAGAATGGACGGATGACGAGAACGGTGCGCGGCGCGAACCTGCTGATCACGGGTGCCGCGGGCGGCATGGGGCGCATGTACGCGCAACGTGCCGTGGCTGAGCACGCGGCATCCGTCACCCTGTGGGACCGCGACGCGGCCGCCCTCGCACGCACCGTCGAGGCGTTGGCCGCCGTCTCGAAGGGACGCACGCGCATCCACTCCTACGTCGTCGACCTCGCCGACCTGGGCTCGATCGCCAAGCACGCGCAGAAGGTGCGCAAGGAGGTCGGCAACCCCGACGTACTCATCAACAACGCGGGCATCGTGCGCGGCAACCGCTACTTCTGGCAGACCGACAACGGCGAGGACACGCGCCCGACCATGCAGGTCAACGCGCTCGCGCCCATGTACGTGACCCGGGAGTTCCTGCCCGGCATGATCTCGAACGCCTACCGGCCCGCTCGCATCGTGAACATCGCCTCGGCGGCGGGCACGCTCGCCAACCCGCGCATGGCGACCTACGCGGCGTCCAAGGCCGCGCTCATCGGCTGGAGCGATTCGCTGAGGCTCGAGCTCGAGCAGGCCGACCACACCAACGTGCGGGTCACGACCGTGGCACCCAGCTACATCTCGACGGGCATGTTCGCGGGCGCTCGGGGGCCGGTGCTCACCCCGATCCTCGAGCCCGAGTTCGTCGTCGACCGCGTGTGGTCGGCCATGCTCAAGGGCAGGCCGATGCTCGAGCTGCCGTGGAGCGTCGGGTTCTCACGGGCATTGCGAGGCCTGCTGCCCACCAGGGTGTTCGACCGCGTCGTCGGCGACGGGCTCGGCATCTACCGGTCGATGGAGCGGTTCACCGGGCGCTGAGCGCCGGCCGAGCGGATGCCTCGGGCAGGTCGTCCGCGGACGGCGGCGGTGCGGCGCCGTCAGTCGTTGCCGTTGTTGTTGCCCTTGCCCTTGTTGTCGTTGTCCTTGCCCTTGTCGTCGTCCTTGTCGTCCTTGCCCTTGTCGTCCTCGCCAGTGTCGTCGTCGGAAGCGGGTGTCGGGGTGGGCGTGGGCGTGGGCGTCGTCGCGACCTCGGCGGCCTCCAGGTCGGCCCGGACGACGTCGAGCGCCGCCCGGATCTCCTGCTCCTTCGCGGCGTCGACGCGGCCCGCGTCGACGGCCTCGGCGAGGTCCTGCTCGAGCGAATCGAGCTCGGCGAGGGCGCCGGCGTAGTCCTCGGCGGCGGCCCGCTCCGCGACCTCGACGACGGAGGCGTGCAGCTCGGCCGACGCGTCCTCGCCCCCGGAGGCGCACGCCGAGAGCCCGGAGGCGAGGACGATGGCGACGGCCGCGGCCGCCAGCGCGGTCGATCGGCGTCGTGGGCGAAGCATCGGGGTCATTCGGTCACCGCCTGGTCGAGGTCCTCGAGGTGCACGCCGAGTTCACCGGGCACGACCGGCATGGGCGCGGGCGTCGGATCCCCGCCGACCGGCCCGCCCGCGGTCGTCGCGAGCACGATGGCGACGATCGCAGCGACGACCACGAGGATCGCCGCGGCGACGACGGGCCCCACCCAGCGGCGACGTCGGCGCCCGCCGTCCGCGGCCGTGGGCACGGCCGACCGGGACGAGGCCGGCGCGGGCAGCACCCGTGTCGCCTCGTCGTCGTCGAGGACCGGGCCGAGGTCGTGCGCCGGGTCGGGCAGCACCTCGGTGGCGGCTTCCGTGCTCGCCACCGTGCTCGCGACCGTGTCCGCATCCGTGCTCGGCACCCGGTCGACCGGGCTCGAGGTGTCGAGGGCGGCTGCCGCGACGGCGACTTCGAGGGCTGCGGGCCGATCGCCGGGCTCCCGGGCCGTCATGGAGCGCAGCAGTGCGCCCCAGTCGCTGCCGAGCGACTCGGGGATGTCGGGATCGCGCGCCAGCCGTGCGCTCGCCGCCTCGATCGCGGGACCGGGGAACGCCGGCTCGCCCGTGCGGGCCTCGAGCACGAGCAGGCCGAGCGCGTAGATGTCGGAGGGCGGCCCGGGCGGAGTTCCGGTCACCTGCTCGGGTGCGAGGTAGCCCGGTGTGCCCACCAGCAGGCCCGTGCGGGTGAGCCGGGCGTCGTCGATGAGCCTCGCGATGCCGAAATCGGCGAGCTTGGCGTTCCACGTGTGCGTCGGCAGGTGCGCGGGCTCGAGCAGCACGTTGGCCGGCTTGACGTCGCGGTGCACGATGCCGCGGGCGTGGATCACGTGCAGGGCCTCGGCGAGGTCGGCGAGCAGCCGGGCGGCATCCGGCGCGCCGAGTGCGCCCACCCGCAGGGCGTCGCGCAGGTCCCGGCCCTCGACGAGTTCCATGACGAGGAACTCCCGCCCGGTGCCGGCGTCGTGGGCCGCGTCGTAGAGGCGCACGAGGGCGCGGTGGGAGAGGCTCGCGAGCAGGGCCGTCTCGGACTTGCGTCGTTCGTCGTCGTCGATGCCCTCGGCGGCCGCGGCGAACACCTTGACGGCGACGGGGCGACCGAGCGCGAGGTCCTCTCCGCGGTACACGCTCGCCATGCCGCCCCGGCCGATGAGGCCGTCGAGGCGGTAGCGCGCGTCGAGCGTGGCGCCGATCAGGGGATCGACCGCGACGCGTTCGGGAGGGTTCGTCACATGACGAGGGTAGTCCGGCCACCCGGACGCCGCCTGTCCGTGCCGGTGTCGTGCCCGTGCCCAGGCCCGTGCTCGAGGTGAGGACGCCGCCCTACAGGTCGTGCCCGCCGAGCCACTCGAGCAGCACGCTGCGGAACTCGGCCGCTCGCTCGACGCTCGGCAGGTGAGCGGCGTCGGCGATGCGCACCGCCGTGGCGTGGGGGAGGGAGGCGGCGAGGGTGTCGAACTGGGCGACGAACTGCGAGAGGTCGTGATCGCCGACCATCACGAGTGCGGGCACGTCGAGGTCGCCGAGCCGGCCGTACGCGGGCGGATCGAGCGGCAGGATGTCGCCGTCGTCGGCGGCATGCGACACGTTGGGTGCATTCAGGTCGTGCGCCCGGCGCAGGAACGCCGGGTCGAGCGCGTGCTCGTCGCGGCCGGTGCCGACCGCGAAGAGGGCGGTCTCGAGCGCGACGAGTCGCACGGGGTCGACGAGCGGATCGACGGCGTCGACCGCGTCGAACCGGCGCTGCTCGTCGGGCGTCGGCTCGACGTCGGGATGCCCGCCGACCCGTGCCGAGACGGCGACGAGCCCGGCGACGCGGTCGGGCGAGGCGAGTGCGAGGTCGATCGCGATGGCGCCGCCCCGACTCGCCCCGACGACGGTGGCGCGGGCGAGGCCGAGGTGGTCGAGCAGGGCCAGCGCGTCGGCGTGGTTCGCGAACGGCACGGCCGCGTCATGCCGGGTGCCGCCGAAGCCGCGCGGGTCGTAGCGCACCACGAGGTGCGAGTCCGAAAGCGCCTCCACGTGCTCGTCCCACATGCGCAGCGTGGCGATGCCGGCGGGGATCAGGAGCAGGGCCGGCGCGGATGCGCGACCGGTCGTCTCGTAGTGCAGCGCGGCGCCGGGCAGGTCGAGGGAGGGCATGTTCAGAGCGTACGCAGTCGCGGTCGCCCGCTCGTCATTGGTAGCTCACGAGGTCGGGCACCGGATCGACGTCGGTCATGGTGTGCTCGGGCGTGAGCATGGGCGCATCCTCGTCGATGAAGTTCTTCCAGCCCCAGGCGGCGTCGAGCGCCGGATCGTGGAGCGCGCGCCACGTCACCTGCTTCTGCGGCTGGGTGCCACTGCCGTCGATGTGGAAGAGCACGTCGACCTCGGGCCGATCGAGTTCGATGCGGTCGCGGTGCAGGATCATGTCCTCGCGGAACTGGTGGAGCACGAGCAGCTTCGGGGGCAGGTCGAGTTCGTCGCAGATGGCGGCGAGCTCGTCGATGACCTGGTTCACCTCGCTCGCGTCGACCTGTCCGATGTCGGCCAGGTGGTGCTGGTTCGCGTCGAGTCGCCATTCGGGGTCGAGCGCGAGGCCGACCCATGGGTACTCCAGCAGCGACCGGTACTCCTCGAGCTGCTGCACGAACGTGTCGCGTCCGGGCTGGAGATCGAGCACCACGTACTGCCCGGCTTCGCCTGCGGCGGTGATCCAGGGCAGCAGGTCGGCCGGCTCGGGCTCGCTCGAGTAGTCGCCGTCGGGCGTCGGGGACCCGGAGGCGAGCGTGGTGATGATCTCGAGCGCCGGCATCACCGTGCGATCGGTGAGGTCGTCGTACTCGGCCGCGAGGCCCGCCGCACGTTCGACGGCCTGCTCGAGCGGCTGCTCGCCGAGGATGCCGAGCGTCGGGGAGCCGGGCTTGCCGTACTCGGCCACGAGCAGGTGATCGGGGAAGAGCACCTGGCCGCCGCCCGGCAGCTCGACGCCGGTTCGGGCGGTGCGCACCTGCCAGTCGAGCGAGGCGGCTGCCGCGAACTCGGCGCCGATCGCGACCGCCGGCGCGCCGTCGGCCTCATGGAGTGCCCGGATCGCCTCGGAGGAGCGCTGCGGGTTCGGGTCGGCGGGGGGAAGGGACAGGACGGTCGCGCCGGCGGCCCGCGCGGTCGCGACCGCGGCCGCCGTCTCGTCGGTGGCGAGCACGACCGCGGCCGACGGTTCGTGAGCGAGGTCGAGGTCGCGGAGCGCCGCGGCGGCATCGGACGCCGCATCCGATCCGCCGACGGGCACGACGTCGCGGTCGCCGAACCGGTCGCCATCCGTCGTCGCCGACTCGTCGGTGTCGGTCTCGATCGTGACGACCTGCGTGGCGTCGAGCCGGTCGAGCTCCGCGAGGAGGGCGTCGGGGTCGCCCGCGGTCGCCGACTCGCTCGGGCCGGCGGTCGCCCCCGCCGTCGCCGCGACGAGGAGCGGCACACCGAGCTCGACCGCCACCTCCGTTGCGACGGCGATCTCGGCGGCACCCTCGGGGCTGACGACGACGGCCGGCGACGCGGCGAAGAGCGCCTCGCTGGCGGCGATGGCCGCGGCCGCGGCATCCGTGTCGTCGATCACCGTGAGCGGTGCCTCGGGGGCACGCACCTCGACCGCGACCGAGGCCGATGCGTCGGGCGCCGGGGTGCACCCCGCGAGCAGAAGCAGCGCACCGACGGCGATCGTCGTCGAGGTCGCGCCGGTTCTGCGGTGCACGTCGGCCACCTAGAAGATCATGGGCCGATCGTCGTCGTCGCCACCGAGGTCGAGGTCGACGAGCACCGGCACGTGGTCGCTCGGGGCGGTGCCCTTGCGCTCGTTGCGGTGGATGGAGGCGCCGGTCACGGCGTGCGCGAACGCCTCGGACCCCAGGATGAAGTCGATGCGCAGGCCCTCGTTGCGCGGGAAGCGCAGCTGCTTGTAGTCCCAGTACGTGAAGCCCTCGGGCACGAGCGGGCGCACGACGTCGGTGACGCCGGCGGCCTCGAAGCCGAAGAAGGCCTCGCGCTCGGCGGGCGACACGTGCGTCGTGACACCCTCGATGACGGTGGGGTCGTTGTTGTCGTGGTCGAAGGGCACGATGTTGAAGTCGCCCATGAGCGCGAAGGGGCGCGTGGGGTGCGCCGACGTCTCGGCGCGCGTGTACTCGGTGAGCGCCGCGAGCCAGTCGAGCTTGTACGTGTAGTGCGGGTCGTCGAGCGAGCGCCCGTTGGGCACGTACAGGCTCCAGAGCCGGACGCCGTCGACCGTGGCTCCGAGCGCCCGCGCCTCCTTCGGCAGGTCGGGGCCCTCGTGGCCCTTGAGGAACCCGGGCATGCCGGGGAAGGTCGTCTCGACGTCTTCGATGGGCGCGCGGCTCGCGATGGCGACGCCGTTCCACTGGTTGAGGCCGTGGATGGCGACCTCGTAGCCCGCGGCCTCGAACGCCTCGAGCGGGAACTGCTCGGGCTTGCACTTGATCTCCTGCATGGCCAGCACGTCGACGTCTTCACGCACCATCCAGTCGACCGTGCGGTCGACGCGGGTGCGGATCGAGTTGACGTTCCAGGTGGCGATGCGCATGGGTTCAAGCCTACGGTCGGCCGCCGACGTCGGCGGACGCCGCCGGACGACCTGACGCGAGTACCCCGCTCAGTCCGGCAGCTCGGGGTCGGGGTCGGGATCGGAGGCGGCCCGGAGCCGGGGCATCACGACCCACATGCCCACGACGACCACGGCGCCGACGCCGAGCGCCCACCACCCGGCCGTGCGCGACAGGGCGACGTCGAAGACGAGCGAGGTCACGCCGACGAGCAGCAGTCCGACGACCGTGAGGTGCGCGATGAGCAGGTGGTTGCCGGTGCGCACGAGCCGCTCCTTGACCCGGCGCCGGAACAGGGCCCGGTGCAGGGTCACGGGTGCGAGGCCGATGACCGTCGCGAGTCCGGCGAGGGACACCAGCACGAGGTAGAGCGTCAGCTGGTACTCGTCGAGCTCGTCGAACCTGGGCTGGAAGGCCACCGCGATGAGGAACCCGCCGATCAGCTGCGTTCCCGTCAGCGCCACGCGCAGCTCCTGGAGGATCTCGTTCCAGTTGCGATCGCTGCGCTGGTTGGCGGTCTCGTTGCGGCCGTCGCCCGGTGCGACATCGGAGTGTGCGGGCATGTTCGATCGTAGGGCGATCGGATGCCCCGGAATCAACCCCTTGCGCCGCGTCGTGTTCGGCGGCCACTGGCCCTCGCCCCGGCGGAACTGCGAAGATCGGGGAAGGAGATCGGGGGAGCCGTGGCATACAGCGTCGAAGGCATCGAGGGACTGCCCGAGATCGGCAGGGGCGACGACCTCGCGGCGATCATCGTGGCGGCGAGCGAGCTCGAGGACGGCGACATCCTCGTGGTCACGTCGAAGGTCGTGTCCAAGGCCGAGGGGCGCGTCGTCGCCGCGACCGACCGCGAACAGGCGATCACCGACGAGACCGTGCGGGTCGTCGCGACCCGCGAGTTCCCGGGTGGCGTCACGCGCATCGTCGAGAACCGCCAGGGCATCATCGGGGCCGCCGCGGGGGTCGACGCCTCGAATGCGCCCGACGGCACGGTGCTGCTGCTGCCCGTCGACCCGGATGCCTCGGCGCGGGCGCTCGCCACCGGCATCCGCTCGCTCACGGGGCGCAGCATCGGCGTGATCCTCTCCGACACGCTCGGCCGGCCGTGGCGCGAGGGCCAGACCGACATCGCGATCGGCGCCGCCGGCGTGCACGTGTTCGACGACCTCAGGGGCGGCACGGATGCCGCGGGCAAGCCGCTCGTCGTGACCATGCCGTGCGTGGCCGACGAGATCGCCTCGGCCGCGGAGCTCGTCAAGGGCAAGTCGGCCGGCGTGCCGGTCGCCGTCGTCCGCGGACTCGGACGGTACGTCGGCGCGCTCGACCTGCCCGGCGCCCGCACCATCCAGCGTCCGTCGGATCGCGACCTCTTCCGCGTCGGCGCCGACGAGGCCTACGACAACGGGTACCGCGACGGGTTCGAGGAGTCGCAGAGCGAGGGGTCGCTCCGGCGCGAGTCGTAGCGCCTGCGGGCCGGCTGCGCCGGGTCGGCATGCGTCGCCTCGTTGCGCCGGTTCGTGAATTCTGGATCCAGAACCGGGTGCCGTGCCGGGTTTTCCGCTACGTTCAGGATCCATGAGCGCGCAGAATGCAGCCCCTCCCGTCGGCGACGGCGGGGCCGCGGCCCTCCAGCAGCTGGCCGGCCGTCACGCGACCGGGTACCGCTCGGTGGGCGTGATGGTCTACGACATCCTCAAGGACGCGATCCTCAGCGGCGCCCTGCTGCCGGGGCAGAAGCTCCGCCAGGAGACGCTCGCCGAGCTCATCGGCGTCTCGCGGCTGCCGGTGCGCTCGGCGCTCATCCAGCTCGAGGCCGACGGGCTCGTCGAGTTCCACGAGCGCCGCGGCGCGGTCGTGAAGTCGCTCTCCGCCTCGCAGGCCCGGGAGGTCTACGACATCCGCGTGCTCCTCGAGGTCGAGGCGCTCCGGCTGACGATGGCCGAGCTCACCGACGACCGCGTGACCCGCCTGCGGGAGCTCGGCAAGGCCGCCGACCGGCAGCAGGAGGGCGCGGACTTCGTCGATGCCCGCACCGAGTTCTACGCCGAGCTCTACGACGCCGCCCAGCGGCCGGTGCTCTGGGAGATGATCGAGCAGCTGCGCCTCAAGGTCGGCCGCTACGTGCTCGGCTGGCGCCTCGTCGGCGACGCCGAGCACAGCCACACCCACGAGCAGCTCATCGAGGCCGTCGCGTCGGGCGACGTCGAGCGCGCGGTCGCCGTGCTGCGCGACCACCTCATCGGCGTGCGCGACGCGGTGCTCGAGCTGCTCGAGGCCGAGTCCGTGGCGGCGGATGCCGCGGGGCCGGCGCCACGCGTGCGCGTTCCGCGCTGAGACGCTCTCCGATCCGGCGGCCTCGTCCCGTCGTCGGGCGAGTGCGCCGCGTCTCGGTGCCGTCGGTCGAGTGCGCCGCGTATCGAGACCTGGGTGGGCGCTGGTCTCGAGATGGCGCCGACGCGGCTCTCGGCCCCCGAGCCGCACAGGGAGAGCGGTCGAGGCATCCGTTCTCGGTATTGCATTTTGGATCCAGAATCCGGAATGATGGAGCTCGGGTCCCCGCGAACGGGTGACCTTCGCGAATTCGGACCCGGCCCCCTCATCGGAGCGGGAGGATGGAGGGGTGTCAGTGCACATCGGATACGCCGCCATGCTCGAGCAGTTCCCGCCCTCCGAGGCGGTGGCGCTCGCCGCGCTCGCCGAGCACCACGGCTTCTCGGGCGTCATGGCCTCCGACCACTTCCAGCCCTGGCTGCCGCAGCAGGGCGAGTCCTCGTTCGTGTGGAGCGTGCTCGCCGCGCTCGGCGAGCGCACCACCGGCGACCTCGGCCCGGGCGTGACCACGCCGACGTTCCGCTGGCATCCGGCCATGGTCGCCCAGGCCAGCGCGACCCTCGCGTCGATGTACCCCGGCCGGCACTGGCTCGGCATCGGCTCGGGCGAGGCGCTCAACGAGCACGTCGTCGGCACCTACTGGCCCGAGGCGCACGAGCGCATCAACCGCATGTTCGAGGCCGTCGACATCATCAAGAAGCTCTTCACGGCCTCGATCGCGGGGCGCGAGGTACGCCACGCCGGCCCGCACTTCCGGCTCGAGACCACCCGACTCTGGACCATGCCGCCCGTCGCGCCCGAGATCTACGTCGCCACGCAAGGCCCCGTCACCGCGAAGCGGGCCGGCCGCCAGGTCGACGGCATCATCACGACCGGTGCCGACGACGAGCGCCTGCGGGTGCTCCTCGCGAAGTTCGACGAGGGCGCGCGCGAGGGCGGCCGAGACCGGTCGAAGCTCACGCGCGTGCTGCAGCTCCACCTCTCGTGGGCGCCGACCGACGAGGAGGCGATGGCGAACGCGCTGCGCGAGTGGCCCATCGCGGGCATGCGCTTCGCTCGCGGCGACATCCGCTCGCCCTTCGAGTTCGAGCAGCTCGCCCGCTCCGTGCGGCCCGAGGACTTCAACGGCCGGCTCACGATCTCGAGCGATCCCGACGTGCACCGCGCGCGCATCCAGCGCTGCATCGACCTCGGGTTCGACCGCATCTACCTCCACAACGTCGGGCGCAACCAGCAGGAGTGGCTCGAGGTCTTCGGGCGCGAGGTCCTGCCGAGGCTCGTGCGATGAGCACCGTCGCCACCGAATCGCGAGCGGATGCCGCGGGCGCGGGCCCGGCCGTCGCAGTGGCCGTCGCTGACGTCGTCGCTGACGCCGAGCGAGCGGATGCCGCGGCGATCGCCGTGCACGCCCTGCCCGGCCTCGGCGAGATCCGCCCGGGCGACGACCTCGTCGAGCTCATCGCAGGGGCCGCCGGTCTCGCCGGCGGACTCCACGACGGCGACATCCTCGTCGTGACCTCGAAGATCGTGTCCAAGGCCGAGGGGCGCATCGTGCACGCCGCCGACCGCGAGCAGGCGATCACCGACGAGACCGTTCGCGTCGTCGCGACCCGGGCGCACGAGGGCGGCGTCACCCGCATCGTCGAGAACCGGCAGGGCATGGTCGCGGCCGCGGCGGGCGTCGACGCGTCGAACACGGCAGACGGCACCGTGCTGCTGCTGCCGGTCGACCCCGACGCATCCGCTCGTCGTCTCGCACGCGGCCTGCGCGAGCGCACCGGCGCGACCATCGGCGTGATCCTCTCCGACACGCTCGGCCGTCCGTGGCGCGAGGGCCAGACCGACGTCGCCATCGGCGCGGCCGGCGTGCACGTCGTCGACGACCTCCGCGGCGGCACCGACAGCGCCGGACGCACGCTCACGGTCACGATGGCGTGCCTCGCCGACGAACTCGCCGGCGCCGGCGACCTCGTCAAGGGCAAGGCGAGCGGATGCCCCGTGGCCGTCGTCTCGGGCCTCGCGCGGGCCGTCGGCCCGCTCGACCTGCCCGGTGCCGCGAGCATCGTGCGCCCGTCGGAGCGCGACCTCTTCCGGCTCGGCACCGACGAGGCGATCGAGCTCGGCCGGCGCGACGGGCACGAGCGCGGCTTCGCGAGCGGCCGGGCCGTCGGACACGCCGAGGGTTTCGCCGCCGGCTATGCCGAGGGCGTCGCGACCGCTCGCGTCGAAGCGCTCATGGCGCAGGCGGCCCGGGCCTCGGTCGTGCCTGCGCCGACCGTGTCCGCCGTGCCCGCGCCGGCCGCCCCCGTCGTGCCCTCATCGGCGCCCGCCGACGCAGCGCTCCGGATGGAGGCGACCGCATGCTGACCTACGACGTCGTCGTGCCCGTGAAGCTGCTCGCCGAGGCGAAGACGCGGCTCGCGCCCGCGGTCGACCGTGCGGCTCGCGCCGAACTCGCCCGGGCGTTCGTGCTCGACACGATCGACGCGGCCCTCGTCGCCGAGCGGGTCGAGCGCGTCATCGTCGTCGGCGACCTGAGCGGTCACGTCGACGAGGTGCCCGACGGCGTCGTGGTCGTCGCCGAGCCCGAGCCCCGATCCCTCGCCACGGCGATCCGCCACGGCATCGCCGAGGCGAGGCGCCTCGCCGCCGACCGGTCCACGAGCGCCGCCGGCGCATCCGGGCGGAGCCACCGCGGCATCGCCGTGCTGCTCGGCGACCTGCCCGCGCTGACCGGCGCGGCGCTGGACGCGGCGCTCGGGGCCGCGTCGCGGCATCCGCTCGCCTTCATGCCCGACGCCGAGGGCACCGGCACCACGCTCGCGGCGGCCGCGGCGCACACGAGGTTCGAGCCCGCGTTCGGCGTCGACTCGGCGATGCTGCACCGCGCGCTCGGCTTCCACGACCTCTCGCACGAGGTGGCCGCGCCGCTCGCCGCCCGCGTGCGCCGCGACGTCGACACGGTCGGTGCCCTCGAGGCTGCGGTGCGGCTCGGCCCCGGCGCGCACACCACGGCCGCGCTCGCCGCGCGAGGCGTTGTCGATGCCGTCCGGCGCGGCGAGGCCGACTCCCGTGCCGCCGACTCCCGCGCCGCCGATCTCCGCCCCGATGCCGGCCCGAGCGCCGACGTCGACACCGACCCAGATGCCGGCGCGCCCCCGTGCCCCAGCGACTCCATCAGAAAGGGAGCAGCATGACCCTCACCCTCGGATACAAGGCCAGCGCCGAGCAGTTCGACCCGCGCGAGCTCGTCGAGATCGCCGTCGCGGCCGAAGCGCACGGCATGGAGTCGGTCTTCACGAGCGACCACTTCCAGCCGTGGCGGCACACGGGCGGCCACGCGCCGTTCTCGCTCGCCTGGATGGCGGCGGTCGGCGAGCGCACGTCGAAGATCCGCATCGGCACCTCGGTGCTGACGCCCACCTTCCGCTACAACCCCGCCGTGCTGGCCCAGGCGTTCGCGACCATGGGCGTGCTCTACCCGGGGCGCGTCATCCTCGGCGTCGGCTCGGGCGAGGCGCTCAACGAGATCGCCACGGGCTTCCAGGGCGCCGGCGAGCAGGAGTGGCCCGAGTTCCGCGAGCGCTACGCGCGCCTGCGCGAGTCGGTGCGCCTCATGCGGGCGCTCTGGAGCGACGAGGACCAGGTCAGCTTCGACGGCGAGTACTACTCGACCCACGACGCGTCGATCTACGACCGCCCCGAGGGCGGTGTGCCGATCTACATCGCGGCCGGCGGACCCCAGGTCGCGAAGTACGCCGGGCGCGCGGGCGACGGCTTCATCTGCACGTCGGGCAAGGGCGCCGAGCTCTACGCCGACCAGCTCATGCCCGCCGTGAAGGAGGGCCTCGAGGCCCGCACCGACGGCCGTACCTTCGACGAGTACGACCGCATGATCGAGATCAAGCTCTCGTACGAGGAGACCGAGGAGGCCGCCCTCGACAACACCCGGTTCTGGTCGCCGCTCTCGCTCTCGAAGGAGCAGAAGCACGACATCACCGACCCCGTCGAGATGGAGCGGGCCGCGGACGCGCTGCCCATCGAGACGATCGCGAAGCGCTGGATCGTCGGCACCGACCCCGACACCGTCGTCGAGCAGATCGGCCAGTACATGGACTGGGGCTTCAACCACCTCGTGTTCCACGCGCCCGGCCACGACCAGCGCCGGTTCCTGCAGCTGTTCGAGCGCGACCTCGCGCCGCGGCTGCGCGCCCGCGCCGCGAAGTAGCGGCGGGCGGCTCGTCCGCGCCGACCCAGGGCGCCCCGATTCGGCGATCGGGGCGCCCTGTCGTGCATCCGGCGTAGCGTGGAGCCTGCGAGGCAGCGCGACGAGAGCCAGCGCCGAGAGCCAGCGCGACAATGACGTCGGAGGAGGGGCCATGGCCGTCATCGGATGGATCGGACTCGGGCACATGGGCGGGCCCATGTCGGCCCACTTGGTCGCGGCAGGGCACGAGGTGCGCGGGTTCGACCTCGACGACGCGGCCTGCATCCTCGCGGCCGAGCGCGGTGTGCGCGTGTGCGAGAGCATCGCCGAGACCGTCGCGGACGTCGACGCCGTCTTCACGTCGCTGCCGCGCGACGAGCACGTGCGCGAGGTCTCCGCGGCGGCCGGGGGCATCTGGGCCACGGCGCCGGCGGGCACCCTGCTGCTCGACACCTCGACGGTCGACGTGGAGACCTCGCGATGGTGCCATGCCGAGTCGGCGGCCCACGGGTTCCGGTTCGTCGACGCCCCGATCTCGGGTGGCGTCGCCGGGGCCGAGCGCGGGTCGCTCACGTTCATGCTCGGCGGCGAACCCGACGCCGTGGCGGCGGCCCGACCGCTCGTGGAGCCCATGGCGGCGCACGTCTTCGACCTCGGAGGGCCGACGCTCGGCATCGCGGCGAAGCTCGCCAACAACCTGATGCTCTTCGTCTCGCTGCTCGGCGTCGCTGAGGCGGCCGCGCTCGCGGCGTCGCTCGGACTCGATCCCGCGCGATTCCACGAGGTCGCGGCCGCCTCGTCGGGTGACTCCTGGCCGCTCCGCACCTGGTACCCGGCTCCCGGTGTCGTGGAGACGAGTCCCGCGAACCGCAACTTCGACGCGACGTTCTCGGCGGCGCTCGCCGAGAAGGACCTCTCGTTCGCGGTCTCGGCGGGCGAGGCATCCGGGCTGCACATCCCGGCGGCCGAGCTGGCGCTCGAGCAGTTCCGCCGGCTCGCGACGGAGGGGTACGCGGGCAAGGACGCGAGCCTCGTGGCGAAGTACCCGCCCGCCGACGGCACGATCCCGGGGTTCGACCCCTCGGCCTGACCCGATCGCCGCGCCCACGCCGCCCGCGATCGGTCGGCTGCTACGCCGTGGGCGCCGGCGAGCCGCCGAGGGGCGCCGAGGCAGGCACGGGTACTGGAACCGCGGATGCCGCCGCGCTCGCGACCGCGATCAGCGGGCGACCGGTGAGCGGGTGCGTGATCACCTCGGCCCGCACGCCGTAGACGTCGTGCACGAGCTCGGAGGTGAGCACCTCGGCGGGCGGCCCGGCAGCGACGACCCGTCCGGCCGCGAGCACGACGACGTGGTCGGCGTAGGCGGCGGCATGCGAGAGGTCGTGCAGGGCGGCGACGACGGTGAGCCCGTCGCGCGCGAGCCCCGCGAGCAGGTCGAGGGCGACGAACTGGGAGCCGAGGTCGAGGTGGTTCGTCGGCTCGTCGGCGAGCAGCAGGGTCGGCTCCTGCGCGATCGCCCGGGCGAGCGTCACGCGTTGTCGTTCGCCGCCAGAGAGCGAGTCGAGGGTCCGGCCGGCGAACTCCGCGGCGCCGACCGCGGCGAGTGCGCCGTCGATGACGGCGCGGTCGCGCGCGCCGGCGATGCCGAAGGCCCCGAGATGCGGCGTGCGCCCGAGGGCGACGGACGCCTCGACGGTCAGCCTCCCGTCGACCTCGGCCTGCTGCTCGGCGAGGGCGACGATCCTGGCCCGCTCGCGTCGTCGCATGCCGTCGAGCGGCGTTCCGTCGAGGCGCAGTTCGCCCTCGTCGGCGCGCTCGACCGCGGCGATGAGGTGCAGCAGCGTCGACTTGCCGGCGCCGTTCGGCCCGATGAGCGCGGTCAGCGCGCCACGGGGGAGCGTCGTGTCGACGCCGTCGATGATCGTGCGTCCGGCGCGATCGAAGCGCACGCGCGACAGGTCGAGGCTCATGCCGTCCTCCTCGTGCGAAGCAGCAGCCAGGCGAAGACCGGCCCGCCGACCAGTGCGGTGATGATGCCGACCGGCAGTTCGCGGGGGTCGAACAGGGTGCGGGCGGCGGTGTCGGCCCAGACGAGGAAGATCGCCCCGGCGAGGGCGGAGAGCGGCAGCAAGGGACGGTGACCCGGTCCGGTCACGAGCCGCACGGCGTGCGGGAGCACGAGCCCGACGAAGCCGATCGACCCGCTCACCGCGACGAGCGCGCCGGTGAGCAGTGCCGTGCCGCCGAGCAGCAGCACGCGCGAACGGGCGACGTGCACGCCGAGCGCGGCCGCGCCCGCCTCGCCGAGGGCGAAGGCGTCGAGCGTGCGGGCGCTCGCGAGGAGCGGCACGCCCACGACGACGAGCGCGACGCCGCTGATCGCGACGGAGGTCCAGTCGGTGCCCGCGAGCGAGCCGAGCAGCCAGTTGAGGATCTCCCGGTAGCTGTCGCCCGTCGCGCTCCAGAAGATGACGAGGCTCGTGATCGCCCCGAACACGCTCGACACCGCGATGCCGGCGAGCACGGTCGTGGTGGGGTCGAGCCGGGCGCCGCGGCCCGACCGTGCGGAGGCCGCCATGGCGAGGCCGAGCGTCGCGACCAGGGCCGCGAGCGCCCCGGCGAAGGCGGCGAACGGAAGCAGCAGACCTGCGCCGAGCACGATCACGACGACCGCGCCGACCGAGGCGCCCGATGAGAGTCCGAGCAGGTACGGGTCGGCGAGGGTGTTGCGGGTGACGGCCTGCATGACCGCGCCGCAGAGCGCGAGCCCGGCCCCGACCACGGCGGCCGTGAGCACGCGCGGCATCCGCAGTTCCCACACGATGGCGTCGCGGATGGTGGAGAGCGTCGGCTCGCCGAAGCCGAGGTGCGCCCCGATGCTCGCGAACACGTCGGACGGTGCGAGGCCCGCTGGGCCGATCGTGACGGCGATGATGACGGATGCCACGAGCAGCACGGCGAGCAGCACGCCCCAGGCGACCGGCCCGAGCGCTCGCGCGCCGCGTCGGCCGCCGCTCGCACCCGATGCGCCGAGTGCGGGGGCGTCGCGAGCCGTGCGCTCGCTCGTGGCATCCGTGGTCATGGTGCGCCTACTCGGACGCCTGGCCGTCGAGCGCCGCGAGCTGGTCGACCGTCGAGGCGACCGCGCCGACGTTGCGCACGCCGGCCTCGGTCGACGGGAAGTCGAGCACGACGTAGCGCTGCTGCTGCACGGCGGGCAGGGCTGCGGTCGCCGGGTTCGCCTCGAGCTGGGCGATCTTCTGGTCGGCGGTGTTCCAGGCGGCGTCGACGAGCACGATGACGTCGGGGTTCGCGTCGACGATGGCCTCCCAGCTCATCGAGGTCCAGGTGTCGTGCACGTCCTTCGCGATGTTGTCGAGGCCCGCGGCCGCCATGATCATCTGCGGTGCGCCGATGCCGGCTCCGACATAGGGGGTCTCGTCACCGGAGCTGTACCAGAGGGCGGTGAGGCCCTCGTCGTTCGGCGCGATCGCGTCGAGATCGGCCTGCTGCTCGGCCACGAGGTCGGCCGCGGCATCCGGAACGCCGAACACGTCGCCGGCCTCGGTGAACTCGCGGAAGACCTCGTCGAAGGTCAGCGGGTCGGGCATGTAGCCCGCCTCCTTGCACGCGGCCGGGGCGACGTAGCTGTTCACGCCGAGCTTCGCGAGGTCGGCGCGCTCGCCCGCGCCCTCGGCGGAGAGGTTGGACTCCCAGCCGGCGAAGACGAGGTCGGGCTCGAGCGCCAGTGTCGCCTCCTGCGAGGGCACCTTGTCGGAGACGACCTCGATGTCGGATGCCGCGTCGGCGAGCTCCTCGGGCAGGGGGCCGTCGCTGAACGCGGATCCGATGACGCGGTCGGCGAGGCCGAGGGCGAGCATGAGCTCGAGCGTCGAGGACTTCACGGTGAGCACGCGCTCGGGCGCGGCGTCGAGGGTGACCTCGGTGCCGCAGTTGTCGATCGTGAGCGGGTACCCGCTCGAGGCGGTGTCGGACGAGGCCTCGGGCGAGGCCGCCGTGGGGCTCGCGCACCCGGCGAGCAGGAGTGCGACGGCGGGCAGGGCGATGGCCGCGGCGATGGGGTGACGGCGCGAAATGGGCATGGTTCCTCCGGGACGGTTCTGTGCGGACTTCGACAGATGTCGACGACTCACGGCCCAATCCCGGGCCATCACAACCGATCAGAGCGGATCGGCGGTCGGGTTCATCCTACGACTGCGAGTGTTTCGGAATCAATACTGGATTCTGGATCCAGAATACGCAATGATGACAGCGCGGGCCGAATCGGAGCATCCGATCCGGGCCAGCGGGCGGTGACTCGCCCGACCGCGTCCCGGGTCCCGCGCAAGGCCGCACCGCCGCATCGCTGCGACGAGATCCGAGAGGACCCGCACCACATGAAGACCACGAACGTCGAGTTCACCAGCGAGGGCGACCGCCTCTCCGCGATCTGGCGCACGCCCGAGACATCCGGCCCCTACCGCGCGATCGTGCAGGGTCCCGGTTGGCTCGGCCTGAAGGACGCCAAGCTCTACGTGCGCTACCACGAGGCCCTCGTCGCCGCCGGCTTCGCGGTGCTCATCTTCGACTACCGCGGCTTCGGCGACTCCGAGGGCGACCGAGGCATCCTCTCGCCCGCGCGCCAGCTGCAGGACCTCGTCAACGCCGTCACCTACCTGACCACCCGCGACGACGTCATCGCCGACGCGATCGGCGTCTTCGGCACGGGCGGCACCGGCGGCGGCAACGCCGTGCTCCTCGCCGACGTCGACCCGCGCGTGCGGGCGGCCGTCAGCCAGGTGCCCGTCGCCGACGGCACCGACTGGCTGCACCGCATGCGCCAGGAGCACGAGTGGCTCGCGTTCCTCGCCAGCCTCGACGAGGACCGCAGGCTCCGCGTCACGACGGGCGCCGGCCGGCTCGTGCACCCGCGCGAGGAGATCATGGTGCCCACGCCCGAGCGCCGCGCGACCACGATCAAGGCCGACGTCGACGACCGCATCCCGAGCGCGATCCCGCTCTCGTGCGCCGAGGAGATCCTCGCCTACCGGCCGATCGACGCTGCGACCCGACTCACGACCCCGCTCCTCGTGATCGGCGTCGAGGGCGACGCGACCACGCCGACCGACCACGCCGAGGCGCTCTACGCCGCGGCCAAGGGGCCGAAGCAGCTCATCATGCAGCGGCACACCACCCACTACGCGGCCTACGACCGCTACTGGGAGCAGACCACCCCGCGCATCGTCGACTGGCTCGACCGCCACGTGCAGCCGAGCGACGTCGACATCCGCACCACCCTCTCGCCGCAGTCGGGCGAGGCCATCGAACACCTGGAGGCACCACGCATGGAGGCAGGACAGTGAGCATCGACCTCAGAATCACGGGCGGCACCGTCGTCACCCCGAGCGGCCCCGTCGCCGGCGACCTACTCGTGCACGACGGCCGCATCGCGGGCGTCGTGGCACGCGAGGTCGCCGTCGACGCCGAGCGCACCATCGACGCATCCGGCCGCCTCGTGCTGCCCGGCATGGTCGACGTGCACGTGCACACCCGGGAGCCCGGCTACGAGCACAAGGACGACATCCTCACCACGACCCGCCAGGCCGCGGCCGGCGGCGTGACGACGATCTTCGGCATGCCCAACCTGAAGCCGCCGACGGTCGACGTCGCCAGCCTCACCGACGTGTTCGAGCGCTACGCCTCATCGTCGATCGTCGACTGGAACCACAACCCGGCACCGACGAAGTTCGACGAGATCGAGCCGATGGCGGCGATGGGCATCAACGCCTTCAAGATCTACATGGTCGTCGACACGGGCCGCACCTACCCGCACCCCGCGGGCACCGGCATCCACGACCACGGCCACCTGCTGCAGATCATGGACCGCATCGCGACCACCGGCAAGCGCTTCATCGTGCACCCGCACGACCAGGCCCTCATGGACTACATCGAGGGCGAGGTGCTCGCCCGCGGCGAGAACACGCCGCAGGGCTACGCCTCCGCGTACGCCGCTCGCGAGGGCGTCATCTGGGACACGGCCATCGACGTCGTGCTGCGCCTGGCCGAGGCATCCGGATGCCCCGTGCACATCGCGCACATCCAGACCCGCCGCTCGATCGAGGCCGTGCGCCGCGCGAAGGCCTCGGGCATCGACGTGACGTGCGAGGTCAACCACTGGGCGCCGTTCCTCTCCACGTGGGACGACGTCGAGACCCTCGGGCCCTACGCGCTGAGCTACTGGGTGCCCGACGACAACCGGGCCGCCATCTGGGAGGGCATGCGCGACGGCACCATCGACGTCGCGAGCTCCGACCACGCGCCGCACACGCGCGAGGAGAAGGAGATCGGCTGGACCGAGATGTGGAGCGCCCACACCGGGACCCCCGGCATCCAGTACTACTACGAGCTCATGCTCGACGCCGTGAACCGGGGCGAGCTCGACCTCGACCGCGTCGTCGAGATGGTCGCGGAGGTCCCGGCCGACAAGTTCGGGCTCGCGGGCGTCAAGGGCTCGCTCACGGTCGGCGCCGACGCCGACATCGTGATCGCCGACCTGGCGCACGAGTGGACCATCACCGACGACGACGTGCTGTCGAAGATCGGCTGGACCCCCTACAACGGCCGCACCATCAGCGCCCGCATCGAGCGCACGCTCGTGCGCGGCCACGAGGTCTACGCCGACGGCGTCGTCGTCGGCGAGCCCGGATTCGGGAAGCTCGCGGCCGCTCCGGCCGCACGAACGGCCGAACTGGCCGCAACGGAAGGGAAGTGACCATGAAATTCGGTCTGCTGCTGCCGCACTTCGGCGAAGAGGCGAGCAAGGAGAAGCTGCTCGAGGGCTCCAAGCGCGCCGAGGAGCTCGGCTTCGACTCGGTCTGGGTGCGCGATCACCTCGTCTTCGAGCCGCACGGCGAGATGGAGAAGCCCAACCGCACCTTCTACGACGCGCTCACGACGCTCACGGCCATCGGCGCCGTGACCGAGAAGCTCGAGCTCGGCACCGGGTCGCTGATCCCGTTCCGCCACCCGCTCGTCACCGCGCTCATGGCCGGCACCATGACCCAGTTGCTCGGGCCGCGCCTGATCCTCGGCTTCGGCGCCGGCACGTTCGACCACGAGTTCGACGCCATCGGCTGGGGCGACAAGGACCGCGTCGAGATGGTGCGCTCGAACGCCGAGATCCTGAAGCGCGTGTTCACCGAGAACGACGTCACGTACGACGACGGCATCTTCTCGTTCGAGAACGTCACCATCGAGCCCAAGCCCGTCGGCGGCCGCGTGCCGTTCTGGTACTGCGGCGCGACGCCCCGCTCGGCCCGGCTCGCGGCCGAGTACGCCGACGGCTGGATGCCCGGCCGCATCTCGCTGGCCTCCATCGAGAAGCGCATGGGCGTCATGAGGGAGATGACGGATGCCTCGGGCCGGCCGATGCCGACCATCGGCGTGATCCCGCCGACCTCCATCGAGGAGACGCGCGAGGAGGCGCTGAAGGACGTCAACGTGCCGGGCCTGCTCGCCTGGGCGAACAAGGCCAAGTTCGCCGTCAAGCCGCCGTCGGGCGTGTTCGAGACGGTCGAGGACCTCGAGGGCCAGCTCATCGTCGGCAACCCCGACGAGGCCGTCGAGGAGATCCGCAAGTTCGAGGCGACCGGCGTCGACCACCTCGTCTTCGACTTCCGCTTCAAGTTCGACCGCTTCTTCGAGCAGATCGAGCTCCTCGGCAACGAGGTGCTGCCGAAGCTCCGCCAGGGCGCGCCGGTCCCCGTCGCCTGACGGCGACACCGTTGGTCGAGTGGGGAGCGAAGCGAGCGTGTCGAGACCCGCGACCAGGTCTCGACACGCGTCGCCACTCGACCGCCGAGCATTCGAATCGAGACCGAGAGAGAGCAGGACCATGACGATGACGACCCCGACCGCCGACCGGGACGAGCCCGCGGCATCCGCTCCACTGATCTCGGTGCGAGACCTCACGGTCAGCTACCACGTCGCGCGCACGGGGGCCACGCTCACGGCCGTCGAGGGCGTGAACCTCGACGTGCACGAGGGTGAGTTCGTCACGGTGCTCGGCCCGTCGGGGTGCGGCAAGACCACGGTGATGAACGTCGTCGCGGGCCTCGTCGCACCCACGTCGGGCGAGGTGCTGGTCGACGGCCGGCCCGTGACGGGCCCCGGCCCCGACCGGGCGGTCGTCTTCCAGGACTACGCGCTGCTGCCGTGGCGCACGGTCTTCGACAACGTGAGGTTCGGCCTCGAGATGCAGAAGCACCTCAAGGGCGACGGATGGCGCGACCGCGTGCAGGAGGCCATCGAGCTCGTCGGCCTGTCGGGGTTCGAGCACTCCTACCCGAAGGAGCTCTCGGGCGGCATGCAGCAGCGCGTCGGGCTCGCCCGCGCGATCGTCGCCGAGCCGCGGATCCTGCTCATGGACGAGCCGCTCGGCGCGGTCGACGCGCTCACCCGCGAGGTCATGCGCGACGAGATCGAGAAGCTCATCGCCGCGACCGGCAAGACGGTGCTCTTCATCACGCACTCGATCGAGGAGGCGATCCTGCTCGGCGACCGCATCGTGGTGTTCAAGAGCCACCCGGGAGCGATCAAGGAGGTCATCGAGACCAAGCTGGCGAGGCCCCGCTCCGAGCGCAGCGTGCAGAGCGACCCGAGGTTCCTCGAACTGCGCGACCACCTGTGGGACGCGCTCCAGGCCGAGGCGGCCGAGGCCGCGGTGGCGGGCGGCTCATGAGCGTGCTCTTCGCGAGCGGCGGACCCCGGACCGGCCGGGGCGGGCTCGCCGCCTGGCTCGCCGGACTCTCGACGGGCGGTCGGGCCGCGGTGATCGCGGTCGAGGTGGTCGTCGTGCTGCTGCTGTGGCAGCTGATCGTCGGCTACTGGGGGCTCATCAACCCCGTGTTCTTCCCGCCGCCGCTCGCGATCGCGCAGGGCTTCGGCGAGATCGTCGCGAACGGGTCGCTCGCGGCCAACGCCGCGGTCTCGGCCCAGGCCTGGCTCATCGGCTTCACGATCGCGGTGATCGTGGGGATCCCCGTCGGACTGCTCATGGGCGCATCGCTGCCCGTCGACAAGGTCGTGGGCCCGATCGCGTGGACGATCTACGCGACCCCGGCGATCGCCTACCAGCCGCTCGCGAAGGCGTGGTTCGGCTTCGGCATCGGGCCGGTCATCTTCCTCGTGGTGATCAGCGCGCTCTTCCCGATCATGCTCAACATCGCGGCCGGCATGCGCACGACGAGCCCGTCGCTGCTGCGGGCCGCCCGCGTGTACGGCGGATCGCAGCTCGACCTCTACCGACGCGTGTTCCTGCCGTCGACCGTGCCGTTCCTCTTCGCCGGGCTGCGGCAGGCCGTGGTGCTCGCGACCATCGGCATGGTCGTCGCCGAGCTCTCCGGCTCGTCGAGCGGCATGGGCGCCCTCATCATCAAGGCCGCCAACACGTATCAGACCGACCAGGCGTTCGCCGCGATCGGCGTCGTCGTCTGCTGGAGCGTCGGCATGACGGGCGTCGTGACGCTCATCGAACGCCGCGTCGCCCCCTGGACCAGGAAGGCACGACGATGACCGCCACGGTCTCCATCGAGACGCTGAACGCCCCCGCGCCGCGCCGACGCCGGCCCGGGCCGAGCACGTGGACGTGGCTGCTGCTCGCCGTCATCGCCGGGATCCTCCTCATCTGGGAGGCGGCCGTCTCGTGGCTGCACCTCGTGCCCGAGGCGTTCCTCCCACCGCCCACCGCGGTGCTCGCCGCATTCGTGCAGCTGCTCGTCGACCCCGAGTTCTGGCAGGCGTTCGCGTACAGCATGCAGAACCTGCTCATCGGGCTCGTGCTCGCGGTCGTGGTCGGCGTGACCGTCGGCCTCGCGGTCGGCTGGTCGCCCGTGCTGCGGTTCACCGTCGCGCCGTTCCTCTGGCTGCTCTACTCCACGCCGAAGGTGGCGCTCGCGCCGCTCTTCATCCTCGTGCTCGGGCTCGGCAACGAGTCGAAGATCGCACTGGTGTTCCTGCTCGCCGTCTTCCCGATCATCCTGAACACCATGGAGGGCGCGGTCACCGTGCCCGCGTCGCTCGTGAACGCCTCCCGCGTCTACGGCGTGAACGGCGTGGCCCTCGGCTGGAAGGTGATCCTGCCGGCCACGCTGCCGTACAGCCTCGCCGGCATCCAGCGGGGTGCCGCGCTCGGCTTCACGGGCGAGGTGCTGGGGGAGTTCCTCGGCGGCACGGGCGGCCTCGGCCACATGCTCGAGTTCGCGGCGTACCAGTTCCAGATGGACGAGGCGATCGCGATGGTCATCGTCATGGTCATCATCGCCAACCTGACGCTCACGCTCATCTCGGTGCTGCGCAAGCGCCTCGCGCCCTGGTACGACGACCGCCAGATCATGGGCCGCAGCTAGGAGCACGCCAGACCGCCGGCCTCCGCGTCATGCGCGACAGCGGGGGCCGGCTTCCTGTCAACGCACGCAGCATGGGCGCGTATGGTTGCGCGCACGGGGCCGTTCGAGCTCCCGAACAGAGGCGGCATCATGTCCGACAAGTCCCCCAAGAAGTCCGCATCGAAAACCGCGGCAACGCGCACGCTCAAGGAGAAGCGCGCCGACAAGAAGTCGAAGGTCGCCGGCCGTTCCACCGGCAGCGACATCACCGAGGCGACGCACCGCAAGAAGTAGGCCTCCGAGACGAACGAAGAGCCCCCGCCCGGCATGCGCTCGGCGGGGGCTCTCTGCGTCGAGCGGCCCGCTCCCGCCGACGACGGCGGATCGGGATGCAGGGGTCAGGCCGCCGGCGCGGTCGCGGGTTCTGGCAGGGGGAACAGTCGCACGAAGCGCTGAACGAGCTCGCGATCGCCGGAGAGCGAGAGTTCGCCGGCCTCCTCGGCGGCTTCGATCGAGCGGCCGTTCCAGATCACGTCCTTCACGGTCGACGAGTCGGCCGTGATGACGGCCGCCGGCAGTGGTGACTCGCCGCGGCGGATGCGCAGGCCGTCCTCGGAGACCGCGAGCGCGAAGGCATCCTCGTGCATCCGCAGATCGAGCTCGGCGTCGAGCCCACGTGCCAGCTCGGGACTGAAGCTGGTTCGCAACGCGAGCGCGATCGAGTCGGCGCTCATCTCCGCGTCGCGGAGCAGCGCGGGAGAACGACCGCCCCATCGCCCGAGCGCGATGATCACGGGTTCGAGCTCCTGGCCCCAGGCGGTGAGTTCGTAGACGGATGCGGCCGCGGGAGGTGGGAGCCGGCGCTTGCGGAGCACGCCCGCCTGTTCGAGCTCGCGGAGCCGTTGCGCGAGGACATTCGGGCTCGCAGCCGGGAGGCCGCCTCGCAGATCCGTGAAGCGCTTCGGCCCGAAGAGCAGTTCGCGGACGACGAGCATCGCCCATCGCTCGCCGATCAGGTCGAGGGCGTGCGCCGCGGCGCACGCGTCCTGGTAGGAGCGCTTCACCATCCGAGAAGCATATCGGGAAGTACATAGTTTTACGTTGTTGGTTGTTATTTAGGACTCGTCGGCGTAGGTTCACCAACTGCCGCGATTGCGGTGCGACCGATGAAGGAGGTGACCATGTCCGACGAACAGCGGGCATCCGGCATCCGAGGCCCGGACATCGGATCCCCCGACATCGAGACGCCGCCCGATCCGCGGCGTTGGAAGGCGCTGGCACTCCTGGGCGTGGCGTTCTTCATGGTCATCCTCGACTCGACGATCGTCCTGACCGCGATCCCGTCGATCCAGCGCAGCCTCGGGCTCTCCGTCACGGGCGTGCAATGGGTGATCACCGGATATGCGGTCGCCTTCGGCAGCCTCCTGCTCTTCTTCGGCCGCATGGCCGACCTGCTCGGTCGCCGCCGGGTCTTCCTCGCAGGCACCGCCGTGTTCGTGATCGCGTCACTCGCATGCGGCCTCGCGTGGAGCGGCGGCGTGCTCGTCATCGCCCGACTCGCGCAGGGCATCTCGGCCGCCATCATGGCGCCGACGGCGCTTTCGATCGTCGTCGGCCTCTTCCGCGAGCCGGCCGAACGCAACCGGGCACTGGGGCTCTGGGGCGCGCTCGGGGGCATCGGCGCGACCGCCGGCCTCCTCCTCGGCGGCGTCATCACGGCCGGATTCGGGTAGCCTTGGATCTTCCTCATCAACGTGCCGGTCGGCATCGGGATCCTCCTGCTCCTGCCGGCACTCGTCGGCGAGAGCCGAGAGCACGTCGCCGTGCGACGGTTCGACGTGGCGGGAGCGCTGACCGTCACGGCGGCGCTCGTCCTCCTGATCTCGGCGATCGTGAATGCGCCGGAGGCCGGATGGGTGAGCGCGACCACCCTCGTCCAGCTCGCGGGAGCCGCGCTGCTGGTCGCGCTGTTCGTCCTGATCGAATCGCGTTCCACCGCTCCACTGGTGCCGCTGCGGATCTTCCGGATGCGCGCGCTGGTCGCCGGCAACCTCGTCATCCTCGCGATCGGCCTCGCGGTCGACGGGATGCTGTTCGCATTGACGCTGTACGCGCAGCAGGTCCTCGGCTACTCGGCCCTCCAGTTCGGCCTCGCGTGCGCGGTCATGACGATCACGTCCGTGGTCGGTGCGTTCGCGGGCCAGGCGGCCGTCACTCGGTTCGGCATGCGACCCGTGGCCGTGCCAGCGCTGCTGCTGATCCTGGCGGGCACGGCCCTGCTCGCCTCGGTCTCGGTGGACGGAACCTTCCTCGGCGACCTGTTCTGGCCGCTCGTGGTCTTCGGCCCCGGCATGGGGGCGGCGTTCGTGACCTCCCAGATCGCCGCCCTGCACGGCGTGCCCGACGCGGAGTCGGGCCTCGCCGCCGGCCTGGTGGACACCTCGTTCCACATCGGGGGTGCGCTCGGCATCGCGATCGCATCCGCCGTGGTGGTCTCGGTCGTGGAGTCGTCGTCGGCCCCGCAGTCGTCCGAGGCGCTCACCGGAGGGCTGCGGGCGGCATTCCAGGCGGCATCCGTGTTCGCGGTGCTGGGCCTCGTGGCCGCGTTCCTCCTCCCGTCCCGAGGAAGGCGCGGCGTTGCGCGAGACCTGGAGTCCGCCGGCTGACTCGCCGGGAACCCGCGTCGCAACGAAGAGCCCCCGCCGGCATGCGCTCCGGCGGGGGCTCTCGGTGTCTCGTGACGATGGTCGTGCGTCAGGGGTAGGGGAGCGTCTCCGGTCCGGCGTTGTCGATGCCGAGCAGCTCCTGCGCCTTCTCGAGGTAGACGAGCTGCGACTCGTCGAACTCGATCGGCTCGAGCTCCTGCGTCTCGATCGTCGTGTCCCACGCCTCGGTGCCGAAGTACAGGTTCGAGCACGCGAGGTGCCCGTCGAGCACCCAGGGGCTCTCGCTGTCGCGGAGCGCCTCCACGTCGAACTCGTTGTCCTCGTAGATGTCGAGCACCGAGTCGACGTTCTCGGGGAACTCGCCGGGGGCGGGGGCCGTCATGTAGTCGGTCGCCTTCAGGGTCGCGCGCAGGAATCGCACGAGCGTGTTCGGGTTCTCGGCCACCCAGCCGCTGCCGGCGACCTGCACGTCGTTGGCCCAGTTGCGCAGGGACTCGACGATGATGTTCGCCCCGTGCTCCTCGAGGGCCGGCAGGTCGTCGGCGTAGAACGGCTGCATCGAGATGCGGTCGTTGACGAAGAACTCGGTCCACGATTCCGAGCCGGGGCCCGGATAGACGACCTCGGTGTTCACCGTGTCGAGGTCCCAGCCCTCCTCCTTCAGCACCCGCTTGCGCTGGAACTCGGCGGGGTCGCCCGGTGTGCCGGCCAGCACGATCGAGGTGCCCTCGAGGTCGGCGACCTTCGTGATGCCCTTCTGGGCGGCGAAGTCGAAGTTCTGCCGGCAGTAGTGGCCGCCGACCAGGTCGACCTCGACCCCGCCGCGGATGGCCTCGATGACGGTGCCGGTGGACTCGACGCCGATGTCGGCGCTGCCGCTGGCGACGGCGGCGGTCACGTTGTCGGCGGTGATGACCTCGACGGTGAGGCCCTCGTCCTCGTAGTAGCCGAGGTCGCTCGCGAGCACGTACATCGAGTACATCGTGAGGTCGGGGAACGGGATCGCCACCGTGATCTCGGTGTCCTCGGCGGGGCCGGGCTCGCCGTCGGCGAGGGTGACGGGTTCGGATTCGGCGGCTCCGCCGGGTGCGGCGCACCCGGCGAGCAGCGTGACTGCTGCCAGGCCGGCGGCCGCCACTGGGCCGTATCGTCGGACGGATCTGCGCATGACTTCTCCATTCTCAGCGGGTGTCTCGTGCGGACCGCCGCGCAGAGCGCGGAGGACTCGTGCGAATTGACGGATACCGTATCCAAAATCCTCTCTGGAGTCCATGGTTCCCGGCGAAGCCGATGGTTACGGTTGGATTGCGGGCGTGTTCGGGTCCGTCCGGCGGCCAGGGGATCGCCTGCCGGATCGCCGGCCGCCACCACGTCGGACCGACTTCGCCAGGTCGATCGATGGACACGCGGACGCAGATTGGATACGGTATCCAGAAATCACGACACCGAGGTTCGTGAGCCAGACCGGAACGGGGTGCGGATGCGAGCAGCACGACTCAGCTCGAACGGCCTCGACGGCCTGCGCGTCGAGGACGCGCCCCGGCCCGTTCCCGGCCCCGGCGAGGTGCTCATCGCCGTCGAGGCAGTGAGCCTCAACCAGCTCGACCTCAACGTGATCGCCGGCCTCGGCCCGGGCCGCGCGGCCCGGCTCCCGCGAGTGCTCGGCCTCGACCCGGCCGGCGTGGTCGTCGAGCTCGGCGAGGGCGTCGACCCGGATCTGCTGGGCCGGGCGGTCGTCGCCAAGCCCAACATCCCGTGCGGCGACTGCGTGCGCTGCGCGCTCGGCCGCGAGGCCGACTGCCCCGAGCAGACCGTGCTCGGCGTGCACCGCGACGGCGGCGCCGCGGAGTTCGTCGCCGCGCCGGCCCGCAACGTGTTCGACCGCCACGACCTCGACGCCGCCACCGCCAGCGCCACCGTGCACAGCCTCCCGATCGTGATCAACGCCTTCGACGCGGCGGGCGTCTCCGCATCCGACCGCGTGCTCGTGACGGGGGCCGGCGGCACGCTCGGGCACGCCGCCGTCTCGTACGCCCGGCACCTGGGCGCCTCGGTGGTCGCGGCCTCGCGTGCCGAGCTCCCCCGCATCGACGGCGTGGAGCGCATCGCGGCAGCCGACGCCGCCGCCCTCGGCGCGCGACTGGCCGAGCTCGACGGATTCGACGTCGCCATCGACGTGAGCGGCCACGGCGCCACCATCGCGGCCGGCGTGGCAGCCCTCGGCTGGGGCGGGCGTGCGGTCTTCTGCTCGGCCTCGGTCGACGCCCGACTCGAGCTCGACGCCCGCGACCTGTACCTGAACCGCAAGCAGCTGCGCGGCGTCGCGAGCGCCGACTACGAGCACGTCCGCCGGGCGCTCCGCCACGTGCGGAACGGTTCGATCGCGCCGTTCATCGGCTCGCGGCATCCGCTCGAGGACATCGTCGAGGCCTACCGGGGCTTCGCCGCCTCGCCGAGGGGCAAGGTGGTCGTCGATGTCGCCTGAGACACGCAGCCGCACCGCGGCGCCGGCGTCGGATGCCCGCGCCTCGGCGCACCGCCCGCACGACCGAGAGGACCAGACCCCATGAGCTCCACCGCCGACGGCACGCGCGAGACCCGGGGCCCGCTGACCGGCATCCGCGTCATCGAGCTCGGCCAGTACATCTCCGGCCCGTACGCCGCGAAGCTGCTCGCCGACCTCGGCGCCGAGGTCGTCAAGGTCGAGTCGCCCGAGGGTGACCCCATGCGGCGGTGGGAGGGCAGCGGCACGATGAGTCCGCAGTTCTCCGCCTACAACCGCGGCAAGCGCGCCGTCACCCTCGACCTCAAGTCGCCCGAGGGCCTCGCCGAGCTGCTCGAGCTCGCGCGCACGGCCGACGTGCTCATCGAGAACTTCCGCCCGGGCGTTGCCGCACGGCTCGGCTTCGGACCCGACGTGCTCCACGGGCTCAATCCCGGGCTCATCACCTGCTCGATCACCGGGTTCGGCGCCGACGGGCCGTACGCGAAGCGCCCGGCGTACGACACGGTGATCTCGGCCGTCGGGGCCATGTACAGCCAGGTCGTGCCCGCCGAGACGCTGCGTCCGCTCGGGCCCGCGTTCTCCGACCTGCTCTCGGGCATGTCCGCCTCGCAGGCGGTGCTCGCGGCCCTGCACGCGAGGAGCGCCCGCCCCGGTGCCGAGGGCGAGCACCTCGAGGTGTCCATGGTCGGCTCGCTCATCGACTTCCTCACCGAGGCGGCCTCGACGTACCTCGAGACCGGGCAGGTCGCCGGGCCCGACTCCCGGCCGCGCCGCGCCCAGGCCTACGCGTGCGTCGGCTCCGACGGCCGCGCGTTCGTGATCCACATGTCGGTGCCTGAGAAGTTCTGGACGGGCCTCGTCGCGGTGCTCGAGCGACCCGACCTGGCATCCGATCCCCGCTTCGCCACCCGCGAGGCGCGTGTGCGCAACTACGACGCGCTCGACGTGGAGCTCAAGGCCGTCACCGAGCGGATGCCGCGGCAGCACTGGCTCGACCGCCTCGCGGCGGCGGACATCCCGCACGGGCCGTTGAACACCGTCGCCGACCTCTTCGACGACCCGCAGGTCGCCTCCATGCGACTCGTCGAGGAGATCGCCGGACCCGACGGCGGCGCCCTCCGCGTCCCCGTGCCGAGCACGCGGTTCCACCGCAGCGGGCGGCCCGTGCTGCGCGCGGCGCCGCAGCTCGGCGCCGACAACGGCACCGTGCTCGGCGGGACCGCCGCGGCATCCGCCCCGATCACCGAAGGAGCCGGCGCATGAGCGGCATCGACGACCTCGTCGCCATCGACGTGCACACCCACCCGCAGACCGAGGAGTTCCTCGCGGCGATGGGGCAGCGGCACCAGCAGATGGCGAAGCACTTCGGGCGGGAGCGCCCGGTCGTGAGCTTCGCCGAACAGGCCGACCAGTACCGCGACCGCCGGATGATGGCGGTCATCGTGAACTCGGACTCCGAGACCACCTCGGGCATCAAGGGCGCACCGAACGACCTGCTCGGCAAGGCGCAGGCCGACCACCCCGACGTGTTCCTCGCGTTCGCCGGCATCGACCCGTGGAAGGGCGAGGCCGCGATCGCCGAGATCCGGCGCATGCACGCCGAGTACGGCATCAAGGGCATCGGCGAGCTGAACCCGTCGCGGCAGAAGTTCCTCGCGAACGACCGCCGGTTCTTCCCGATCTGGGAGACGTGCGCCGAGCTCGGGCTCGTCGTGATGTTCCACTCCGGCTTCCCGGGCGCCGGCGCCGGCACGCCGGGCGGGGGCGGCTACCGCCTCGAGAACGCCCGCCCGGTGCCCTACATCGACGACGTCGCCGCGGAGTTCCCCGAGCTGAAGATCATCAGCGCGCACCCGGCGTGGCCCTGGCACCTCGAGAACCTCGCCATGGTCTGGCACAAGTCGAACGTCTACCTCGACCTGTCGGGCTGGGCGCCGAAGTACCTGCCGCCCGAGGTCGTGCGCTACGCCGACTCCCTCATCACCGACCGGGTGCTCTTCGGCTCGGACTGGCCTGTGATGACCGCCGACCGGTGGATGAGCGAGTTCGACGAACTCGGGATGAAGCCCGAGTCGCGCCGCAAGATCCTGCTCGACAACGCCCGCACCCTGTTCGGGCTCTGACCCCGCACCCGAGAACCCGCACACCCCGAGAACCCGCACACCCCGAGAACCCGCACACCCCGAGGAAACGGAGGACCGATGGCCGAGCTCGTGCTCGCCGCGGCCACGCCGCACAACCCGCTGCTCTGGCGCGCGATGCGCGACCCGATGCCCGACGACCTCGCCGGGGTCGCGGCGAACTTCGCCCGGTTCCGGCAGTCGTTCGCCGACCACGACGTCGACGTGGTCATCGTGATCGGCACCGACCACCTGCGGCAGTTCTCGTACGACCACTCCCCGGCGTTCGTCGTCGGCAAGGCGGAGTCGTACCACGGCACCTGGGAGAACGAGGTGCGCACCTTCGGCATGGAGTACGTCGAGCTCGAGGGGCACCGGGAGCTCGCCGACGAGATCACCGGGCGCCGGGTGCAGCCCGAGACCATCGACCTCTCGGTGAGCCTCGAGTGGCGGCTCGACCACAGCTTCGTGATCCCGCTGCAGTACGTGCGCCCCGAACTCGACGTGCCGGTCGTGCCGATCCACACGAACGCCTCGATGCCGCCGGTGCCCTCGGTGCGCCGCTTCATCGCCCTCGGCGAGCACGTGCGCTCCGCGGTGGAGGGGTGGGACTCCGATGCCCGCGTGGCCCTGCTCACCTCGGGCCACATGGCGAACGACGTCGGCGGTCCGCGCACCTTCGCGGGCTCCCCCGACCCCGAGTTCGACCGTGCCGCGGCCGCGTGGATGCGCGACGGCGACCTCGACGGCGCAATCCGCGTCTGCAGCGACTTCGACCGCCTGCTCGACGCCGGCTGCATGACCTACCAGTACCTCAATGCCGTGGCCGCGCTCGCCGCGATGGGCGGTCGCCCCGCCGACTACGCCGACGTGACGGAGTCGCGGTTCGCGTCGAGTCCGTTCTTCCTGTGGGAGACCCGCTGATGACCCGCTACATGATCGACAAGTTCATGCGCTTCGTCGAGCTCTCCGATGCGCTCGTCGCCGAGTACGTGGCCGACCCGGCCGCCTCCGTCGATCGCTGGCTCGGCGAGGGCGGCGGTCCCGAGGGCGCGACCGACGACCGCGTCCTGACCGAGGAGGAGCGGGCTGCGTTCGCCGCCCGCGACTTCGAGGCGCTCTACGTGCTGGGGGCGCATCCGTACCTGCTGTGGCACTTCACCGAGGCGGTGCACGCCCACGAGTTCACGCCCGAGTCGGGGTGGCGCGAGCTCGTCGAGCGGTACCGTGCCGCGGTCGCCCCGCACGGGGTGGTCGACTACATCCCCTGATCGTCGGGCGCTCAGCTGATCGTCGGGCGCTCAGCTGATCGCCGGGCGGGGCGGGGGTGACGATCCACGAACCGGCGGCACTCCGGCACTCCGGCACTCGGGCACTCCGGCACCGCGTTCTGCGAGGACGAGCCCACCCGCGCCGGGCGTGGGATCGCCTCTCGAGCGGATGCCGCGGGCCGGCGACGGCGGGCCGGCATCGGGTTCCGGGCGAGCGGACTCAGCACGGGGCGGGCACGAGCCGCGCGGGCGCGTCGAGGATGCTGGTCGTGAACATGGCGTGGCCGACGAGGACGCCGCCTCCGTCCTCCGCGACGAACGAGCATCCGCCGAGGTCGGGGATCGTCGGTCGCACGTCGTGCACGATCGCGTTCACCACGGCGCCGTGCTCGCCGAACGCGGCCAGGTGCAGGGCCGCCACGGCCTCGGCGTCGGGGGCGGACTCGGGACGGATGCCGATCAGCGCAGTTCGCCCACGCTGGGCGGCAGCGCGCAGTAGTCGTAGAAGAACCGCTTGGGCTGCGAGTCGAGGGTCGCGTCGACGATGACGTTGACGCCCGCGTGCGGCAGCTCGTCGCCCTCGAGCACCCAGACCGTGAAGTGCCAGATGCCGCGCACCTTCTCGTTGAACAGGCGTCGGCCGTCGACGACGAGCACGGTGTCGGGGTCGCCCGCGCCCTCGAGGGTGCCGGCCCGGAACGGCTCGACGGTCTCGGCCCGCAGCGTCGCCTCGTCGACGTCGCCGAGCGACCGTCGGGCCGCCACCTGGCCCTGCGCCTCGAGGGCGCCGGCGAGGTCGTCGGCGAACCGCGCGGCCCGTGCCGCGTCGGCGCCCTCGATCGCGACGAGCCGTCGACCGCGAGGGGTCAGGTGCAGGAACTCCCGGGCGACCCCGTCGAGCAGGTCGTGGCGGGTTTCGGAGAAGTACGCCATGCGGGCAACGTTATCCGCCCTCGACCCGGAGATGAAGGGCGAGCGAGCGTCAGGGCTTCACGGCGGTGATCTCGTTCCAGGAGATCTGGATGGGGAGGCTGGTGGTGGGGGTGGAGCTGGAGGTGTAGTGGGCGAGGCCGATGGTGCCGGGGCCTTGGAGGGCGGTGGTGTTGTCGGTGGTCTGGACCTGCCAGGCGGTGGGTTCGGTCTGGGTGGTGGGCCAGACCTTGGCGCGGATGGTGGTGGGGGCGGTGCCGGTGACCTGGAGTCGGATGTTGAGGCTGGTGCCGGGTTGGTAGGTGCCGGGCAGGGTGGTCCAGGGCAGGGTGGTCTCGGTGCCGGCGACGAGTCGGGTGAGGTAGAGGGCGGTGGATCCGTCGGCGTTGAGGCGGAGCTTGGCGCGGTAGTCGTTGTTGAGGGAGAGTTGGCGGCCGATGATCAGGAGGTAGAGGCCGGATCCGCCGGGGGTCTTGTCGATCTTGACGCTGGTTCGCAGGTCGGTGTCGGTGCTGGAGACGGTGGAGAGGTAGGCGTGTTGGCCGCGTCCTGCGGTGGGTGAGCGGAACACGGCGGCGGAGCCGTCGACGAAGGTGTTCGCGATCGTGCCGCCGACGACCCAGGTTCCGCCGACGGTCGCGGTGCCGAAGCCCGAGGTCGTGGTGCGGGTGAAGGTGTCGCGTGCGAGTTCGGACGGCGGCGGAGGCGGCGGCGTCCGGAAGGACCACGTCGGCGAGACCGTCGACGACGTTCCGTCGCTCACGACGGCGCGCCACTCGTATTGGGTGTCTGCGGCGAGACCGGTCCAGGCCTTCGAGGCCTGCGCGCCGGAGGCGACCGTCGTCGTCCCGATCGCGGTGAAGGGTGCCGGTTGCACGCCGGCGAGCGGGAACGGCTCGGTGAAGGCCGAGTCGGCATCGGTCTCGTACTGGTCGAGCTTGGGGGAGTAGGTCGCGGCGGTCATCGTGCCGGCGGTCGGATCGAAGGTGTAGGTGCGCAGCCAGCCGTCGCCGCCGTTGGGCCGGTCCTGGTAGTCGGTCATGATCTGCAGCACCGGCTGGCCGCAGGTGTTCGCATCGGTGCGGCGGGCCTCGCCGGCGTTCCCGTTGTGCTCGTGTCCACTGAGCACGAGCCGGATCTGGCAGTGCGTGCTGACGAAGTTCGTCCACATGGCCGCGGTCGAGGTGCCGCCGGGGCGCTCGGCCGTCGTGCGCCGGTTGCCGTTGATGTTGATGAAGCTGTGCGTCGACATGACGACGATGCGGTCGGGGTGGGCGGCGAGCACCCGGTGCGCCCAGTCGAGCGCGTACTGGGGCGCCTCCCATTCGAGGTTCAGCATGAGGAAGTCGCGGCCGCCCGCGGTGAAGAGCGCGTAGTTGTCCATGTTGCGGCGATCGATCGGATCCGCGCCGAACTGGTTCTGGCCGAGGTATCCGCCGTACCGGGTCGTCGCCGTGTTCCATGGAGCGTTCGCGTAGCGCTGCGGCGGGAACCACGTGTCGTACGGGCCGACGGCGCCGGTGGCGTTGTCGAAGTCGTGGTTGCCGGGAACGACGCTGTTCGGCACCGCGGCGTCGAGCGGGGCGAGGCCGGCGGACACGTGCCCCCACTGGGTGGCGTTCGTGTACTCGCTGACGAGGTCGCCGAGGTGCACGGCGAAGGCCGTGCCGAGCAGCGGCTTCGTGTTCACGACCCACTGCGACTGCTGGAGGATGGTGCCCTGCCGGTTCAGGTAGGTGTAGTTCTGGGTGTCGGGGATCGCGACGATCGTGAACGGGTCGTCGTCGGCCGGCGTCGGCACGGTCGTGCCCTTCACGCGCCCCTCGAAGGCGACCGACAGCTGGCCGCCGTCGGGGTCGGAGGCCGTGACCTGCAGCGTGGGCGCGGCCGTGGACGTGGTGGAACCGTCGGCGGGAGCGACGAGCACCGCGCCGGCGGGTTCGGCGGCGTTCGCCGCTCCGGGGGCGAGGGTGCCCAGGACGAGGACCGCGAGCGCTCCGAGCGCGACGGCCCGGGTCAGCCGCCCGCCCTCCTTCGAGGACGACTGCAAGCGCATGTCTCAGCCCCCTTCCGGGGTCGCGCGTCGGGTCTGGCCGGAGTCTGCTCCGTCGACCCCTCGGCGTCAAGAACCCAGTGGAGGGGACGTGCGCCGGGCGCCGCGCGTCAGCTCGCCGGGGTGCTGCCGAGTCCGAGGTCGATCGACGCGCCGGCGAGGGCGGCCGAGGTGTCGAGGTCGTGCATCCAGAGCGGGGCGGATGCCGCGGGCAGGCCGTCGGCCGTGAGCGAGGCCGCGGCGGCGGCATCCGTCTCGTCGACGAGCCACGCGTCGAGCAGGCCGCCCTGCGCGCGGGCCCCGTAGTGGCGGCCGACGCCCTCGGCGCTCGTCTCGACGCCGATCGCGGGCAGGCATGCGTCGGCCATGCCGCGCACGACCTTGCCGCCGATGATCGGCGAGACGCCGACGACGGGTGCGGCCGTGGCGGCCAGGGCCTCGCGGATGCCGGGCACGGCCAGGATCGTGCCGATCGACACGACCGGGTTCGAGGGGGCGATGAGCACGAGGTCGGCGTCGGCGATCGCCTCGGCGACGCCGGGCGCCGGGCGGGCGTCGGCGATGTGCTGCTGCCGGAACGCGAGGGCGGGCAGCGTCGCGCGGTACCTCGTCCACCACTCCTGGAAGTGCATCTCGCGCTCATCGGATGCCTCGGGGTCGGCGACGCGCACGTGCGTGTCGACCTCGGTGTCGGTCGCCGGGATGAGTCGCACGCCGAGCGGCCAGCGCCGCTGCAGGCGCTCGCCGACCTGCGAGGGCGTGAGCCCCTCGCGCAGCCAGACGGTGCGGGCGAGGTGGGTGCCGAGGTCGAGGTCGCCGAGCGTGAACCAGGGCCAGCCGACGCCCCACTCGCGCAGTTCGGCCGACACGCGCTCGGTCTCGCCCGCGCGGCCCCAGCCGCGCTCGGTGTCGTTGACGCCGGCGAGCGAGTAGAGCAGGGAGTCGAAGTCGGGCATGAGCCGCACGCCCGAGAGCCAGATGTCGTCGCCGGTGTTGACGACGACGGTCACGGATGCCGCGGTGCCGCCCGCGCCGTCGGGCCAGCGCCTGGCGCACTCCTCACGCACTCCGCGCACGAAGCGCGATCCTCCGACGCCGCCCGCGAGCACTGTGATCCGCACCCGGCAAGCCTATGCGGCACGCGGATGCCGCCCCCCGAACTGGGTGCACCCCGGGCGCACCAACCTGAGGAATCCTCTTGACGCTCGCGTGGCGTCCTGCTTGTCTCGGGGTGGGATCCCTGCATGTTCCCCGCACAGCCAGTCCCTGGGGAGGGCCGGATGTACGACCGAAGACCACACCGGGCCGCCGACGCGTCGCGTCGGTCGTCGTTGCGCGGCATCCGCTCGCTCGCCGGGGCCGCCGGCGCCGTCGTCGCGGCATCCGCCCTCGTGCTGTTCTCGGTCGTGGCGCCCGCGCACGCCGCGGCGCCGTCGTTCGTCGAGCCGCCGACGCGCCTCTACATGGCGCCGGCCGGGTCGCTGCCGGTGAGCATCCCCGACGGGTTCCCGACGGTCATCCCCGAGGGCGAGCTCCCCTTCGACGGCGGCACGGACCTGATCTCCGACGACATCCGCACCATCGAGATCGAGTCGGGCGAGGTGGGGTGCGCGATGGCGGCGCCCGACTGGAACCAGGGCGGATGCACCGCGGTGCAGCTCTCGGTCTCGCACGGCACGCTCACCTTCGACCCGCTGCCGACGCAGGAGGACGACGGCGACAGCCCGTTCGACGTGCTGAAGTTCGCCGACGGCGCGCTCGAGCGCGACAAGTACGAGCTGAGCGACCTCCCGGCCCCCAGCGTGGCCCTCATCGGCACCACCGCGCAGGTCAACGCCGCGCTCGCGACGCTGGTGTACGTGCCCGACACCGATGAGGACGACGACGGGACGGCCGACGACCCGTATTACTACAACGGCTCCAACGCGGAGACGCTGCAGGTGCTCCTCGGCCCGGGCGACCCCGCCCTCGGCAACGTCGACGTCGGCATCGAGATCCGGGTGCAGAAGATCAACGGCTTCCCCGAGGTCACCGTGCCGGGCGCCGTGGTCGAGGTCGACCCGGCCTCGCCCGATCCGCAGTTCCTCAGCCTCACCACGCCGCCGGGCGACGACTGGCTCGTCGAGGACGAGGACAACGACGAGAACGACGGGAACGACACGCTCGACGGGCCGGGCGACGAGTGGCTGCTCATCGCGTGGGCCGACTGCGGCCAGTTCTCGATGCGCGCGTCGCCGTTCACGATCGGCGACGACCTCGAGCAGCTCATCACGGGCGCGATCGACATGGGCCTCGCCCCCGATCCGCCGAACGACACCAATCCCGAGTACGTCGAGTACCTGGCGAACCGCGAGCTCGTGGTCGACGGCATCTTCGAGGCGATTCCCGACGAGGTCGAGAACCTCCCGTTCGCGACGGGCAACCCGACGGACCCGACGAGCGCGTTCGCGGGCGTCGTGAGCGGGCTGAACGCCCTGGAGGCGCTGAACTACGCGCTCGACGAGGTCGAGTTCCACGCCGGCGCCCTGACGGATGCCACGTGCACGGTGCGCTTCATGGTCAGCGACCTCGGCAACAACGGCCTCCCGCTGCACTACTTCGGCGACCAGCCGTACGGCATCCAGCTGCCCTTCTTCGGCTTCGACCTCGACACGAACGACGTGCCGACGATCGAGAAGGTCGTCGTCCAGGTCGGCGACGGCACCGAGGTCGACGTCACGCTGCCGACCGACGTCACGATCCCCGAGGGCGGCACCGACGTGGTGCCCGTCTCGATCTCGCCCGCGACGCACCCCGCGTTCGACCTCACCGTGTCGACGGCGCCGTCGCCCGGCACGACCCCGGATGCCGACTACACGTCCGTGTCGGGCGTGACCGTGTCGATCCCCGAGGACGCGACGGACGCCTCGATCCCCGTCGACGCGCTCCAGGACCTGCTCGTCGACCCGGGTGAGTCGTATTCGGTCGTCGCGACCCTGCCCGCGGAGGACCCGCCGGGGTTCACGCTCACGTCGTCGGATCCGGCCGCGCTCGTCTCGATCACGGATGACGAGGTCGCCCCCACCGAGGTGGACGTCACGCTGCCCGACGACGGCGTCGTCGCCGAGGGCGCGACGGGCACGATCCCGATCGCGATCTCCCCCGCGGTGCACCCCGCCTTCGACGTGACGGTCTCGACGGCCGACGGACCGGCCTCGGTCGGCGGCGTCGACTTCACGGAGTTGACCGACCTCGTGGTCACGGTGCCGGCGGATGCGACCTCCGTCGACGTGCCGATCGACGCGCTCGCCGACGACGACCTCGATCCGGGGGAGACGTACGCCGTGATGCTCGAGCTGCCCGCGGCCGACCCGCCCGGGTTCGCGCTGTCGTCCTCCGACGACCTCGCGAGCGTGACGATCACCGACGTGCCGCCCGACGCGACGGACCTCGACCTCAGCATGCCGACCGATGCGACCCTCGCCGAGGGGACCGCCGGGACGGTGCCGATCGTCCTCGCGCCCGCCGTGCACCCCGCCTTCGACGTGACCGTGACGAGCGCGCCGGTCGGCGCGACCACGAGCGGTGCGGACTACACCGCGCTCTCCTCGTTCACGATCTCGGTGCCCGCGGATGCCGCGTCGGTGGACGTGCCCGTCGACGCGCTCACCGACGGCGTCACCGACCCCGGCGAGCAGTACACCGTGACGGTCACGCCCCCGGTGACGCCGCCGCCCGGATTCACGTTCGTCGTCTCGGATCCGTCGGCGACCGTCACGATCACCGACGTGCCGCCCGACGACATCCCGGTCGACGTGACCCTGCCCGAGGACGGCACGGTCGTCGAGGGAACGACGAGCACGATCCCGATCGACGTGTCTCCCGCGGAGCATCCGGCGTTCGACCTCACGGTCTCGACGACCGACGGGCCCGCGTCGGTCGGCGGCGTGGACTTCACCGAGCTGACCGACGTCGTCGTCACGGTGCCGGCGGATGCCGCGACCGTCGACCTGACGATCGACGCGCTGACCGACTCGGACGCCGATCCGGGCGAGACCTACACGGTCCTGCTGACGCTGCCGGCCGCGGACCCGCCGGGGTTCGCGCTGTCGTCCTCCGATGATCTCGCGAGCGTGACGATCACCGACGTGCCGCCCGAGCCGACGACCATCGACCTCGCCATGCCGACGGATGCCGCGGTCGCCGAGGGCGCGGCCGGCACCGTGCCGATCCTGGTGACGCCCGCGACGCATCCGGAGTTCGCCGTGACCGTCTCGACGACGGCCGTTCCGCCGACGAGTGCGCCGGACTTCACGGCCATCGCCGCGCAGACGTTCGCGGTCCCGGCCGACGCGGCCTCGATCGACATCCCGGTCGACGCGCTGCAGGACCTCGACGTCGACCCCGGCGAGACCTACACGGTCTCGATCGACGGGGTGCCGGCCTCGCCCCCGTTCCCCGAGGGATTCGACCTCACGATCTCCGACGACTCGGCGACGGTGACGATCACCGACGACGACCTGCCGCCGGAACCCACCGAGATCCAGCTCGCGCTGCCGACCGACGCCTCCGTCGCCGAGGGCGCCGTGGGCGCCGTGCCGATCACGGTGTCGCCGGCGACCCACCCGGCGTTCGACGTGACCGTGTCGACCGCGCCCGTGGGAGCGACGACGAGCGGCGCGGACTACACCGCGCTCGCCGGCGTGACGATCGCGATCCCGGCGGATGCGGCATCCGTCGACGTCACGGTCGATGCGCTGGCCGACCTGCTCCCCGATCCGGGCGAGCAGTACACCGTGACCGTCACCCCGCCCGCCTCGCCGCCGGCCGGATTCACGATCGTGGTGTCGGATGCCTCGGCCACGGTCACGATCCTCGACGAGCTCGTCGCGCCCGACCCGCTGGCGATCCAGGTGCCCGATGACATCGTCGTCGACGCCGAGCCCGGCGAGCCGGGTGCGAACGTCGACTACCCGGCCGTGACGACGACCGGCGGGGTGGACCCGATCACGATCGAGTGCGACCACGCCTCGGGCGACCTCTACCCGATCGGCGTGACGACGGTCACGTGCACCGCGACCGACTCGGCGCCGCCCGAGGAGATCGTGCTGTTCGCCGTCGTCTCCGACTCGTTCACCATCACCGTGAACGAGGGCGAGGAGCCGCCGCCCACGACACCGCCCGCCACACCGCCCGGGAGCGATCCCGGCGGCAGCGGGGCCGGCGGCAGCGGCTCGGGCGGAACCGCGGGCGGCGCGACCGGCGGCATGGCGTCGACCGGCGTGGACCCGTCGGGCTGGCTCGCGATCGCGGCGCTGCTGCTGCTCGCGGGAGCCGTGGCCGCGAGGGTCGCCCGGCACCGGCGCGCGTCCTGAGCCGGCGCGCATCCTCCGCCGACGCGAGTGCGACGCTGACACGAGCGCGGCGCGGACGCGAAGGGTCGCAATGGCGGCCGAATCCCGACCATTCGCGTCCGCGCCGTCGCCGCGCGCCGCGATCGAGCGCAGGCCCGGAGCCGCCGTCACCACCCGCTGCGGGTCGGGGAGTGCCCGTCGCGCGCGTCGTCGGGCATGGCCATCACGGCGCGCAGGCCGAGCAGGCGGATCGGCCGGCCCGCCTCGATGCGGCCGACGAGGTCGAGCACCCGCTCGAGCACGACGGCGTGGTCGCCCGTCTCGGTGATGCGCTTCGTGAAGGTCTTCGTGGTGAACGGCGCGTAGCGCACCTTGAGCTCCAGCCCGACGACGGGACGGCCCTCGGCCGCGACGTCCTCGAGCACTCGGGCGGCGAGCTCTCGGATCGCGGCGTCGACCTCCTCTGGGCCCACGAGGTCGATCTGGTACGTCGTCTCGCGGCTGTGACCGCGGGCCACCCAGGGCGTGTCGTCGACGACGCGCTCGCCCTCGCCGCGACCGAGCTGCGCGTACCACGGGCCCATCCGGGGGCCGAACTCGGGCACCAGGTCCTCGGGGTCCGCGGCGGCGAGTTCGGCGACCGTCCCGATGCCGAGGCCCGCGAGGCGTCGCGAGATCTTCGAGCCGACGCCCCACAGGTCGATCGTGGGGCGCTCGCCCATGACCTCGAGCCAGTTCTCGGCGGTCAGGCGGAACACGCCCTGCGGCTTGCCGAACCCGGTGGCGACCTTCGCGCGCACGAGCGTGTCGCCGATGCCCACGCTGCAGTGCAGCGCGGTCCGCTCGAGCACGGCCCGCTGCAGCCGCGCGGCGTAGCCCTCGGGATCCTCGGTGTCGACGCCGACGAAGGCCTCGTCCCAGCCGAGCACCTGCACGGTCGCGCCCGGCTGCGTCCGCAGGGTCGCCATCACGGCGACGGATGCCGCGGTGTACGCGTCGTGGTCGACGGGGAGGATCACGGCGTCCGGCGCCTTGCGCGCCGCGATGCGCAGCGGCATGCCCGAGCCGACGCCGAACTCGCGCGCCTCGTACGACGCGGTCGAGACCACGGCCCGCTCGCTCGGGTCGCCGCGGCCGCCGACGATGAGCGGCCTGCCCGCGAGCTCCGGATGCCGCAGCACCTCGACGGCCGCGATGAACTGATCGAGGTCGACGTGCAGTACCCAGCTCGTGGCGCCCTGGCTCACCCGACCAGTCTGCCGCGTCGCGCGCCCGTCGGCGAGGTCAGTAGCCGCCGGCCACCAGGTGGGATGCCGCGGAGGCGAGGTCGTCGGCGACCGGATCGACGTCGCCGCGCACGGCGCCGACCGTGACGCGCACGTAGTCGCCGCCCGTGCGCTGGCGCATGCCGTTCGCGGCATCCGTCGCATCGGAGGCGGCGAGGAACGGCGTGCCCGCCGCGACGCGGATGCCCGCGGCGGCCAGTTGCACGAGGGCCGATCGCTCGCCGAGCACCGGCATCCACAGGTTGATGCCGTCGGCCGGGGCGGCGGCGACCCCGCGGGAGCGGAGCGCGTCGCCGAGCGTGCGCTGCCGCGTGTAGTACTGCCGTCGGGCCTCGGTGACGGCATCGATCGACGCGCCGTCGGTGAGCAGGTCGAGCAGGATCGTCTGCAGCATGCGCGAGGTCCATCCCGGGCCGAGCATGCGTCGCCCGGCGATGTGCTCCACGAGGTCGCGGGGCCCGCCGAGGGCGGCGATGCGCAGGTCGGGGCCGTGCGACTTCGAGAAGCTGCGCACGTGCACCACGCGGTCGGGCAGCCAGGCGCCGAGGGTCACGTCGCCCTCGATCGAGATGAGGCCCGAGTGGTCGTCCTCGATCACGATGAGTCCGTCGACGCGCTCGGCCGCCTCGATCACGCGGGCGAGCGCCTCGGCGCGGGCGGGCGTCATCGAGACGCCGGTCGGGTTCTGGGCCCGGGGCTGCAGGAGCAGCGCGGCCGGACGCTGCCGGAGCGCCGCGGCGAGGGCGTCGGGCCGCATGCCCTCGCCGTCGAGCCGCACGGGCACGGGCGTCGCGCCGAGCACCTCGAGCAGGTCGAGGAACGGCGGGAAGCCGGGGCTCTCGACGACGACTCGATCGCCGAAGCGCACGACCTGCTCGAGCGTGCGCGAGATCGCGTCGAGCGCGCCGTCGACGACCATGATCTGCTCGGCGTCGCTCGGCCACGAGTCGCGCAGCACGCGCGCGAGCGCCGGGATCACCGGCTCGGCCTGGTAGCTGCCCGTCTCGGCGCGTGCCGAGACGCGCGAGAGCGCCGGTCCGAGGGCGGGCAGCAGCAGGGGATCGGGCGTGCCGCGCGAGAGGTCGAGCCGCACGGGGTCGTCGGGGGCCGCCATGCCGCGCATGCGCGGGGCGAGGCGAGCGGATGCCGCGCCGCGGACGAAGCTCCCGGCGCGACCGCGGGACTCGATGAGGCCGGCGCGCGCGAGCGCCTGCCAGGCCTGGCTGATCGTCGCGGGGCTCACGCCGAGGGCGGCGGCGAGGTCGCGCACGGTGGGCAGGCGCTCGCCGGCGCCGAGCTCGCCGGAGTTCACCAGCCGGGCGATCTCCCCGGCGATGGCCCGGGGCGACGCATCGGGGAACTTCGCGTGCGAGATCAGCTGTGCGGCATCCACACGTTCACTTGACACCACCATTGCCTCCTCGTAGAGCAAGGGACAAGATAAGTAACCACAACGTCACAGAGTGAAACACAAGAGAAATGTTCACGCCGAACAATAACAGAACGGGCCACAAGCCCACCTTCGGCCAGAACGACGGCAGTTCCAACGGCAGTTCAATCGGTACACCTCGGCGTCGCAGCAGCACCCGGTGAACACCTGACACGAGCAACACGCCAGGCGGTCCTCGAGTGAACGGCCACGGTGCCGACCGACTCAGGAGACATTCATGACGATCGTCCGAGCGGCCATCACGCAGACGACCTGGACCGGCGACAAGGACTCGATGCTTGACAAGCACGAGCAGTTCGCGCGGGACGCGGCGGCGCAGGGCTCCCAAGTGGTCTGCTTCCAGGAGCTGTTCTACGGCCCGTACTTCGGGATCACGCAGGACCAGAAGTACTACCGCTTCGCCGAATCGGCCGAGGGGCCCATCGTGCAGCGGTTCGCCGACCTCGCGAAGGAGCTCGGCACGGTCATGGTGCTGCCGATCTACGAGGAGGCGCAGACCGGGGTCTACTACAACACCTCCGTGCTCGTCGACGCCGACGGCACGATCCTCGGCAAGTACCGCAAGCACCATCTCCCGCACCTCGACCGGTTCTGGGAGAAGTTCTACTTCCGGCCGGGCAACCTCGGTTACCCCGTCTTCGACACGGCCGTCGGCCGCGTCGGCATGTACATCTGCTACGACCGGCACTTCCCCGAGGGCTGGCGCGAGCTCGGCCTGAACGACGCGCACATGGTGTTCAACCCGAACGCCACGAAGCCCGGTCTCTCGAACCGACTCTGGGAGGTCGAGGGGCCGTGCGCCGCGGTCGCGAACGGCTACTACGTGCTGCAGCCGAACCGCGTCGGCCGCGAGGACAACGAGTACGGCGACCTCGCGGTCGACTTCTACGGCACGAGCCAGATCATCGACCCGCGCGGCAACTTCGTCGGCGAGCGGGGCTCGAGCGAGCACGAGGAGCTGCTCGTGCGCGACCTCGACCTCGACATGGTGCAGCAGATGCGCGACGACTGGCAGTTCTACCGCGACCGTCGCCCCGACTCCTACACCCAGATCGCGAAGCCGTAAGGAGGAGCCGCCATGTCCACCACCCTCATCACCGGCGGCACCGTCGTCAGCGCCACCGGGCGCGCCGCGGCCGACGTGCTCATCGACGGCGAGACGATCCGCGCCGTGCTCGAACCGGGCAGCATGCTGCTCGGCACGGATGTCGCGGCATCCGTCGACCGCGTCATCGACGCCACGGGCAAGTACGTGATCCCGGGCGGCATCGACGCGCACACGCACATGCAACTGCCCTTCGGCGGCACCGAGGCATCCGACACGTTCGAGACCGGCACGAGGGCCGCGGCCCACGGCGGCACGACGAGCATCATCGACTTCGCCGTGCAGACCTACGGGCAGCGCCTCGAAGACGGCCTCGCCGCGTGGCACGAGAAGGCCGCGGGCAACTGCGCGATCGACTACGGCTTCCACCAGATCGTGGGCGACGTGAACGCCGACTCGCTGGCTGCGATGAAGCGGCTGCCCGACGAGGGCATCACGAGCTTCAAGCTCTTCATGGCCTACCCGGGCGTCTTCTACTCCGACGACGCGCAGATCCTGAAGGCAATGCAGGTCTCCCGCGACAGCGGCATGCTCACGATGATGCACGCCGAGAACGGGCCCGCGATCGACGTGCTCGCCCAGCAGCTCGTCGACGCCGGCAACACCGACCCGTACTACCACGGCATCGCCCGCGCCTGGGAGATGGAGGAGGAGGCCACGCATCGCGCGATCATGCTCGCGAAGCTCACGGGCGCTCCCCTCTACGTCGTGCACGTGTCCGCGAAGCAGGCCGTCGAGCAGCTCGCCTGGGCGCGCGACAAGGGCCAGAACGTGTTCGGCGAGACCTGCCCGCAGTACCTCTACCTCTCGCTCGAGGACCAGCTCGGGGCATCCGGACCCGAATGGGGATCGTTCGAGGGCGCGAAGTGGGTGTGCTCGACGCCGCTGCGCTCCCGCGAGGAGGGTCACCAGCACTCGATGTGGCAGGCCCTGCGCACGAACGACCTGCAGATGGTCTCGACCGACCACTGCCCGTTCTGCATGAAGGACCAGAAGGAGCTCGGCCTCGGCGACTTCCGCAAGATCCCGAACGGCATCGGCTCGATCGAGCACCGCATGGACCTCATGTACCAGGGCGTCGTGACCGGCGAGATCACGCTCGAGCGGTGGGTGGAGCTCACGAGCACCACGCCCGCGCGCATGTTCGGCCTCTACGGCCGCAAGGGCGTCATCCAGCCCGGGGCGGATGCCGACATCGTCGTCTACGACCCGAACGGCCACACGTCGATCGGCCTCGGCAAGACGCACCACATGAACATGGACTACTCCGCCTGGGAGGGATACGAGATCGACGGCAAGGTCGACACCGTGCTCTCCCGGGGCAAGGTCGTCGTCGACGGCGACGAGTACCTCGGCGCCAAGGGTGACGGGAAGTACCTCAAGCGGGGCCTCAGCCAGTACCTCATCTGAGCCAGCGTCACCCGACCGCCAGCCACCGAACGGAGCCCCCCATGGATTTCGGCGTCGTCCTCCAGACCAACCCGCCCGCCTCGCGCACCGTGCACCTCGCCAAGCTCGCCGAGCAGTACGGCTTCAGCACCGCGTGGACGTTCGACTCGCACCTGCTCTGGCAGGAGCCGTACGTCATCTACAGCAAGATCCTCTCCGAGACGCACCGCATCAAGGTCGGCCCGTTCGTCACCAACCCCGCCACGCGCGACTGGACGGTGACGGCGTCGATCTTCGCCACGCTCAATGAGATGTACGGCAACCGCACGATCTGCGGCATCGGCCGGGGCGACTCGGCCGTGCGCGTCACGAACGGCAAGCCGGTGACCATGGCCGAGCTCCGGGAGTCGATCCACGTGATCCGCGAGCTCGCGAACTCGAGGTCGGTGGAGTACAAGGGCTCGCAGCTGCAGTTCCCGTGGTCCCAGGGCTCCGAGCTCGACATCTGGGTCGCCGCCTACGGCCCGATGGCGCTGAAGCTCACGGGCGAGGTCGGCGACGGCTTCATCCTGCAGCTCGCCGACGTCGACATCGCGAAGTGGATGATCAAGACGGTGCGCGATGCCGCCGAGGCGGCCGGGCGCGACCCGATGTCGATCAAGTTCTGCGTCGCCGCGCCCATGTACATCGGCGACGACTGGTCGCACATGCGCGACCAGAGCCGCTGGTTCGGCGGCATGGTCGGCAACCACGTGGCCGACATCGTCGCGAAGTACGGCATGCACGGCACGGTGCCCGACGCCCTCACCGACTACATCCGGGGCCGCGAGAGCTACGACTACAACGAGCACGGCCGCGCGGGCAACACGCACACGTCGTTCGTGCCCGACGAGATCGTCGAGCGCTTCTGCGTGCTCGGCTCGGCCGACCAGCACATCGCGAAGCTCAAGGAGCTCGCCGAGCTCGGCGTCGACCAGTTCGCCGGCTACCTCCAGCACGACAACAAGGAGGAGACGCTGCGGGTCTACGGCGAGACCGTGATCCCCGCGCTCTCCGCCCACATCACGGCGAAGGCATGACGGACGTCGACGTGCGCGACCCGAAGCCGGCGGCGGATGCCGCGGGCACGGCGTCCGCGCCCGGCATCCGCTCGCCCGGCGCGACCGGCGGCCCACGTCGCGGCGGCGCGGTGGCACGGCGACGGCTCGCCGCCCTCGGCTGGGGCATCTTCGGCGTGCTGCTGCTCGTCGTGCTGTGGGAGGGGTACAAGCTGCTCGCGCCGGCCGACGGCGTGCTCATCGGCGAGACCCGGGTGCTGCCCCGCACCACCGACCTGGCCATGCCGCACGTGTGGGACATGCTCACGCGTCTCGCCGAACCCGTGACGCGCTCGCCGTCGGCGCAGCCCCTGTGGGGCGTGGTCGCGCTGGGCGCGCTCACGACGCTCGGCATCGCCGCCGCCGGGTGGCTTGTCGGCGTGGTCGTCGGGGTCGGGCTCGCGCTCGTCATGCAGCGGTGGCGGCTCGCCGAGTGGGGCCTGCTGCCCTGGATCGTGCTCAGCCAGACCGTGCCGCTCATCGCGTTCGCGCCGATCGTGAAGAGCTGGGGCTCGCGCGTCGAGATCGGCTCGTTCGAGTGGCAGGACTGGATGTCGGTCGCGCTCATCGCGAGCTACCTGGCGTTCTTCCCCATCGCGATCGGCGCGCTGAAGGGCCTGCAGTCGCCCGACCGCATCCACGAGGAGCTCATGCAGACCTACGCGGCCGGGTACTGGGCGACGCTCGTGAAGCTGCGCTTCCCGGCTGCGGTGCCCTACCTGCTGCCGGCCCTCCGCCTCGGCGCCGCGAACGCGGTCGTCGGCGCGGTCGTGGCCGAGGTCTCGACCGGCCTGCAGGGCGGCATCGGGCGCCTGCTCATCCAGTTCGCCGGCCAGGCGTCGGGCGACCCGGCCAAGGCCTGGGGCCCGATCTTCGGCGCCGTCGTCCTCGGGCTCGTGGCCGCCGGCTCGGTCGCCATGCTCGGCGTGATCCTCAAGAACTACCGACGAACGGAGGAAGCCGCATGAGCGCTCCCGAGACCCCCGCCGCTGCCGGAGCACCCGGTGCCGCCGCCCCTGCTGCCGCCGCTCCCACGGTGCCCGCCGTGCAGGTCGCCGCCGTCGACAAGGTCTTCGAGACCCGCGGCGGTCTGGTGCACGCGCTCGAGGGCATCGACCTCGCGGTCGCCCCCGGCGAGTTCGTCTCGCTCATCGGCCCGAGCGGATGCGGCAAGTCGACGCTCATGCGCCTCATCGCCGACCTCGACGAGCCGAGCTCCGGCGCGATCACGGTGTTCGGCAAGACGCCGACGCAGGCGCGCCTCGACCAGGAGTACGGCATCGCGTTCCAGCAGGCCGGCCTGCTGCCATGGCGCACGGTCGCCGCGAACGTGGCACTGCCGCTCGAGCTGCACGGCGTGGCATCCGCCGCTCGCCGGGCCAAGGTCGAGCAGCTGCTCGACATGGTCGGCCTCGCCGACTTCGCCGACCGCTACCCCGACCAGCTCTCGGGCGGCATGCAGCAGCGCGTCGCGATCGCCCGCTCGCTCGCCGAGCAGCCGCGACTCCTGCTCATGGACGAGCCGTTCGGCGCCCTCGACGAGATGACGCGCGAGAAGATGCAGTCCGACCTCGTGCGCATCTCGGCCGAGACGGGCGCGGCCGTCGTGTTCGTGACGCACTCGATCCCCGAGGCCGTGTTCCTCAGCGACCGGGTGGTCGTGATGTCGCCGCGGCCCGGGCGCATCCGCGAGATCGTGCCCATGCGCCTCGGTGCCGGCGTCGCCGGGGCGGATGCCGCGGCCCGCGCCGCGCGCACCGACGGCCTCCGCGAGGACCGCTCCTTCTTCGACATGGTCACCGCCGTGCGCGAGGCGCTGCACGGCGCACCCGTCGCCGCCGGCGCCCGCGGAGTGGAGACCCGCTGATGACCGCGACCGTGCCGACGCGCACCGTGCAGGGCAGGCGCCCGGGAGGCGCCCGTCGCCCGGCGCGCATGAGCCCGCGCACCGAGGCGACCCTGCGCATCATCGCGCCGATCGCGGTCGGGGCGATCGTGCTCGGCACCTGGCAGTTCCTCGTCAGCGTCGTCGGCGTCTCCGACTACCTGCTGCCGAGCCCCGCCTCGATCGTCGAGGAGTTCGTCGCGTCGTGGGACTCCATCGTGTCGGCCACGCTCATCACGGGCACCAACGCGCTCGTCGGCCTCGTGGTCGGTTCGCTGCTCGGCATCGCCCTCGCCGCGCTCGCCGCGAGGTGGAGCGCCGTCGACCGCATGAGCGCGCCCGTCATCGCGTCGCTCGCGGTCGTGCCGATCGTGGCGCTCGCGCCCGTGCTGAACTCGATGTTCGGCGCCGACAGCCAGTTCGGACGCCAGGCGATCGCCGCGATCGCCTCGTTCGTGCCCGTCTTCGTGAACACCCTGCGCGGGTTCCGGCAGACGACGCCCGTGCACCGCGAGCTCATGCGCGCCTACGCGGCGACGCCCGGGCAGGTGCTGCGCACGCTCACGCTCCCCACGGCGAGGCCGTTCATCCTCACCGGCATCCGCATCGCGTCATCGCTCGCGGTGATCTCGGCCCTCGTGGCCGAGTACTTCGGCGGCCCGCGCGGCGGACTCGGCGGGCTCATCGCGACCTCGGCCGCGTCGAGCAACTACGCCCTCGCCTGGGCGTACGTCGTGGCATCCATCGCCCTCGGCCTGTTCTTCTACCTCGCCACGCTCCTGCTCGAGCGACTCGTGCTGCGCCGATCCGGCACCGGGGGTTCGCGATGACGCGTCCGACCCGCACAGACGTCCCACCCGATGGGCGACCCCTCACACGCACCACCAGCACCACCGTTTCGCACTGAGAATCCGGAAAGGACTGACATGAAGCACAGCACACGCCGCGGAATCGCGGCCGGAGCGTTCGCCGTCACGGCCGCGTTCCTCCTCGCCGCCTGCTCGTCCGGAGACGGCGGCTCCGGCGACGGAGACGACGCCTCGGGCGAGCTCACCCCGGTGAAGCTCCAACTCCAGTGGCTCCCGCAGGGCCAGTTCGCGGGGTACTTCGCCGCCGTCGACCAGGGCTACTTCGAGGAGGAGGGCCTGGACGTCGAGATCATCCCCTCGGGCGGCGACATCGTCCCCCAGGACGCGCTCGCCAACGGCGACGTCGACTACGCCATCGCCTGGGTGCCCAAGGTGCTCGGCTCCATCGAGCAGGGCGCGAACCTCACCGACATCGCCCAGATCTTCCAGCGCTCCGGCACCCTGCAGGTGTCGTGGGCCGACTCGGGCATCGATTCGGTCGCCGACTTCGAGGGCAAGAAGATCGGGTCGTGGGGCTACGGCAACGAGTGGGAGATCTTCGCGGCCATGGCCGCCGAGGGCCTCGACGCCTCGACCGTGCAGATCATCACGCAGGACTTCAACATGAACGCGTTCCTGCAGGGCGACATCGACGCGGCGCAGGCGATGACCTACAACGAGTACGCGCAGCTGCTCGAGACCGTGAACCCCGACACCGGCGAGCTCTACACCGAGGACGACTTCAACGTCATCAGCTACGAGGACACCGACGGCGCCATGCTCCAGGACGCGATCTGGGCCGACACCGAGCGGCTCGACAGCGACGCCGACTACCAGGACACGACGGTCAAGTTCCTCAAGGCCGTCGTCAAGGGCTGGGCGTTCGCCGCGGCCAACCCGCAGGACGCCGCCGACATCACGATCGCGGCGGGTTCCGGCTGGGGTCCCAGCCACGAGCTCTGGATGGTCAACGAGACGAACAAGCTCATCTGGCCGTCCGACGCGGGCATCGGCGTCATCGACGAGGCCGCGTGGGACAAGACGGTCGCCGGGGCGCTCGCCGCGGTGAACGAGACCGGCGCGCACCTCATCACCGAGGAGCCGCCGACCACCGCGTGGTCGAACGAGTACATCGAGAAGGCGCTCGACGAGCTCGAGGGCGAAGACCTCGACCTCACCGGCGCCGACTGGACGCCCACCGACGTCACCCTCGAAGAGGGCGGCAACTAGCAGAGCGGATGCCGCGCCGCCGGCCGAGCACGTCGGCGGCGCGGCATCCATCACCTGAAAGGCAGCGAAGCCCATGTCCGACACACTCGCCGGAGACCTCGATCGCATCGCCCGCGACCTCGACCACGAGCACGTCTTCCATTCCTGGTCGGCGCAGGCGCAGTCGCCCCAGCTCGTCATCGCAAGCGGGCGCGGATGCCGCGTCTGGGACCATTCCGGGCGCGAGTACCTCGACTTCTCGAGCCAGCTCGTCAACGTCAACATCGGCCACCAGCATCCGGTCGTCGTCGAGGCGATCCGCGAGCAGGCCGAGCTGCTCACCACCATCGCGCCGTCGACCGTGAACTTCGCTCGCGGCCAGGCCGCCAAGCGCATCGTCGACCGCGCGCCCGAGGGGTTCCGCAAGGTGTTCTTCACGAACGGCGGGGCCGACGCGAACGAGAACGCGATCCGGATGGCGCGCCTGCACACCGGGCGCGACAAGATCCTCTCGACCTACCGGTCGTACCACGGCAACACGGGCTCCGCGATCGTCTCCACGGGCGACTGGCGCCGCATCCCCAACGAGTTCGCCCGCGGCCACGCGCACTTCTTCGGGCCCTACCTCTACCGCTCCGAGTTCTGGGCGACGACGCCCGAGCAGGAGTCCGAGCGCGCCCTCCAGCACCTGCGCCGCGTGATCGAGGCCGAGGGGCCGTCGACGATCGCGGCGGTGCTGCTCGAGTCGATTCCCGGCACCGCGGGCATCATGCTGCCGCCGCCCGGCTATCTCTCGGGGGTGCGGGAGCTCTGCGACCGGCACGGCATCCTGCTGATCCTCGACGAGGTCATGTGCGGGTTCGGTCGCAGCGGCCGGTGGTTCGCGTTCGACGGCTACGACGTGCGGCCCGACCTCATCACCTTCGCCAAGGGCGTGAACTCGGGCTACGTGCCCGCCGGCGGCGTGATCATCTCCGACCCCGTCGCCGAGACGTTCGACGACCGCGTCTTCCCGGGCGGACTGACCTACTCGGGGCATCCGCTCGCGATGGCGTCGATCGTCGCGACGCTCGACACCATGGAGTCCGAGGGCATCGTCGCCAACGCGCGGGCCATCGGCGAGACCGAGATCGGGCCCGCGCTCGCCGAACTGGCCGAGAAGCACGCCGTGATCGGCGAGGTGCGGGGCGAGGGCGTGTTCTGGGCCCTGGAGCTCGTCGCCGACCGCGCGACGCGCGAGCCGCTGCCGGCCGCCGAGATGGGCCGGCTCAAGGGCGCGATGGTCGACCGCGGGCTCCTGCCGTTCGTGCAGGACAACCGCATCCACGTGGTGCCGCCGTGCGTCGTCACGCCCGAGGAGGTCGCTGAGGCCATCGCGATCTACGACGACGTGCTCTCGACCGTGTCGTCGGCCGAGTAGCGAAAGCCGACCGGCGGTCGAGTAGCGAAGCGTATCGAGACCAGGAACTGACAGGGGAGCAACGAACATGAGCACCACCACCACCATCGACCACTGGATCGACGGGGCATCCGCCACCGGAGCCTCGGAACGCACCGGGCCGGTCTACAACCCGGCCCTCGGCGTCGAGCAGAAGCGCGTGCGCCTCGCGTCGACCGACGACGTCGACGCCGCCGTGCAGGCCGCGGCCCGCGCGTTCCCGGCCTGGCGCGACACGTCGATCGCGAAGCGCCAACAGGTGATGTTCGCCTTCCGCGAGCTGCTGAACGCGCGTTCGGGCGACCTCGCCGCGATCCTCACGAGCGAGCACGGCAAGGTCACCTCGGATGCCGCGGGCGAGATCGCGCGCGGCCTCGAGGTCGTCGAGCTCGCCTGCGCGATGCCCGGATACACCAAGGGCGAGTACTCCGAGAACGTCTCGACGGGCGTCGACGTCTACACGCTGAAGCAGCCCGTCGGCGTCGTGGGCATCATCAGCCCGTTCAACTTCCCGGCCATGGTGCCGCTCTGGTTCTTCCCCCTCGCGATCGCGGCGGGCAACACGGTCGTGTTGAAGCCGTCCGAGAAGGACCCGTCCGCCGCCGTCTGGATGGCGGAGCTCCTCAAGGAGGCGGGCCTGCCCGACGGGGTGCTGAACGTGGTGCACGGCGACAAGGAGGCGGTCGACGCCCTGCTGGGGCATCCGGTCGTGCGTTCGATCTCGTTCGTCGGGTCGACCCCCATCGCGAAGTACATCTACGAGACGGCGTCGGCGAACGGCAAGCGCGTGCAGGCGCTCGGCGGTGCGAAGAACCACATGCTCGTGCTGCCCGACGCCGACCTCGACCTCGCGGCCGACGCCGCCGTGAACGCGGGCTTCGGCTCGGCCGGCGAGCGCTGCATGGCCGTCTCGGTCGTGCTCGCGGTCGACTCGGTCGCCGACGAGCTCGTCGCCAAGGTGAGCGAGCGGATGTCGCGGCTCACGACCGGCGACGGCACCCGCGGATGCGACATGGGCCCGCTCATCACGCGCGAGCACCGCGACAAGGTCGCCGGCTACCTCGACGTGGCCGTCGACGACGGCGCGACGCTCGTGGTCGACGGGCGCGATCCCGAGGTCGACGGCGCCGCCGACGGATTCTGGCTCGGCCCGACGCTCATCGACCGGGTGCCGACCTCATCGGTCGTCTACCGCGACGAGATCTTCGGCCCCGTGCTCTCGATCGTGCGCGTCGCGGGCTACGAGGAGGGCCTCGAGATCGTCAACGGGTCGCCCTACGGCAACGGCACCGCGATCTTCACGAACGACGGCGGCGCGGCGCGGCGATTCCAGCGCGAGGTCACGGTCGGCATGATCGGCATCAACGTGCCGATCCCCGTGCCCGTGGCGTACCACTCGTTCGGCGGCTGGAAGGACTCGCTCTTCGGCGACGCGAAGGCGTACGGCCCCAAGGGGTTCGACTTCTTCCTGCAGGAGAAGGCCGTCACCTCGCGCTGGCTGGACCCCAGCCACGGCGGACTGAACCTGGGCTTCCCGCAGCACGACTAGTCGCGGCGGCTCGCTCGGCCGCCGGCCACCGCAGCTCAGGCGTTCGCGCGGTGCTCAGGACGATTCACGCGAGATCGGCCTGAGCAGCGTTCGTTCCCCTGAGCAGCGTGCGGGCGAGCGGGTCTGCGGTGGAGCGGCGCGTGCCGCTCAGCCGCGCGCGCTGCGCCCGGCGAACGCCGCCACCCGCGCCGCGGCCTCGGGCGTGTCGAACGCGGCGCCGATGGTGCGGGCCTCGTCGTCGAGCGCCGCCTGGAACTCGCGTGAGAGCCCCGAGCGCACGAGGCGCTTCGCCTCGCCGAAGGCGGCGGATGCCCCGGTCAGCCACGTCTCGGCGATCGCACGGGCGCGCGTGGCGACCTCGTCGGCGGGCACCACCTCGGTCACGAGGCCCCAGTCGAGCGCCTCGGCGGCGGTGAGCGTGCGCGAGGTCAGCGTGAGCTCGAGCGCACGGCGCGTGCCGACCGCCTCGGGCAGCAGCGTGCTGACGCCGCAGTCGGGCGTCAGTCCGATATCGGCGTAGCGGCTCGCGAAGGTCGCCCGGTCGGATGCCACGATGAGGTCGGCCACGAGCATGAACCCGAGGCCGCCGCCCGCCACGGGGCCCTGCACGGCGGCGACGATCGGCTTGGCGCTCTCGCGCAGCATCCGATGGCCGGCGTGGATCGCGTCGGCGAGCTCGGTGACGACCTGACCGGCCGACGTGCCGTCGCCGCCGAGCTCGGACATGGCGCGCACATCGCCGCCGGCGCAGAAGGCGCGGCCGTTCGCATCGAAGAGCACGGCGCGGATGTCGTCGCGATCGGCGATCTCGCCGGCGTAGCGGTGCCAGAGCGCGATCGCGTCGGGCCCGACGGCGTTCAGGCGCTCGGGGCGGTTCAGGGTGAGGTGCGCGAGCCCGTCGTGCACGCTGAAGATGATGGCGTCGTCGCTCATGGTTGGCGAGTCTAGCCTCGGCGGCGCAGGCGGCCAGAGGAGTTGTCGATGTCCGACTACTGGCGGGCCATCGCGATGCGCATCCGCTCGTCGGGATCGATGAAGTGGTCGTGGTCGTCGGCGCCGAGGTCGATCTGCACCCACTCGATGCGTCCGGTGAACCGACTGGTGCCGGCCGAGTAGTCGGGGCTGACCGACGTGCCCGATTCGTAGCCGATGTCGGTCGTCTCGTCGGCGGAGAAGATCATCGCCTGGGTGGCCTCGACCCGGCCGGAGCCGACCGCGCCGCCGTCGAGGTACAGCGTGACGTCGCCGCCCTTCGCGAGGCCGCCTCCGTCGTACCCGAACTCCATGCGCACCTGGTGCGTACCGGCGGGCACGGCGTCGTCGGCGCGCGTCGTGAACGAGGCGATGCCGAGCAGGTTGTAGGAGAAGACCGGGCGCCCCTCGTGCAGGTACAACGTCCAACCGCCGAAGCGACCGCCCTGGGCGATGAGCACCCCGTTCGCGCCGCCCTCGGGCACCACGACCTCCGCGGTGACCGACCACGACTTGTTCTTGATGTTGACGACGCTGTTCTCGGACAGCCGCCCCATGCCCGGGAAGAACTGCTGCGACGTGCCGCGGATGAGCGTCGGCCGGCCGGCGAGCTCCGGGTTGATCCGCTCGGCGCCGCGGTCGTCGATCGGCAGCACGTTGTACTTGACGGCCTCGATGAGCCACAGGCGCTGCAGCTCGTGCAGCTTCTCGGGATGCTCGGCGGACAGGTCGCGCGACTGGCTGAAGTCGCCGCCGGCGCCGTCGTAGAGTTCCCAGACATCATCGTCGAAAGCCGCGAGCGCACCGCTGCCCATCTCCCACGGCGTGCGGTGCTTCGTGACCGCGCTCCACCCCCGGTGGTAGATGCCGCGGTTGCCGAACATCTCGAAGTACTGCAGGTCGTGGCGCTCCGCGGCATCCGCATCGTTGAAGGAGTAGAGCATCGAGGTGCCCTCCATCGGCGACTGCAGCACGCCGTTGACCATGGTCGGCTCCGGCAGCCCTGCGGCCTCGAGGATCGTCGGTGCCACGTCGATGCAGTGCGTGAACTGCGTCCGCAGTCCGCCCGGCTCGGAGATGCCGCGCGGCCAGTGCACGATCGTGCCGTTGCGGGTGCCGCCCCAGTGCGAGGCCACCTGCTTCGTCCACTGGAACGGGGCGTCCATCGCCCAGGCCCAGCCGACCGCATAGTGGTTGTACGAGGTGGGCGAGCCGAACTCGTCCATCTTCGACCGCATGAACTCGGGAGTCTCGAGGGCGGCCATGCCGTTGAAGTTCGCCATCTCGTTGAACGCGCCGTTGACGGTGCCCTCGGCGGAGGCCCCGTTGTCGCCGATGATCACGTAGATGAGGGTGTCGTCCATGACCCCGAGCGACTCGATCGCATCGAGCACGCGGCCGACGTGGTGGTCGGTGTGCTCGAGGAAGCCCGCGTACACCTCCATCTCGCGTTCGAGCACGGGCTTGAGGTCGTCGGGCATGTCGTCCCATGCCGGGATCTCGGCGTGCCGCGGGGTGAGTTCCGCGTCGGCCGGGATGACGCCGAGCTCCTTCTGGCGCGCGAAGGTCTTCTCGCGCTGCGCGTCCCAGCCGTCGGCGAAGGCCCCGGCGTACCGCTCGGGCCACTCCTTCGGCACGTGGTGGGGTGCGTGCGTGGCGCCGGGCGCGAAGTAGACGAAGAACGGCTTCTCGGGTGCGAGCGCCTTCTGGGTGCGGATCCAGCCGATGGCACGGTCGGCGAGGTCCTCGGTGAGGTGATAGCCCTCCTCGGGGGTCTTGGGCGGCTCCACCGGCGTGGTGCCGTCGTAGAGCGATGGATCCCACTGGTTGTTCTCGCCGCCGATGAAGCCGTAGAAGGTCTCGAAGCCGCCGCCGGCCGAGGGCCAGGCGTCGAACGGCCCGATGGGCGAACTCTGCCAGACGGGCACCTCGTGGCATTTGCCGAACTGGGCGGTGGAGTACCCGTTGAGTTTCAGGGTCATGGCGAGCGGCGCCTTGGTGTTCGGCCGGAGCGAGCTGTTGCCGGGCGCCGAGGTCGCGGTCTCGGTGATGCTGCCCATGCCGACGGAGTGGTGGTTGCGCCCGGTGAGCATGGCCTGGCGCGTGGGCGCGCAGAGCGCGGTCGTGTGGAAGCGGTTGTACTTCAGGCCGCCGGCGGCGAGTCTCTCGAAGTTCGGGGTCTCGCATGGGCCGCCGAAGGCGCTCGAGGCGCCGAACCCGACGTCGTCGATGAGCACGACGAGCACGTTGGGCGCACCCTCGGGCGGGAGCAGCACCTCGATCGGCGGAAACGCGGTCTGCGGATCCTTCGCGTCGTACGTCGTCAGGCCCGGTGCGGGCCGATCGGGGATCGGCAGCATCGTGCGGGCGTGGCGGTCGGCGGTCATCGGCATCCCCCTTGCGGTCGTCGTCGGAAGCGACGGAGCGCCGCGCCTCGACGTGCCGGCCATCACCCGACCATGGGGGAGGGTCTCGAGGGATGCTCAGCAGGCTCAGTATGTCATCACGTCGGATGCCGCGCCATGGCGTTTCAGACGCCCGCTCCGCTGCCCCGCGAGGGGTGCGCGTGCGCCTGCTCGAGGCGCGACGCCCGCGTCGTGAGCACGTCGAGCACGGTGCGCACGGCCAGCCGCTCGGCGACGTCGGGCCGCACGAGGGCGACGATCTGGCGCATCGCCGTCACGCCGCGGATGGGCTTCAGCACGACGTCGGCGGGAACGGCGCCGGACGTGTAGCGCGGCACGAACGCGACCCCCTGGCCCGCGGCGATGAACGCCTCGATGATGCGCATGTCGCTGAAGCGCTGGCTGACGTGCACGCGCTTGCCGCCCTGCTCCTCGATGACGTGCAGGATGCGCTCGAACGGGAACCCGGGCGGCACGCCGAGCCACGTCTCGTCGACGAGGTCGGCGCTGGTCACGCTCGATCGCCCCGCGAGGCGGTGGCCGATCGGCACGCCGACGTCGAGCGGCTCGGTCAGGAGGGGGACGACCGTGAGTCCGCGGCCGCCCCACGGCAGCACGCCCGGCATCGTGTGGGCGAGCACGATGTCGTATTCGGACGTGAGGTCGGCGAATCCGGCGAGTTCGGGGTCCAGGTCGGTGCACTGCACGACGAGCCCCGCGACCTGGGACAGGTCGGCGAGGACGCCGGGCAGCAGGGCGGCGCCGACCGTCGGGAACGTGACGAGGCTGACCTCACCGCTCGGGTGGTTGCGGAACTCGTCCCAGAGGGCGTTCGCCCGCTCGAGGGCGATGGCCACCTCGGTGGCGCTGCGGGCGAGCGCGTGGCCGGCGTTCGTCAGCACGAGACCGCGACCGCTGCGCTCGGTGAGCGGCATGCCGGCCTCGCGCTCGAGCACCTTCAGCTGCTGCGAGACCGCCGACGGGGTGCGCCCGGTGGCCTCGGCGACGGCGGTTACGCTGCCGCGTTCGGACAGTTCCCTGAGGAGGTCGAGCCGGTTCACATCCATGTAGCCACGCTACATGTTCAGTGTAGTTTTGTGAGCTTGTGCTGCAAGGTTTCGAGGAGGATCATAGAGGTATCGAAGGCATGCAATGGCGCATCATCCGTTCGGTCAACGCCACCATCTTTCGAACAGGAGCCATCATGGCCACGCTCATCCTCGTCATCGCAGCATCCGTCGCCGGCATCGTCGGCACCCTCGTGCTCACGGCTCGCGACGGCTACCGTCGCCAGCCCAAGGAGACCTTCGCGCGCACCATCTAGTCGCGCGAATCGCCGGCATCGCCGGCTCAGGGCCGCCCGCGGAGAGGGACACTCCGTCGGGCGGCCCTTCATCTGTCCCGGGGGGCCAATACTGTTGGCTCGATGCCGAGCCGCACAGGGGGACGGATGGTGCTCCGATGACGAATGCCGCAGCCGACCGCGACGTCCTTCGGCGCTTCCTCCTCGGCCTCGCCGAGGGCATGAACGCCGCCTCCGAATCCGTCGATCGCATCGGCGAGACCATGCAGACCGTCACGCGGGCCTACGGGCGCGACGACACCGACTTCGTGGTGCTGCCGACCGTCATCCTGATCGAGACGGGCGAGCCCGAACAGGGGCGCGTCGCCATCCGCTCGGCCATCAACACGTCGTTCAGGTTCGACCAGATCGCCGCGCTCTACCGGCTCATCGAGCAGGCGAAGCGCGCGAGCATCGACCCGCTCGACGGCATCAACCGGCTCAACGAGATCGGCGCGATGCGGCAGCGGTACCCGTGGTTCGTGCGGGTGTTCGGGCACGCGCTGCTGACCGCGGGTCTCGCACTGCTGCTCGCACCGACCTGGCAGGGCGCGATCATCGCGTTCGGGCTCGGCGCGCTCATCGGCCTGCTGAAGCTCGTGCGCTCGCCGACCCTGCAGCTCGTGTTCCCCGTCTTCGCCGCGTTCGTCTGCGCCATCGCGGTGTTCCTGCTCGCGCCGTACGTCGAGATCGGCGACCCGATCCGCCTGCTCATCGCCCCGCTCGCGACCTTCCTGCCCGGCGGTGCGCTCACCACCGCGACCGTGGAGCTCGCGGCCGGCCAGATGGTCTCGGGAGCCTCGCGCCTCGTGTTCGGCCTCGTGCAGCTCGCGCTCCTCTCCTTCGGCATCCTCGCGGCCGGCACCGTGGTGGGCGTCGACGACTCGACGTACGTGCCGCTCGAGGCATCCGCGACGCTGCCCTGGTGGGTTCCCGCGCTCGGGGTCGTGCTCTTCGCGATCGGCAACTACCTCCACTTCTCGGCGCCGCCCTCGACGTTCGGATGGGTGCTGCTGGCGCTGTTCGTCGCGTACGCGGGGCAGGCGGTCGGCGCCGTCCTCGTCGGCCAGGCGGTGAGCGGCTTCATCGGCGCGCTCGCGATGACCCCGGTCGTGCTGTGGATCGCGACCCTGCGCAGTGGTGCGCCGTCCCAGCTCACGTTCCTCCCCGCCTTCTGGCTGCTCGTCCCCGGTGCCGCGGGCCTCGTGGGCCTCACGGAGGCGGTCGGCACGAGCGCCGGACTCGAGAACTTCGCCTCCGCGCTCACCTCGGTCATGTCGATCGCGCTCGGCGTGCTGATCGGCACGGCGCTCTACCGCGTGGTGCACCACGGCGCCGAGGAGATCGCGCAGTTCCACATCGAGGTGCCGGCCGCCCTCACCGAGGAGGAACGGCCGCCGTTCTGGGCGCGCATCCTCCCCGGGACGCCGCGATCCTTCTGGGGCGGAGGACGATCGAAGCCGCGATCGGATGCCGCGGAGAAGGCCTCGGCCCCCGAAGTCGGCTGAAATCCGAACCTTCCTCTCAGGCGAGTGCGTCGTAGAGTGTTCGGGTGACGCTCCCAGACCCCCACAGCGCAGACGTCCGTCAGCAGCTCATCGACCACATCTCGGCCGATGCGGTGTTCCACGGCGACTTCACGCTCACCAGTGGCAAGAAGGCCACCTACTACGTCGACCTCCGCAAGGTGAGCCTCGACCACCGAGTGGCCCCGCTCATCGGCCAGGTCATGATCGACCTCATCGCCGACGTGCCCGACATCGCCGCGGTCGGCGGCATGACCATGGGCGCAGACCCCATCGCCGCGGCGATCCTGCACCAGGGAGCTGCCCGGGGTCTCGCGTACGACGCCTTCGTCGTGCGCAAGGAGCCGAAGGACCACGGCCGCGGCAAGCAGGTCGAGGGACCCGACCTCGCGGGCAAGCGCGTCATCGTGCTCGAGGACACCTCGACCACCGGCGGTTCGCCGCTGAAGGCGATCGAGGCGCTCCGCAAGGTCGGCGCCGAGGTCGTCGCCGTCGCCGTGGTCGTCGACCGCGCGACCGGTGCGAAGGAGGTCATCGAGGCCGCCGGCGTGACGTACCTCGCGGCGATCGGGCTCGACGACCTGGGCCTGGCCGGATGACCACGGGTCGACTGGGCGGCGACGACGCCGACTGGCTGTTGGCACAACTCGCCGGCGGAGGTTCTGCCGCGCCGTCGCAGCCCGCGCAGCCTCCCGTCCAGCAGGCCCAGCCGCTGCCGACCGGTCAGCCGTCGTACTCGACCACCCAGCAGGACCCTTCGCCCGCACAGGGCCGCCGGGCTGCCCGCAGCGAGGAATCGCTCGACTGGTTCTCGCTCGCCGAGCCGCCCGCCCGCGACACCGCGACGCGCGCGCTCCCGGTGGTCGGCGAGGTCCTTCCCGCCCAGCCGATGGCCCCGGCAGCGCCGCCCGTGGCCCCCGCGACCCCGTCATGGACGGCACCCCAGACGCGGGCCATGCCCGTCGCGCCCGCGGCATCGCAGCCGTGGGAGCCGGCCCAGACGCGGGCCATTCCGATCGTGCCCGCCGCATCCCAGCCGTGGGAGTCGCCCCAGACCCCGGTGATGCCCGTCGCGCCCGCGATGCCGCAGCGCCCGCCGGCCGCCTCGTCGCACTCGCCGCTGACCGTCGAGCCTCCCGTCGGGCAGGCGCCGCTCGGGCGCACGCCGACCGGGTACGCCGCGGCCGAACCCGCGACCCCGGTCGTTCCCGGTCCGGCCACGCCGACCGGGCCGTTCGCGCTGACCTGGGGCGAGCCCGCCGCCGCTGCGCCGATCAACTCCGAAGACGCCCTGCGCGACGCGTTCCGTCGCCTCTCCCAGCCCGATTCCGCGCCGGCCGCACCGGCTCAGCCCGCGGCCGCACCGGCCCCGGTGGCATCGCCGGTTCCGCCCGCGGCGTCGCCCGTCCAGCCTTCGGCATCGTTCGCGGCACCGGCCGAGAACGATGACGCCGATCCCTTCGCCGGATTCGCGGCGCCGCCCGTCGCCCGCAGCTCGTTCACGCCCGTCACGCCCGGTGCGTCGGTGCCCCGCGCGGCGACGACCGACTTCGGCGCCGATCTCTGGTCGGCGTTGCAGGAGCCCGATCCCGAACCGGCGCCCGAGCTGACGCGACGGGAGCGCATGGCGCTCGAGCAGCAGACCGCGGTTCCGGATGCCCCGGCCGACGTCCCGAGCGCCGCACCGGCGGCACCGACGTCGTCGATTCCGGCGCCTTGGCCCACGGCCGCCGCTGCGGCGACCGCACCGCAGGCACCGCAGGCACCGCAGGCTGCGCCGGCGGCGCCCCAGACGCCCGTCCCGTCGTCCTGGGCGAGTCAGCCCGGGGCGCCCGCCGAGCCCACCCCTCGCAGCCCGTCCCCCGCCTTCGCCGCGGCCCCGGCCGCGCAGCCGCCGGTCGAGCAGCGCGTCGAGCCGGTCGACGACCTGCTCGCCGCCCTCGGCGGCGCACGCGCCGAGGCGGAGGCTCCTGCGGACGCGCGCGTCGCCGAAGCCGGCCCCGCCTTCGAACCGTTCGGACGGACCCCCGATGCTCCGGCTCGGCAGGCCAACAGGTTCGCGTCCTTCGCCGCCGAGGCGGCCGCGCCCCAGCCGATCGCCCCCGCCTTCGAGGCCCCCCGCCCGGGCTTCGCCGCGGCCGCGGCCGCGGCTGCTGCGACGGCAGTGCCCGCCGCTGCGACAGCTGCACCCGCTGCTGCGCCGGCGGCTCCAGCTCCAGCCTTCGCCCCCGAAGACGAGGCCGGCGGCCTCACCTCCCTCGGCCTCTCCTTCGGAGACGACGATGCCGCCGAGCCCGCGTGGACGCCGGAGCCCGTCGCCCCCCGTGCACGCGCATGGTCGGCCGTTCCGGAGGACTCCGGATTCGCCCCCGAGGTCATCGACGACGAGGAGCCCGAGGAGCCCGGCTACCGCTGGTTCATCACGCCCGACCCCATGGCCGACGACCCTCGCGCCGACGCGCCGGCGAGCTCGCCGCTCGTCGCCCTCGCCGCCGCGCCGGCGATCGGAGCCGCGGTGGCCGACGCGCCCGCGTTCGACGCGTTCGACCGGTTCGACCAGGCCGGCCGGCGCGACGAGGTCGCTCCCGTCGAGGACGACGCCCAGCTCGACGAGTTCGCGCCGAACGACCCGTTCGCGGCGTTCGCCGAGCACGAGGAGCCGGCCGCGCACACCGAACTCCTGCACACCGCACCGCTGCCGAACGATGCGTTCGCGAACGAGCCGGCTTCAAATGATCCGTTCGCGAGCGGTCGCTTCGCCGAGGTCCCGGCGCAGACCCGCCAGTTCGCGCAGCCGGCGACCGAGCGCCTGCCGCTCGGCGCCGACGACCGATGGGCGCCCGCGGGCTCGACGGACCAGCCCGCGACGAGCGATGACGACAATCCGTTCGCCTCGCTCTTCGCCCCGACCGGTCCGGTCGCCGTGACGCCCATCGGGCGCACCGGCGGCGCCGGGGCCGGTGGCGCAGGGATCGCGGCCGGCGGCGGGTTCGCCGCGGGCACCGCGTTCAGCGCGGCATCCGGTGCGTCGACCGGGGCCACCTCGTCCGGTGGCGGCACCGGGCGTTCCGGCGGGTACGGCGGTGGCTCGGGCGGCGGCAACGGCGGTTCGGGCGGCAGTGGCGGCTCGGGTGGCAGCGGCGGCTCGGGCAAGGGCCCGGCCGGCGGTTCGAACGGATCCGGCAAGGATCGTCGCACCGTGAAGACGCTGATCTGGGTGGCCGGCGGCCTCGTCGGCGTGCTCGTGCTCGTCGGGCTGTTCTTCTTCGGGTCCAAGCTCGCGGGCGGCGGCGACGCTTCCGCCTCGGCGAGCCAGTCGTCGAGCGAGAGCGCATCAGCCGAGGAGACTCCGAGCGCCGAGCCCACGGCTCCGCAGCCCATGGGCGTGCACGCCTGGAACACGCTCTTCGGCGGCGAGTGCCTCGACCCCTTCGCATCCGCGTGGGACGAGGAGTACACGGTCGTCGACTGCGGCGTCGCGCATGCGGCGCAGCTCGTCTACCGGGGCACGCTGCCCGGCGACGAGGCGGCGCCCTTCCCGGGCGAGGCCGAGCTCGGCGCGCAGATGAACACCCTCTGCACGGCGGCGGGCATCGTCGACGTCGCGGCGGCGGCCGGCATCCCCGACCTGCAGGTGCAGGGCAGCTACCCCGTGACCGAGGAGCAGTGGGCCGCGGGCGAGCGCACGTACTACTGCTTCGTCAATCGTTCGGGCGGCGAGCCGCTGACCGGTTCGCTGGCCGGCCCGGGCCCCGCGGCGTGAGGCGTCGCGCACGCGGCATCCGCTCCTTCCCAGGGCGGGCGGATGCCACGAGCCCGGCCGTTCCCGCGTCGCCGGCGGCCTCGGGGGCTCGTCCGTGAGCATCCCGGTCATCGTCGACTGCGACCCGGGCCACGACGACGCGCTCGCGCTGTGGCTCGCGGCGGGACATCCGTCGCTCGACCTGCTGGCCGTGACGACCGTGGGCGGCAACGTGCCCCTCGAGCACACGAGCCGCAACGCGCGCATCGTGCTCTCGGTCGCGGGCGTCGAGGGCGTGCCGGTCGCCGCCGGCGCCGCAGGGCCGCTGGCCCGCGAGCTCGTCACGGCGGAATGGATCCACGGCGAGAACGGGCTCGGCGGCCCCGAGCTGCCCGAACCCACGATCCCGCTCGACCCGCGCACGGCGACCGACGTCATGGCGCAGACGCTCGAGGCGTCGCCCGAGCCGGTCGCGATCATCGCCACCGGGCCGATCACGAACGTGGCCGTGCTCCTGCGCGACCGGCCGGAGCTCGCACCGCGCATCCGCGAGATCGTGTGGATGGGCGGCTCGACCGAGCGCGGCAACGCGACGCCCTATGCGGAGTTCAACGCGCTCGTCGACCCCGAGGCGCTCGCGCTCGTGCTCGCGAGCGGCATCCGGTTCACGATGGTCGGACTGAACGTGACGCATCGCGCGCTCGTCACGCCCACGGTGCGCTCGGCCCTCGCGGCCGCCGGAACGCGTACGGCCGCGTTCGGCGACGAATTGCTGGAGTTCTTCTGCCGGACGAACGACGAGGTCTTCGGCATGCCCGACGGACCGCTGCATGATCCGGTCGCGGTGGCCGTGCTCGCCGACCCCGGCTGCGTCACGCTCCGGCACACGCGGCTCGACGTCGAACTCGTGGGCACCGAGACGCTCGGGGCCACGAGCGTCGACTTCGACGGCATGCTCGGCCGCGAACCGAACGCGTGGGTCGCGGTCGACCTCGACGTCGAGCGCTTCTGGGCGGGCGTCGTCGACGCCGTTTCCCGGCTCGCCTGAGTGGTCGCGGCGGTGTGAGCGGGCGCCGTCGGCGGCGGTCGGGGCGGCCGCGGCATCCGCTCGAAGTTCAGTCGTCGGTCGGGCGTCGACGCGTGCGCACGGCGCGCCCGGCGAGGCCCACGGCCGCGACCACCACGGCGACGAGGAGCGGCGGCAGCACCAGCTCGGGCATCGTCGAGGCGAGCGCGAACACGCCGAGGCCGTAGTCGAGCATCTCGCCGAGCCTCGACGCGAGCACCCGCATGCCGACGGCCGAGCTGACGGCGGTCGCGAGGGCCGGTGCGATCCAGAGCACGATGAGGCTCGCGATCGCGGCGACGATGCGGCCGACCGTGTCGAGCCCGCACCACGCGATCGCCGCGCCGATGAGGACGGCGGGCGCGAACCGCAGGGCCGTGCTCACCCAGACGGAGTCGTACGTGACGATGGACCCGATGGGGTGCACCAGGAACCCCAGCCAGAACCCGGCGGCGATCGCGCCGAAGGCCAGGCCGATGAGCGCGCCGGCACGAGGGGCGCGCGCGACGAGCCAGAGCAGCAGCAGCCCGACGAGCATCGAGAGCACGGCCAGCGCGACGAGCGCCGAGAGGTACAGCGTCGACTCCGCGCGGTGCTGCAGGCCGTCGCCCACGGTGACGGCGCTCTGCCCGACGGCGATCGCCTGCACGGCGAGCAGCGTGACGACGAGGGCGGCGAAGCCGCGCCGCGGCATCCGCCGACGGAGGCCGCGAGCCAGGATGCCGCCGACGACGGCGCCCGTCACGAGGAGGCCGACGATCGAGGTCACGGCGTACTGGCTGAAGGGCAGCAGCGCGATCGGCATATCCTCGGGCATCGTCTCGAACGCCCAGAGGTTCTGCAGCGGCAGGCGCATGCCCGTGACGAGCCAGGGCAGCAGGCCGACGAGCGCCGCGCCCGCGCCGAGGAGCACGCAGAGCCAGATCGCGATCGGCGCAGCCGAGGCTGGGGCCGGCACGGGTGCCGACGCGGATGCCGGCGCGGATGCCGGCGTCTCGGGCGGCTGCCCGGCATGCGCGCCGCCCTCGTGGGCCGGAGACTGCGGGGCGCGCTGGATCGGCTGTTCGGAGTTCGTCATAGGGTCGACCTCTGCATCCGTCGGTGGAGCTGCGCCATCGTGCGGCCGGGTTCGGGCCGGCCGTTCGAGCCACGCTACGCGATGGGTCCGACGTCGCGGCGGATCTCGACGGGTCGGGAGGGACTCCGTGCCCGACGCGAGCACGCGGGGCGACGGGCTCCTCCCGGGCTCCCGACTCCCACGGGGGCGGCACGGGGACGGGACGGGGGCTGGCGGCAGCCGCCGGGCGGGACTAGCGTGCAGCCATCGGAGGTGCAGCATGGACTGGACATTCTGGGTGGGCGGCGCGGTCATCATCGTGCTGTGGGTCGTCACGCAGTGGGCGTTCTCCAACCGGCGCCGTTCCGAGAAGGCGAGGGGCCGCAACGCCGAGGCCGCCGATGCGATGATCGACGTCGACCGCGGCAAGGCGCAGGGCGACGCCTGGCGCGACCTCTAGTCGCCCGCCGGCTCCGCACCCGCCCCCGCACTCGACCCCGCCGACCGGATGGCGGCCGCGAGACGCGCGACGGCCTCGTCGACGAGCGCGTCGTCGAGGTTGCCGTAGCCGACGACGAGCGCCTCGCCGATCTCGCCGGTCGCGGTCGCCCGATAGCGGTTCAGGTCCGACACGGCGACATCGAGGGCGGATGCCGCGTCGCGCACGGCGCGCCCCGTGACCCCGTGCGGCAGTTCGAGCATCGCGTGCATCCCGGCGGCCAGGCCCGTGACTGCGAGCTCGGGCAGCTCACGGGCGAATGCGTCGAGCAGGGCGGCGCGGCGGCGCCGGAACCGGGTGCGGGCGGCGCGGAGGTGGCGCTCGAGGTCGCCGGCGGTGATGAAGTGCGCGAGCCCGACCTGGTCGAGCACCGACGGGCGAGCGCGATCGGCGAGGTGGATCCGTCGCCGCAGCTCGGCGGGGATCACGGCCCAGCCGAGGCCGAACGCCTGCGCCATCGACTTCGAGAGCGACCCGACGAGCACCACGTGCTCGGGCGCGAGGCCCTGCAGCGCTGCGATCGGGCGGCGGTCGTAGCGGAACTCGGCGTCGTAGTCGTCTTCGACGAGCACGCCCTCGACGCCGTGCACCCAGCGGACGACGGCCTCGCGCCGGGCCGGGGAGAGCGCGACGCCCAGCGGGAACTGGTGCGCCGGCGTGAGGAGCGCGGCGCGCGCGCCCGTGCGCGCGGCAGCCTCGACGAGTCGGTCGACGTCGATGCCCGCCGCATCGACCTGCACCGGCACCGGGGTGAGCCCGGCCGACGCGGCGACCTCGCGCAGCCGGCCCCAGCTCGGCTCCTCGACGAGGATGGCGCGGTGGCCGCTCGATCGCAGCCCGGCGACGACGGCGGCCATGCCGTCGGTCGCGCCGTGCGTGATCACGACGTCGTCGGGGGCGACCACGGCTCGCCGCGAGCGCGCGAGGTACTCCGCCACGGCCGTGCGGGCGAGCGGATGCCCCAGCGGGTCGACGACCGTGAACTCTCCGCCCGGCAGCGTGTCGAGCGCGCGTCGCACGGCCTCCGCCCAGCGCGCACGCGGCACGTGGCGGAGGTCGGGGACGCCCGGCCCGAGGTCGAACCTCGGTCGTCGGTACGGGGTGCGGAGCTCGGGCGCCGCGCGGCGCGCCTCCGCGGCCTCGGAGCTCACCGCCGGGTGCCGGGGCACACGCGTGCCCGAGCCGACCACGGCCTCGAGGAAGCCCTCGGCCACGAGCTGGCCGTACGCCTCGGTGACGACCCAGCGCGAGACCCCGAGGGTCTCGGCGAGCTCGCGGCTCGGCGGCAGCGCCGACCCGGGTGGGATCAGGCCGGCGTGCACGGCCGAGCGGATGCTGCGCTCGAGGCGGTCCCGCAGTGGGGCCGGACCGTCGCCGAGCGGGAGGAGCGTCTCCCACGCGAGGGCGCCGCCCTCGCGACGTGCTGGGCTCCGCGGCATCCGCTCGCTCCTTCTGGTGTGAATTGGTCTGGTCGAATGGGGGCTGATTGGAGTGTATGCCCGAACCGATCCGCTCGTAGCGTGAGATCCACCACCGACGCGAGAGCGTCACGGATCACCACGGAGGAACCACATGCGCACCCGCACGATCGGCAACGGCCGCACGAGCTTCGACGTCTCGACGATCTGCCTCGGCACCATGTACATGGGCACGAAGATCGACGAGGCCACCTCGTTCGCGATCCTCGACCGCTTCGTCGAGGCCGGCGGCACCTTCATCGACACGGCCAACAACTACAACCACTGGGGCCTCGGTTACGGCCGCGACAGCGAAGACGTCATCGGCCGCTGGCTCACGAGTCGCGGACGTCCCGACGGGCTGCGCATCGCGACCAAGGTCGGCGCGGGAAAGGCCGACCCGAGCCTGCCCCTCTCGAACACGCCCCCGACGAACTTCGAGGGACTCGGCGCCGCGACCGTCGACCGAGAGGTCCGCGAGAGCGCCCGCCACCTCGGCGTCGAGCAGATCGACGTGGTCTACGGCCACGTCGACGACCTCGAGACGCCGCTCGCCGAGACCGTCGGCGCGTTCGGCGCCCTGCAGGCCGAGGGGCTCATCGGCGTCTCCGGCATCTCGAACGTCGCGCTCTGGCGCGTGGTCGAGGCGCGCGAGGAGGCGCTGCGCCAGGGCGTCGCGCCGTACGGGGTCGTGCAGCAGCAGTACAGCTACATCTACCCGGCGCCCAAGCTCGGTCGGCAGAACTTCGTCACGCCCGAGCTTCTCTCGTACGCGGCATCCACCGGTGTCGACGGCCGGCCGCCGCTCGCCGTCACCGCGTACTCGCCCCTGCACCAGGGGGCGCTCACCCGCTCGGACAAGACGCTCTGGGGCGGCGCCGACCACCCGACCTCGCACGCCCGCGTGCGCCTGCTGCGCGAGGTCGCCCGTGACGCCGGCGCGACGCCCAACCAGGTCGCGCTCGCGTGGATGCTCGGGCGCGAGGTGCCGGCGATCCCCGTCACCGGGCCGTCGAGCGTCGCGCAGCTCGAGGAGGTGCTCGGCGCCGCCGACCTCGACCTCGACCCCGAACTGCGGGAGCGGCTCGACGCCGAACCCGAGGAGGCTCGGGCCGCGGCCTGAGCCGGATCGTCGGTCGGTCGGGGCGCGAGCCTAGAGCTCGGTCTCGACCGGCTCGGTGCGCACCAGCTCGTGCACGCCGCCGAGGATCTCGTCGGGCCGGAACGGGTACTTCTGGATCTCGGCCTCGTCGCTGATGCCCGTGAGCACGAGGATCGTGTGCAGGCCGGCCTCGATGCCCGCGACGATGTCGGTGTCCATGCGGTCGCCGATCATGGCGGTGTTCTCGGAGTGGGCGCCGATCTTGTTGAGCGCCGAGCGGAACATCATCGGGTTCGGCTTGCCGACCACGTAGGGCTCCATGCCGGTCGCCTTCGTGATGAGCGCGGCGATCGCGCCGGTCGCCGGCATGGGGCCGTCCTTCGACGGGCCGGTGGCATCGGGGTTCGTGACGATGAAGCGCGCCCCGTTGCCGATGAGGCGGATCGCCTTCGTGATCGCGTCGAACGAGTAGTTGCGCGTCTCGCCGACGACCACGTAGTCGGGGTTCGTCTCGGTCATGATGAACCCGGCCTCGTGCAGGGCGGTCGTGATGCCGGCCTCGCCGATGACGAACGCCGTGCCGCCCGGCAGCTGCGACTTCAGGAAGTCGGCCGTCGCGAGCGCGGAGGTCCAGATGCGCTCCTCGGGCACGTTGAGGCCGCTCGCGCGGAGCCTCGCCGAGAGGTCGCGCGCGGTGAAGATCGAGTTGTTCGTGAGCACGAGGTAGGGCGTGCCCGAGTCCTCCCACTGCTGCAGGAGCTCGGCGGCTCCGGGCAGGGCGTGGTTCTCATGAACGAGCACCCCGTCCATGTCGGTCAGCCAGCACTCGACCTCTTCGCGTCGTCCCATGTGCTCCAGACTATGCCGCCGAGGTCACGGACGGATGACGGGAGAACGGCCGGCGGATGCCGCGGAGCCGCGTCGATGGACCGGCGCGACCCGGTTCAGTGCAGGAGCTCCCGCCAGTTCGAGGGCACCCGCTCCGCGGGTCCGGGCGCCGGCTGGTCGTCGGGGCGGGAGAACGGCGGGCTGAGCGGGGCGGATGCCGCGGACGCCTCGGCCACGTAGTCCCAGAACCAGTGCTCTCCGGGCTCGAACGAGGTCGCGACGCGGTGGCCCGTCTGCTCCGAGTGCCGGCGGGCGTGCTGCGCGGGCGACGCGTCGCAGCATCCGACGTTGCCGCAGTCGACGCAGCGTCGCAGGTGGAACCACCATCCGCCGCCCTCGTCGCAGTCGCCGCATCCGGTGCCGGAGGGCGGCGGCGCGAACTCGCTCATGCGAACACCTCCGCCGCCGCGAGGGCGCGATGCACGGAGGCGACCGCGCTCGACCCCTCGCCGACCGCGGCGGCCACGCGTTTCATCGACCCGCGCCGCACGTCGCCGGCCGCGAAGACCCGCGGCACCGAGGTCTCGAACGGCAGCGGCATGCGTCCGAGGTCGCGCCAGGCGTCGCCGAGGCCGACCACGTCGGCGCCGGTGTGCACGAACCCGTCGCCGTCGCGCTCGAGGGTGCCGAGCCATCCGGTCGCCGGCTCCGCGCCGATGAAGCAGAACAGCCCGCGGCACTCGACGGTCTGCTCGACGCCGCCGGCGAGCGTGACCCGCTCGAGCGCCTCGTCGCCGTCGAGCCCGACCACCCGCGTGCCCGTGTGCACGTCGATGCGCACGTCGTCGGCGATGCGGTCGACGAGGTAGCTCGACATCTGCCGCCCGAGGTCGTCGGCGCGCACGACGAGGCGCACGCGGCATCCGCTCGCCGCGAGGGCGAGGGCCGCCTGCCCGGCGGAGTTCGCCCCGCCGACCACCACGACCTCGGAGCCCGCCACCTGGCGCAGCTCGAGCGTGGAGGCGGCGTAGTGGATGCCGGCGCCCTCGAACTCCTTCCAGCGGTCGAGGTCGAGCGAGCGGTACGCCACGCCCGTCGTCACGACGACCGCGCGGGCGGTCACCACTGCTCCGTCGGCGAGCGTGAGCCGCAGCGCGCCCGGATCGGCGTCGAGCTGCACCGCCTCGCACGGGGCGATGACGTGCACTCCGAACTTGATGGCCTGCAGCGAAGCCTGCGCGGTGAGGTCGTCGCCGCTCACGCCGAACGGGAATCCGAGGTAGTTCTCGATACGCGACGTGGCGGACGACTGGCCGCCCGGCGCGACGGCGTCGAGCAGCACGGTCTGCAGCCCCTCGGAGGCGCCGTAGATGGCGGCGGCGAGCCCGGCCGGCCCGGCGCCGACCACGGCGAGGTCGACCGTGGCGTCGTCCTCGGCGGCGTAGGCAAGGCCGAGCACCTCGGCGAGCTGGCCAGGGGTCGCGTTGGGGAGGTTCTCGCCCTGCACGATCGCGACCGGCAGGTCGTCGAGCGAGAACCCGTGGTTCGCGTAGACGGCCGCGACCTCGGGGTCGTCGATGTCGACCCAAGTGTGCACGAGGTCGAGCCGTTCGGCGTAGCGTCGCAGCGCGACGGCCTCGCGCGAGCGCCCGGAGCCGATGATCTTGAGCGTCCAGGCCGCCGGGCCCCGTCGCAACTGCTCGCGCCGTGCCCAGAGGGTGCGCAGCATGAGGTCGCAGAGCTCGTCGTCCTCGGCCATCATGCGTTGGAGGGCGTCGTGGTCGATGCGGTGCACCCGGCCCGGCTGGGCGACCCGCGCCGTGAGGAACGCGCGCTGCCCGTTGAGCAGGCCGAGCTCGCCCGCGAACGAACGCGGACCGAGGGTCGCGATGCGCGTCTCCTCGATCCACTTCAGCGGCTCGCGCACGATGTCGACGGTGCCCGACTCGACGAGGACCAGGTCGTACCATCGGTCGCCCGCGGCGAAGAGCACGTCGCCCTCGTGCGTGGCCGTCGGCACGCCGTAGCGCAGCATCCGCTCCCACTGCGCGTCGGTCGGTTCGGGGACGTTTCGGGTTCCTGCGGCTCCCATCCCTCCATGGTGCATGACGAACGCGGTTCGCGGGAGGGCGGGTTTCGGTCGGTGCGGTCGAGCGGATGCCGCGGGCGGCCGTCCCGCGCGAGGCGCGGCCCCGACGAGGTTGCCCCTCCTTGTGCTTCGAGGCAGACTGCCAAGGGTGGGCGCGTGCCCACCTGAGGGGGAGTTCAACGAATGCAGAATCAGGAACCGACCGACGCGATCATCGCCGCCAACGCGGAGCTCGCCGCCCGCCTTCCGTTCGCGGATGACGCGGATTTCGCGGCGGTCGAGCGGGGATTCATCGGCACATTGGAGGATCCGAAGATCCTCGATGCGGCCGGCGAGGTCGTCTGGGATGCGTCGACGTATGACTTCATCCAGGGGGAGGCGCCGGCCTCGGTGAATCCGAGCCTGTGGCGGCAGAGCCGGCTGGTCGCCAAGCATGGCCTGTTCGAGGTCGTGCCCGGCCTGTACCAGATCCGCGGCCTCGACCTGTCGGTGATGTCGTTCGTCGAGGGCGACACGGGCGTGATCGTGGTCGATCCGCTCATCTCGAAGGAGACCGCTGCGGCCGCGCTCGGCCTGTATCGCGAGCACCGCGGCGACCGGCCGATCGTGGCCGTCATCTGCACGCACTCGCATATCGATCACTTCGGCGGCGTGCAGGGCATCGTGACCCAGGAGCAGGTCGATGCGGGAGCGGTGGCGATCATCGCGCCGGAGGGCCTGGTCGAGCACGCGGTCGCCGAGAACGTCTACGCGGGCACCGCGATGGGGCGTCGTGCTGGCTACATGTACGGTGCCGCACTGCCCCGAGGGGTGCGCGGTGCCGTCGGTGCCGGCCTGGGGCAGACGACGTCGACCGGTGAGGCGACCCTGCTCGCGCCGACGCTCGAGATCACGACGACCGGTGAGACGCACACGATCGACGGCGTCGAGATCGAGTTCCAGATGGCGCCGGGCACCGAGGCTCCGACCGAGATGCACTTCTACATCCCGCGGTACGAGGCGCTCTGCATGGCCGAGAACGCGACCCACACCCTGCACAACCTGCTGACGCTCCGCGGTGCGGTCGTCCGCGACCCGCATGTCTGGTCGCAGTACCTGACCGAGGCCATCGAACGCTACGGTGACCGCGTCGAGGTGGTGTTCGCCTCGCACCACTGGCCGACGTGGGGCAACACCGAGATCACGCAGTTCCTCGGCCTGCAGCGCGACCTGTACGCGTACCTGCACGACCAGACCCTGCGGATGCTGAACCAGGGACTCACCGGCGCCGAGATCGCCGAGGTGATCCAGCTGCCGCCGGCGCTTGAGGGCTCGTGGCACGCTCGCGGCTACTACGGATCCGTCAGCCACAACGTGAAGGCGATCTACCAGCGGTACATGGGCTGGTTCGACGGCAACCCCGCCAAGCTCTGGCCGCACCCGCCGGCCGCGATCGCCGAACGGTACGTCGACGCGATCGGCGGCATCGATCGCGTGCTCGAACTCGCACGGGTCGCCTACGACGGCGGCGACTTCCGCTGGGCGGCGACGCTCCTCGACCACGCCGTGTTCGTGGACGCGTCGAACGAGGCGGTGAAGGCGCTCTACGCCGACACGCTCGAGCAGCTCGGCTACGGCTCGGAGAACGGCACCTGGCGCAACTTCTTCCTCTCCGGAGCGGCCGAGCTGCGAGCGGGCAGCTTCGGCACGCCGACCGCCACGAACGCGCCGGCGATCCTGGCGCAGCTGACCCCCGAGCAGGTGTTCGACGCCATCGCGATCACCGTCGACGGGCCGAAGGCGTGGGATCTCGACCTCGCCTTCGACGTGACCGTCAGCGATCTCGGCCGCAGCTTCCACGTCACGCTCCGCAACGGCGTGCTCGTGTACGTCGAACGGGAGCCCGAGGCGGATGCCGCGCTGCACCTCACGCTCGAGAAGACGCGACTCATCCGGCTCGCCGGCGGCGACCTGCAGTCCGACGGCCTCGGCGTGGTCGGAGACTCCGGCGTGCTGACGCAGCTCTTCGGCGTGCTGAGCCCCGGCGACCCCGACTTCGAGATCGTCCTCCCGTAGCGGGAGGGCACGGGGCCCCGCACTCCGCCGAGGAGTGGCGGGGCCCCGTCGACGAGGGTCGCGCTCAGCGGGGCGGCATCTCGGTCGGGGGCGGCACCACTGGAGATCGACCGCCCGGTGGCGCCTCCCCGGCGGTGCCGAAACGGTGTCGACGCCACGGAGCGGAATAGCATCGGATCGTGAAGCCGAACACGGGTGCGACCTTCGACGTTCAATCGCGTTGGAAGGAAGAAGTCGTCTACTGGGAAGGCGCCGAGGGCTTCGTCTTCGACGCGGGCTGGGGCGTGGATCCACGCGTGCTGTACGTCCCGTCTCCGGCGGACTGGGACGCGGTCACGGCGCACTGGATGGCCGGGAGACGCGAGGAGATCGTGGGCCGGCTGCTCGAGGAATCCGGGCATCGCATCGAGATCGGCCCGTATCGAGGGCTGCCGTCGGGTCGCCGCGTGACTCGCTGACCGCGTTTCACCCGGCCGTTCCGTGCGACCGGATGCGGCACCGTGCGGCCGGATCCGAGTTGCTACTCCGCGTGTTCGTCTCGGTGTTCCGCGTGCGTGCGACCATGCCGCCTGAGAACGGAGCCGACGAGCACCGTGAGACCGCCGAACAGGATCCAGATCAGGGACATGGTCACCGGCAGGGCCGCCTCCGCCGCGGTCAGCCCACCCGGCAGCGCACCGATCAGCATCACGGCGGCGAGGACGAGCCCGAATGCCGTCAGCGTCAGCCCGATCGCGGTGAGATAGGTCGGCGCCTTCGAGGGGCGTGGGGCAGCACTCGGCTTCGACATGCTTGAAACAGTAGCCTTCGGGCCGGGCCGGGCCGGGTCAGGGCGGGTCGCCGTCAGGCCGTGACCCAGATCGCCGAGGCCACCTCGCGCGTCAGCTCGCCCGCCTCGCCCGCGGCCTGCAGGGTCACGAGTCGGCCCGCGGCATCCGTCACCTCGACCTCGACGCCGGGGCGGATGCCGCGACCCTCGAGCTCGCGCAGCACCTCGGGGTCGCGGTCGCTGATGCGGATGACGCGGCCCACGTGCGCCACCGGGGCGTCGGAGAGCAGCACGAACGGCTCGCTCGCGACCTCGCCGGCCGCGGAGGGGATGGCGTCGCCGTGCGGGTCGCGCCGCGGGCGGCCGAGCCGCTCGTCGATCGCCTCGAGGAGCCGGTCGGAGATCGCGTGCTCGAGGATCTCGGCCTCGTCGTGCACCTCGTCCCAGCCGTAGCCCATCTCGCGCACGAGCCAGGTCTCGATGAGCCGGTGCCGTCGCACGACCGCGAGCGCGCGCTCGCGCCCGGCATCCGTCAATCGGAGCGGGCCGTAGGGCACGTGCGAGATGAGGCCCTGCGCGGCCATCTTCTTCACCATCTCGGTGACCGACGACGGCGCGATGCCGAGCTTGTCGGCCAGCGCCTTCGGGGTGATGGCGTCGGGCTGCCACTCGGTGTGGGCGTACACCGTCTTGAGGTAGTCCTCGATGGCTGGGCTGCTGGTGGGTGGCATCGTCCTCAGGATATCGGGGCGGCGTTCCGGCGGTGCGGGGTCGAGATCAGGCCGGCGGCGCGAAATCAGGACGATGCTCGGGCTTTCGTCCTGGGTACGTCCGCCTGATTTTCCCGGTGAGCCCCGCTGACGACGCCGCTGCCGCCGCCGACGCCGCCGCCGGGTGGTGTCCGCGGCGCACCCGACCGGCTGGTCCGCCCCGCATCTGAATCGTGTCAATTGTGCCGCGAACCCTTGACCGACCCCCGAACGGGGGATAGGTTCGGTCACGCACGGAAAGCGCTATCCCAACGGGCATCGCCCAGAGAAGGATTCGACGATGAATCTCGGTACCCATCCGTTCCGCGCTGCGCTGGCGGTCGTCGCCGCAGGCTGCCTGGCCGTCGGCCTGGCCCAGCCGGCCGCCGCCCAGCCGAACGCCGCAGCGGCCGTCGCGACGGCACGACACGGTGCGAAGGCAGCCGCGCCGCAGCTCGAGGCGCTCGACCGCGGCCTCGTCGCGGTCTCGACCGCCGAGGGCGTCTTCCTCAGCTGGCGCCTGCTCACGACCGAGGCCACCGGCGCCACCGACACCGGCCTCGCCGGCCCCGACTTCGCGGTCTACCGCGACGGCGAGCGCATCGCCACGGTGACCGACAGCACCAACTACGCGGATGCCGCGGGCAGCGCCGCGGCGCAGTACACGGTCGCCCCCGTGGTGAACGGCATCGAGCTCGCGGCATCCGACCCGGTCTCGGCCTGGGAGCAGGGCTTCCACGACCTGCCGCTGCAGAAGCCCGCCGACGGCGTGACGCCGAAGGGCGAGGCGTTCACGTACTCGGCGAACGACGTGTCGGTCGGCGACGTCGACGGCGACGGAGCGTACGAGTACATCGTCAAGTGGGACCCGTCGAACTCGAAGGACGTCTCGCAGGTCGGCTACACCGGCACGGTCTACCTCGACACCTACGAGCTCGACGGCACGCTGCTGAACCGCCTCGACCTCGGCGTGAACATCCGCGCGGGCGCGCACTACACGCAGTTCCTCGTCTACGACTTCGACGGCGACGGCCGCTCCGAGACCATGCTGAAGACGGCGCCCGGCACGAAGTCGATCCGCTACGCCGCCGACGGTTCGGTCGCGAGCGAGTCGTACATCACGATGCCCGAGGCGGATGTCGCGGCCGGCTACGCGAACGACGACGACTACCGCATGAGCGCGGCCGACTACGAGGAGCACCTCGTCGAGATGTTCCAGGGCTGGACGGAGCATCCCGAGGTCGTGGCGGGTCACTGGCCCGCGACGCTCGAGGAGGCCTTCGGCATCCCGGTGACGCACGAGTACCCGCTGAGCCGCGAGAGCGCGGAGGAGCTCGTCGACCACTTCATCGACGTCTACGCCCCCGCACGCAGCACCCGCAACGTGCTGCGGAACTTCGAGGGGTTCATCGTCGACGGGCCCGAGTACCTCACGGTCTTCGACAGCGCCACCGGTGAGGAGTTGCAGACGGTCGCGTACGAGCCGGGCCGCGGTGATGACGGGCTGCTCTGGGGCGACTACGCCATGGCCCGCATCGAGCCCGGCAACCGGGTCGATCGGTTCCTCTCGGGCGTCGGATACCTCGACGGCGAGCACCCCTCGGCGGTCTTCGCCCGCGGCTACTACACGCGCTCGACCGTCACGGCGTACGACTGGGACGGCGAGAGCCTCAGCCAGCGCTGGTACGTCGACAGCGGCCACGTGCCGATGACCAACCCCTTCAACGACTCGCCCCACGGGCGCGACGGCACCGACCCCGAGTTCGCCGAGATCACGACGCAGGGCGACCACTCGCTGAGCTTCGCCGACGTCGACGCCGACGGCCGGCAGGAGCTCGTCTACGGCTCGGCGACGATCGACGACGACGGGAGCCTCCTCTCCAGCTCGTTCGACGTGCTGCCCGAGGGCAGCGCGAACCCCGGTGCGACCGTGCGCCTCGGACACGGCGACGCCATGCACGTCACCGACATCGACCCTGCACGTCCGGGTCTCGAGATCTGGACGGCGCACGAGGGCGGCGTCTCCGCCCCCTACGGCTCGGCCCTGCGCGACGCCGCCACCGGCGAGACGCTGTTCGGCTCGTACTCGGGCCGTGACACCGGTCGCGCGATGATCGGCGATGTGCGCCCCGACGTACCCGGCATCGAGGTGTGGGCGAGCATGCCCGACGGCACCCTCGGCTCGGGGCTGCTCAGCGCGAGCGGGCAGCAGCTCGAGGCGAAGACGCCCGGCACGAACATGTCGATCCGCTGGGCGGGCGACCTCACGACGCAGATCGTGAACGGCAGCGGCACCCAGACGCCGACCATCGACGACTGGACGCGCGGACGCCTGCTCACGGCCACCGGCACGCTCACGAACAACGGCACGAAGGGCAACCCGTCGCTCGTCGCCGACGTGCTCGGCGACTGGCGCGAGGAACTGCTCGTGCGCACGGCGGACTCGAGCGCGCTGCGCATCTTCACGACGACCGAGCTCACGACACACAAGCTCACGACGCTCATGCAGGACCCGCAGTACCGCGTCGAGACCGCCCGGCAGCAGACGACGTACAACCAGCCCGCCTACACGTCGTACTACCTGGCCAGCGACCTCGACTGGGCGAACGTGCCGATCACGACGACGCCGGTGACGCCGCGCGAGCCGAAGTTCAAGGACCGCCCGAAGTCCGGGAAGGACGAGGTGCAGGTCCCGACGAACGTCGCCGGTGTCGACTACTACGTCGACGGCGTGCTCGTGACCTCGCCCAACGGCAAGGTCACGGTCACCGGGGAGGTCACGGTGACCGCCGTCCCCGAGCCGGGCCACGCGATCGCGGAGGGTGCGACGTCCGTCTGGACGTACGACCTCTCGCGCCGCTGAGACCCGTCCGCGCCGAGCCGCGGATGACAGACGACCGCCCCGGGCGCCGCAATTCCGTGCCGGCGACCCGGGGTGGTCCATGCCCGGCGGCGGCTCCCGGCGGGGCCGCTGTTGCGTGTGGGGAGGCCGGCGTCAGCCTGCCGCGAGCCGCTCGGCGAAGTACGCCGCCGTGCGAGCGACCACGGGGGTCGGGTCCGCGCCCACGAACACGTGGGCGGCGCCCGGCACGGCGGCGAACTCCGCCTCGACCCCGGCTTCGACGAGGGCGTGCGTCAGGTCTCGCGACTGGGTGGCGGGCACCTCTCGGTCGGCGTCGCCGTGGAGGAGCAGCATCGGCGCGGCATCCGCACTGACATGGCTGAGCGGCGACGCCCACGCGACGACGTCGGGGTCGGGATGCTCCTCGAGCAGGGAGCCGAGGTAGGGGTACCAGCCGACGACCGCGTCGATGCGGGGCTCGACGCCCACCACGCCGACCCGGCCGACGAGCTCGGGCGCCTGCGGCCGCATGCCCGCGAACGCGGCGAGGCTGCCGCCGGCGGACTCGCCCATGACGCCGATGCGATCGCGGTCGAGGCCGAGTTCGGGCCCGACGGTGCGCAGCCAGCGCAGTGCCGCGTGCACGTCGTGCAGTGCCGCGGGGAACGGTGCCTCGCCCGACAGCCGGTACTGCGCGGTCGCCGTGGCGATGCCGGCGTCGGCGAGCGCCTCGGCGACGCCGAAGAGCGGGTCGTGGTGGCTGCCCCAGAGGAATGCCCCGCCGTGCAGGTACAGCACGACCGGCACCGGGCCGTCGCCGGGCGGCACGCGCAGGTCGAGCACCAGCGGGCGGAACCCGCCCAGCCGGGCGTAGGCGACGTCGGCGTAGACCCGGTCGCCGCGCTCGTCGATCGCGGGTCGCAGGGAGGATGCCGCGTCGGGCTCCTGCTGGGAGGCGAGCTCGCGCGGCAGGTCGTCGCCGGTCGCGAGCATGCCGACGAGGTCGGCGGCGGTGAGCGGTCGCGGGTCGGTCACCCGCTCACGGTAGCGGCCGCCACCGACGCCTGGGAAGCGATCACGCCCCCGTGAACACCAGCCAGAGCAGCACCCCGTTCAGGGTGATGAGGAACACGGATGCCGCGATGCCGGCCGCGGTCGTCGCCCAGTGGTTCGCGTACCGGCCGAGCACGCCGCGCTTCGCGGTGACCGAGATGAGCGGGATGAGCGCGAACGGGATGCCGAACGAGAGCACGACCTGGCTGAGCACGAGCGAGAGCGTCGGGTCGAACCCGAGCGCGAGGATCGCCAGGGCGGGGATGAGCGTGACGAGGCGGCGTGCGATGAGCGGCACCCGCACGTGCAGCAGGCCGTGCATGATCTCGGCTCCGGCGTACGCGCCCACCGACGTCGACGCGAGGCCGGAGGCCAGCAGGCCCACCGCGAAGAGCGTCGCGATGATCGGGCCGAGCGAGACCTGCAGCGCCGCGTAGGCGCCCTCGAGGCTGTCGGTGCCCTCGACTCCGGCGAGGTTCGCCGCCGCGAGCAGCAGGATGCAGAGGTTCACGGTGCCCGCGATGGCCATCGCGATCGTGACGTCCCAGCGGGTCGCCGTGAGCAGGCGCGCGGTCGGGATCGTGCGGGCCTCCGCCTGGTGACTGGGCGCGAACCGGTCGCGGGCGAGCGCCGAGTGCGCGTAGATCGCGTGCGGCATGATCGTCGCACCGAGAATGGATGCCGCGAGCAGCACCGAGTTGGCGTCCTCGAACCGGGGCACGAGTCCGCCGAGCACTCCGGCCGGGTCGGGCGGGGCCACGAGCACGCCGACGCTGAAGCCCACGGCGATGATCACGAGCAGTCCGATGATGACGAACTCGAACGGGCGGGCGCCGCGACGCGACTGGATGACGAGCAGCACGAGCGAGACCGTGCCCGTGATGAGGCCGCCCCACACGAGCGGCACGCCGAAGAGGAGGTTGAGGGCGACGGCCCCGCCGATGACCTCGGCGATGTCGGTCGCCATGGCCACGGCCTCGGCCTGCAGCCAGTACGCCCGGCGGCCCCAGCGGTTGCCGATGCGCTCGCCGAGCACCTCGGGCAGGCTCTTGCCGGTGACGACGCCGAGCTTGGCCGAGAGGTACTGGATGAGCCAGGCCATGACGTTGCCGATGACGACGACCCAGACGAGCAGGTAGCCGTATTGCGCGCCGGCGGTCATGTTGCTGGCGACGTTGCCCGGGTCGAGGTAGGCGACGCCGGCGACGAGCGCGGGGCCGATCAGCCACGCGAGGCGCGGGCCGGATGCCGCGGGCCGGCGCCCGCGGCGACGAGAGGTGTCGTTCGCGCGGGCGGTGCGCTCCGGGCGTGCGGCGACGGGAACGCTCTCGTCGTCGAGAAGTTTCGGCATACCGAAAGATTACACATATTTCGGTACACCGAAAAGTGCGACGGGTCGCGTGGCGCGATGGAGCCCGTGTCACCCCTTTTCGGGGTAAAGGGTCGCGCCCGCGGAGGAGTAGGTTGCACCTGATCGGTCGCCCGGCACCGCAGCGGGGCTCCAACCTGAGGGGTCAGCCCGGACGTCCGCCACATCACCGAAGGTGGACATCATGAAACGAATGATCATCGGATGCACGGTCGCACTCGGGCTCGTGCTGGGCGGCGGCGCCGGAGCGGCGTTCGCCGGCGAGACGAACGGCAACGGCGATCCCATTCCCGGTGCGCACAAGGCCAGCTCGGCGTGCGCGTTCTCCGGACAGGATCTGCCCGACGACATCGAGGGAAACCCGCCCGGCTTCGAGGACGACGCGATCACGGGCGGCCACGTGCAGAGCTACGGCCAGATCGTCCGTGCCGGTGGCAAGGCGTTCGCGCCGTCACCGGGCGTCGCCTGCAGGGGCAACGTCGATTTCGAGGAGTGACCTCGGCGATCCGCCACCCGAGCGACCCCGGCGCACTGCAGCGCCGGGGTCGCTCGCTCGTTCCACCCCCGCGGATGCCGCGGGTAGCGTTGAACCGTGACCCACCAACCCGAGCCAGAGCCGCCCGAGCCCGAGCACCCCGAGCCGACGCTCCCGCACGGGGTTCCGCCCTGGCCGGGCGGCGGCGCCGAGTGGCCGGCCGACCCGCACTACGATCCCGAGCTGCTCGCGAACGGCGACACCCGCAACGTCGTCGACCGCTACCGGTACTGGCGCATGGACGCCATCGTGGCCGACCTCGACCTGCACCGGCATCCGTTCCACGTGGCCATCGAGAACTGGCAGCACGACATGAACATCGGCTCGATCGTGCGCAGCGCCAACGCCTTCGCCGCCGAGACGGTGCACATCATCGGCCGTCGTCGCTGGAACCGGCGCGGGGCCATGGTCACCGACCGCTACCAGCACGTGCTGCACCATCCGGATGTCGCCGACTTCGTCGCCTGGGCCCGCGCCGAGGGGCTGCCCGTCATCGCCGTCGACAACGTCGAGGGCTCCGAGCCTGTCGATGCGGTCGAACTGCCCGAGCGGTGCGTGCTCCTCTTCGGGCAGGAGGGTCCAGGGCTCAGCGACGAGGCGATCGCGGCATCCGATCGCGTGGTGGAGATCACGCAGTACGGCTCGACCCGCTCGATCAACGCGAGTGCCGCGGCCGCGATCGTCATGCACGAGTGGGTGCGCCGGCACGCGCGCCGCTGACGGGCGCACCGCCGACGGTGAGAGACTGACGCGATGCCCGTCGTCGACAACGCGATCTACCAGGGCGGCCGCCGGGTCGCCACGCCCGCCTCGCTCGAGGAGACCTTCGAGACCCGTGAGACGCACGGCGGCTTCGCGTGGATCGGGCTCTACCGGCCGACCGACGACGAGCTCGCCGCGCTCGCCGCGGAGTTCGGCCTGCATCCGCTCGCCGTCGAGGACACCCGCAAGGGACACCAGCGCGCCAAGCTCGAGCGCTACGGCGACACGCTCTTCGTGGTGCTTCGCCCCGCCCGCTACCTCGACGCCGAGGAGGAGGTCGAGTTCGGCGAGCTGCACGTGTTCATCGGCCCCGACTTCGCGATCACCATCCGCCATGCGGAGTCGCCGAACCTCGCCCGCGTTCGGCACCGCCTCGAGGCCAGCCCCGAGCTGCTCGCCAAGGGCCCCGAGGCGGTGCTCTACGCCGTGCTCGACGAGGTCGTCGACGAGTACGCGCCCGTCGACTCCGGGCTCGAGAACGACATCGACGAGATCGAGGAGCAGCTCTTCTCCGGCGACCCCGAGGTCACCCGCCGCATCTACGACCTCGCGAGCGAGGTCATGGAGTTCCAGCGCGCGACGCGTCCGCTCGTCGGCATGTTCGACGCGCTCGAGCGCGGGTTCGAGAAGTACACGGTCGACCTCGAGCTGCAGCGCTACCTCCGCGACGTGAAGGACCACGTGCTGCGCATCGTCGAGCACGGCGACACGTTCCGTCAGCTGCTGCAGAACGCGCTGCAGGTGCACTCCACGCTCGTCGCGCAGCGGCAGAACGAGGAGACCAAGGTGCTCTCCGAAGCCGCCGTCGCCCAGAGCGAGCAGGCCAAGAAGGTCTCGAGCTGGGCGGCGATCATCTTCGCGCCGACCCTCGTGGCCGGCATCTACGGCATGAACTTCATCCACATGCCCGAGCTCGACGAGCCGTGGGGGTACCCGTTCGCGCTCGCCCTCATGCTCGGCTTCGCGGGCGTGCTCTACGGGCTCTTCAAGCGCAAGGGCTGGCTGTAGGGCGGATGCCGCGGTCGGGCGTCAGCCCTTCGGCCGCCGGCCCCGTCGGCCGCCTCGTCCTCGCCGGTCGTCGCGCCTTCGCCGGCCGGTAGGCCGAGCGCGGGCAGGATCACGCCGTCGATGATCGAGATCAGGAACTCGCGGTCGACCGGCTTGCGCAGCATCAGCAGGCGGTACGAGGCCATTGCGGAGCTGACCACGGCCAGGGTCTCGAGGTCGTGGTCGCCGGTGATCTCGCCCCGATCGACGGCGCGCTGGAAGAGCGTGCGGTTGATGCTCGCGCGAGGCTCGACGAGCGTGGCGTAGGCCGTGTCGGCGAGCTCGGGCGAGCGGGAGAGCATCGACGCGATGCCCGCCATCACTTGCAGCTTCTTCTCGGCCTCGGCGATCGAGCGCGGCTTGATCATCGCGATGAGGTCGCCCCGCAGCGTTCCGGTGTCGGGGAGCGGCGCCTCGAGGTCGCCGCGCTTCATGCAGGCGACGGCATCGAGCACGAGTTCGGCCTTCGAGGGCCAGCGCCGGTAGAGCGTGGCCTTTCCAGCCTTCGCCCGGTTGGCGACCATCTCGACGGTCATGCCCTCGTAGCCGGTCTCGGCGAGGATCTCGATCGCGGCGTCGAGGATCTCGGGGTCGCGGGAGTGGTCGCGCTTGCGTCCGAGGCGGGGCGCCGCAGAGGTCTCTGCGGCTCCCGTGTCGGCGGGGAGATCGAGCTGCGTCATCGCGGCCATCCCATCTCGAGCTTCGTGTGCGTGCGGGGGTCGACGCCCCGTACGAGAACAGCATAGTTCAGGAACTCGAAAGATCCGAAACGTTGGGGTTCCGAAACTGATGAGTTCCGTATATAGTCTCCGTCATGACCAACACCTCCTCGGCGCCGCCGCAGACGACCTCGTCGGCCGCAGCGTCCTCGTCCCGTCGCTGGTGGACGCTCTCCGTCGTCGGACTCGCCCAGCTCATGGTCGTCCTCGACTCCACCGTGGTGAACATCGCCCTCCCGGCGGCGCAGGCCGACCTCGGCTTCACCGACGGCCAGCGGCAGTGGATCATCACCGCCTACTCGCTCGCCTTCGGCAGCCTGCTGCTCCTCGGCGGCCGTCTCTCCGACCTCATGGGCCGCAAGCGGACGTTCATCATCGGGCTCATCGGCTTCGCCGGGGCATCCGCACTGGGCGGTGCCGCAGGCACGTTCGAACTGCTCGTCGGCGCCCGCGCACTGCAGGGTGCGTTCGGCGCGCTGCTCGCCCCGACCGCGCTCGCCGTGCTCACCACCACGTTCGTGATCCCCAAGGAGCGCGCCCGTGCGTTCGGCGTGTTCGGCGCGATCGCCGGCGCCGGCGGCGCGATCGGCCTCCTCCTCGGCGGCGTGCTGACCGAGTACTTCGACTGGCGCTGGAACCTCTACATCAACGTCGTCATCGCCGCCGTCGCGCTCGTCGGCGCCCTCGTGTTCGTGACGAACGCGAAGCGCGTGGGGCCGCGTCCGAAGCTCGACATCCCCGGCACGGTGCTCGTCTCCGGCGCGCTCTTCTCGCTGGTCTACGGCTTCTCGAACGCCGAGTCCGAGGGATGGGGCTCCCCGCTCACCTGGGGCTTCCTCGCGGCATCCGGCGTGCTCCTGATCGCCTTCGTGCTGTGGCAGCGTCGGGCGAGCCACCCGTTGCTGCCCCTGTCGATCGTGCTCGACCGCAATCGCGGCGCGGCCTTCGCCTCGGTGCTCATCGCGGGCGCCGGCATGTTCGGCATCTTCCTGTTCGTGACCTACTACCTGCAGGCCTCGCTCGGCTACTCGCCGATCCAGACGGGTCTGGCGTTCCTCCCGATGATCGGCATGCTCGTGCTCGCCGCGCAGCTGTCGACGAACCTCTTCGTGCCCCGGTTCGGTCCCAAGGTCATGGTGCCGCTCGGCATGGTGCTCGGCGCCATCGGCATGCTCGGCCTCACCCGGCTCGGCCTCGACAGCGTCTACGCGGCCGACGTGCTGCCGCCGCTGCTGGTCCTCGGCTTCGCGATGGGCTCGATCATGCCGGCGTCCATGCAGACGGCGACGCTCGGCGTCGACCGCCGGTTCGCGGGCGTGGCCTCGGCCACGGTCAACACGAGCCAGCAGGTCGGCGGCTCGATCGGCACGGCATTGCTCAACACCCTCGCGGCGACGGCCGCGGCCGACTACCTCGTCTCGCACGCGCCGGCGACACCGGCCATCGCGGCCGAGGCGGCCGTGCACAGCTACGCGGTGGCGTACTGGTGGGGCGCCGCGTTCTTCGCGTTCGGCGCGGTGCTCGCGGCTCTGCTGTTCCGCCGTCGGGGCCACGGCCTGTCGCTCTCGCACACGGCGGCGCCGGCGGATGCCGCGACCTCCGCCGAGGCCCCCGAGCCGGCCGTCATGCACTGATCGGACCTGACCGGCCGACCGCAGCCCACCGCGATCGGATGCCGCGCATCGGGGTTCGAACGACGACATCGCCGTTCGCCCTAGCCGCGGCATCCGATCGCGGTTAGCGTTGTCGCCATGACCGAGATCACCGACGATCTGCCCGCCCGTCTGCTGCATGAAGAGCACGCCGGATGGAAGGCGATCCTCGACGGTCGCGGCGGCGAGCACTACCAACGCGCGATGACGCGAGATGCGCTCATGGTCGTCGAGGGGGCGATGCTCGGCCGCGACGAGATCCTCGCGAGGTTCCGCGGCACGCCGCCGTGGGAGTCCTACGAGCTGCACGAGCCCGCCGTGATCCGCCTCGGCGACCGGGCCGGCATCGTCGTCTATCGTGCGGTCGCGCGCCGCGGTGACGACACCGCGAACCTGCGCATGTCGACCACGTACGTCTACGACGACGGCGCCTGGCACGTGGCGGCGCACCAGCAGACGCCCGCCTGACAAGGGGGTGGCCACGGGGAGCGCCCGCGGCTTGAATGGATCCATGACCGAACGCGCGAGCTGGCCAGATCGAACCCGTCTTCCCATCGAACCCTTCCAAGAGGTCGGCCGCGTCGAGCGCACGGTCGCGGGCTCCGACCCGATCGAGTGGCCGGTCGAGGTGTCGGCTCCGACCGGGGCACCCAACGTGCTCGTGGTCATGACCGACGACGTCGGCTTCGGCGCCAGCGAGGTGTTCGGCGGCCCGATCCCGACGCCGACGTACGCCCGGCTCGCCGAGCGCGGGCTGCGCTTCAACCGCTTCCACACGACCGCCCTGTGCTCGCCGTCGCGGGCGGCGCTGATCACCGGACGCAACCACCACGTCGCCTCGACGGGCATCATCATGGAGTTCTCGACGCCGTTCCCCGGGTACCACAGCATCGTCTCGCGGAGCGTCGGCACGATCGGTGAGATCCTCACGCAGAACGGCTACGGCACGGCCTGGTTCGGCAAGAACCACAACGTGCCCGACTGGCTCACGACGCCGGCCGGCCCCTTCACGCTCTGGCCGACCGGCCTGGGCTTCGAGTACTTCTACGGATTCCTCGGCGCCGACGCGCACCAGTTCCGCCCCGCGGTCTTCGAGGGCACCAAGCCGATCGATCCGTACCTCGGCCGCGAGGACGATTACCACCTCGACGCCGACCTCGCCGACCACGCGGTGACGTGGATCCGCACGCAGAAGGCGGTCGACCCCGAGAAGCCGTTCTTCGCGTACTACACGCCCGGCACGGCGCACGCCCCGCATCACGCACCGAAGGAGTGGATCGAGAAGTTCAGCGGGCAGTTCGACCACGGGTGGGACGAGCAGCGCGTGCGCACGTTCGAGCGGCAGAAGGAGCTCGGCGTGATCCCGCAGGACGCCGTGCTGAACCCGACCCCCGATCACTACCGTCGGTGGGACGACCTCTCCGAGGACATGCAGCGCGTGTGCGCCCGCCAGATGGAGTGCTACGCCGCGGCGCTGGCGCACTGCGACCACCAGATCGGCCGCGTCATCGACGCGATCGAGGAGCTCGGCGAGCTCGAGAACACGCTCATCATCTACATCCAGGGCGACAACGGGTCGAGTGCCGAGGATCCGACGGGCCACGGCCTGACGAGCGAGATCGGCGTCCTGGCGAACGGCCTGGTCGACGACGAGTCGTTCATGGTCGAGAACATCGAGGAGTTCGGCGGCCGCTGGTTCCAGAACCACTTCTCGCACGGCTGGGCCCACGCGATGAACTCGCCCTACCAGTGGGACAAGAAGATCGCCTCCCACCTCGGGGGCTCGCGCACATCGATGGTCGTGTCGTGGCCGGCGCACATCCGCGACGACGGCGGGCTGCGCAGCCAGTTCACCCACATCACCGACATCGTGCCGACGATCCTCGACGCCGCCGGCATCCCGATGCCCGAGGTGATCAACGGATTCGAGCAGGTGCCGCTGAACGGCGCCAGCCTCATGCCCGCGTTCGACGACCCGCAGTCGCCCGAGGCGCACACGACGCAGTACTTCGAGGTGATCGCCAACCAGGGCATCTACCACGAGGGGTGGATGGCGAACACGGCGCCCAAGCGCCTGCCGTGGGTGGGCATGGGCGAGACCACCCCCGACCCGTTCGACGAGTACGAGTGGGAGCTGTACCACCTCGACGAGGACTTCACCCAGTCGAGGAACCTCGCCGCCGAGCACCCCGACAAGCTCGAGGAGCTTCGCCGGGTCTTCCTCGACGAGGCGCGCAAGAACCAGGTGCTGCCGCTCGACGACCGCTACATCGAACGGCTGCGGCCCGAGAACCGACCGCAGCACGGCGGTGGTCGCACGGTCTACACGTACTATCCCGGCACGAGTCGCATCACCGAGGGGCTCGCGCCCAACATGAAGAACACCTCGTACCGCGTCAGCGCCTCGATCACGGTGCCCGACGGCGGCGCAGAGGGCATGCTGATGACGCAGGGCGGATGGTTCGGCGGCAACGCCCTCTACCTGCTCGACGGCCGGCCGACGTTCTCGTACGCGCGTTCGCACTACCCGAACCACAAGTTCACCGTGGCCGGCGACGAACCGCTGACCGCGGGCGAGCACGAGGTCGTGGTCGACTTCCACTACGACGGCGGTGCGCCCGGAAGCGGCGGCGAGGCCGTCGTGAAGGTCGACGGCGCGGTCGTGGCGCGCGGGCGCGTCGAGCAGACCGTGCCCGTGCGCATCTCGGCCGACGAGACGCTCGACATCGGCGAGGACTCCGGCACCCCGGTGGTGCGCGACTACGAGGTGCCGTTCCGGTTCACGGGCGGGCTCCGCAAGGTCGTCATCGACACGGCGCCCGTCTTCGACTAGCGCCACACGGTACGGAAGAGGGGCGGATGCCGCGGCATCCGCCCCTCCTCCGCGCGACGGCGCGGCTCAGCCGATGAGGCTCGGCTGCAGGTCGCGCAGCGTGCGGAAGTGCGTCATGCGGGTGACGCCGATCGCCGCGAGCACGAGGGCGCCCACCATCCAGACGAGCAGCACGATCGCGTCGGAGCCGGCGCGGCCGAGGTCGCCGCCGTACATGACCTGCCGCATCATGTCGACGACGTAGCCCATGGGCAGCACGTGGTGCAGGGCGGCGAGCGGTGCGGGCAGCGTCTGCCACGGGAACGTGCCGCCGGCCGTGACGAGCTGCAGCACCATGAGCACGAGCCCGAGGAACTGCCCGACCGAGCCGAGCCACACGTTCAACGCCAGGATGATCGCCGCATACGTCGCCGACGCGAGGATCATCACCCCCAGCGTGCCGAGCGGATGCGTCATCGGGAACCCGAGCGTCACGGCGAGCACCGTGAACAGGCCGATCATCTGCACGGCGCCGAGGATGCCCGGCGTCAGCCAGCCGGCCAGCGTCACCCGGATCGGCGAGTGCAGCGCCGTCACCGCGCGCCGCGAGATGGGCTTCACGATGAGGAACAGCGCGTAGATGCCGATCCAGCCGGCGAGGGCCGCGAAGAACGGGGCGAGGCCGGCGCCGTAGTTGCCGGCCTCGGTGAGGGCGTCGGTCTCGAGCGAGACCGGGTCGGCGATGGTCTTGGCCTGCGCGTCGCGCGTGGCCTGGTCGGAGTCGGGAATCGCATCGGCGCCGTCGGAGAGCCCCGACTGCAACGTCTGCGCGCCCGTCTCGAGTTCGCCGAGGCCCTCGCCGAGCGTGCCGATGCCGTCGCGCAGCGTCGAGGCGCCGGATGCCGCGGCGTCGGCGCCGTCCGCAGCCGCGCTCGCGCCGGTGGCGAGGGTCGCCGACCCGCTCGCGACCTCGGCGCTGCCCGCGGCGAGGGTCGCCGATCCGCTCGCGACCTGCGCGCTGCCCGCGGCGAGCTGGTCGATCTGCCCGACGACCTCCTGCACGCGATCGTTGCCGGCCGAGATGTCCTCGGCGATGGGGTCGAGCCGGGCGAGCACCTCGTCGATGGTCGCCTGGTCGACGCCTGCGGCCGCGAGTCGTGCCGAGATGTCGGCGCGGGCCTCGGGCACGGAGGCGGCGGCCTCGCCGACGGCGGACCCGACCCGGTCGGCGGATGCCGCGAGCTGCGCATTGCCGTCGGCGACCTGTTGCGCACCGTCGGCGAGCGTCGCGCTGCCGTCGGCGACCTGCTGCGCTCCCGCGGCGAGGCTGGCGCTGCCGTCGGCGACCTGCCGGGAGCCGGTCGCGAGCGCGGCCGTGCCGTCGGCGAGCTGCGATGCGCCGTCGCCGAGCTTCGACGTGCCGTCGATCGCGGTCGAGGTGCCGTCGGCGAGTTGCTGCGCGCCGTCGGCGGCCTCGACGATCTTGCCGCGGATCGTGGAGATCGAGTCGAGCAGCAGTGACGCGGCCTCTTGACCGACCTGTTCGGCGACCGTGGTGCGGATCGTCTTCACCGCCTGCTCGCCGATGGTGCCGGCGAGGTAGCTGTTCGCGTCGCTCGTCTCGAGGATGATCTCGGCCTGGCGCGGCGCATCCGTCTGGATCGAGGCGAGCGCCTCGCTGAAGTCGGCGGGCAGGGTGATGACGAAGTCGTACGTCGAGTCGGCCAGGCCGTCGGCGGCCTCGTCGGCCGAGACCTCGTGCCAGTCGAAGGCGCCGTCGGCGATGAGCTCGTCGGCGACCTCCTCGCCGACGTTGCGCGCCTCGGAGTCCTCCGTCGCGGCCGAGCCCTCATCGTCGACCACGAGTGCCACGGGCACCTCGGGGAGCTTGGCGTACGGGTCCTGGTTGGCCCAGAGGTAGAGGCCCCCGTAGAGCACGGGCACCGCGACGAGCGCGATGAGCGCGATCACGGACATGCGGGTGGAGAAGAGCCGCCGGAACTCGGCGGCGATCATCTGCGGAACCTTCACGCGAGGCCTCCTTCGGCGATGACATCGTGCTCGACGGCCTCGTCGGGGTCTTCGTCGCCCTGCATGCGGGCGAGCATCGTGGTCGCGGCGATGGCGGCGGCCGAGGCGTCGCCCGCGATGACGAGCACGCCGAAGCCGCGATCGGCGAGGGCTCGCGCGAGCTCCCACCACTCGACGGGGTCGCCGCCGTGGCGGTCGGGGGAGACGAGCACGAGCCCCTCGACGCCGTCGCGCAGGATCGCGAGCTCGGTGAGCAGTCGCAGCCGATCCTTCGGGTCGACGTTCGCGATCGGCACCCGGGCGGACGCCGCGAGCCCGAGGTCGCCGAGCCAGTTCGAGACCGAGACTGGGTTCGACGGGATGCCGGCGAACATGAGCTCCTCGGCCGCGACGCCGGCGACGGTGACGTCGGGTGCGGGGTCGCTCACGCCCGGCGCGTCGACGAGGGCGACGCGTCGGCGGATCGCGGAGGCATCCGCTCGCCCGTCGATCGTGACGGTGCCCGTGTCGGGGCGCATGCGTCCGGCCGCCATGAGGCCGAGCACGGTGGGCCGCTGCTCGGTCTCGGCGCGGGTGAGCGTGGCCCGGCCGGACTCGAAGCCGATCGTCGTGGGCGGCAGCGCCTGGCCCTTGCGGCCCTTCGAGACGTGGTGCAGGTCGATCCTCATGCGCGGGCCTCCTCGCCGGTCGCGTCGCTCGCGTCCCTCGCCTGGTCGGGCTCGGCGTCGGCCGCGGGCAGGTACGCGAGCTCGGGGGCGGCGTCGATGACGGCACCCGCCTCGCGCCAGCCGAGTCCGGCCGTGCCGAGCACCGAGAGCATCACGAGCCGGTGCCCCTCGGCGTCGTCGAGCCGGGCGACGGATGCCTCGAGCAGCACCGCGATCGCCGCGCGCTCGACGAGGCGGGCGAGGGTCTGCGGGTGAATGTCGCCGCGCAGGGTGCCCTCGTCGATGCCGCGTGAGACGAGCGCCCCGAGGCGTTCGCGCACGGGGGCGAGGGCGGCGGCGACCTGGTCGACGTGCGGTTCGCGGAGGGCCATCGCGGCGAGGAGCTGCACATGCTCGACCGCGTGCCAGAGGCGCGCGCCGAGCAGGGCGATCGCGGTGGGCGTGTGCGGGTGCTCGAGCGTGGCGGCGATGTCGTTCAGCCGGGTCGCGCCCGAGGCGATGAGTGCGGCGATGAGCTCGTCGCGTCCGGCGAAGTGGCCGTAGACCGCGCGGCGCGAGAGGCCCGCGGCCGAGGCGATGGCCTCGAGCCCGGCGTCGGGGTGCTCGTTGAGCGTCGCCGATGCGGCGGCGAGCAGGGCTTCGCGGTTCGCGGCGGCATCCCGACGAGGGGCGCGGCGAACCTCCTCGGTGATGGTCGGCATGCTTCCATCGTACAAACTTGCACACCGATGTGCAAGTTATCTCGGCGGACGCACAGCGACGCCCGACGCGCCGCTACTGCAGCGCCGAGGTGAGCCGCGCGACCCCGTCGAGGAAGGTCGCCGAGAGCGGCTCCTTCTTCCACTCCTCGAGCGTGAGCTCCCGGCCGATGTCCCGGTAGCCCTGCTCGACCGCGCGCATGTCGGCGACGAACGAGGCCCCGCGCACCATGAGCGAGATCTCAAAGTTGAGGTTGAACGAGCGGATGTCCATGTTGCTCGACCCGATCACCGCCACGTCGTCATCGATCGAGAGGTGCTTCGCGTGCAGGATGTACGGCGCCGGGTAGAGCCAGATGCGCACGCCGGCCTCCAGCAGCGTGCCGTAGTACGAGCGCTGCGCGTGCCAGACCGACCCCTGGTCGCCGAGCTCCGAGACGAACAGCTGCACGTCGAGCCCGCGCAGCTTCGCCGACGTGATCGCGTAGATCATCGCCTCGTCGGGCACGAAGTACGGGCTCGTGATGATGACGCGTTCCTGCGCCGACGCCACGAGCGAGAGGAACAGCCGCAGGTTGTTCTCGGTCGGGTACGCCGGTCCGCTCGGCACGACCTGGCACACCAGGGCGTCGGATGCCGCGACCGTGCCCGCGTCGGACGCGACAGCGGATGCCGCGACATCGTCGACCGGTTCCGCGATGGCGTGCTCGTCGTCGATCCGCTCGTCGACCTCGGCGTACCAGTCGGACTGGAACACGGCGTCGATCGTGCGCACGACCGGCCCGGTGGTGCGCACGACGAGCTCCTGCCACTTGAGCCCGCGCTTGAGGTTCTTGGGGGAGTCGTAGCTGCGGTCGATGAGGTTCTGCGATCCGGTGTACGCGACCCGTCCGTCGACGACGACGAGCTTGCGGTGGTTGCGCAGGTCGGGGCGCTCGTAGCGGTTCGAGAAGAACTTCAACGGCAGCAGGAAGTGCCACTGCACGCCGATGCGGTCGAGTTCGGCGAACGTCGCCTCGCTCACGGTCACCCGCTTGGACGCCACCTGGTCGAGCAGCACGCGCACGGTCACCCCGCGCTGCACGGCTCGCTCCATCGCCGCGAAGAACCCCTTCGTGGTGTCGTCGAGCCCGACGATGTAGAACTCCACGTGCACGTAGCGCCGGGCGGTGTCGATGTCGGCGGCCATGGCCTCGATGGAGGCCTCGTAGTCGCCGATGAGCCGCGCCGAGTCGCCCGCCACCGCCGGCAGGGCGCCGAGCCGGCGGTTCTGCTCGACCGCCGTCTGGAACCAGGTCGGCCAGCTCGCGGCATCCGCCGGCTGGAGTTCGTCGACGTGCTCGTCGAGGATGCGGTCGATCTCGACCTGCCGGTCGCGCCGCCGCTTCGACAGCTTCACGTTGCCGATCAGCAGGAACAGGATGATGCCGATGAACGGGATGAGGAAGATCGCGAGCAGCCAGGCCATCGCGGCGGTCGGCTTGCGGTCGCGCGGCACGATGATGAGCGCCGCGATGCGGATGCCGAGGTCGAGGAGGATCGCGAGGATGCCGAGGAGATTGGCGAGTTCGGCGCTCATCGGGCGGTGTCCGCGGCGATCGGCAGGTCGGGGCTCATCGGCACTCCTCGGATCGGAGCCGGTCCCACCGGCTGCGGACGATTCCTGAGTATCCCATCGACAGGGCCGGATGCGGCGGTGGACCTGCCCCGAATTGGGGGTCGGATCGAGCGGGACGAATGGCTCCCCGCTGCGGAGACACGATGGAGGCCGGGACTTGAATTGGGTCATCCGACCTGAAAGGGGCCAACCATGTCCGCAACGAAGCGGCGGCTCACCGCATCCCTCGCCGTCATCCCGTTCGTGGCGCTCAGCGTGCTCGGCGCATCCGCGGCCGCGAACGCGACGCAGCCCGGAGCCGAGGGCGAGCACAAGGTGGCGTTCTGCCACGCCACCCACAGCGAGACGAATCCCTACGTCTACATCGAGACCGACAACATCGCCGTGGTGCGGGCGCACTACACGCACCAGGACGACGAGGACGTCTGGCCCGCCTTCAGCTACACCTGGCACGGCGTGACCACGTCGTACGAGGGATCCGGCATGGACTGGTTCATCGAGGGCGGGTGCGCCTACGGGGGAGGCCTCGGCTGACCTGCGGCGACCCGCGCGTCGCCGACAGCACGAAGGGCGGATGCCGCGGCATCCGCCCTTCTGCGTGCCGGCGCCTCGGCGCCGTGACCTGCTTGCGTCTCAGTCGGTGCCGAGGTCGAACGCGGAGGCCTCGTTCGCGGCGTCGGTCGCGGCCTCGAGGTCGGTCTCGCCCGACCCGGCCAGGATCTGCGCGGCCTCGCCGCTCGCCAGGTCGCCCACGAGGGCCGCGGTCGCGCCGCCCACCAGGTTGAGGCGGGCGTACTGCTCGAGACGCGCGCGCGAGTCGGCGATGTCGAGGTTGCGCATGGTGAGCTGGCCGATGCGGTCCTCGGGTCCGAAGGCCTGGTCGCCGACGCGCTCCATCGAGAGCTTCTCGGGCTGGTAGCTGAGCGACGGGCCGGTGGTGTTCATGATCGTGTAGTCGTCGCCGCGGCGCAGGCGCACCGTGACCTCGCCCGTGACCGCCGAGGCGACCCAGCGCACGATCGACTCGCGCAGCATGAGCGACTGCGGGTCGAGCCAGCGGCCCTCGTACATGAGGCGACCGAGGCGGCGACCCTCGTTGTGGTAGTTCGCGATCGTGTCCTCGTTGTGGATCGCGTTGACGAGCCGCTCGTAGGCGAGGTGCAGCAGCGCCATGCCCGGCGCCTCGTAGATGCCGCGAGACTTCGCCTCGATGATGCGGTTCTCGATCTGGTCGCTCATGCCGAGGCCGTGGCGGCCGCCGATGGCGTTCGCCTCGAGCACGAGGGCCACGGCGTCGTCGAACCGGACGCCGTTCAGCGCGACCGGGCGGCCCTGCTCGAACGAGATCGTGACGTCTTCGGCCGGGATCTCGACCGACTCGTCCCAGAACTTCACACCCATGATCGGCTCGACCGTGGTGATGCCCTCGCTGAGCTCTTCGAGCACCTTGGCCTCGTGCGTCGCGCCCCAGATGTTCGCGTCGGTCGAGTACGCCTTCTCGGCGGAGGCGCGGTAGGGCAGGTCGCGCTGCTGCAGCCACTCGCTCATCTCGGCGCGGCCGCCGAGCTCGGTGACGAAGTCGGCGTCGAGCCACGGCTTGTAGATGCGCAGGCGCGGGTTGGCCATGAGGCCGTAGCGGTAGAACCGCTCGATGTCGTTGCCCTTGTAGGTCGAGCCGTCGCCCCAGATGTCGACCCCGTCTTCGAGCATCGCGCGCACGAGGAGCGTGCCGGTGACCGCGCGGCCGAGGGGGGTCGTGTTGAAGTAGGCCTTGCCGCCCGAGCGGATGTGGAAGGCGCCGCACTGCAGCGCGACGAGCCCCTCCTCGACGAGCGCGGCACGGCAGTCGACGAGCCGGGAGAGCTCGGCGCCGTACTCGATCGCGCGGCCGGGGACCGCCTCGACGTCGGGCTCGTCGGGCTGGCCGAGGTCGGCGGTGTAGGTGCAGGGGATCGCACCCTTCTCGCGCATCCACGCGACGGCCACCGAGGTGTCGAGGCCGCCGGAGAAGGCGATGCCGACGCGTTCGCCGACGGGCAGGCTGGAGAGGACTTTCGACATGCCCTCCAGCCTACTTCGCGCGGATGCCGCGTGACGCGCCGGCCTCCGGCCCTGCGGACCGGGGCGGCCGACGGGGGCCGCGATAAGGTTGAGTGTGACTGCAGACGAAACAGCACCCGAGCGCGAGACCGGTCTGGTCGACGAACCCGAGGTCAGGGAGGCGCTCGCCGCAGCCGATCGAGGGGCCGTCGCGGCCGTCGTCACCGAGCATCCCTCCTCGCCGCTGGCATGGGCGGAGCTCGCCGACCTCGCCGACTCCGAGGGCAACCCCATCGCCGCCTTCGCCTATGCGAGCGTCGCCGTCGACCTCGCGCAGGAGCAGCTCGCGGCATCCGGATGGGAGCCCGGCGCAGCCGTGCCCTGGTCCGACGAGCCGAACCGCGCCTACCTCAGGGCCCTCGACGCCAAGCGCCGGGCCGCGTCGGCACTCGGGCTCGACACGCAGGTCGCACGTCTCGCAGGCGAGCTCTCGAGCGCCGATGCCGAGGCCCCCGGCCGCATCGCGTCGGAGTTCACGCCCACCCAGGTCATCACCATCGTGAGCCAGGCCCAGCTCTTCGAGCAGGCCGAGGCCACGGCAACCACCGGCGACCCGGTCGCCGAACCCGCCGCGCTCGACGCGGCAGGAGAGGACTGACATGCCCGCAGCCGTCCTGATCGGTGCACAGTGGGGCGACGAAGGAAAGGGCAAGGCGACCGACCTGCTCGGTCCGCGCCTCGACTACGTCGTCAAGTTCAACGGCGGCAACAACGCCGGGCACACCGTCGTCGTCGGCAGCGAGAAGTACGCGCTGCACCTGCTGCCGTCCGGCATCCTGACGCCCGGGGTCACCCCGGTCATCGGCAACGGCGTGGTCGTCGACGTCGAGGTGCTCTTCGAGGAGCTCGAGGCGCTCTCCAGCCGCGGGGTGGATGTCTCGCGGCTGCGCATCTCGGCGAACGCGCACCTCATCACGCAGTACCACCGCACGCTCGACAAGGTCACCGAGCGCTTCCTCGGCAAGCGCCAGATCGGCACCACCGGTCGTGGCATCGGCCCCGCCTACGCCGACAAGATCAACCGCGTGGGCCTGCGCATGCAGGACATCTTCGACGAGAACATCCTGCGTCAGAAGGTCGAGGGCGCCCTCGACCAGAAGAACCACCTGCTGGTCAAGGTCTACAACCGACGCGCCATCGCCGTCGACGAGGTCGTCGACGACCTGCTCGGCTACGTCGAGCGCCTGCGCCCGATGGTCACCGACACCGCACTGCTGCTGCACCAGGCCCTCGACCGCGACGAGACCGTGCTCTTCGAGGGCGGCCAGGCGACCATGCTCGACGTCGATCACGGCACGTACCCGTTCGTGACCTCGTCGAACGCCACGAGCGGCGGCGCCGTCACCGGCTCCGGCATCGCCCCGAACCGCATCGACCGGGTCATCGCCGTGGTCAAGGCGTACACGACGCGCGTCGGTGCAGGCCCCTTCCCGACCGAGCTCTTCGACGAGTGGGGCGAGTTCCTCAGCGAGAAGGGTCACGAGTTCGGCACGACCACCGGCCGCCGCCGCCGTACGGGCTGGTACGACGCGCCCATCGCGCGCTACACCTCGCGCATCAACGGCGTCACCGACTTCGTGCTGACCAAGCTCGACGTGCTGACCGGCATCGAGCGCATCCCCGTCGCGGTCGCCTACGACGTCGACGGGCAGCGCTTCGACGAGGTGCCCGTCTCGCAGTCCGACTTCCACCATGCGACCCCGATCTACGAGGAGTTCCCGGGCTGGAGCGAAGACATCACCGGGGCGCGCGAGTTCTCCGACCTGCCCGCCAACGCGCAGGCCTATGTGCGCGAGCTCGAGGCCATGAGCGGCTCGCGCATCTCGGCGATCGGCGTCGGCCCCGGCCGCGACGAGATCGTGCAGCTGCACGACCTGCTCGCCTGACCTCAAGGTCTCGGCGCGCTCCTCCCGGTCGACCGCCTCCTCGACTGGCCCCTTCCATCCCGCCGACGTCCCCCGATAGGGTCGGATGGCGGGCGCTTCACCTACCGTGCGCCCACGGCAGCCTGACGGCTGCGGGGGCAGGGGGAAGTGATGTCGGTCGTTCGACGCGTGCTCGCCGGAATCGGCGCGATCATCCTGACGGCGTCGCTGACGACGCCGTCAGTGCTGTCAGCTGCAGCGGCACCGGATGACGCGGAGTTCACGACCTTCTCGAAGGTGGTGACGCCGCCCGACACCTCGCCGTTCGCCGCCGGGGAGCAGTTCAGCTACACGATCACGCTGACCTGCAACAGCCCGATCGTCGACATCTGCGTCGGCGCACAGGTTTCCGACACCCTGCCGCCGCCGCTCGTCTTCGACCCGTCCGTCCCGAACCCGGTCGTCGTCTCCTCGGGCAGCGACGCGACGGTCACGACCGGCGACAGCGACTTCACGGTCGCGTTCAACGAGACCGGCGCCGCCGGCACCGGCCTCGAGACCGGGCAGCAGGTGAGCATCACCGTGTTCGTCCAGGTGCCCGACGATGCGAGCGCCGACTACGACGGCACCATCACGAACACGGCGACCGCGTCGGCCGAGAACGCCCTGCCGAAGGATGCGTCGGTGCCGGTCGAGCTCGACATCCCGTCGCTGCTCGACTCGACGGTCGTGAAGTCGGTCGACGATCACGTCGCCGACGGACAGAGCGTGCCCTCGCTGCCCGACCAGCCCATCGACTACACGATCGGCGGCGGCAACGCGTCGAACCAGTCCGTCGACGCCGTCGTGGTGCAGGATCCCGCCGACGGCGTCGCCAGCCCGTTCGACAGTTACCTCGACTTCACCGGCATCACCTCGATCACGCCGCCGCCGGGCGCCGACCAGGTGCAGATCGAGTACCGCGACGCCGACGGCAACTGGACGAGCGTGTATGGGCCCGACGTGGTGCCGACCGACTTCACCGACATCCCGGGCGTCGACCCGCCCTCCGACGTGAAGGGGCTGCGCTTCACGTTCACGTCGAGCACGGGCGATCCGATCCCGCCCGGCGACAACGGCACGATCGGCATCTCCGCCGAGACGAACGACAGCGTGCTCGACATCCCGCTCGGCGAGTCGGTCGACGTGCCGAACACGGCATCCTCGAACGTGGTCGTCGACGACGTCCCGACCGACCCGAACACGGCCGACGGCGACGTCGTCATCAGCAACACCGGCCCGACGGTCGACATCGAGAAGTCGTTCGCCGACCCGACGCTGCTCGCCGGCGACTCGACCACGGCCACCATCGAGTCCGCGAACGGCCCCCGGCCGGTCACCTCGATGACCATCGACGAGCCCACCGCGGGGTCGCCGAACCTCGCCGACCAGGGCCTCACGTTCGACGGCTTCGGCGACATCACCTGGCCGCAGAACGCCACGGGCGCCTCGGTGACCTACACGTACGCCGACGGCAGCAGCGAGACGCTCACGACGACGACGCCCGACACGCTGCCCGACCCGACCGGCGACGTGGTCGGCTTCTCGGTGACGTTCACGGGCCCGATCCTGCCGAACGCGTCGGCCCAGATCCCGTTCGACGTCACCGCCCAGAGCGTGGAGGGCCAGGCCGACGTCGTCAGCACGAACGACACGACCTCGACCGTGACCGACTCCACAGGCCAGACGGGCACCGACGAGGACGCCGCCGACATCACCCGGCAGCCGGTGCGCGTGTCGACGGTCATCGACAAGAACATCGTGCGCGACGAGGTCTGGGACGTGCCGGGCAGTTCGACCGACGTGACCTTCCTCGCGTCCGTCAACAACCAGGGCGAGAACGCCTCGACCGTCGGAGCGGACTCGCTCGTGATCAGCGACCCGGCCGATCCGCAGCCGGGCGACCCGCCCTCGCTCTTCTGGAACGCGTTCAACCTGAGCCAGATCAGCGCCGGGGTGCCGGCGGACGCCAACCTCACCGTCGAGTACTGGGACGGCAGCGAGTGGGTCACCCTCCCCGGAGCCGAGCTCATCGAGGGGCCGACCACGTTCAACGCCACCGTCCCGGCCGACCTGCAGGACGACATCCAGGGCATCCGGTTCGTCTACACCCCGAAGCCCGGTGAGACGCTGCCGCCGGGCTTCCAGGTCGCCCCGCGCATCTCGGTCGCCACGCGCGACCAGTTCCGCGACGGCTCCGGCAGCGTGCATGACGCGGCCGAGGCCGCGGACCCGCTCGTGGTCGACAACACGGCGTCGTCGACGGTGACGAACCCCGACGACACGTCTCCCGAGGACAACACGGCGACCGACGGCGACCAGATCGACGTCAACCCGTTCGACCCCGACGCGGGCGTCGACCTGCTCGAGAAGCAGTGGCTCGACGACAACGTGAACGCCTTCAGCGGCGACCAGCGCACCGCGCGCATCTCGTGGGCGACCGAGGGGCTGCCGTTCGACTCGGTCGCGATCACCGACGACCCGAGCGCCGGCACGGACTTCGCGAACATCGCGGCATCCGCGTTCGACGCCTGGAACCTCGCGGTCATCGAGCCCATCGACGGCTCCCTCGACCCCGAGATGCAGTACGACCGCATCGCGACCGTCGAGCTCTTCGACGACACCGCCGACGCCTGGGTCGACATCACGGCCGCGGTCTGCGGCGCGGCGGACACCACCGGCACCGACTGCGACGGGGCGTTCCCCGGCTACACGCTCTCCGACGCGGAGCAGGAGTCCACGCTCGGCGTGCGCCTGACCTACGTCGAGGGGTCGAACCGCGGCGGAGACGGGCCGGCCGCAGGGTCGGGCGTCGCGGCATCCTACGACTTCGAGCGCAACCTCGACCTGACCTTCCAGCTCCGCGACGAGAAGCGGAGCGGCGGCCCGGTCGTCGGCACCCTGCACGACGACCCGTACAACTCGGGCCAGAACGGCGTCGTCACGAACACGGCACGGGCGGAGGGCGAAGGCCCGCAGCCGGTCACCCACGACGACTCCGACGACATCACGATCCTCGACACCGTGATCAACACGTCGGTCTCGAAGACGTTCGACCAGGACAGCCTGCCGATCCCGCCCGAAAGCGCGGACCAGGCCGACTACCCCCTCGTCACCGCGACGATGACGGCGGTCAACCAGACCGAGGCGAACGTCAGCGTGCTGCGACTCGACGACCCGGCCGCGACGCCGACGCCGCCGACGCCGCCGCCGGCCCCGACGACGACCTACAACACCCTGAACCTCTACAGCATCGACGTGATCACCGTGCCCGACGAGGCGACGGAGTCGACCGTGACGCTCACCCGCGAAGGCGGCGGAACCACGGACTACACGATCGACGAGGCGCTCGCGCTGAGCTCCGCCGACCTCGCCGACGTCATCGGATTCAGCGTCGTGCACACCGACCCCGACGGCGTCTCGATCGTGACCGAGGCCACGACGACCGTCTCCCTCACGTACCAGTTGCGGGAGTTCCTGCGCGACCAGCCGGGCGTGCGACCGACGACCACCGACACCGTGAACAACGTGGCGTCGGCGGGTGCCTCCCGTCCGGGAGGAGACCCCACGCTCGACGAGGCGTACGCCACGGACGACGACTCGCTCACGTTCGCCGACGCGACCTACGGCGTCAGCGCCGGCAAGGCGATCGACCCGTCGTCGCGCTACGAGGACGAGTCGCCCGACGGCTACACCGTGACGATCGGCGGACAGCCGACCGGCAATGTGCGCACGACCGTCCTGACGCTGACCGACGACGCGACCACCTTCTGGAACGCGTTCGAGTTCGCCTCGTTCCCGGCCGCCACGCTGCCCGCCGGTATCGGCCAGCTCCGCGTGTCGGCCCTCGTCGGGGTCGAGTACGCCTTCGACGAGGGCACGAACACGCTCAGCCAGACCTGCGACGGCGACACCGACCTCACCGGGTGCTGGGTCGTCGGCGACTGGCAGGACGCCGTCTCCGACTCCGTGACCCCGGTGCTTCCCGACGGTGTCGCTGCGGCAGACGTCCGGGGCCTGCGCTTCGACATCCGCAAGGACGCCGACGAGACGAACTGGGAGTCGCCGCGAAACCCGATCGTGTCGCTGAAGTTCATGGCCGACCGACTCGAGAACCTGCACCTCGGCCCGAACGGCGAGATCGACAGCTACCCCGTGCCCTCGACCCTTCCCGGACTCGAGACGGCACCCGGCGAGACCGTGCAGGGCACCACCACCGACGACGCCGACGTGCACGGAACCGGCTCCTGGGAGACGCCCGACGGCGTCACCTGGGAGGCCGACGCGACCGCGTCCGACACCACCGCCCTCCTGCACCGGGTCAACTCGATCAGCGTCGTGAAGTCGCCGGGCAACGGCTCCGGCGGTGCCGGCGCGCAGCAGTTCCCGCCCGCGTCGACCATCCCGTACTCGATGACCATCACGAACACCGGCGAGTGGCAGATGACCGGCCTCGAGCTGACCGACCAGGTCGCCACCGACGCATCCGGTTCGCTCCTCATCGCCGACCCCGACGCCGACGAGGAGTTCGAGTTCACCCTGACGGACTCCGACGGCAACGCCCTGCCCGTCGACGGGTTCACCGGCGAGCTCGACGAGACCACGGGCGTCGTCACGATCACCGTGCCCGACGGTTTCGTGTTCGCCCCGGGCGACGTGCTCGTCATCCAGGCGAACCTCATCTTCCGATCGGGTCTCACGCCGGGCACCCCGGTGGGCAACACGATCTCGGCCACCAGCGATCGGGACTTCGAGACCTGCGAGCACACGTCGAACAACGTCGCGGCACCGAACACCGAGGATGTCGCCGACTGCGCCGCCGACACGACCGTCACCCCGGCTGCGGCGGCGCCGATCAGCATCGTCAAGGCGGTCAAGGGCACGGCCGCCGGCGTGCCCGGCGTCGACCCCTCCGACCCCAACTACGACGACCTCGGCGTGCTGAACACGGCGGCGAACCCCACGGCCGCGGCCTGCGCGTCGCCGAACGCCAGCGGCGGCTTCTACGTGAACCAGTGCGTGCCGATCACCCGCCCCGGCGGCGTCGAGACCTGGCGCATCAGCTTCACCAACCGCGGCAACGTGCCGGCCGACCGCATCGCCGGCATCGACGTGCTGCCGGCCGTGGGCGACACCGGCGTGGTCGTCGGTTCGCCGCGCGGTTCGCAGTGGCAGCCGACGTTCCTCGGCAACCTCAGCGTTCCCGGTGCCGGCACCGGCACGTCGTACTACATGACCACCGTGCCGAACCAGGCGTGCAACGCGGTCGACATCCAGTACAGCACGCTCGGCCAGCCGGTCCCCGACAGCGATCCGTGCTTCGCCGACGTCTCGACGCGGCAATGGATCGTGTTCGACGCGACGACGCCGGCGGCGGAACTCGCGACGGCCCGGGCGATCAAGCTCGTCTACACCTTCCCCGCCGGAAGCGGCCTGCCCCCGGGCGTCACCGGTCAGGTGACCTACGACACGCAGACCCCCGCGATCGTGCCCGACGCCTACGCGAGCGGACTCCCGATCGCGTGGAACACGGTCGCGGCCGGTTCGCGTGCCACGTTCCAGGGCGACCAGATCTACCAGGGCCCGGTCGAGCCGGTGCGCGCCGGCGTCGCGGTTCCCACGGGCCAGGTGCAGCTCCAGAAGGAGCAGGTCGCTCCCGACACGTGGACCTTCCCGCTGCCCGACTCCTACGACTTCGACGTGCAGTGCGAGTCGCTCGACGAACCCGTCGACCTCGTCGACACCGGCGGGGCGGAGGTCTCGCCGCTCGACGTGCCCGCCGACGGCTCACTCGTCGAGGTCGGCACCGGCACCAACCTGCCGCTCTTCTCGAGCTGCACGGTCCAGGAGCTCTTCGCGCAGGGCTCGACGGTCACGTACGACCCCGAGGGCACCGCCGATCGCTCAGGCGAGGTCATCGCGACGCGCGACCTCACCGGACGCACGGACATCGCCCACCCGTTCCCGCCCGACCCCGTCGAGGACGTCACGCTGCAGGTGACGAACACGTACGAGATCGGCGGCTTCAGCGTCACCAAGGCGGTCGAGCGCAGCACCGCGGTCGACCAGGACGGCAACCCAGTCGAGTTCGATCCGCAGTTCACGTTCTCGGCGAGCTGCGTCTGGCTCGGCGCGGAGATCATCCCCGAGGATCAGCGCGAGTTCACGATCGGCGAGGGCGAGACGCAGGACTTCGGTCCGCTGCCGGTCGGCGCCGACTGCACGGTCGAGGAGACGGATGCCGCCGGCGCGACGACGACTGGCATCGTCGTCACCGAGGACGGCGTGCCGGGCGAGCCCGTCGACGGCGTGGCGTCCTTCACCCTGCTGCCCGACGAGGAGGATGGCACGCACCTGACCGCCCTCGCCGTGACCAACACCTACACGGTCGGCGGCCTCGAGATCACGAAGGACGTGACTGGTGCGGGCGCAGACGTCTGGGCACCCGACGACTTCACGCTCCAGGTGGTCTGCACGTGGGACCAGGCCACGACGAACCCGGTCTACGACGACACGTTCACGATCTCCGACGGCGAGACGTGGAGCGTCGAGAACCTGCCGACCGGCGCCGACTGCACCGTGACCGAGCCAGACGACGGCGGTGCGACCGAGGTCACGTTCACGCCGAACCCCGTCACGATCGGCGACACCGACGGCGGTGAGGAGCCCATCGCGATCGCGGTCGAGAACGACTTCCGCGTGGGCGGGTTCCAGATCGAGAAGACCGTCGTCGGCGCCGGCACCGGTTTCAGCGAGGATGTCCTGTTCGTCTTCGCATACACCTGCACCTACGACGGCGCGGAGGTCGGCGAGGGCAACCTGTCGATCACGGGCGACGGCACCGCGGGTCCGCTCGACTCGGATGCCGTGACCGGACTGCCGGTGGGCAGCGAATGCGTCGTCACCGAGACCAACGCCGGTGGGGCGGATGCCATGCCCGATCCGGTCACGGTCACGATCCCCGACGAGGCCGACGGGGTCGCCCAGATCGGCGTCGCCGCGTTCGAGAACCGGTTCACCGCCGGCACGATCGCGGTGACCAAGGTCGTCGACGGCGCGGCATCCGCGATTCCCGAGATCGCCGGCGCGACGTACACGGTGCACGTGACCTGTGCGCTCACCGACGGCGGCGACCTGCTCTTCGACGGCGACGTCGAGGTGGTCGGCGGCACGACCGTCACCGTGACGGACCCCGAGACGGGCGACCCGCTGCTGCTGCCGCTCGGCACCCACTGCTGGGGCGAGGAGACGGATGACGCGGGCGCGACGGAGTCGGGCGTCGACTTCGACTCCTTCGAGAACGCGGCGATCGTCGTCGCCTCCGACGAGGACGAGCCGCAGGCGCTGGTGATCACCGCGACGAACACGTTCGACGACGGCGAGCTCGTCGTCGAGAAGGCGCTCGACGGCAATCCCGACCATGCCGAGGGCGTCACGTTCACGATCCTCGTGACGTGCACGTTCGACCGCGGTGACGGCAACCCGCCGATCGTGATCTACGACCAGGAGCCGGTCGAGCTCCAGGGCGGCGCGTCCGAGACCCTCGACGGGATCCCGGTGGGCTCCGAGTGCTACGCGGAGGAGCCCGATGGGCAGGGCGCGTACGACATCACGATCAGCGCGACGGCGGACGACCCGGTCACCGTGACCGGCGACGACGAGGACCCCGTCGGCATCACCGTGACGAACGACTTCCCCGACGCGGGCTTCACCGTGCTGAAGGAGGTCGACAACGGCGGCGCGGTCGACCAGGACGGCGAGCCGATCGCGTACGAGACCGTGTACACGTTCACCGCGATCTGCACCTTCGAGGGCGCGACCGTGCTCGACGAGGAGTTCGAGCTCGCCGACGGCGGGTCGCAGTCCTTCGACACCCTGCCCGCGGGCAGCGACTGCACCGTCACCGAGACCGACCAGGGCGGTGCGACGACCTCGATCGTCCTCACGCAGGACGGCGTCGACGACGACCTCGGCGCGGTGTCCGAGGCATCCTTCACCCTGCTTCCCGACGCCGAGGGCACGGTCGTGACGAGCGTCACGGTGACGAACGCCTACACGGTCGGTGGCATCGCCATCACCAAGGCCGTCACGGGCTCGGGCGCGGAGACCTGGGCCCCCGACGAGTTCGACGTGCAGCTCACCTGCACGCTCGACGCGGCCGACCCCGACACGGTGTACGACGGCATCGTCACCATCGCCGCGGGCGAGACGGTCACGGTCGGCGACCTGCCGACCGGTGCCGACTGCACGGTGACCGAGCCCGACACGGCAGGCGCGACCGAGGTCACGATCTCGCCGGAGCAGCCCGTGACGATCGGCGTCGACGGCGAGACGGGAGACCCCGTCGCCGTGACCGTCACGAACGACTACCGCACCGGGGGCTTCGAGGTCGAGAAGTCGTTCGTCGGCCCGGGCATCGTCTTCGCCACGGGCGTCGACTTCGTCTTCGGCTACTCCTGCACCTACGACGACGAGACGGTCGGCGAGGGAACGCTCACGGTCGTCGGCGACGGCACCACGGGTCCGCTGACGTCGGACCCGGTCACGGGCCTGCCGGTCGGCAGTGAATGCGTCGTCACGGAGACCGAGGCCGGTGGGGCGGATGCCACGCCCGAGCCCGTGACGGTGACCATCACCGACGAGGTCGACGGCACCCCGCAGGTCGTGGTGGCGCCCTTCGAGAACCCGTTCAGCGCCGGCACCATCGCGGTGACGAAGGAGCTCGCCGGCACCGGCGCCGAGCTGCCCGAGGTCGTCGATGCGACGTACACCGTGCACCTGACCTGCTCGCTGACCGCCGATGGCGACCCGCTGTTCGACGGCGACGTCGAGGTCACCGGCGGCGAGACGGTCACCGTGCTCGACGAGGCGACCGGCGACCCGCTGCTGCTGCCGGTCGGCACGCACTGCTGGGGCGAGGAGACGGATGACGCGGGGGCGACCGACTCGTCGGTCGACTTCGACTCGTTCGACGACGCGGCCATCGTGGTCGCCGACGGCGGCGACGAGCCGCAGGCGCTCGCGGTGACCGCGACGAACACGTTCGAGTTGAGCAACGTCTCGATCGAGAAGGAGGTCATCGGCAATCCCGACCACGCCGAGGGCCGCACCTTCGAGATCCTCGTGACCTGCACGCTCGATCGCGGCGACGCCAACCCGCCGATCGTGGTCTACGACCAGGAGCCGGTCGAGCTCGAGGACGGCGAGCTCGTGACCCTCTTCGAGGTGCCGGTCGGTTCCGAGTGCTGGGCCGAGGAGCCCGACGGCCAGGGCGCGTACGACATCGTGATCAGCGCGACCGAGGACGACCCGATCGTGGTCGGACCCGAGGCCGGGACGCCCGCCACCATCACGGTGACGAACGACTTCCCCGACGCCGGATTCACGGTGACGAAGGAGGTCGACAACGGTGGCGCGGTCGACCAGGACGGCGAGCCGATCCGGTACGACACGGTCTTCTCCTTCACCGCGACGTGCGAGTTCCAGGGCGAGAACGTGCTCGACGAGTCGTTCGACCTGGGCGACGGCGAGGAGCAGACGTACGACACGCTGCCGGCCGGCAGCGAGTGCACCGTCGCCGAGACGGACCAGGGCGGCGCCACGACCTCCATCGTGCTCACGCAGGACGGCGTCGAGGACGACCTCGGTGGGGCATCCGAGGCCACGTTCACGCTCCTGCCCGACGCGGAGGGCGCCGTGGTGACCACGGTCGCGGTGACGAACGCCTTCACGACCGGCTCGGTCGAGATCACGAAGGCCGTGACGGGCACGGGAGCGGATGCCTGGGGCGGCACGTTCGGCGACTTCGAGGTGGAGCTCGTCTGCACCCTCGAGGGCGCAGACCCCGACGTCGTCTACAGCGCCACGCACACGTTGACGAAGGACGCGCCGGGCGACGTCTGGACGGTCGAGGACCTGCCGACCGGTGCCGACTGCACCGTGGCCGAGCTCGACGACGGCGAGGCGACGGAGTCGACCGTGACCCCCGACGAGTTCGTCGTCGGCGACGACGCGGTCGACGAGCCGGTCGAGGTCGGCGTCGAGAACGAGTTCCGCACGGGCGGCCTGAACGTGCTGAAGGCGGTCAGGGGCCCGGGCGTGCCCGAGTTCTCGAACGGGCCGTTCCTCTTCCAGGTCGAGTGCACGTACGAGGGGCAGAGCGTGGTCGACCGGGAGCTCGTGGTCGTCGGCGACGGCACCGAGGGGCCGTTCACGAGCGAGACCATCGGCGGCATCCCCGTCGGTTCGGTCTGCATCGTGACCGAGACCTTCGACGCGGATGCCGACACGACGCCGCCGCCCGTGACCGTGACGATCGCCGACCAGGAGGAGGACGGGGTCGAGACCGTGGTCACGGCGGGCTTCCTCAACGTCTTCTCGTTGGGCACGATCGACGTCACGAAGGTGGTCGACGGTCCTGCGGCCGACGAGTCGTACGTGCAGGACGCGACGTTCACCGTGCAGGTGACGTGCCAGCTCGACGTCTTCGGCACGATCGTCACGGTCTTCTCCGGGCCGGTCGAGGTCGGTGCCGACGAGACGGTCCCGGTGCTCCGGGAGGACGGCGACCCGCTGAAGCTGCCGTACCAGACGCACTGCTTCGGCGAGGAGACGGATGCCGCGGGCGCGACCGAGAGCACGATCGACTTCGACTCGTACGAGAACGCCGCGGTCGTCGACGTCGAGGACGAGCCGCAGACGCTGGAGCTCACGGCCACGAACACGTTCGAGGAGGGGTCGGTCGACCTCGTGAAGACCGTGAGCGGCGCGACGGACCAGGCCGACGGCAAGACGTTCATCGTGGCGGTGACGTGCACGTTCGACCAGGGCGAGGGCAACGACCCGTACGTGGCGTTCGATGCCGAGCCGGTGCCGATCACCGCGGGTGAGACGGTGACGCTCACCGACCTGCCGATCGGCACGGAGTGCTGGGCGGCCGAGACCGACACGGGCGGCGCCGTCGCCGTGACCATCGACGCCACGGAGGACACCCCGGTGGTGGTCGGCCTCGACGAGACGGCGACGATCACGGTCGACAACGAGTTCGCACCGGCACCGCCGGTCACCGGCGTCGACGGCGCGGCCATGTGGCTGGCGGCCGGCTCGGCGGCCGTGCTCGTCGGGATCGGCGCCGTGTTCCTGCTCGTCGCCCGCCGACGCCGCCGCCAGGCGTAGCGCCGCACCGGCGCGTCGCCGACACGACGAAGCCCCGCCCGGGATCGGGCGGGGCTTCGTCGTGCCCGGCGGCTACTCGTTGCCGACCGCCTTGTCGATGTTCGCCTTCACGTCGTCGATGGTGCCGTCGTGCTCGTCGGGTGCGACCTTCTTGACCGCTTCGCCGATGCCGTCGAGCAGCTTGTCGCTGATGTCCTCAGCCTGTTCGCTCTTCAGGACCTCTTGGATCTTGTCCTTGTTCTGCTCGATGAAGTCGCCTGCCTGCTTGGCGAGGTCGTCGATTCCAGCCATGGTCTTCCCCCCGTTCGGACGGCGTCGTCGCCGTCGGATCCAGCCTAGGCGGAGGCCCCGAGGAGCAGAAGGGCCCTCCTCCGCTCGCGCCGGCCGTCGAGGCGATGCCGTGTGCCAGACTCGTCGGGTGACCGCCGAGCTCCCTCCCGTCGTGCCGATCGTCGGCCGTCTCATCCGCCTCACGCCATTCGCGCCGACCGACGTGCCCGATCTCGCCGCGGCGTTGCGCAAGCCCGAGGTGTTCGCCGGCGGCTACGGCGGAGGACCGGCCGGCCTGCCCGTCGACGATGCCGCGTTCGAGCGGTTCGCGCTCGCGTACTACGAGGGCGGCCCCCTCGCGCTGCCGTGGACGGTGCGCCTGCAGGGCGGCGCCCAGGACGGGCGCATCGTGGGCGCCACGAAGTTCGCCGACCTCGACCTGGCCAACGAATCGGGTCACATCGGCTGGACGGCGTACGACCCGCGCGTGTGGGCCACGGGCGTCAATGTCGAGGCCAAGCTGCTGCTGCTCGGGCTCGCCTTCGATCACGGCTTCGGTCGTGTGAAGCTGCAGGCCGACAGCCGCAACGAGCGTTCGCGCGCGGCGATCCTGAGGCTCGGGGCGACGTTCGAGGGCATCGCGCGCCGGCACAAGCGCCGTGCCGACGGCACCTGGCGCGACAGCGCGGTCTACTCGGTCGTCGTCGACGAGTGGCCCGAGGTGCGGACCGGCCTCGAGGCGCGCCTCGCCGCACGCGGCGACGAGCCCGTGCGGCTCGCAACGGACTGACGCGCGTCCCGATCAGAACCAGAGCTCGAGCGCGCCGTCGATGAGGGCCGCCGCGCCGCCGAGGTAGGCGATCGCGATGACCGCGACGCGCGCGGCGTGGTGCGGGATGCGGCGGTGCAGGAGCTCGCCGCAGACGAGGCCGGCGAGCAGCGAGCCGAGCACGATGGGCCATGCGCCGGGCTGCAGCTCGGGGATCGTCCAGCCGGTCTGCGCGAGCTTCAGCACGAGCGAGGCGGACCCGATCACCACGAAGTACGGCTGCGCGGTCGCGGCGAATCCCGCCTGCGACCATCTCGTCGCGACGGCGTAGACGCTGAGCGCGGGCCCGCCGACGCCGGCGGCCGCGTTCATGATCCCGGAGGCGCCGCCGGCGATGAGGGCCGGCGGCCAGCCGTGCGCGACGTGCTCGGCGCGGGTGACGAGCAGGGTCGTCGTGAGGGCCGCGATCACGAGGATGCCGATCACGACCTGCAGGGGCGCGCCGGGCACGTTGGCGGCGATGACGGCGCCGACGGCCGTGCCGACGATCGCAGGGACGACGAGCATGGTGAACCGAGGCCACTCCACGAAGCGCCAGACCCGCGGCAGGATGATGAGCGAGGAGACCACCGCGCACAGGTTCACGACCACGACGCCGTCGAACGGACCGAGCAGGATCACGAGCGCCGGGGAGGCGACGAGGGCGAACCCCATGCCCGTGACGCGTTGCGCGAAGGCCCCGACGAGCACGGAGAGGGCGACGGCGACGAGCACCGGGGAAGTCTAGCCGCGGGTGGGATCCGTCGGCGCCGGGCCGGCCGTCGCGGATGACCGGCTCGTCGGCTCGGGCACGTGCAGGCGGGTGAAGAACGCATCGGCCCCGCGGGGGCGGCGACGGCGGTCGATGCGCGAGGCGAGCACCGTGACGAGCAGCGCGGCGGGCACGGTCCAGGCGGCCGGCTGCTCGAGGAACGGGCGGATGCCGGGGGCCACCGCCGAGATCGCGCCGACGCCGAGGATCGCGACGCCCGACAGCACGGCCCCGGTGAGCATGCCGGCGACCGCGCCGCGCGCGGTGAGGCCCCGCCACCAGATGCCGAGCAGGAGCATCGGGCAGAGCGTCGACGCGGTGAAGGCGAACACGAGCCCGACGCTGCCGGCGAGCCCGGTCGACTCGGTCGCGAGGGCCACGATGAGTGGCACGAACGAGGACGCGACCGCGGCGATGCGGAACCCGCGCACGCTGCCGCCCAGCAGGTCCTGGCTGATGACGCCCGCGAGCGAGACGACGAGGCCCGACGAGGTCGACAGGAACGCCGCGAACGCGCCCGCGATGACGAGCGCGGTGAGCAGGTCGCCCGCCCACCCGGGCACGAGCCGGTCGGGCAGCACGAGCACGAGGGCGTCGGCGTCGCCCGTGCCCACGAGGTCGGGTGCGAAGGCCCGGCCGAGCAGGCCGAGGATCGTCGGGAAGAGGTAGAACACCGAGAGCAGCACGAGCACGAGCACGGTCGTGCGTCGCGCGGCGCCGCCGTCGGGGTTCGTGTAGAACCGCACGAGCACGTGCGGCAGGCCGAGCGTGCCGAAGAGCAGCGCCACCATGAGCGACACCGTGCGGTACGGGTCGTTGGCGCCCGGGCCCGCGGCGACGGGGAACGCCTCGGCGGGCGGCAGGGCCGGCTCGACGCCGCCCACGAAGATGAGCAGCACGACCGCCGGCACGGCGATCGCCGTGAGCTTCAGCCAGAACTGGAACGCCTGCACGAACGTGATCGACCGCATGCCGCCCGCGGCGACGACCACCGCGACGATGACGGCGACGGCCAGGGATCCGGCCCACGACGGCAGGCCGGTCGTGATGCGCACCGCGAGGGCGGCGCCCTGCAGCTGCGGCACGATGTAGAACCAGCCGATGACGATCACGAGGGTGCTGGTCACGAGGCGGGCCGCCCTCGACTCGAGGCGCGCCTCGGTGAAGTCGGGGATCGTGTACGCGCCCGAGCGTCGCAGCGGCGCCGCGACGAAGAGCAGGAGCATGAGGTATCCGGCCGTGTAGCCGATCGGGAACCAGAGCCCCGACGACCCGGTGGTGAGGATGAGGCCGGCGATGCCGAGGAAGCTCGCCGCCGACAGGTATTCGCCGCCGATCGCGGAGGCGTTCCACCACGGCCGCACGGTGCGCGAGGCCACGTAGAAGTCGCTCGTCGTGCGCGAGACGCGCAGCCCGTAGAACCCGATGAGGGCGGATGCCAGCGCGACCGCGGCGATCGCGGCGTAGCTGATCGCGGCGTTCACTCGACCTCCGTGAGCGCGCGGTACCTGGCCTCGTTGCGGGCGGCGGCGCGGGCGTAGAGCACGGCCACGGTGATGGCGAGCGGGTAGACGCCGACCGCGAGCAGCAGCCACGAGAGCGGCACGCCCCAGACGAACGTCTCGTCGAGCACCGGGGTCATGGCGACCGCGAGCACGAAGACCGCGGTCGCGCCGGCGAATCCGAGCGCGTACGTGACGCCGAGCCGCAGCTGCGAGCGGATGAGCGAGCGCACGTACACGCTCGCCGGCTCGCTCGAGGACCCGTCGCGGACGGGCAGCGGTCGAGCGGATGCCGCGGTCGATCCCGTGCGCGGCGCCGTGACGCGCACCCGGGCCGGCGGGGGAGCCGGTCGAGGAGCGCGCTCCGCGTCCGTCTCGAGATCCGCTCGACCCGCGGTGGAACCCGGTTCGTCGGTCTCGAGTGGCTCCGCGCCTCGATCGGCGGCAGGATCGGGCCCGCCCGCGGCATCCGCTGGCTCGGTCATGGCCGGGGTCGCAGGGTCGCCGACTCGAGTCGTTCGCGGAGGCCGGGCAGCAGGCGTCGGCTGACCGGGAGCTCGGCGCCGGCCACCGTCACGCTCGGGCGGTCGGCGCCGAGGCGGACGCGCGTGAGGTGGGCGAGCGAGACGAGGTACGAGCGGTGCACGCGCACGAAGCCGGCATCCGCCCACTGCCGCTCGAGGTCGGCCATCGGCATGCGCACGAGGTAGCTCGCCTCCTCGGTATGGAGCCGCGCGTAGTCGCCCTGCGCCTGCACGTAGCGCACCTCGTCGCGGCGGATCATGCGGGTCGTGGAGCCGAGCGTGACGGCGATCATCTCGGGTGCGGTCACCGTCGGCACCGGCCCGGTGCGGGTGGCCGGCGCCTTCATCGCCTCGACGATGCGGCTCACCGACCGCTGCAGGCGCTCGGTGCGCACGGGCTTCAACAGGTAGTCGACGGCGGCGAGGTCGAACGCCTCGAGCGCGCCCTCCTCATCGGCAGTCACGAACACGAGCGCCGGGCGGTGCTCGAACCGCTGGAGGGCGCGGGCCAGGTCGAAGCCGTTCAGGCCCGGCATGTGGATGTCGAGGAACGCCGCGTCGACGGGCTCACGGGTCAGCAGCCGGATCGCCTCAGACCCCGAGGAGGCCTGGTGCACGGTGCCGATGCGCGGGTCCTGCGAGAGCAGGAACGCGAGCTCATCGATCGCGGGCTGTTCGTCGTCGGCGATGAGGACGGAGATCATCGAGCTCGGCTCCCGTCTCTGGTGGCCGGGCCCGAGGCCGGGCCGGCATTCGGGTTCGGGCCCGGGTGGGCCTTCGGCACCCGCATGCGCACGAGCGTACCGGCGCCGAGGTTCGTCTCGACGACCAGGCCGTGTTCCTCGCCGTACACCTGGCGCAGGCGGGCGTCGACGTTGCGGAGGCCGACATGCTCGCCCGGCGAACCGCCCGCGAGCACCTCCTCGAGCACGATGGGATCGATGCCGACGCCGTCGTCCTCGACGCTGATCTCGGCGAATGCCCCGGAGTCGGCCGCGGTGATCGTGATCCTCCCGCCCCCCTCCTTCGACTCGAGGCCGTGCCGCACCGCGTTCTCGACGAGCGGTTGGATCGACAGGAACGGCACGACCGTCGAGAGCACTTCCGGCGCGACCTGCAGCGTCACCCGCAGGCGATCGCCGAACCGCGCCCGCTCGAGCTCGAGGTAGCTGTCGATCGAGCGCAGTTCCTCGGCGACGGTCGTGAAGTCGCCGTGCCGGCGGAACGAGTACCGGGTGAAGTCCGCGAACTCGAGCACGAGTTCGCGCGCCTTCGCGGGATCGGTGTTGATGAACGAGGCGATCGCGTTCAAGGCGTTGTAGATGAAGTGCGGGCTGATCTGCGCGCGGAGCGCCCGCACCTCGGCCTCGGCCAGCGCCGCGCGCGACGCGTCGAGCTCTCCGAGCTCGACCTGCGACGCCACCCAGCCCGCGACCTCGCCCGTCGCGCGCACGAGGCCGGCCCGCACGGGCGAGGCGAACGCCACGATGGCCCCGGCCGAACGGTCGCCGATGAGGATCGGCGCGGCCACGGCATCCGTCTCCTTCGCGCCGATCGCGGCGCGCCGCTGCACGTGCGGCTTGCCGGCCGCCTGCGCCGCCTGCGCCAGCTCGCCTGCGACCGCCCGCACGTCGTCGTCGCCCTCGACCGTGACGAGCCCGGCAGGGTCGACGAGCGCGAGGCTCTCGCAGCCGAGCATCATGCGGAGGGAACGGCCCGCCCGCGCGGCATCCGCCCCGTCGAAGCCGCCGCGCACCTGCTTGGCGGCGCGGCTCGCGAGGTGCAGCGTCTGGTACGTCGCCTGCTCGGCGTCGGTGCCGAGCTCGCGCTGCGCGAGCACCAGGCGGCGCAGCAGCAGCACGACGCCGACCGCCAGGGCGCCGGCGACGACACCGGCGCTGGCGGCGAGCAGCATCGACTCGGGCATGCTACGCAAGCGTAGTAGCCGACGCGCGATCGCGTGCGTCGGATCGTGGCGAACGTGCCGGGGTTGCTCAGGCCGCGGGCGCGGGCCCCGTCGATTCGCGCACGGCGAGCTGCGGGGTCGAGTCGAGGTGCGACCGCGGGGCGGCGCCGGCGGCCACCTCGAACAACCGCCTGGCCGCGTGCGCTCCGAAGGCGACGACGTCGTGGCTGAGTGCGGTCAGGCTGGGCACCGAGTGCCGGCAGAGCAGGGAGTCGTCCCACGCGATGATCGACACGTCGTCAGGCGAGCGGAGTCCGGCGCGCGCCAGCACGCCGAGCGCCGCGATGGCCATGATGTCGTTGTCGTAGACGAAGGCCGTCGGAGGGTGTTCCGATGCGAGCGCGTGTCCGGTCGCCGCTGCACCCTGCTCGGGCGAGTAGTCGGTTCGCAGCACGACGCCGTCGAGTCCGAGCGCGGCGATCTCGTCGACGAACGCCGCATCGCGGATCTGCGTGTGGGCGAGGTCGGCGAGGCCCGCGACACGGGCGATGCGACGGTGTCCGAGCGAGGCCAGGTAGCGCACCGCCTCGCGCATCGCCGTGGCGTCGTCGGTCCACACGGTCGTCAGGTCGCTGACGAACGCCGGGTCGACGACGGCGACCGTCGGAAGCTCGGGATGTCCGGCGAGGTACGCCGCGCGCGGGTCGTCGGCGCGCAGGTCGACGAGGAGCACCCCGTCGACGCGGCGGGTGGTGCGCCAGCGGCGCAGCGTCATCAGCTCGCTCGGGGCGTCGGGCACGACCTGCAGGAGCACCCCGTAGCCGCGCGGTGACAGCTCGGTCTCCATGCCCGCGAGGAACTGCATGTAGAACGACTCGACGCCGAGGTTCTTGGGGTCGCGCGCGAGCACGAGGCCGAAGATGTTCGACTTCGCCTCGGCGAGCGCCTTGGCCGCGCTGCCCGGGGCCCACCCGAGCTCGTCGGCGACGAGCAGGATGTGGGCGCGAGTGCGCTCCGAGACGCCCTTGCGACCGTTGAGGGCGAACGACACCGCGCCGGGAGAGACCCCGGCGCGCTCGGCGATCTGGGCGATCGTCACGGTCTGACGTGCGGTCGGCTTGTTCCCCACAGCTGCACCCTACCCCGGGCTCCGCGAGGGGCGCGGCGCCCGCCGCACCGCGTTCAGAGGGCCTCGATGTGCAGCACGAACGCCTGCACGGGCCAGAGCGTCGGCAGTTGGAGCCCGACCGCGCCGAGCACCGAACCCGGAAGCTCGATCTCGCCGCGGGTGAACCACTCGGGTGCGATCCACCCGTGCGCGGCCTCGCCGATCTCGCGGCGGACCCGCACCCGGAACCGGCGCGCCGGGTCGAGACCGGGGATGCGCAGCCGTTCGGCGCGCGCGTCCTCGACGCTCGCGATCGTCGCGACGACGTAGACGGCCGCATCGCGCGCCTCCGTCACGAACCCCGTCACCCGCCACGCGGGGTCGCGGAGATCGGGGTGGACGACCCGGCCGCGATGGGTGATCGGCCGCAGTTCCCGGTAGAGGGTGGCGAAGCGTGAGATCGCGGCCGTCTCCTCGTCGTCGCAGCCGAGCACGTTCCACTCGAGGCCCGCCGAACCCATGAGGCTCGTCGCCATGCGGTACGAGAGCGGCGTCACCCTGCCGGAGCTGTGCGATTCGGATGGGCCGACGTGCGCGCCGACGAGTTCGGGCGGCAGCAGCAGGCCCGTCCAGCGCTGGATGTCCTGGCGTTCGACCGGATCGTTCGAGTCGCTGGCCCAGACCCGATCGGCGTGCTCGAGCATGCCGAGGTCGGTGCGCGCGCCGCCGGAGGAGCACGATTCGATCTCGAGCCCCGGGTGCGCGGCCTCGAGCTCGTCGAACATGCGGTAGACGGCGCGGGTCTGGGCATGGACGCCCGGCCGGCCGTCGTGCACGCTCTCGACGAGGTCCCGGTTGTGGTCCCACTTGATGAAGTCGATGCCGAGCTCGCCGACCAGCGCGTCGATCTGGCCGAAGACGTGCGCGTAGGCGTCGTCGTTCGCGAGGTCGAGCACGTACTGGGTTCGCCACGACAGCGAGGGGTCGTGCTCGAGGTGACGCGGGTCGTGGAGCAGCCAGTCGGGATGCGCCCGGGCGACGTCGGAGTCGAGGCTCACCATCTCGGGCTCGAACCACAGCCCGAACTGCATGCCGAGCTCGTGCACCCGCTCCGCGAGCGGGCCGAGGCCGTCGGGCCACACCGTGCGGTCGACGATCCAGTCGCCGAGGCTCGTGGTGTCGTCGCGCCGGCCCTGGAACCAGCCGTCGTCGAGCACGAAGCGCTCGACGCCGAGCGCCGCGGCGCGCTCTGCGAGCGCCGTCACCCTCGCGGGGTCGTGGTCGAAGTACACCGCTTCCCAGGTGTTGAGCACGAACGGCCGTGCCGACTCCGGATGTCTCGGGCGGGCCCGCAGCATCGTGTGGAACGCCGCGGCGATGCCGTCGAGCCCGGCGTCGGAGAACGCGAACAGCACGGGCGGCGCCACGAGCTCATCGCCCGGCGCGAGCACGAGTTCGCCCGGCCGCAGCAGCTCGCCGCCGCCGAACTGCGTGATCGAGTCGGTGACCCGGTCGACCCGGTACGTCACGTCGGACGACCAGGCGACATGCGCGGCCCACACCCGGCCGGAGCCCCACCGAGGTGCCCCCTCGGCGAGGGCGAGCAGTGCAGGGGAATCGTGGCCGGGACGTCCTCGGCGCGACTGCCGCACCGTTGAGCCCGCGGGCAGGCCCGTGACGACCGGTCGCTTCTCACGGGTCCAGCGGCCGTCGAAGCTCAGCTGGTGATCGGCCGTCGTCGGCACCGGCAGGATGCCTTCGAGCCAGTCGACCTCGACCGGCGGCGCGTCGGGTGAGCCGGCGTGGCGCATCCGCTGTTCGAGACGGACGACGCCGCCGGCCTGGATTGCGACGGCGATCGTCAGTCGCAGGCCGGATGCCACGTCGACGGCCGTGCACTCGAAGCGGTCGGTCGTCGACTGCGACGTCGTCACCCGCCAGCGCGGGCGCAGCAGCACGCCGCCGCGGCGGAGCTCCAGGCCGGGTCGGCCGCTCCAGCCGTCGCCCTCCTGCGGTGAGAGCGTGACCTGCCAGGCGGCGTCGAGGGTGCCCGGTGGGGCCTGCCGGCTGAGGGCGGACCGAAGGGCGTCGTCGTCACCGGGATCCGCGCCGAGCGGGGCACCCCAGTGCAGGACGTGCGGCAGCGCGCCGCCGGCGGGGTCGATCACGACGGCGACCCCCTGGGCCTCGAGGTGCACGAGGGGCTCGGTCATGCGGGTGGCTCCCATCTGGCGTTCGGTCGGAGTTCGGGCGTGCTCGGGGCTCTGGTCGGGGCTCTGCTCGGCGGCGATGGACGTCAGCGACGGAGCTCGCCCGGCGGCCGTTCACCGGTGCCACGCGCGACGATCCAGGTCGGCAGCTCGATCTGGCGGGTGAATCCGCCGGGGTCGCCGATGCGCTCGAGCGCGAGACGGGCGGCCTGCCGGCCGAGTTCCACGGGGTCGTAGGAGACCACGGTCACGCCGAGCACGTCGGCGGTGTCGAAGTCGTCGAAGCCGATCAATGCGGGGGCGGTCGTCTCCGGGCGGTCCCGCAGCGCGCGGAGCGCGCCGATGGTCATGCGGTTGTTGCCGGTGATGACCGCGGTCGGCGCATCGCGTGCGTCGAGCAGGTCGCCGATGATCGCCTCGGCGCGGATCGTGCGGTCGTCGGTCAACCGCTCGAGGTCTGCGGTGTCGTGCACCCCGTATGCGGCCATCGCATCGCGGTAGCCGCGCACTCGCTCGGCTTGCGTGTAGACGTCGGCGGGGTTGCACGCATAGGCGATGCGACGGTGGCCGAGCTCGAGCAGCCTCGTGGTGGCGTCGAACGTGCCTCGATGGTTCTCGAGCACGATCGAGTCGGCGATGAGGTTTCGCGCAGGCCGGTCGATGGCGATGACCGGCGTGCCGAGTTGCCGCTCGCCCTCGAGGTACGACTGGTCGTCCGCCGCCGGAATGAGCAGCAGGGCATCGATGCGCTGGGCGAGCAGGGCGTCGGCGACTCGCTCTTCGCCGTCGGGGGTGTCATCGGTCGTGGCGACGACGAGGGCATGGCCGTTGCGTCGGAGCTCCTCTTCGATGCCCCCGGCCACCTTGTAGTAGAAGGGGTTGCCCAGGTCGCCCATGACGAAGCCGATGGTGTTGGTGGCTCCGCCGCGGCGGAGCCTGCGAGCGAGCGTGTTCGGCCGGAATCGCAGGCGCTTCGCCGCAGAAAGCACGCGATCGACCGTTTCGGGCGCGACGACGTCACGGTCGGAATACACGCGCGAGACGGTCTTCGAGCTGACTCCTGCGAGACGCGCCACGTCGTCGAGCGTCGCCCTGGGTTGCACCGCCATCTCTGCCCCTTCCGAACCGGTGGATCGGCAGGGTGAGCCTAACAACGTGGTGCGGGTTTGTCCATCGAAGGACATTTACGCGACATTAGCGATTTCCTATAGTTCTGTATGGCCGAAGAAATACCTGATCAACAGCATTACCGTGCGCTCAGCACAATCATCGATAGCATGCGACAGCGCTGACATTTAGTTGCGAATCACGCGATCGGATGCCTATTCTTACCGCAGCCGACCGGAGCACACTCGGGCGGCGCCCCAAGTTCAAGGGTGAACCTGACAAGGAGTCGACACATGGCAAAGAAGGCAGTGGCGGGGCTCGCGGTGCTCGCAGCGGCCGCGATCGCCCTGACCGGATGTTCAGCCGGCGGAGCAGCCGATCCTGACAACACGATCGACGGAGAGGTGAAGGGCGACCTCAAGGTCGTCACCTGGCGCACCGACCTCGTCGAAGACGGCACGTTCGACGAGTACGCCGCCGAGTTCAACAAGCTCTATCCAGACGTGAACGTCACGTTCGAGGGCATCACCGACTACGAGGGCGAGATGAAGACGCGCCTCTCGACGAAGAACTACGGTGACGTCATCGGCATCCCGACGATGCAGCCCAGCCAGTTCGAGCAGTTCCTCGAACCGCTCGGCAAGACGAGCGACTTCGAGGACACGTACCGCTTCCTCACCACGCACACCTACGACGGCACGCAGTACGGACTCGCCATCGGGGGCAACGCCCAGGGCGTGCTGTACAACAAGAACGTCTTCGACGAGGCCGGCATCACCGAGCCCGCGACGAGCGAAGACGAGTTCATCGCCGACCTGCAGAAGGTCAAGGACAACACCGACGCGATCCCGCTGTACACGAACTACAAGGACGGCTGGCCGCTCTCGCAGTCCTTCTCGAACCTCGGCTCGATCACGAACGACCCCGACGCCAGCATCCACATGGCGAAGGACGACGCTCCCTGGACCGAGGGCAGCGACATCTACGCCATCGACTCGCTCCTGTACGACGCCGTGCACGCGGGCCTCACCGAGGCCGACCCGCTCACCACCAACTGGGAGCAGTCGAAGGTCGACATCGGCACCGGCAAGATCGCGGCGATGACGCTGGGCTCGTGGGCGATCTCGCAGATGCAGGGCGCCGCCGAGGAGAACGGCGGTTCGGCCGACGACATCGGATACATGGCCTTCCCCTCCAACCTCGACGGCACGCAGTACGCGGTCATCGGCGGCGACTACAACCTGGGCGTCAGCAAGTACTCGAAGTCGAAGGCCGCCGCATGGGCGTGGATCACCTGGCTCATCGAGGACTCGGGCTTCACCGAGACCCAGGGCATGATCTCGACCGTCTCCGCGAAGGACCTGCCCGACAACCTCGGCGGCTTCACCGCGGCGAATGTCGAGCTCATGGAGACCAACCCGGCTCCGGCAGGCGAGGAGAGCCTGCTGAGCGACGTCTCGAACGACTCGCAGATCGACCTCTGGGGCCCGATCTACCGCCAGAAGCTCGTCGACATCGCCCGTGGTGCTGCCGACGGCGACAAGGACAGCTACTTCGCCGAGCTCAACGAGCGCTGGGCTGCCTCTGTCGACAAGCTCGCACAGTAGGGAAGAAGAGAACCATGGCGATCGCGGCACCGGGCCCCGCAACGACGGACGCCCCGGCCGCCCGCACCACGCCGGAGGGACGCCCTGACGGGCGCCCCTCCGGCGTCACCACGCGACAGCGCGTGCTGCGGCGGCTGACTCCCTACCTGTTCCTCGCGGCGGCCGTCGGGCTGATGCTGTTGCTGACCTACTGGCCGGCGGTCAACCTGGTCTGGTACAGCTTCACCGACTGGGACGGGCTCGACCTGACGAAGAACTTCATCGGGCTCGACAACTACGTGCAGGTGTTCACCGACCCGCGCATCTTCCAGGTCTTCGGCGTGAGCCTCTACTACTTCGCGGCCTCGTTCCTCCAGATGGGCCTCGCGCTCTACTTCGCGGCGGTCCTGAGCTTCAGCACCCGGTTCCAGAACCTGTTCCGCGGCATCCTGTTCTTCCCCTACCTGCTGAACGGCGTCGCCATCGGCTTCGTCTTCCTCTACCTCTTCCAGCCGGGGGGCACGCTCGACACCGTGGTCTCGTGGTTCGGCGTGACCGACCCGCCGCAGTGGCTGGGCAACCCCGACATCGCCAACTGGTCGCTGGCCGGCACGAGTGTCTGGCGCTACATGGGCATGAACTTCGTGCTCTTCCTCGGTGCGATCCAGTCGCTGCCCAACGACACGTACGAGGCGGCCGAGCTCGACGGCGCGAACAAGTGGCAGCAGTTCTGGGCGATCGTGTTCCCCGGCATCCGCCGGGTGATCGGCCTCTCGTTCATCCTCGCGATCTCGGGCTCGTTGTCGGTCTTCGAGATCCCCTTCATCATGACCGGCGGCGCGAACGGCACCTCGACCTTCGTCATCCAGACGATCCAGACGGCCTTCAACTTCCGTCAGGTGGGGCTCGCGAGCGCCATGGCGGTCGTGCTGCTCATCATCGTGCTGCTCGTGACCTGGATCCAGCGCAAGCTCTTCCCCGACGAGAAGGTCGACCTGACATGACCGCCACCACGGCGAACCCCGCCATCAACCCGCGTGGCGCGCGCGGCGCAGGAGGTCCGGGCGGCGCACGCCCGTCCCGAGCAGGCCGGGGGGTGTTCGCGAACGGCGGGCGCGCCATCCCGGCCAAGACCGCGAAGTACGTGAGCCTCGTCATCGCCGCGCTGTGCACGCTGCTGCCGCTCGTCTCGGTGCTCTTCGCGAGTCTCAAGACCAAGCAGGAGTACGGCGCCACCGGGGCGCTCGAGCCGCCCGAGAACTGGCTGAACTTCGACAACTTCGTCACCGCCTTCACGAGCGGCGACATGCTCGCGGGCTTCGTGAACACGCTGATCGTGCTCGCCGTCTCGCTCGTCGGCACCATCCTCATCGGCACGATGGCCGCCTACGCACTCGACCGGTTCGAGTTCCGCGGCAGGAGGCTCGTCATGGCGTTGTTCCTCATCGCGACGCTGATCCCGAGCGTGACCAGCCAGGTCGCCACCTTCCAGGTCGTCAACGGCCTCGGACTGTACGACACGAAGGCCGCGCTGATCCTGCTCTTCATGGGCACCGACATCATCGCGATCTACCTGTTCATCCAGTTCATGGCGTCCATCCCCGTCTCGCTCGACGAGGCGGCGATGATCGACGGCGCCAGCCGCTGGACGATCTACTGGCGCATCGTGCTGCCGCTCCTGAAGCCCGCGATCGCCACGGTCGTGATCATCAAGGGCATCGCGATCTACAACGAGTTCTACTCGCCGTTCCTCTACCTGCCGAGCGAAGACCTGATCTCGACCTCGCTGTTCCGTTTCAAGGGCCCGTTCGGCTCGGAATGGGAGATCATCTCTGCAGGCACGCTCATCGTCATCATCCCCACCCTCGTCGCCTTCCTGCTGCTGCAGCGTTGGATCTACAAGGGCCTCACCTCCGGAGCCGTGAAGTGACCGTCATCCACACCCGAATCACCCCCGCACCCGTCGCCCGCGCGCTGCATGCGGGGTGGACGCTCCGTGCCGCCGCCGGCCCGGCATCCGACTCGATCGTCGAGGCAGGCGCGGTGCCGGCGACCGTGCCGGGGTGCGTGCACACGGACCTGCTCGCCGCCGGCCTGATCCCCGATCCGTACCTCGATGACAACGAGGCACTCCTCGCCTGGATCGGTCTCGTCGACTGGACCTACGAGACGAGCTTCGACTGGGCGCCCGACGGACACGAGCGCCACGACCTCGTCTTCGACGGCCTCGACACCGTCGCGGTCGTGCGGCTGAACGGGAACGTCGTGCTCGAATCGGCCAACCAGCACCGCTCGTTCCGCGTCGACGTTCGCGAGACGCTCGTCGAGGGGGCGAACACGCTCGAGGTCGCCTTCCGATCGCCGATCCGGTACGCCAACGCGCAGAGCCTCGAGCTCGGTGCCCGCCCTCGGCCCTACCCGCTGCCCTACGAGGCGATCCGCAAGTCGGCCAGCAACTTCGGCTGGGACTGGGGCATCGCGACGTACACCAGCGGCATCTGGCGGCCGGTACGGCTCGAGTCGTGGTCGACCGCACGCATCGCCGAGGCCCGTTTCGCCGCCACGCCGGTGGGCGAGGGCGGTCGACTCGAGGTCGACGTCGCGATCGAGCGAGCGGATGCCTCGGGCGCGACGCTCTCGCTCGCGGCCGAGGTCGCCGGACACCGGGTGGAGCTCACCCTCGACGACGGGGCCGACACGGCGCACCTCGCGGTCGAGGTGGCGGAGGCCCTGCGCTGGTGGCCGATCGGCCACGGCGAGCAGCCGCTGTACGAGGCGTCGGTCTCGCTGCTGGCCGGCGACGCGGGTGCCGGCGACGCAGGTGCCGGTGACGCAGGCGACGCGACCGTGCTCGACTCGGTGCGCCGCCGCGTCGGCTTCCGCACGGTGCGCTGGGATGTCGCGCCCGACGAGGCCGGCACCCCGTTCACGCTCGTCGTGAACGAGCGGCCGGTGTTCGTGAAGGGCGTGAACTGGATCCCCGACGATGCACTGCCGGTGCGGGTCGATCGCGCCCGGTACGAGCGACGGCTGCGGCAGGCGGTCGCGGCGAACCTGAACCTCGTGCGGGTGTGGGGCGGCGGCATCTACGAGTCCGACGACTTCTACGAGCTCTGCGATGAGCTCGGCCTGCTGACGTGGCAGGACTTCCTGTTCGCCTGTGCCGCCTATCCCGAAGAGGAGCCGCTCCGCGGCCAGATCGAGGCGGAGGCCCGCGAGCAGATCGCCCGCCTCGCCTCGCACGCCTCGCTCGTGCTGCTGACCGGCAACAACGAGAACCTCTGGGGGCACGAGGACTGGGGCTGGAAGCAGGTCCTCGACGGCAAGACCTGGGGCGCGTACTACTACCACGAGCTCTTCCCGAGCCTCGTGTCCGAGCTCGCACCGCATGTGCCGTACAGCCCGGGCAGTCCGTTCAGCCCGGTGCAGCCCGACGGCAGCGCCCCGCACCCCAACGCCGAGCCGCACGGCACCATGCACCTGTGGGAGCAGTGGAACCGGCGGGACTACCTGACGTATCGCGACCACCGGCCGCGCTTCGTCGCGGAGTTCGGCTGGCAGGGCCCACCCGCCTGGTCGACGCTCGTGCGCTCCGTCTCCGACGACCCGCTGAGCCCCGAGTCACCGGGCATGATCGTGCACCAGAAGGCGGCCGAGGGCAACGCCAAGCTCACGAACGGCCTGCTGCCGCACTTCCGCGTGCCCGCCGACATGGAGACCTGGCACTGGGCGATGCAGCTGAACCAGGCGAACGCGGTGCGCTTGGCTCTGGAGCACTTCCGCTCGTCGGCGCCGCACACCATGGGCGCCGTGGTCTGGCAGCTGAACGACTGCTGGCCGGTCACCTCGTGGGCGGCGATCGATGGAGACGAGCGGCTGAAGCCGCTCTGGCATGCGCTGAAGCTCGCCTTCGCGCCGCGCATCGTCAGCGTCCAGCCGCGCGGAGACGGCCTCGCCGTGGTGCTCTCCAACGACACCGACGCCGCCTGGACCGGTGAGCTCGTCGTCGCGCGCCGCTCGTTCGACGGCACCGAGCTCGCCACCCGGTCTGCGCCCTTCGAGGTCGCCGCCCGCGGCACCGCGACGGTCCAGGTCGACCCCGAGCTCAGCGAGGCGGGTGACGACGCGGCCGAGTTCCTCGTCGCGACCGCGGGAGCGACCCCCGGTGAGGCAGGCGAACGTGGATTCTGGTTCTACGCCGAGCCTCGTGATTCGCGGCTGCCCGCCGCCGGGCTCTCGTTCGAGTCCGCGGCCGTCGACGGAGGCACGGAGGTGCGCATAACGGCCTCCACCCTCGTCCGCGATCTCTCGCTCCTCGTCGACAAGGCCGACCCCGACGCCTCGACCGAAGACGGGCTGGTCACCCTGCTGCCGGGTGAGACGACGACCTTCCGCGTGCGCCACGAGCGTCCGATCGACGAGGCGGTGCTCACCTCGGCGCGCGTCGTGCGCACCGCGAACGAGCTGGTCGCCCGGTGAGCGGCGATGTCGCCGGGGTGGCCTCCCCGTCGAACCTCGCCGTGCTCGAGCCCTACGTCGCGGGCATGACCTGGGGCTGGACGGGGGTGCGCGGCACCTGGGCCTCGCCCGAGGCGGCGGAGTCGATGCGGCTCATGGTCGAGCACAACGTGAACTGGACGGCGCTCGCCTATGCGGCCGAGCAGACCACCGCGCACTCGACCGAGATCCCTTTCCGCGATGCGCCGACCGTCACCGAAGACGAGGTCGTCGGAGCGATCCGGGCGGCGAAGGCGCACGGCCTGCGCGTGTGCCTGAAACCCGTCGTGAACGTGGCGGACGGCACCTGGCGCGCCTACATCGGCTTCTTCGACCAGGACGTCCCGGGCGAGCCGAGCTGGGGCGAGTGGTTCGAGGCGTACCGCGAGTTCATCGTGCACGCGGCCCGCGTCGCCGAGGCCGAGGGCTGCGAGATGCTCTGCATCGGCTGCGAGATGGTGCGCGCCGACTCGCGCGAGGCGGACTGGCGGGAGCTCGTCGCCGCGGTGCGCGAGGTGTACTCGGGTCTCGTCGCCTACAACTGCGACAAGTACCAGGAGGATCGCCTCACCTGGTGGGATGCCGTCGACGTGATCACGTCGAGCGGCTACTACCCGATCGACCGGTGGGAGGACGAACTCGACCGCATCGAACACGTCGTCGAGGCATCGGGCAAGCCGTTCCTCTTCATGGAGGCCGGGTGCCCCTCGCGCGTCGGCTCGGCCCAGAGGCCGAACGACTGGAACCTCGTCGGCGCACCATCGGGCGACGAGCAGGTGCGGTACTACCGGGCCATGTTCGCCGCCTGCGACGCTCGGACGTGGATGCGCGGCTTCATGCTCTGGGACTGGCCGCCGCGCCTGGTCGCCGCGGCCGACGCCGGCGGCGACGACGACTACTGTCCCTTCGGCAAGCCGGCGGGGGAGTTCCTGCGCGAGGCCTATCTCGCGCGCGCCGGCGGCGCCGGCAGCGCCATCGGCGTGCGATGACCCCGCGAAGGCGGTCGTCGCGTCCGGCCGGCCGCCTCCAGCACCACGAACGAAAGGGCGCACCCAGCGCATGAGCAGTGTGCTCGCCATCGACGCCGGCCAGACCGGTACCAAGCTCCGCCACCTCGACGGCGAGGCCGCCCGCGAATGGGAGGCGCCCGGCATCCGGACCGACCTTCCGCTCGTACCGCAGCTGACGCGCGTGCTCGGCGACGCGGCGAATCGGGGCGGTCGCGTCGAGTTCGTCGGCATCGGCGTCTCGGGGCTGACCGACGACGCCGCCGACGCGCGCTCACTGCTCGGCACCGCCGCACTGCTCGGCGCCCGGTCCCTCACCCTGGCGCACGACTCGATCACCGCCTACCTCGGCGCGCTCGGCGATTCGCGCGGCGCGGTCGTCGCCTCGGGCACCGGCGTCGTCACCCTCGCGGTCGGTGAACGCGCGGTCGCGCGGGTCGACGGCTGGGGCAACATCATGGGCGACGCGGGCAGCGGGTACTGGATCGGCCGGGCCGCGCTCGACGCGGTCATGCGCTCGCACGACGGACGCGGTCCCGCGACCGCGCTCACCGAGTTCGTCGTCGCCGACTTCCCCCGGCTCGAGGATGCGTACATGGAGCTGCAGGGCGACGACGAACGGGTGCCTCGCGTGGCTCGCTATGCGCGCACGGTCGCCGAGCTCGCCTCGAGCGACGGGGTCGCCGCACGCATCATCGCGTCGGCCGCCGAGGAGCTCGCGCACTCCGTCGTGACGGGGCTCGGCAGGGTCGGCGAAGACTCGGTGGAAACCCCGCAGGTGCGTGCGATCGGGGGCGTGTACCGCTCCCGGCGACTCGCCGACGCCTTCGAGGACGTCCTTCGCGTTCGGCTGCCGAGGGCCCGTGTGCTGATCGGCACCGCCGATCCGCTCGACGGCGCGGCGCGGCTGCCCGGGGTCGGCGAGCACAGCGCACTTCGCGCGCGCCTCGTGCGGGCGGGGGCTGCGGCCTCCTGATCCCGGCGGCACCGGGCGGCACGTGCGGACGCATCGCCGTCGTCCGTCGACGCCCGCCAACCGTTCGTCGCATCAGGGCCGCCGTTCAGCGACGACGAACGGCGGAGTGCACACGCCGCAGTGGCGACGCGGCAGCATGGGGCCACTGTCGGCGGCGGCCCTCGCCACGGCAGCGGGCACGGAGGATCCCCCGTGCCGGACCCCCTCGAAGGAGAGACGCCATGGGCAACGAGGCCCTGAGCGCGGAGACGACGCAACCCGACGTCGATTTCACCGCGGTGCAAGCATCACCCCGATTCCAGGAGCTGCGCGGTCGCCACCGCCGGTTCGTCTTCCCCGTGCTCGCGGCGTGCCTCGTCTGGTACTTCGCGTACGTGCTGCTCGCGATCTACGCGCACGACTTCATGTCGACGCGCGTCTGGGGCAGCGTCAACCTCGCGATGGTGCTGGGCCTCGCCCAGGTCGTCACGACGTTCGCCGTGACCATGTGGTACGTCAGCTACGCCAACCGCAGGCTCGACCCGATCGCCGCGGAGATCCGCGACGGGATCGAGTCCGGCGCCGGCGTCGACACCGAGGCGGTGGCCCGATGAGCGCCGTGCACACCGCGGTCGTCGCCGAGGCGGCAGCCACGCAGGTCGGCGAGCCCTGGCTGAACATCGCCATCTTCGGCGCGTTCGTCGCGATCACGATGGTCATCGTGTTCCGCGCGAGCCGCAACAACAAGACCGCGGCCGACTACTACGCGGCCGGACGATCGTTCACCGGCGGCCAGAACGGCTCGGCCATCGCGGGCGACTACCTCTCGGCGGCCTCCTTCCTCGGCATCGTCGGGGCGATCGCGATCACCGGCTACGACGGGTTCATGTACTCGATCGGATTCCTCGTGGCCTGGCTCGTGGCACTGCTGCTCGTGGCCGAACTGCTGCGCAACACGGGCCGCTACACGATGGCCGACGTGCTCTCGTTCCGCCTCAAGCAGCGCCCCGTGCGCATCGCCGCGGCGATCACGACGCTCGTGGTCTGCTTCTTCTACCTGCTCGCGCAGATGGCGGGCGCCGGCGGACTCGTGTCGCTGCTGCTCGGCATCGGCGACACGCTCGGCCAGTCGCTCGTCATCACGGTCGTCGGCGCGCTCATGATCCTCTACGTGCTCATCGGCGGCATGAAGGGCACGACCTGGGTGCAGATCATCAAGGCGATCCTGCTCATCGCGGGCGCCGGCGTCATGACGGTCTGGGTCCTCGCGATGTACGGCTTCAACTTCTCGAGCCTGCTCGACAACGCGGTCGAGGTGGCCGGCAACCCGGCGATCCTCGATCCCGGCCTCAAGTACGGCATCTCCGACATCTCGAAGATCGACTTCGTCTCGCTCGGACTCGCGCTCGTGCTCGGCACCGCGGCCCTGCCGCACGTGCTCATGCGCTTCTACACGGTGCCCACCGCGAAGGAGGCGCGCAAGTCGGTCGTCTGGGCGATCTGGCTCATCGGCATCTTCTACGTGTTCACGCTCGTGCTCGGCTACGGCGCTGCGGCGCTCGTCGGTCCCGAGGTCATCGCGGCCGCTCCCGGCGCAGCGAACTCGGCGGCTCCGCTGCTCGCGTTCGAGCTCGGCGGGCCGCTGCTGCTCGGCCTGATCTCGGCGATCGCGTTCGCGACGATCCTCGCGGTCGTCGCCGGCCTCACCATCACGGCGGCGGCGTCGTTCGCGCATGACATCTACGCGAGCGTCATCAAGAAGGGCAAGACCGAGCCGGGTGCCGAGGTCAAGGTCGCACGTCGCACCGTGGTCGTGATCGGCATCGTGGCGATCGTCGGCGGCATCGGGGCGAACGGGCAGAACGTGGCGTTCCTCGTCGCGCTCGCCTTCGCGATCGCGGCATCCGCGAACCTGCCGACGATCGTGTACTCGCTCTTCTGGAAGCGCTTCACCACGAAGGGCGCCCTCTGGAGCATGTATGGCGGGCTCATCTCGGCGATCGTGCTCATCATCTTCTCGCCGGTCGTCTCGGGCTCCGAGACGTCGATGCTGAAGACGGCCGACATCAACTTCGCGTTCTTCCCGCTCTCGAACCCCGGCATCGTCTCGATCCCGCTGGCGTTCCTGCTCGGCTGGATCGTGACGATCTTCGACAAGACCGTCGAGGACGCGAAGAAGCAGTCCGAGATGGAGGTGCGTTCGCTGACCGGCGTGGGAGCCGAGAAGGCGACGCAGCACTGAGAACCGGGCCGGCGGCGGGGGGCCGCCGGCCGATCAGGGTTCCGGTGGCGGGCTGACGAACGCCCGCCATCGGAACAAGGCTTCGGCGCGGTGGGAATGCCTGCCCGTACCGCGCCGAACGAACAAGCGGGGCGGATGTCACGACCGACCGGTCGCGGCATCCGCCCCGTTTTCGCGCGCTCGGCGGGGCGCGCTACATGTTGATCATGTGGCCCGTGAGGCCGTGGAACGCCTCCTGCAGCGCCTCGGAGAGCGTCGGGTGCGTGTGCACGTTGCGGGCGAGCTCGTGTGCGCCGAGGTCCCACTTCTGGGCGAGCGTGAGCTCGGGCAGCAGCTCCGAGACGTCGGGCCCGACCATGTGCCCGCCGAGGAGCTCGAGGTACTTCGCGTCGGCGACGAGCTTGACGAAGCCGACGGGCTCGCCGAGGCCGTTGGCCTTGCCGTTCGCGCTGAACGGGAACTTCGAGACGACGACGTCGTAGCCCTCGTCGCGCGCCTGCTGCTCGGTGAGGCCGAAGCTCGCGACCTGCGGCGAGCAGAACGTGGCGCGCGGCATCATGCGGTAGTCGCCGAGTTCCATGGTCTCGGCGTCGCCGATGGTCTCGGCCGCCACGACGCCCTGCGCCTCGGCCACGTGCGCGAGCATGAGCTTCGCGGTGACGTCGCCGATGGCGTAGATGTGCGGCACGTTCGTGCGCATGCGCTCGTCGATCGCGATGGCGCCGCGCTGGCTGAGCAGGACGCCCGTGTTCTCGAGCCCGAAGTTCTCGACGTTGGGTGCGAAGCCCACCGAGATGAGGGCGCGGTCGACCTCGAGCGAACCGGGCTGGCCGTCGGCGGCCGTGTACGAGACGGTGACGGATGTCCCGTTGTCGACGACCGACTCCACCTTCGTGGAGGTGAGGATCGGCACGCCGATGTTGCGGTACTGACGGGTGATCTCCTTGGAGACCTCGACGTCTTCGTTGGGCAGCGCCCGGTCGAGGAACTCGATGACCGTGACCTCGACGCCGTAGTTGCGCAACACGTACGCGAACTCCATGCCGATGGCGCCGGCGCCGACGATGGCGATCGAGCGGGGCAGGTCGCGTGTGAGGATCTGCGTCTCGTAGGTGACGACGTTCTGCGACAGCTGCACGCCGGGCAGCAGGCGCACGCGGGAGCCGGTCGCGATGATCGCGTTGGCGAACGTCAGCGTCTCGGTCGTGCCGTCGGCCTTCGCGACGTCGATCGTGTTCGCGTCGCGGAACGTGCCGCGTCCGTCGAACTCGACGATGCCGTTCTTCTTCATGAGGAAGTGCACGCCCTTGACGTGCTTGTCGGAGACCTGGCGGCTGCGGTCGAATGCGGCGCCGAAGTCGAAGTGCGCGTCGCCCGTGATGCCGAACGTCTTCGCCTGGTCGTGGAAGATGTGCGCGAGCTCGGCGTTGCGGAGCAGGGCCTTGGAGGGGATGCAGCCGACGTTGAGGCAGACACCGCCCCAGTACTTCTCCTCGATCACGGCGACCGTGAGGCCGAGCTGGGCGGCGCGGATGGCGGCGACGTAGCCGCCGGGGCCGGCGCCGAGGACGATGACATCGAAGTTCGTGCTCATGGAACCAGCCTAGGCGCGCACTCCCTCATGGTCACTCGCGAGTGCGGACGTCTTCGCGGGCTGCCGCGGGGAGCAGGGCGATGACCTCCGCGGTCGTCCCGGTCTCGCCGAGGCCCGGGAAGACCACGTCGATCCCGTGCTCGTGCGCGGCGAGGTCGTCGTCGGTCATGGCGTCGGTCGCGAACGTCACGTGGTAGCCGTGCTCGTGGGCCGCGCGGGCGGTCGACTCGACGCCCTTCGTCGTGGCGATGCCGGCGAGCACGATCTGCGTCACGCCGGCCGCCTGCAGTTGCTCGTGCAGGTCGGTCTCGTGGAACGCGCCCCAGGTGCGCTTCGTGATGCGGATGCCGGGGCCCTCGAGTTCGGACACGATCTCCATCGCCTCGGGCGGCAGGGCGGTGGCGGCAGCGGCCGTGCCCGAGGCGGCGCCGGAAGCGGATGCCGCGGCTGCGGCAGCGGCGCGCGCGACGCTCTGCTCGGTGCGGCCGGGGGCCTGGCCGACGGCCCGGACGAGCGCGACCGGGAGCCCCCGCTCGCGGAAGGCGGCGGCGAGCTCGGCGGCCTTCGCCACGGCGGCCGCCGAGCCGTGCTCGGCATAGCGCGCGACGATGAGGTGCTGCAGGTCGATGACGACGAGCGCGGCGGTGGGGTCGATGGTGCTGAGGGTCACGGGTGGTTCCTTCGAGGTTCGCGGGCCGGATCATGTCGAACCGGCCGGGGGATCAGGGTGCGAGCAGGCGGTCGAACAGCTCGGCGGCCTCGGCGAGCGTGCGCTGCTCGTCGGAGGTGAGCCGATCGCGCATGGCGTTCACGAGCCAGCCGGTCTTGTTGGCGCGGGCTCGCGTAATCGCCGCCTGCGCCGCGTCGGTGAGGAAGACCAGCTGCGCGCGACCGTCGTCGGGGTCGGGCCGGCGGTCGACGATGCCCGCGTCGCGGAGCTCGGCCACGGTCGCGCTCATCGACTGCGGGCGAACGTTCTCGAGCCTCGCGAGCTCGGCGATCGTGGCCCCGGCGTCGAGCTCGCTGAGCATGCGCACGACCGCGGTCTGGCTGGGCGTGAACTCCTGCATGCCGCCCTCGTTGCGCACCCTGCGGACGAGGCGCGCGATCGTCACGCGCAAGGCTGCCGCGGTGGCTTCGAGGTCGGGCGGGTCGGCGTGCATGCCTCGACGATAGCAGATAGACAGGCTGCCTGCGCAGTTCACCTGTCGAATCGACCCCGCGTCGGTGGATGCCTCGATGTGTGGGCCCTCGCTGCTCGGCTGCGTCAAGCCCTCGATTTCGCGCGCGACCGGGCGGAGGATGGGGCTGTACGCACGTCCGCATCGTTCGAGGAGGAATTCGATGACTTCCGTTGCACGTGTCACAACCATCACGGTCCGCTCGGAGACGAGCTTCGAAGACGCCGTCGCCGGGGGCGTCGCCCGCGCGTCGGAGACCCTGCGCAACGTGAGCGGCGCATGGGTCAAGGAGCAGAAGGTCGAAGCCGTCGACGGCAGGATCGTCGCATGGTCGGTCACCCTCGAGGTGACGTTCGTGCTCGACGACTGAGCACATGGTGACGACTCACGGGTGACGGTCCGCGTCGCCCGTGGTTCGTCGCGCGCGACCAGCGTCGGGCGGCAGGCCGCCCCGCGGAGAGCTCGCCTACTCGACCGCGAGCAGCGCGTCGAGCGACGGATGCAGGTGCGTCGTCGTGAGCACGGTCGCGGCGTGCCTGGCGCCGGCCGCGAGCGCCGCGTCGAGGTCGGCCCCCGCGAGGTGCGCGTCGAGCACGCCCGACATGAACGCGTCGCCCGCGCCGTTCGTGTCGACGACCTCGACCGGCACCGCGACCACGTCGTGCCGGCGCAGGTCGGCATCGACGGCGACGGCGCCCCGGGCCCCGAGCGTGCACACGACGACGGATGCCCCGCGGAGCACGCACGCCTCCATGAAGGGGATCGGATCCTCGCCGATGCGGTCGGCGTTCATGAAGATCCAGTCGGCCGCCTCGATGAAGGGTCGGTGGAACTCCGCGGTGCCGTCGTGGTCGTGGATGTCGGTCCAGATCGGCCTCCCGGCTGCGCGCGCGGTGGGGATCAGCGCCCGCGAACGTTCCGAGAGGTCGAGCACGATCGCCGGGGCATCCGCCATCGCCTGCACCAGGTCGGGCGACGCGGGCGTGCCCGGATCGCCCGGCGTCGAGAGGTAGAGCGACACGCGCTCGCCGGCGGCGGTCATGAGGTTGAGGTGGCGCTCGGTGGCGTCGGCGGGCAGTGCGTCGACGTCGATTCCGGATGCCGCGAGCAGTCGCCGCACGCGCTCGCCGTCGGGGTCCGCGCCGATGAGGGTGTGCAGGCGCACCGCGCGCCCGAGGCCCGTGAGTCCGAGTGCCTTGCCCGCCGATGTGCCCCCGATGGTCTCGTGCTCGGCCAGGGCGAACTGCATGTGCGGCACGGGCTCGGGCAGCCGGTCGAGCAGCACGATGCGGTTCCACGAGGCGGCGCCGGAGATCACGATGGGAGCGGTCATCGCGCCAGCATAGGGCCGCGACCCCCGGTGAGTGCAAGCGCTTGCAGCGGTGAGATGCGCGCACGCCTGCCGACCTTCGGCGGATTCCGGACATCGAGTCGCCGTCGGCTTCAGGCGTGCCCGGTGCCCGCGTACGCTCGGCGATGTGAGTTCGAGCGCCACCCCGGCAACCCCCGCAACCCGTCCCGCCTCCGCAGCCGCCGGGCCCGCGGCATCCGCCCCTCGTCAGGGGAGCAGGCTCTCGACCCTGCTGCAGTTCATCGCGATGGGCCTCGTCTGGGGCTCGAGCTTCCTCTTCATGAAGGTCGCGCTCGGCGGGGTGTCGTTCGGGCAGGTCGCCTGGTCGCGCACGGTGCTCGGGGCGCTGGCGCTGGGCGTCATCGTGCTGATCATGCGGCCGAGGGTGCCGGCCGCCGACGGCACGCCCGGGCCGCTGCTGCCGCGCGAGGGCATCGTCTGGGTGCACTTCCTCGTGGTCTCGCTCACCACGTGCGTGATCCCGTACCTCTGCTTCGCGTGGGCCGAGCAGTACGTGTCGTCGAGCCTCGCGTCGATCTACAACGCCACGACGCCCATCATGACGGCGCTCATGGCGACGCTCGTGTTCCGGGTCGAGCGTCTGGGGCTCAGCCGCTGGGCCGGCGTCGGCGTCGGCATCCTCGGCGTCATCGTGGTGATCGGGCCGTGGCAGTACTCGGCGCTCACCGGGTCGCTCGCGGGGCAGCTCGCGTGCCTCGTCGCGACCCTCTGCTACGGCTTCACCTTCGGCTACCAGCGCAAGTTCCTCAGCCAGCGGCCGATCGCCCCGGCGACCTTCGCGTTCCTCTCGATCGGCGTCTCGGCGGTCGTGATGCTCGCGCTCACGCCGTGGCTCGCCCTCGAGCCGGTGGAGCTCGACCTGCCCGTCGTCGCGTCGCTGCTCGCCCTCGGCATCCTCGGCACGGGGCTCGCCTACATCTGGAACATCAACGTCCTGCGGGCCTGGGGCCCCACGGCCACCTCGACGGTCACGTACGTCACGCCGCTCGTCGGCGTCGCCCTCGGGTTCATCCTGCTCGGCGAGCGCTTCTCGTGGCACGAGCCCATCGGCGCCCTGCTCGTGCTGCTCGGCATCCTGCTGGCGCAGGGACGGCTCCGGATGCCGCGGCGTCGCGATCGCGCGTGAACCGGGTCGTCCGTGGCTGCCCTCGCGGGCGGCATTCGGGCGGGTGATCGTGCGCCCGGCCCGAGGTTGTGAACGCGCACAGGTCGACGGCGTACCGTCCGATCATGGACGCGCAATGGATCGATCCGCCCCCGCACCCGGTTCTCGACGGGCAGCTGCACCTCTACGACGCGGCCAATGCCGAACACCGCAACGTCTCGGCCTTCTGGGCCCAGTTCGACCAGGCTCCCGAGAGCCCCAGCCGATGGTCCGACGCCTCGGCGGCGTACTGGCGTTCGGCCGGCATGATGCCGGCCCGCGTGACCCGGCGCGTCTCGATGTACCGCTGAGGCCGTCACCGGGATCGGGCACGGCTCAGCCCTCGAGCGGCACCACGTCGATCTCGAGGAAGTCGACGACCTCGGGCACCCAGCGGCCCTGCACGAAGGCGACGTGGTCGGGGTGCACGTTGTACGCGTCGTAGGCCGCCTGGTCGGCGAACTCCATCGAGACGAAGAACGTGAAGTCGTTCTTGGGGCTCACCTGCCGCAGCAGTTCGAAGCGCTCGACGCCCGGGATGCCCCCGAGTGCGGCGTTGGCGGCGAGGAACGCGCGCTCCTCGTCGGAACCGGCGGGATGACGCAGGCGGAAGGCGACCGTGTGGCGGATCATCGCCTCAGCCTACGGCCGGACGTCCCGCTCCGCCCCGGTCAATCCGCCTCGGGGGCGTCGGTGCCCGGCCACGACTGGCCGGAGAACTGGCGTCGGCGCCGGGGCAGCGTCGTGGGCCGTGCCTCGCCCGCGGCCGGGTGACCGCTCGCGTGCGCCGTGTACCAGCGGTGGTAGGCGGCGACGAGCGGCACGGAGGTCAGGCCGTGCAGCAGCACGCTGAGCGCGACGGTCACGACGACGGTGGACAGCACGACCTCGCCCTCGGGGACGCCCTCTTCGACCGCGAGCAGCACGAAGACGAGCGAGGCCAGCCCACGTGGCCCGAACCAGCCCATGAAGGCGATGGTCGGGAGCCGCGCTCCGCGCCCGGCGAGGGCGATCGCCACGGGGACCATTCGCACGATCGTGAGGCTGAGCGCGGCGTAGAGCACGACCTGCCAGGTGATGTGGGGGATCGCGCGCGTCAGGGCGAGGGCGCCGAAGCCGATCCAGGTGATCGCCGCGAACACCTCGCCGGCCTGCTCGGCGAAGATGCTCACGGTCGACCTCGCCGGACCCGCGAGGCGCCCGAACACGACCCCGCCCACGAACGCCGCGATGAACCCGCTTCCACCCAGGCCGTCCGCGATCACGAACGACAGCAGCGCCGCGGCCAGGGGCAGGATCTGGCGCCACTCCCGACCGACCCACTGGCGCCGATCGCCCATGCGGAACAGCAGCCCGCCGAGGATCCCGGCACCGGCCCCGCCGACGAGGCCCCAGCCGATCTGCGCGGCCATGCTGGCCACGACCGCGCTGGTGATGCCCGTCTCGAGCTCGGCGTTGGCGATCGACAGCGCGACGAGGAAGAACGGCACGGCCAGGCCGTCGTTGAGGCCGCTCTCGACGTCGAGGGCCTGTCGGACGCGCCCGGGGACCTTCTCGTCGGAGACGACCTTCTGCCCGAGGGCGGCATCCGTTGAGGCGAGCATCGTCGCCAGCAGTACCACCGACGCGAGGGCCATGTCGGGGAACACGAGCACGCCGAGGCCGATGCCGGCGAGCATCGTCAGCGGAAGGCCGATCAGCAGGAGCCGGCCCGGCCACGACATCTGGTGGCGCAGGGCCGGAAGGTTCAGTCGGGTGGCGTCGCTGAACAGCAGCAGCGCGAGCGCGATCTCGGCCACGCGCTCCGCGACGACGGTCTCCATCGAGATGTCGAGGGTGCCGGGCACGACGAGGCTGACGGCGAAACCGGCCGTCGCGAGGAACAGCGCCGACGTGATCCCGCGCCGATCGAGCGGACGGGAGAAGGTGCTCCACACGATGATGAGCACCAGGATCGTCGCCACCGCCGCCATGCGGACCCCCTCTCGGACCCCGTGCGCCGCCGAGCGCTGATGACCTCCAACCTAGGCCCCGCGGTGCGCACGGCGACAGAGCGGGGTCGAGGAGACGGTGCGCGGATGTGCGCGGGAGGGTTGACAGCCGCCGTTCGACGTGGTTGGTTAGTTGGTGAAGTAACTAACCAATGAACCAAGCAGGGCGGCGGCATGGACGAATCGCGACCGATCTTCATCCAGATCACCGAGCAGGTCGAGAACGACATCATCGAGGGCACGCTCCCCGAAGGGGCGCAGATCCCGTCGATCAACGAGTTCGCGACCTTCCACCGCATCAACCCGGCCACCGCGCTCCGCGGCGTGAACCGGCTCGTCGACGACGGCATCGTCGAGAAAAGAAGGGGCATCGGCATGTTCGTCACCATCGGCGCGAGATCGCGCCTCATCGATCGGCGGCGGGCCGAGTTCGCCGACACGTACATCAGACCGCTCATCGTCGAAGCCGAGAAGCTCGGCCTCGACATCGACCAGCTCGCGGCACTCATCCGCGCAGAAAGGATCGAATCATGACCGCCACCGTCGTGCGCGCGCAGGGCCTCACCAAGCGCTACGGCTCGTTCACCGCCATCGACGGCGTCGACTTCGCGCTCGAGGAGAACCGCATCTACGGCCTCCTCGGCCGCAACGGCGCCGGCAAGACGACCATCATGCAGCTGCTCACCGGCCAGCTCTTCGCGAACGCCGGCGAGCTCGAGGTGTTCGGCCGGGCGCCGGCCGAGCACGCCGACGTGCTGCGCCGCCTCTGCTTCATCGCCGAGGCGCAGCGCTACCCCGAGGACTTCACGCCGGCGCACGTCTTCAAGGCCGCGCCCTGGTTCTTCGAGAACTGGGATGCCGCGTTCGCCGAGCGCCTCGTCGCCGACTTCCGGCTGCCGGTCAAGCGCCGCATCAAGAAGCTCTCGCGCGGGCAGCTCTCGGCCGTCGGCGTCATCGTCGGCCTCGCGAGCCGCGCCCCGCTGACGTTCTTCGACGAGCCGTACCTCGGCCTCGACGCCGTCGCCCGGCACATCTTCTACGACCGCCTGCTCGAGGACTACGCCGAGCATCCGCGCACGATCGTGCTCTCGACCCACCTGATCGACGAGGTCGCGAACCTGCTCGAACACGTGATCCTCATCGACCAGGGCCGCATCCTCCTCGACCGCGACGCCGAGGAGGTGCGCGGGTCGGCGACCACCATCGCCGGGGCCCGCGCCGCGGTCGACGCGTTCACGGCCGACCGGCCGGTCATCGGCCGCGAGGGCATCGGCGGACTGGCATCCGTCACCGTCGACGGTCGGCTCGACCAGGCCGAACGCATCAGGGCGGCCGAGCTCGGGCTCGAACTCGCACCCGTCTCGCTCCAGCAGCTCATCATCCACCTCACCGGCACCGACCTCACCGGATCGACCGAACAGGAGAAGGCAGCATGACCACCGTGACCGCGACTCCGATCGTGCGCACCGAGGGCCGATCGCGATTCAACGAGATCTGGCGCATCGTCCGCCTGCACTGCGTGAACCCGTCGATCTTCTTCGGCATCCCGTGGATCATCCTCGGCGGCGCCTGGGCGGTCACGATGCTGATCGCGCTCATCATCTCGGGCGTCGGCGGGCTGCCGCAGGAGGACGTGCTCGAGGGCTTCCGCTACAGCTGGGCCGTGCTCTCGCCGCAGTGGTACCTCGTCGCCGTCGGCGTGCAGGCGATCGCGTTCACGTTCTCGTTCGCGCTCGGCTTCGGCACCACCCGCCGCGACTACTGGCTCGGCACGAGCGCGATGTTCGTGTTCGTCGCCGTCGAGATGGCCGCCGCCATCGCGACGCTCGTGCAGATCGAGAAGGCCACGAACGGCTGGGGCATCGGCGCCGGAATGTTCGATGCGCTCTGGTACGGGCAGAACGGCTGGCTGGTCGACTTCTACACGTCGTTCGCCCTGCAGATGTTCGTGCTCTTCGTGGGAGCGGGCGTCACGACCATCTACATGCGGTGGCGCATGAAGGGCATGCTCACGCTCGTCGGGTCGGTCATCGTGCTCGTGCTCGGCGCGATCGCGATCGTCACGGCCCTGGGTGCATGGCTCGACGTCTGGACCTGGTTCGGCGCGATCGGCGTCGTCGGCGGGTTCTCGATCGTGCTCGGCCTCGCCGTGGTCTGCGCCATCGGCGGCTACCTCGTGATCCGGCGGGCGACACCCCGCTGATCCCGGGCCCGGTCACGGGCGTGCACAGGCCGCGGCGCGGCATCCGGTGGGGGTCGGATGCCGCGCCGCGGTCGCGCGTGTACGTGGAACGGCCTAGGCCGGGTGCGGGAACTACGGATGCCGCCGCAGCCGCCCGTGCGTAGCGTGCCGGTGTCGGGCAGGGCGACCGCGCCGTGCCTCGCAGAGGCGGCGCACGCGCCGCGGAGAGGATGAGAGATGCGAACCACTTCCCGGCGGCGGAGGCCGACCGTGCTCGTCGTGCTCGCGACCGCGACCGCGATGGCGATGCTCGGGGTCGCCGCACCCGCATTCGCGCACGGATGGATCGGCGGCTCCGGCTCCGACCTGACCGCCCGGCAGGTGATGCCGGGCAACACCGGACTGGGCGCGGTGGCATACGAGCCGCAGAGCCTCGAGGCGCCGGGCGGATTCCCCGAGACCGGGCCGGCCGACGGCAGGATCGCCTCCGCGGGCATCGCCCAGTTCTCCGAGCTCGATGCGCAGACCGCGACCAGGTGGGTGAAGAACGAGATCGCGCCGGGCCCGCACCGGTTCGGGTGGACGTACACCGCGCCGCACAACACCGACCAGTGGCGGTACTACATCACGAAGAACGGCTGGAACCCGAACGAGCCGCTGAAGCGCTCGTCGTTCGAGCTGCTCCAGGTGGTCGCGCACGACCACACGGCCGCGAACACGAACCCCGTGCACACCATCACCATCCCGAGCGACCACACGGGCTACCACGTCGTGCTCGCCGTCTGGGAGGTCTGGGACACGACCAACGCGTTCTACAACGTGGTCGACGTGAACATCTCGGGCTCGGGCGGCCCCGCCGACACGTCGGCCCCGACCGCGCCGACGGCACTCGCGAGCACGTCGACCTCGTCGTCGAGCGTCGGCCTGGGCTGGACCGCCTCGACCGACGACCGCGGCGTCACGGGGTACCGGGTGGAGCGCGCCACGGCGACGGGCGCGTTCGCGCAGGTCGCCCAGGTGACCGGCACGAGCCACCTCGACACGGGGCTCGCCGCCTCGACGGCGTACCGCTACCGCGTGGCCGCGGTGGATGCCGCGGGCAACGTCTCGGCCTGGAGCTCGGTGCTCTCCACGAGCACGGGCGCCGCCTCGCAGCCCGACACGCAGGCGCCGACCGCGCCGACGGGCGTGCACAGCATGGCGACGACCGCGTCGAGCGTCGACCTCATGTGGACGGCATCGGCCGACGACCGCGGCGTCACGGCCTACCGCGTCGAGCGGGCGACCGCGACGGGCGCGTTCGCGCAGGTCGCGCAGGTGGCCGGCACGAGCCGCCTCGACCAGGGCCTGACGGCCTCGACGGCGTATCGCTACCGCGTCGCGGCCGTCGACGCGGCGGGCAACGTGTCGGCGTACAGCGCCGTGTTCTCGGTGACGACCGCCGCCGGCTCGGGCGCCGCGCCCGCCTGGAATCCGAGCGGCGCCTACGTCAAGGGCGATCGGGTGAGCTCCGGCGGCGTGGTCTACGAGGCCGTGCAGACGCACCAGGGCGTGGGCGATCCGAGCTGGATCACCGCGCAGTCGCTCTGGAAGCCCGTGGCCTGACCCGCGCGGAGCGCGAACCCCACGGGCACCGACCGCGGCGCGGCATCCGACCAGACCGGATGCCGCGCCGCATCCGCGCGTACATCCCGAGGCTGACCCGACGACCGCGCCGATCATCCCCCAGCCCGACGCGCGCGCCGGCCGGAACGGCGAGGCTCGAAGCATGAGTTCGTACGTGATCGAGGCATCCGGCCTCAGCAAGTCCTTCGGATCGACCATCGCGCTGGCGGGGGTCGACCTCTCGGTGCGCACCGGCGAGTCGCTCGCCATCATGGGCGCGTCGGGGTCCGGCAAGACGACGCTGCTGCACTGCCTCGCCGGCATCACCGCGCCCGACACCGGAACGGTCGGCTTCCGTTCCGGCGCCGGGGCGGTGATGGTCACCGGGCTCGGCGAGCGCGAACGTTCCCGGCTGCGCCGGGAGGCGTTCGGGTTCGTCTTCCAGCAGGGACTCCTCATCCCGGAGCTCACGGCGATCGAGAACGTCGCGCTCGCCCTCATGCTGAACGGGATGCCGCGGGCCGCCGCCGAGGGGTACGCGCGGGGCTGGCTCGCCGCGCTCGGCCTCGCCGGCATGGAGGACCGCCGCATCGGCCAGCTCTCGGGCGGGCAGGCGCAGCGCGTGGCGATCGCCCGCGCACAGGTCACCGGCGCGATCGTGGTCTTCGCCGACGAGCCGACCGGCGCCCTCGACTCGCAGACGAGCGCAGAGGTCATGACGGCCCTGCTCGACTCCACCACCGGACAGGGGCGCACGCTCGTGGTCGTGACGCACGACGCGGAGGTCGCGGCCCGCTGCTCCCGCATCGTCGACATGCGCGACGGCCGCATCGTGGGCGAGCGGCGGCGCCAGTCTCCCGAGGCCGAGGTGGCGGCATGATCGCCCGCGTCGCCTGGCTGCTCGCCCGGCCCGGCACCGGCGGCGCCGCCGCCACCGTGCTGCCCGTCGTCGCGTTCGGCGTGGTCACCGCCCTGCTCGCCACGGTCGCCGGCGGTGCGCAGACGTTCTTCACGTGGACCGACGACAGTGCGGTGCTGTACCAGATCCTCGCGGTCATCGCCCTCGTGCTGCTCGTGGTCCCGCTGGTCTCGCTGGGCGGGGCCGCAGCCCGGCTCTCCGCGCGCCGCCGCGACGACCGGCTCGCGACCCTGCGGCTGCTCGGCGCCACCCCGTCGACCGTGCGCACGCTGGCCGTGCTCGAGGCATCCGCCCTCGCCTTCGCCGGTGCCGTGGCCGGTGTGCTCGGCTCGCTCCTGCTCGCCCCGGCGATCGGGCTCATCCACTTCCGCGGCGAGGCGCTCGGCACGGCCGAGGTCGTGCTGCCCTGGTTCGTGCTCGTCGCCGCGCCGTTCGCGATCGCCGCGCTCGCCGCGGTCAGCGCCGTGCTGGGCCTGCGCCAGGTGGTCATCTCGCCGCTCGGCGTGCGCACCCGGCAGGACGCGCCGCGCCTGCACTGGGTGCGCGTGGTCGTCGGCGTCGCGGTCGTCGCACTCGGGTACGCCATCACGAGCGCGATCGGCGTGGCGCAGGCCGCGCTCGTACTCATGGCGATGCTCGCGATCGCCTTCGGCGGCACGCTCGCCGTGCTGAACCTCGTGGGGCCGTGGGTGCTCCGCCTCGTGGCGACGGGGCAGGCCAGGCGCGCCAAGACCCCGGCGCGCCTGCTCTCGGCACGATCGGTGCTCGAGTCGCCCAAGGTCGCCTGGCGTCAGGTCGGCGGCGTCGCGATGACGAGCTTCATGGCCGTGTTCGCGGGGGTCGGCGTCGGACTCCTCGACGCGGCCGGCACGGGCGGCGACGCCGCGTCGCGGATGCTGCTCGAGGACATCCGCACCGGCATCGTCATCACCGTCGTGGGCTCGTTCCTCATGGTCGCCTGCTCGGTCGGGGTGAACCAGGCCGCGGCCACGCTCGACCGCGCCGACCTCTACCGCAGCCTCGACATGCTGGGCATGCCGATCACGACGATGGATGCCGCCCGCCGGCGCTCGGTCATGTCGCCGCTGCTCATCACCACGATCGGCTCGGCCGTCATCGCGGCCGTCGTGCTGCTGCCGCTCACGGGCATCTCGCTCATCATCGCCCCGCTCTCGCTGCTCACGGTCGTCGCCGTGCTCGCCGCCGGCGTCGGCATCGTCTGGATCGGCCTCGCCGTGACGAAGCCGGTGCTCGAGCGAGCTGCGAGCCCGGCGGCCGGATAGGGCTTTCAGGGAGTCCGAGCGCGGGTAGGGTCGAGGCATGACTGATGGGCCCATCGACGAACGGGATGCCGCGATGTCCGAGCTGCTCGGCATCCGATCGAGCATCGACAACATCGACGCGGCCCTCATCCACCTGCTCGCCGAACGGTTCAAGTTCACGCAGAAGGTCGGCCGCCTGAAGGCGACGCACGGGCTGCCGCCCACCGATCCCGACCGGGAGAAGCGCCAGATCGCGCGCCTGCGCGACCTCGCGATCGACGCCCACCTCGACCCGGCGTTCGCCGAGAAGTGGTTCAACTTCGTCGTGGCCGAGGTGATCCAGCACCACGAGGAGATCGCGGGCACGAAGGACACGGCAGGTCCCGCCGGCTCATGAGCTGGTACCCGCTCGCGCTGCCGCCGCAGGCGGGTCATCGATTCCTCGTCACGGGCGCCAACGCCGGGCTGGGGTTCTTCACCGCTGCGAGGCTCGCGGCCGCCGGCGCGCACGTCGTGCTCGTCGGGCGCAGCGCCGAGCGACTCGATGCTGCGACGTCGGCGATCCGCAGTGTGCGGCCCGCGGCATCCGTCGCCTCGCTCGTCATCGACCTCTCGTCGCAGCGCTCGGTGCTGGCCGGGGCCGAGACCCTGCTCGCCGAGGCGCCGCTCGACGGCATCGTCGCGAATGCGGGCATGGTGCACACGCCGAAGTCGCGCGAGGTCTCGGTCGACGGCGACGAGCTCGTGCTCGCCACGAACGTGCTCGGGCACTTCACCCTGCTGGGCCGGCTGCTGCCGCACCTCACGCTCGGCGCCCGCATCGTCTCGCTCGGGTCGCTGTCGACCCGGCTCTCGACGTTCCGCCTCGACGACCTGCAGCTCACGCGCTCGTACGACTCGTGGCGGGCGTACGCGCAGTCGAAGATCGCGACGCAGGCGTTCGCGTTCGAGCTCGACCGGCGCCTGCGGGCGGCCGGCGTCGCCGTCTCGAGCGTCGTGGCGCACCCCGGCTACTCCATCAGGGGCCGAACCCCCACCGTGCCGGGCGTGAACGAGCCCGGTCGCGGCGACCGCTTCGCCGACGCGCTTCAGGGGGCCTGGGCGCAGGGCAAGCACCGCGGCGCCGAGGTGAGCCTGCACGCGCTCACCGCACCGGATGTCACGGGCGGGCAGTTCTGGGGCCCCCGATACCTGACGCGCGGCGAGCCGAGGCTGCAGACGCCCGCGCGCGTGACCACGAAGCCCGCGGTCGGCGAGCGGTTCTGGGCCTTCGCCGAGGGGGCGACGGGGCGCGCATTCCCCATCGGCGGATGAGCGGGTCCGACCCGGCCCGGGCGCCGTTCCTCAAGCGTCCCCGGGTGCGCCGGCTCCTGTCGCGCATCGTCGTGGTCGTCGGGGCCGCGCTCGCCCTCCTCGGCGTGCTCACGGCCCGCTACGGGTACCTCGTCGTGGGCATCATCGTGATCGGGCTCGGCGCCGCGCTCGGCCCCGGGCGCATCAGGCGCGGCTAGCCGCGTCGGCGTCCGGCGCTCGATCCGCGTTGCCGGCCGCGGCATCCGGTCGCCGCAGGCTCGCGAGCACGCGCGGCCAGGCCCCGGTGGTGTCGACGAGGACCAGGTCGGCGCGCAGCCCCGGCCGCAGCGCGCCCCGGTCGGCAAGGCCGACCGCCCTCGCCGGGCCGCTCGTGACGAGGCCGATCGCGCGGGGGAGCGTGCACCGGCCGTCGCGCGCGAGCAGGAAGGCGGCCGCGAGCTGGGCCGAGGGCAGGTAGTCCGAGGCCAGCGCGTCGACGAGGCCGGCGGCGATGAGCTCGCCGGCCGAGACGTTGCCGGCGTGCGAGCCGCCCCGCACCACGTTCGGCGCCCCCGCGACGACGAGCAGCCCGAGCTCGCGCGCCCGCGCCGCCGCCGCGAGGGTCGTCGGGAACTCCGCGACCGCGGCCCCGCGCGCGGCGAGCCCGTCGGCGTCGGCGGGCGTCTCGGGGTCGTGGCCGAACAGGCGGATGCGGCCCGCACGGGCGAGCTCGCCGAGCCGGTCGAGCGTGCGATCGCGGAGCCCGATCCGCTCGTCGCGCGAGTCGCGCCACCACTCGACGTGGGCCGACGCCTGCGCCTCGTCGAGCCGCTCGCCCTCGACGAGCCAGCGCCGCATCGACGCCGGATCGGCGTACTGCCCCTGCCCCGGCGTGTGGTCCTCGTGCGAGACGACCAGCACCTCGTCGGGGCGGCTCGCGAGTCGGGCCTCGAACGCGGCGATGCCGGAGGGGCAGCGAACGTCGAGTCGGTGCAGGATGCGCGGCGCCTGCGCGCGTGTCGGAGCCTGGGCCTCGAGGTCGGCCACGAGCTCCGCCGCGCCGGGGGATCCGATCGGCAGGCCGACGGCGCTGCGCGCCTGGAAGGCGATCCCGTGGAACGCCGTCGTGATGCCGGCGGCGTCCAGGCGCCCCTCGAGCGCGGCGAGCGCGAACCCGACGGGAACGGAGGCCCCCGGCCGGGGCCGGAGTTCGCGCGCGAGGGCGTCGCTGTGCACGTCGACGAGGCCCGGCACGCAGAACGCGCCGCGTCCGTCGACGTCGGGCCGGAACCCGGGCGGATGCCGCGACACCTCGGCGATGCGGCCCGAGCGCACGACGATCCGCGCGTCCTCGAGCACCGCGTCGGGGAGCACGGCCGTGACATGGCCGAGCGTGAAGTCCTCGGGAGGGGCCCCGAGCGGCCACGCCGCGGCATCCGCCCGCTGCTGCGAGGCGGGCTCTGCCGTCGGCGTCGTCGTGGTCATCGGCGGTCGCCTGGGGCCGGCGCGACGAGCTCGAAGCGCACCCGCATTGCGTCGGAGCGGATCCAGCGCTGCGTGAAGCACAGCAGGCGCCCCGAGATCGCATCCCGGTTGACGCTCTCGACGAGCCAGACCGGGTCGCCCGGCGTGCACTCCAGTTCCTCGGCGACCTCGTCGGTGGCCACCTCGATGCTCGCCCTGGACGAGGCCCGCTCGGGTTCGGCGCCGGCCATCTGGCGGAGGATCTCGTGCAGCGACGACTCGTGGCGGATCGCCGTAGCAAGCTGCGGCAGCACGTCGACCGGCACCCACTCGTCGCCCCACGACGCGGGCAGCCCGTCGGTGAACGAGCGCCGGCGGAGCCGGAAGCAGGGCTCGCCGGTGGCCCGGCCCAGCCGCTCGGCGACGTCGGCCGGCATGTCGACCGCCTCGCACGAGCGCACCACGCTCCGGGGCACCGATCCGGCCTCCCGCACGGTGCGGCTCCACGAGGGTGCGCGCCCGGAGGAGATCACGTAGTCGATGCGCTTCGCCGTGTAGGTGCCGCCGCCCTTGACCCGGCGCACGAGCATCCGCCGCGCCAGCTCCTGGAGCGCCGCGCGAGCGGCCGCCCGGCCGACGCCGAACCGCTCGGCGATCTCGTGCTCGCCGGCGACCTTCGTACCGGGAGGGAGGTCGCCGAACTCGGTCGCCAGGAGGTCGGCGATGTCGCGGAACTTCGTCTCCGGCACGAGGGGAAGTCTCGCCTCCGCGAGTGAACGACGGGTGAAGTCCGAGGGAAGCGAGCGGGAGGACCCGGCGGAACGAGGCCCGCCCGTGCCCCCGCCGGCGGACCTGACCGAACAGGCGCGCAGGTCCGCCGTCAGCGGTTCACCTGCCGGTTACCACCGTGCCCCTCGGTGTTGGCGCCCCCTGCTTAACGTGAACCACCGGAACACACAGCATGCGTCGCACCAGGCGCACTCCACGAAAGGTTTCCGATGCGATTCACCCCCAAGGGCATGGCCGCGATCGCCGCTGCCGCGCTCCTCACCGTCGGCCTCGCGGCCTGCTCCTCGGCGAGCGCCAACTCCGACGAGCCGACGTCCGGCGCCGCCGAAGGCACCTTCGCGGTCGACGAGAACACCATCGTGTTCGGCGTCGTGCCCGACTCGGTCGACACCGAGACCAACTACCAGCCGCTCATGGACTACATCGCCCAGGAGACCGGCAAGACCGTCGAGTACCACGAGTCGACCGACTACGCGGCGCTCATCGAGGCCGCCGTCGCGGGCAAGATCGACGTCGCCTCGTTCTCGGGCTTCACCTACGTCACGGCGAAGAACAACGGCGCCGCGATCACGCCCGTCTCCTCGATCATCACGGCCGAGGGCCAGGAGCCCGGCTACTACTCGCAGGCGATCGTGCCGACGGGCAGCGACATCACCGACCTCGCCGGCTTCGAGGGCAAGAAGGTCTGCTTCGTCGACCCGTCCTCGACGTCGGGCTACCTGTTCCCGTCGTACAACCTGCTCGAAGAGGGCATCGACCCCGAGACCGACGTCACGCCGGTCTTCGCGGGCAAGCACGACGTCTCGGTGACCAAGGTCGGCGAGGGCGTCGAGTGCGACGCCGGCTTCGCCGAGGACAGCGAGGTCGCCAAGAGCGACAAGGTGAAGGTCATCGCCGAGACCATGGTCCCCGGTGCCCCGATCGTCGTCTCCGACACGCTCCCCGAGGAGCTGAAGACGCAGCTCACCGGCATCCTCGGCGAGGTCAGCATCGACGACATCATCGCCTCGGGCATCGACTCGGCCGACTCCGACGGATTCCGCAGCGTGTTCTACGCGACGTCGCCCGTCGACGACGCCTACTACGACACCATCCGCGACATCTGCGAGAAGACGAACGCGGAGCAGTGCCAGGGCTGACGCCCGGCCGGGGCTGACGTCCTGAACGGCCCGACCCGGCGGATCCCGCCGGGTCGGGCGCACGGAATCCACAGGAGAGAGACATGAGCGAGACATCCGTCATCGAGGTCGAGGGCCTCACGAAGCGGTTCGGCGACACGGTGGCGTTGGGGGATGCCGCCCTGAGGGTCGACCGCGGCGAGATCGTCGTGCTGCTCGGTCGCTCGGGCTCCGGCAAGTCGACGCTGCTCCGGCACCTCGACGGCCTCGAGACGCCCACGTCCGGTTCCGTGCGCGTGCTCGGCCTGGAGGTGCCGTCCCTCGCCGGGCGGCGCCTCCGGGCCCTGCGCGGCCGCGTGGGGTTCGTGTTCCAGCAGTTCGAGCTCGTGCCGTCGCTGACGGTGCTCGAGAACGTGCTGACCGGCGCGCTCGCCGAACTCCGCGGGCCCCGCCTCGGACTCTGGTCCTACCCAAGGCGGCTGAAGCTCGCCGCCCTCGGGCACCTCGACCGCGTCGGGCTGCTCGACCGCGCCTACCAGCGCGCCGACACGCTCTCGGGCGGGCAGCAGCAGCGCGTCGCGATCGCGCGGGCGCTCATGCAGGAGCCCGAGATCCTGCTCGCCGACGAGCCCGTCGCCTCCCTCGACCCCGAGTCGAGCGCGCAGGTCATGGCCCTCATCCGCGAGATCGCCCTCGACGCCGGCCTCACGGTCGTCTGCAGCCTGCACCAGGTCGACCTCGCACTCTCGTGGGGCGACCGCATCGTCGGCCTCCGCCACGGCGAGGTCGTGCTCGACACGCCCGCCTCGGGCCTGACCAAGGCCGAGGTCATGGAGATCTACGGCAAGGTCGTCACCTCCACCTCGGAGCTCTCCGCCATCGAGACCGAGTTGGCGGATGCCGCATCCGTCGCGGAACCGGTGCACTGATGCCCGCCGTGCTCGCCGAGCCGCAGCCCCGAGGGGATGCGCCGCCTCGCTCGGACGCCGACTCCCTGCTGGAGCGCGCGCCGAAGCGCGCCGTCTCGCCGGAGCGCGTCGCCGCCACGCTGACCCTGCTCGCGATCGTCGGCGTCGCCGTGTACGCGATCGCCGAGTCGGGCATCTCGATCCCCGCGCTCCTCGAGAGCTGGGGCAACGCCGAGCGCTTCTTCGAACGCGTCGGCGGCATCGAGTTCCCGCCGGCCGCCGAGCTCGTGGAGCTCACGGCGCTCACGCTCGGCATCGTCATCAGCGGAACCCTCCTCGCCGCCGTCATCTCCGTGCCGGTCGCGTACCTCGCCGCCTCCAACACGACTCCGGGTCGCGGCTGGCAGGCGTTCGGCCGGTTCATCACCGTGCTCACCCGGGCCATCCCCGACGTCGTGCTCGCGATGGTGTTCGTGCTCATGTTCACGATCGGCGCGCTGCCCGGCATCCTCGCCATCGGGATCCACTCGATCGGCATGATCTCCAAGCTCTTCGCCGACGCCATCGAGCAGGTCGACGAGGGACCGCGCCTCGCGATCCGTGCCGCGGGCGGCTCCAAGCTGCAGGAGTTCACGAGCGGCATCCTGCCCCAGGTGCTCCCGTCGTGGGTGGCCACGGTGCTGCACCGCAACGACATCAACCTGCGCGGCTCGGTCGTGCTCGGCTACGTCGGCATCGTCGGCCTCGGCATGGAGATGTCGTTCGCGTTCAAGTCGCTGAACTACTCCGAGGGCCTCGGCATCGCGGTCGTCATGTTCGTGCTCTGCGTGGTCATGGAGATCGTCTCGAGCGTGATCCGAAAGGCGATGCTCGGAACCGCGCCCACCGGGCGCGGACTCGGCGACCGGGTCGTCCGCGGCGTCGCGAACGCCCGGGCCCGCCGTACACCGTCCGATGCTTCGAGCCGAGCGGATGCCGCGGCGCAGCGCCCCTCGCCGATCGAACCCTCGTCGACGGCCGAGCTCGAGGCCGCCCTCCGCCGCCCGTGGACCGCCACCCGCATCCGCAACACCGCGTGGGGCTGGATCGCCGTCGCGGTGATCGTCGCGAGCGTCGCCGTGTGCGACATCCAGTGGGGCGACCTCGTCACCTTCTGGGCCAAGGTCCCCGCGATCGCCGTGCAATTCTGGCCGCCGAACTTCGGCAACTACGACGCCGAGACCATGTTCACGGCGATGGGCGAGACGGTCATGATCGCGCTCGCCGCGACCCTGCTCGCGGTCATCGTGTCGGTCGTCGTCGGCTCACTCGCGGCTCGCAACGTGGCCCCGAACGGCACGGTGCGGGGCTCGTTCCGGCTGCTGCTGCTCGTGGTCCGCGGCATCCCCGAGCTGATCCTCGCGATCGTGCTCATCGTCATCACCGGCCTCGGCGCCCAGGCAGGCACGCTCGCCCTCGCGTTCGGCGGCATCGGGCTGCTCGGCAAGCTCATCGCCGACTCGCTCGAGGAGGTCTCGGCCGGCCCCGAGCGCGCCGTGCGGGCGACCGGGGCGAGCCGCTCGCAGGTCTACGCGTCCGCGACCGTGCCGCAGGGCACGCGGGCGCTCATCGGCCACAGCTTCTACCTGCTCGACACCAACATCCGCGCGGCGACGATCCTCGGCATCGTCGGCGGCGGCGGCATCGGCTACTACCTGCTGAACGCCGGGCAGGGGTCGAACTACCAGGTCGTCACGTCGATCGTGTTCATGATCCTCGTGACCGTGCTCATCGTCGAGGGCATCGCGGTGTGGATGCGGCGGGTGTTCCGATGAGCGGGGCACGGCGCGGATCGTTCGACGTGGTGGTCGTCGGCGGCGGCATCGTCGGCCTGGGCACCGCCCTCGCCGCGCGTCGCCGCGGCCTCAGCGTCGTCGTCGTCGAGCGGGGCAGCGAGGCGTCCGGCGCCTCCATCCGCAACTTCGGGCACCTCTGCATCACGCCGCAGTCGGGCCTCGCCCGCGCCTTCGCGAACGTCGCCCGGGAGCGATGGATCGAGCTGGCCCGCGACGCGGGCGTGTGGCTGCGCGAATCGGGCACGCTCGTCGCCGCCCGCCACGAGGACGAGCTCGCGCTGCTCGAGGAATTCGCGATCGGACGCGCCGGCGAGGTCGAGCTCCTCGACGCCGACGAGGCCGAGGCGCGGATGCCGCTGGCCCGCGGTGTCGCGGTCGGCGGGGCGTTCCTCCCGCGCGACCTGCAGGCCGACCCGCGGCAGGCCGTCGGCGCGATCACCGCGCACCTGGCGCGCGCGGGCGTCGAGTTCCGCCTGCGCACGAGCGCGACCGGCGTGCGACCCGGTCGCGTCGAGACGAGTCGCGGCCCGATCGACGCGGGCGCCATCGTCGTGGCGGCCAACCACGACCTCGACCAGATCTACCCCGAACTCGCGGAGCAGCGCGGCATCGTGCGCTGCGGTCTCGACATGATGCGGGTCGCGGCCCCCGACCTGCGGATGCCGCTGGCGGCGCCGCTGCTCACCGGCTGGTCGCTCGTGCGCTACAGCGGGTTCGCCGGCACCGGCGCGGCATCCGCCCTCCGGGACCGGCTCCATGCCGAGTACCCCGCGCTCGCCGCCCTCGACCTCAACCAGATGTACACGCAGCTCCCCGACGGCTCGCTCATCGTGGGCGACACGCACTACCGGGGCGCGACCGTGGCGCCGTTCCAGTCCGAGATCGCCTTCGAGGCGCTCGTCGAGGTCGCGCGCGACCTCTTCGGCATCGAGCAGCCGCGCGTGCTCGAGCGCTGGCAGGGCGTCTACGCGAGCGGGCCCGACGACTTCCTCATCGAGGAGGTCGAGCCGGGCGTCCACCTCGCCGCCGCGACCACCGGCATCGGCATGACCACCGGACTCGGCCTCGCCGAGCATGTGCTCTCCACCATCACCGATGCCACCACCACGACCACCCTGCAGAGAGGCGCATCATGAGCACCGACCACCCGAACACCGCATCCGGAGTCCTCGCCGACGTCGACGGGCTCGACGCCCTCGACGTGATCGAGCGACGGGACGAGGACCTCGAATCCGCGCGCGGCGAGGCGTGGGACCTCGACGACGACCTCGAGGAGGACTTCCTCGACGAGGACGACGACGAGGAGGACGGCGAGGTGCTCATCGAGCTCATCGTGCTCGACATGGCCGGCACCACCGTCTCCGACGACGGGCTCGTCGAGCGGGCGTTCGCGCTCGCGGCCGAGCGCAGCGGCATCGCGACCGGCGACGAGTTCGACGAGGCCCTGCAGTACGTGCGCGACACCATGGGCCAGTCCAAGATCGAGGTCTTCACCGCCCTCGCCGACGGCGACGTCGCTGCCGCCGAGCGTGCGAACGCCGAGTTCGAGGGCGCCTACGCCGAACTGGTCGGCGTGGTCGGCGTGGCCGAGATCCCCGGCGCGCGCACCGTCATCGAGCAACTGCGCGCCGCCGGCGCATCCGTCGCCCTCACGACGGGCTTCGCCCCCGTGACGCGCGACGCGATCATCGACGCGCTCGGATGGCACGACGTCGCCGACGTGCTGCTCTCGCCCGCCGACGCCGGTCGCGGCCGCCCCGCGCCCGACATGGCCCTCACCGCGCTGCTGCGCACCCGGACCGACTCGGTCGAGGCGATGGTCGTCGTCGGCGACACCGTGAGCGACATCGAGTCGGGCGTGAACGCGGGCGCCGGACTCGTGGTCGGCGTGCTCACCGGCGCCCACGACCGCGAGGCGCTCGAAGCTGCCGGCGCTGACGAGGTCATCGACCACATCGGCCAGCTCCCGATGCTGCTCGGCCTCGCGCGCGTCGCGAGCGTCGGCCTCGACCGTGCCGACTCCGGCACCGACGGCTCCGAGTAGGCGCGCATGTCGATGCACACCGTCGCCAGGCTGACCGACACCGACGTCCTCGTTCGGCCCTCGCCCGTCGCCATGGTCTGGAACGAGCCCGGACGACCCCTCGAGGCGCTCGCCGTGCCCGGGGTGCACCTCGCCGACGGCGAGGCCCTCGTCGAGGTCGAACTCGCCACCGTCTGCGGCTCCGACGTGCACACCGTGCTCGGGCATCGTCCCGCGCCGACCCCGCTCGTGCTCGGGCACGAGCAGGTGGGTCGCGTCGTCGCCCTCGGCCCCGGGGCCGTGCGTTCCGACGGTAGCCCGCTCGAACTCGGCGACCGAGTCGTCTGGTCGGTCACCGTCAGCTGCGGCGAGTGCGACCGCTGCGCACGCGGCCTCACGCAGAAGTGCCGCGCGCTCGCCAAGTACGGCCACGAGCGCGTGCACCGCGGGTGGGAGCTCTCCGGCGGGTTCGCGACCCACGTCCAGCTCCGCGCCGGAACCGCGACCGTCCGCATCGACGACGCCGTGCCCGCCGCGGTCGCGGCGCCGGCCTCGTGCGCGACCGCGACGGCCGTCGCGGCCCTCGACGCGGCATCCGCTCGTGTCGACCTCGAGGACGCCGTCGTGCTCATCACCGGCGGCGGCATGATCGGGCTGTCCGCCGCCGTCATCGCGGCCGAGGCCGGCGCGATCGTGATCGTGTCCGAGCCCGACGCCGCGCGCCGGGCGTTCGCCCGACGCCTGGGCGCGCACACCGTCGACCCGCGCGCCCGCGCCGGAGCACCCGACCGGCTCGACGCCGTGCTCGCCGGACTCGCCGGCGACGACGAGGCGCCCCGCGAGGTGCTCGTCGCGATCGAGGCGTCCGGGTCCGCCGCGGGCGTGCGCACGGCCGTCGCGACCGTGGCCACCGGCGGCGTCGTCGTGCTCGTCGGCAGCGTCTCGGGCGGCACCGAGCTGACGGTCGACCCGGAGTCGATCGTGCGGCGCCTGCTCACGATCACGGGCGTGCACAACTACACGGCCCGCCACCTCGAGATGGCGACCGCGTTCCTCGAGCGGTCGTGGCGGATCCTGCCGCTCGACGAGATGGTCGGCCCGACGCACGCGCTGGCGATGCTCGACCAGGCGCTCGTCGAGGCCGCGAGCGGCAAGCACATCCGCGTCGGCGTCGCGCCCGGACGGCGCGTCGCCCCCTGAGCCGCTTCCGTCGGGGCCGCCTTCGGGAGAGCATTGGGGGATGACCCCGAATCCCGGCCCCGACGGAGGCGTCGATCCGAGCCGGGCGGATGCCGCGGGCGCAGCGGATGCCGCAGCGCCGGCGCCCGATCCGTCGGAGACGGCCGCCGAGGCCCCGTACGAACCGGCCGCGGCGGTCGTGCGGCACCTCGTCGCTGCTGCGGCGGCCGAGCTCGCGGCGGCGGGTGCTCGTCAGGAGGCGCTCGCGGAGTACGTGGCCGAGCGGCGCGTGCTCGGTATTCCCCGCGCCGCCCGCATGACCCCCGTCGCGAGCGTCTGGCGTCTCGGCGTGCTCCTCATCGACGACGGCGGCGGCCTGCACGGCACCGGCCGGGTCGTGCGCGCCGAGCGTGCGGCACGCCGCAGCATTACCGCCGAGGCGGTCGCCGAGCAGCGCGCCCTCCGGGCCGCGGCCGTGAAGGGCGGCTTCGCCGAGGGCGAGACCGTGAACTTCGATACGCAACCGGTCGACCTGGGCGAGCTCGCCCGCGACGCGGCATCCGGCCCGCTCGTGGTGCGCGACGGCGAGGTGCACGTGCGCTGGAGCCCGACCCAGCCCGACGCGCTCGCGCCGTTCGAGCGGTACCTGGCCGAGCGCGTCGACCTGCTCGCCCATCCGCCCGAGCGGGCGTGAACCCGTGAGCCGGCATCGCGCGGCGCGCGAGGCTCGTGGCGTGTCGCGGCGCCGGATTCACGGCACCATGGGGGGATGATCAGCCGGGAGCTCGCGCTCGCCCTCCGTGAAGCCGGACTCGTGTGGCATCCCGAGTCCGGTGACCGCTTCCAACTCGATCTTCCCTCCGATGTCGAGGCCGAGGTGGAGGCCGATGTCTTCACCGTGAGCGAGATGACGATCGAGGCGCGCCGCCACCCGACCGGCACGATCCTCGCCTTCAACGGCACGACGGAATGGGCGCTCGACTCCGTCGAACTCGCCGACGCGGTGTGGCTGCCGCGGGAGGACCAGCTGCGCGAGTTGCTGCGCGCGACGTTCCGCTCGCTCACACGGCTCGACGACGCCTTCGAGGTCGAGACCGAACTCGACGGCGCGCGGATGCGGTTCGAGCATCCCGATGTCGCCGAGGCCTACGGCCTGGCACTGCTCGAGCTGGTGGGCCGGTCGCGCTGACGTTCAGGAGTCGCGTGAAGATGGCTGATTCCGCGAGGGAGGGCGTGGGCGCTCGGCCAATTGGCTCAAATTGAGCCGACGGATCCTCGGCAGCCGTCTGGTCCCATCGAAGACCTGATCGTGCCGTTGCAGTAAGCGCACCCGCGCGGGCGTTTTCACCGGGCCGGGTAAACGGGCACCTCGTTCACTGGGCCCGGCGAGTTCAATCGACGAGCGACTCGCGAGTCGCGCCCCGCTGCCCGACCGGCTTCGGACCGGGTTGCCGCCATTCGACTTGCCGCTCGAGAAACGGCGAAACGGAAACTCTGCCCGGGTACTGTTCGGCCATGACCGCTGATCGCTCGCTTCGCATCGCGCCCCGTGTCTGGCTCGGCATCCTCGCCTACCTGCTGTACCTCGCCGTGTTCTACGGCGTCTGGATCTTCAACGGCATCGACTACAACCACATCGGCGACAGCGAGGACACCCTCTGGAAGTGGTACGTCGCGCCGCTGGCCGCGGGCTCGGTCGTGATCATCGTCATCGTCTCGATCTACGGATGGTGGCGGCCCGCGCTCTTCGAGACGAAGAAGCGACTTCCTGCCTGGGTCTGGGTCTTCCCCGGCATCCTCGCCCTGCTCGCCGTGATCGGCCTGTTCGGCGATACCTCCCGCGTCACCCCGCTGATGTGGGTGTTCCTCGTGGTCGGCAGCCTCCTGGTCGGCTTCAACGAGGAGCTCGTCACCCGAGGGCAGCTGATCGTCGCGTTGCGGAGCCGGTTCGGGGAGCTCGGGGTGTGGTTCTTCAGCACGCTGCTCTTCGGGCTCCTGCACCTGCCGAACACGCTCTTCGGCACCGGGCTGCCCGGCATCTCGCAGGTCTTCATCACGTTCCTGATCGGCACCGTCCTGTACCTGCTCCGCCGTGTCAGCGGCACGTTGATCTTCGTGATGGCACTGCACGCGCTCTGGGACTTCTCCTCCTTCGCAGCCCCCGGGGGCTTGTCCGGCATCGTGGGAATCCTCGTGGGCATCGTCGCCGTGATCTTCGCGATCATCCTCACCCGCCGGGAGAGCCGAGCAGAGAAGACCGTAGCCGCACCGGCGTGATCGAACCACCACCGCACGCTCCGCGCAACTCGAGCGTTCGGTCGTGCGCAAGCGGACCGGCATCCGGACGGCGGGTGGGGTAGTGGAGCATTGCTGACCGTGCGCGGCGCGTGCTTATAGGGCTTGCCCTCGTCGACATGCCGTGCGTTCCCCGGCGAGTTGACTTCACGCTGAGCGAACGGAATTCATCTACGGCATTAGGGCCACGATCCCCCTCAAGGAGTCGGGCGCCGGTTCGTCCTCAACAGCGGGACTCCATGGCTACGAAGCGCTTCCCGGCCACACCGCCGCGAAGCGCACTCTTCGGCGCAGCCGTCCGCGGCGCATTCCGCTCTGTGCGGAGGAAGCGCATGCGTGGGGCCACGCTGATGCCCGAGGTGGTGGCTGGCCGTTTGCTAGGCGCTGACAGCCCAGCCGTTGAATGTCGCCCATGGATGCAGCGCCTGCCGTCACTGAGTACGTTGGACTCGTGCGTGCTGTCGTGTGCTCGCGTTATGGTCACGATCTCGAGATCCGCGACCTCGATTCGCCACGTCCCGGCCATGACGAGGTGCTCGTGCGTGTCGAGGCCACGACGGTCAATCGAACGGATCACGCGACCGCCGCCGGAATACCGCGTTTCGCGCGGGTGATCACCGGATTGACGCGACCCCGCCAGAAGATCATGGGCACCGAGTTCGCAGGGTACGTCGTGTCCGTGGGGCCGAAGGTCACCGAGTTCGCGGTCGGCGACGCCGTCTTCGGCTTCGACAGTGGCACCCAGGCCCAGTTCCTCGCGCTCCCCGAATCTGGGGCATTGGCAAAGATCCCGCGCGGCATGAGCCCCGCGGACGCCGCCCCCACGACCGAAGGCGCCCACTACGCGTTGAGCATCCTCGAGAAACTCGACGTCGGCGCCACCAGCCGCATCCTCGTCTACGGAGCGAGCGGGGCGATCGGTTCCGCGGCGGTGCAGCTTCTTCGGCACCGGGGCGCCGCCGTAACCGCGGTGTGCGACTCTCGCGGTGTGGACCTCGTTTCGTCGCTCGGTGCGAACTCGGTCATCGACTACACCGCTACGGACTTCACTCAGACCGACGAGTGTTTCGATGCCGTCATCGACGCCGTCGGTAAGTGTCGATTCTCATTGTGCAAGCCACTCCTCAAGCCAGGCGCGCCGTTCCTGACGACGGACTTCGGCCATCGAAGCGAGAACCTCCGGTTGATCCTCTCCACTCGCTGGTTCGGCAACAACCGCGTCCGGTTGCCGATCCCCACGGACGCGCGCGCCCACGTTCGAATCGTGCGCGACTTGCTCGCGGCAGGCGACCTGCGCCCGGTCGTCGATAAGACGTTCGCGATGGATGACATCAATCAGGCGTACCGCTACGTCGCTTCGGCCCAGAAGCTGGGCAATGTGGTGGTCACGGTGCCCGCGTGATGGCCCAGTCGCAACACTGATACGGGCAGATTCTCTGGAGCGCAGTGTCCCCTCGCGACTATGGGGTCATGCAATCACGTACTGGTCTCGTCGCCGCCAGCGCAGCCTTCGCTGCCGAATGCTTGGTTGCGGACCGGCTCGCACACCCGTCCGGGGAGTTCTGATCGCCGACCACCAGCGCTCGCGTCAGTTCCAACGCGGCCGCGTCGGCGGCAGCCAGATTCAGCACGCTGAGGGACCGGCTATCGGGCGGAACCGCTTCGAAGCCTGTCTTGCGAGCACCTATATGATCGCGTCGTGCCTGGTGCGACTCTCTCTCCGCCGCGAAGTCGCCCATTCTGGTGGGCTTGGACGGCCCAACTCTGCGTGATCCTCGCCGTAAGCGCCTACCTAGTTTCAAGCGCGGTCGTACTTGTCCGAGCACCGCAGGCACCGTCGTGGACGGAGGCCGTTGCGACGCTGATCGGGGCTGCCGGCGTCGCCGGCGTTCTCTTGGCCGCCGTTGGCGGTGGGTCTCGGCTGATCGGCGCCACCCGAGATCGTAGGGTCGCTGATCGGGAAGGCTCAGGAGGCGGGCGCGTCTTTGGAGCGAACCTGCTTGACGACGCCCGTCTGATTCTCGGAACCTTCCCGGTCCAGGGTTCCCAAACGCGTCGTCTTCCGATGACTGGGACGTTCATAGCCGACGCCGACGGCCTTTCAATCTGGGAAGGGCCGGTAGCTGATCCCTTCAAGATCGCGTTCGTACCCTGGTCCGCGATTGTGGAAGTTCAAGCGAGCCGCGCTCGTATCGGCGCTCTCTCCAGCCGCTCACTCCACATAACGCTGCACGACTCCCGAGTGATGAGTCTTCAGCCGCTCGGGAGTGGTCTTCTCAACATGTTCGCGATCGCCCCAGCGGATCTGACACGGCTGGTGCAAATGCTCGAGGAGATCCGCGCGCATGAAGTCGCCCAAGGCCACCGCTCCGCGGATCTCGCGTAGTTCGCTCCTTGGCCATCTTTCACGCGAGGTAGGCCCGCAGAGCTACGCCTGAGCAGCGCAAACCGATGCGTTGAGCGATCCACTTGCGGGACTTGAGCGCCGTGTTGACCGACCGGAAACGGTTCAGGAGCCTGAACGCGATCAGCCCCTCCTCCCGTCCGGATCAAGCGGTACGGACTCCGTCGCAGTAGTCGTCGCCGTCACCACGAGCTCGCCTCCGTATGCTTCGGCCCGGATTCCCAACGAGCCAAAGGAAAGACCGACACCGATTATTTGGTCGACCTCATCTCCTATCCGACGAAGGGCTGTCAGTTCAGACCCGACGACCAGGTTGATTGGATCCGAAGCCGCCACGGCCTCACGGACGAAGACACCGTTTTCGTGGCGTATTCGCGCTCGTTCGCCGTCGGAGAGCGACTCATACGGGTCTTGCCAATCAGCTTGCTTCAAGCGGAGTGTCCAGTCGGCGCCCACATCGATGGTCAGAAATGTTCCGTCGGACCAACCGATGATGATCGGACCGACATCCTCAATCGGTTCGTCAGCAAATGCGAAGCGCACTCGTTCAAGGGACGAGCATTCACGCCCAACGAGATTTCTCGTGTCCACCCTCGTGGTCATTTCGCGACCTCAGAGTTTCGGAAGAAGTTGTTCGCCTTGGCGATTCCGATCGGGACAGCGCGGTCAATAGTGATAGCGGGCTTGGAGGATCGTGACAAACCGTTCATCGGCTATGTAGACGAGACGGTTGGCCTCGTCGATTCGCCGTGACCACGCTCCGGCAAGGGCGTGCTTGAGGGGCTCCGGTTTTCCGATGCCCTCGAAGGGGTCGTCTCGGAGGGTGTCGGCGATGATCGTGTTGATTCGCTTGAGCGTTCGACGATCCTGGGTCTGCCAGTAGAGATAGTCCTCCCAGCCCTCGGCAGTCCAGGCCAGCTTCCGGTCGCTCAAGGTTCGAGGAGATGGTGCTCGACGACGTCGCCTGCTCGGGCCTGCTCCATGGCGCTGAGGAGCCGCCGCGCGTTCTCAGGGGAGCGCAGGAGGTAACTCGTCTCGATGAGGGCGTCGTACTCATCCTTGGACATGAGCACCGCCGAGCCTCGCTTCGACGTGATCTCGACTTCGGTTTGGTCGAGGTTCACGCGCTCGATCAGGCCGAAGAGATCGCGCCGCGCTTCGCTTGTCGTGATAGCCATCTTTCCTCCAAAGTCGTACCAGATATGGTACCACTGGTCCGTGCGGCATCGCTGGGCTTCGCTGATTCAATCGATCATCATCTGGAACTGGAGGAGCCAACCGATCTCCGGCCGCCGCCCGCACGCGGATCCCGTTCTGCACGCGCAGCGAAGAGTTGGACTCACTTGCCGCAGCCGCCGCCGTTGTGCCGCACACTGGAAGCATGTGGAGGTTCCTCAAGGCGATCAAGGATCGCGAGCACCGCGTCGCGCTGTCGACATGGGTCGGTGCGATCGCCGCGGTGATCTACACGGTCGCGCCGATCGATCTGATCCCCGAACTCGTGCTCGGCCCTTTGGGATTCGTGGACGACATCGGCATTTGGACGATATTCGCCGTGCTCTTCACACGCGAACACCGCCGGTGGCAAGCCAGCCTCGTTTCGCGGTAAGCGCCAGGCGTTCCTCTTACAGGGCGGGGACCCGGCCACTCACCGATGCTGGCCTTGTGGTGAACCTGCCATCCACCGTGGAATTCCATCCGCTCCGCCCGGATGCCGTGGATGCGGCGCCATAGCGACGTCTCGCGCTGAACCTACAAGGCATCCGTCGAGGTTGCCATCGTCGAGTCGACCGGCGGCGCGCCGGTAGGCTTCCCCGGTGAGCCTCAAGACCTCGACCCTGCCCCCGCGCCTGTCCGCCCGCACGATGTTCTGGTCGGGCCTCATCCTGCTCGGCGTCTGGCTCGCGGTGCAGCTGCTCATCGCCCTGATCGGCTTCGTCGTCTCGGCCATGCCCGTCCTCGCCTACGGACCGTCGGGCGTCCCGTTCCTCGGCGCCGTCGCCGAGCTCTCGCTCGTGCTCGGCGCGGTGCTCGTCGGCGCCTCGCTCGTGACGCGCGCGCTCGAGCCGCAGCAGGGCTGAGCCTGCCGGGCCCCGCAGTGCGCGGGAGCGCCCGCGGGCACCCGCCGAGGCTCAGCCGAGCGCGACCGTGGTGGGCACCGGATTCGCGAAGAGGTCGAGCACGGGGCAGTGCGCGTCGACGACCTGTCGCAGCTCGTCGTACCGCTCGGCGCTCTCAGGCCCGGTGAGCTTCACGGTGAGGCGCACCGCGTTGAAGCCCGCGCGCACCGTCTCGTCGATGCCGAAGAGCTTGCGAGCGTCGAGGTCGCCCTCGGCGTCGATCGCGATGTCGTCGACGACGATGCCGAGCGCGTTCGCGTAGAGCCGGTAGACCACGATCTGGCAGGAGATGAGCGCACCGAGTGCGAACTCGACGGGACTCGCGGCGAGGTCGTCGCCGGCGAGTGCGGCCGGTTCGTCGACGAGGAAACGGTGCCGGCCCGCGGTGATCTCGCTCGCCACGGCGCCGGATCCGGTGCCGGAGACCCGGTAGGTGAGGTGCGCGTTCGAGGCGTCGGCGGCGATGCGTTCCTGCCACGCGGCGCCGGCTGCGGCGAGCCGTTCGGCGCGTTCGGCGGCGGAGGTCTCGGGCACGGCGGGGGATTCGATGAGTGTCATGCGCGCACGCTACCGAGGCGGGCGGCACGAGTCATCCGGTGGTGTCACGGGGCGACCAGATCGTCACGCGGGGTCATGCGGGCGGCCGCACCGCCGAAACGCGGATGTGTTCAGCGGCCCTCGGGGTCGCGATCGGTGCGCGACGGATGCGTCGACTGCTCCTGGATCGTCTGGATGACGGTCTCCTGCAGGCCCTTCTGCCCCGTGTGCAGCTCCTGGTGCACCTCGAACGAGCTCATGAGCGGGCTGAACGCCGCGCGCAGGCGCTGACCGCGCTCGGCGCGCACCGCGCGCACGGTCATGCCGACGACCAGCGCGAGCGCGAAGGCGCCCGCGGCGATCGCGATGCCGGTCGAGAGCAGTTCCATGTGGGAGATCCTACGTGCCGCGGATGCCGCATGGCCGTGCGCACCCCCGGACGACGCCGCCGGCCATGACCGGCGCACTCGACTCCGCGCGATCCGTTCGGTATCGTCGACGACCGTGACGTGCAACCACACCGCGATGATCATTCGGCCCCGCACCGCCTGAGGCGGAGCGCCGGCCCTTCTTCCGCGATTCTCCGCCTCGGCCCTGACCATGGCCGGTGCACGTTCGGCGTGCCCGGCTGCAGGATTCCCTCAGCAGCGGAGCAGCAGTGCGCACCCCACGAACCCCAAGACCCTCATCGTCCGACCCCATCCGTCGACCCTCCGGCCCGCCCGTCGGAGGCCGGCATGAACTCGGCCAGAACTTCCTCGTCGATCGCCGGGTGATCGGGCGCATCCTCGCGCTCGTCGAGTCCGAACCCGGCCCGGTCGTCGAACTCGGCGCCGGCGGTGGGGCGCTCACGCGTCCACTCGCCGGCCTCGGCCGCTCGCTCACGGCGATCGAGCTCGACCCGCGGCGGGCCGACGTGCTGCGCCGCGACCTCGCCGGGTCGGTGCAGGTCGTGCGGGCCGACATCCTGTCGTGGCGGCATCCGTCGCACCAGCACGTCGTGGTCGGCAACGTCCCGTTCCACCTGACGACCGCGATCCTCCGCAAGCTCCTCGCCGAACCGACGTGGAGCTCCGCCGTGCTGCTCACGCAGTGGGAGGCCGCTCGTCGCAGGTGCGGCGTCGGCGGCACCAGCCAGCTCACGGTCCAGTCGATGCCGTGGTACGAGTTCCGCCTCGACCGGCGCGTTCCGGCGCGGGCGTTCCGTCCGGTGCCGTCGGTCGACGGCGGGCTGTTCACGATCCATCGGCGGCCGGTGCCGCTCGTGCCGAGCGTCGAGCAGCGGGCGTACCAGGCCTGGGTGGCGGAGGTGTTCCGGGGCCGCGGGCGCGGGCTCGCGCAGGTGCTCGCGCGGACGCGGCATCCGCTGCCCTCCGCGCCGGCGCGGCGGTGGCTCGCCCAGCGCGGGCTGGCGGCCGATGCGCTGCCGGGCCGGCTCGACGCCGACGACTGGGCCGAGCTCTGGCGGGAGGTGCGGTGTCGGTGACGTCGCGTTCGGTCAGGTCGCGGCCGGGCGCACCCATCGTCGCCACTCGTGCTGCTCGGCGTAGCCGAGTGACGACCAGAGGCTGCGGCCGAGGTCGTTGTGTGCGAGCACCATCGCGTCGAAGCGCGTGACGCCGAACGCGGCCAGCCTGGCCTCCGCCCGTCGCATGAGCTCGCGGCCGATGCCGCGCCGTCGCTGGTCGGGCGCGACGGCGAGTCGGTACAGGTGGGCGCGCCAGCCGTCGTACCCTGCGATGACGGTGCCCACGATGCGTCCGTCGAGGCGGGCGACGATGAGCGCGTGGGCGTCGCGCGCCAGGAGCCGTTCGACGGCCTCGGGCGTGTCCGTCGGCCGCGAGTCGTTCTCGCCGGCGCCGGCCCAGAAGTCGATGAGCTCGCGGATGTCGCGTGCCGACGCGGCCCCGTACGACACCTCGTGCGGGGCCGCCGCGCCGGGCACCTCGGCGCGTGCCGCGTCGGCCGTCGTGGGCGGTGTCGGTGCGGCGTCGGCATCCGCCGCGAAACCGAACGCCGAGACGGGCGAGAGCGTGCCGTCGCGCCAGCCGTCGAGCACGAAGCGCTCGTGGTGCACGACCTGCTCGGGCAGCGCGTCGAGGTCGAACCAGGCGAGGTCGGTCGCCTTGTCCTCCTGCAGGGCGGGTTCGCCCTTCCAGCGGCGGCAGGCGAAGAACACGTCGAGGCGCTGGTCGACCGGCAGCCCGGTGGGCGCCGTGCGGTGCATGGCGGTCAGCGGCTCGAGGTCGGCGGCGGCGACCACCACCCCCAGCTCCTCGAGGACCTCGCGAGCGGATGCCGCGTGCACGGACTCGCCCGCCTCGACGTGCCCGGCCGCGCCGGCGGCCCACCAGCCGTCGTAGTAGTCGGTGTTCGCCCGGCGCTGCAGCAGCACCCGGCCGCGGTCGTCGACGAGGAAGACGTAGGCGGCGGGCACGAGGCTGAATCCGCCGTGTGCGGCGCCATAGGCCTCTGGATAGACGTGCGGCTCGGTCACGGGGTCACGATACCGCCGGTCGAGCCGGTCGAACGCGCCGCTGCTCGACCGGCGGACGGGGTCACCGCTCGCCGGTCGAGCACGGCTCAGTAGCCGACGACGGGCCCGAACGCGTCGGCGAGCGGTGCGCGGTTGACGCCGCGCAGCTCGTCGATCGAGACGGTGAAGGCGTCCTGCACCTCGAGCGAGCCGGATGCGGCATCCGTGACGCCGATGCGGCGCACCGGGTAGCCGCGGCCGTCGCAGAGCCCGCGGAACTTGACGTCGTCTTCGCGGGGGACCGTGACGATGACGCGGCCGGCGGACTCCGAGAAGAGCGCGGTCGCGACGTCGATGCCGGCGTCGCCGGTGACCTCGCCGAGGAACACGCGGGCGCCGACGCCGAAGCGGCTGACCGCCTCGGCCAGGGCGATCGCGAGGCCGCCGTCGCTGAGGTCGTGCGCGGAGTCGATGAGGCCCTCGAGCGCCGCCGCGGCGAGCAGCTCGGCGAGCACCTTCTCGCCCTCGAGCGACACGGCCGGCGGGCGACCGCCCAGGTGGCCGTGCACGGTGCCGGCCCACGCAGAGCCGTCGAGCTCGAGCGCGGTGTCGCCGAGGAGGTAGATGTTGTGGCCGTCGTCCTGCCATCCCGACGGGATGCGGCGGGCGACGTCGTCGATCACGCCGAGCACGGCGATGACCGGCGTCGGGTGGATCGGCACGTCGCCGGTCTGGTTGTAGAAGCTGACGTTGCCGCCGGTGACGGGGATGCCGAGCTCGAGGCACGCGTCGGAGAGGCCCTCGACGGTCTCGGAGAACTGCCACATGACCTCGGGGTTCTCGGGGGAGCCGAAGTTCAGGCAGTCGCTGACGCCCATGGGCTTCGCGCCGGTGACGGCGACGTTGCGGAACGCCTCGGCCAGCGCGAGCCTGGCGCCCTGGCGGGGGTCGAGGTAGGAGTAGCGGCCGTTGGCGTCGGTCGCGACCGAGACGCCGAGGCCCGACTCCTCGTCGACGCGGATCATGCCCGCGTCGTCGGGCGCTCCGAGCGCGGTGTTGCCGAGCACGTACGAGTCGTACTGGTTCGTGACCCACGCGGCATCCGCCTGGTTGGCCGAGCCCACGAGCTTCAGGAACTGCTCGCGGATCTCGTCGGGCGTGGCCGGGCGGTCGAGCTTCGCAGCCGTGTCGGCCTGCAGGGCGTCGATCCAGGTGGGGTAGGCGACGGGGCGCTCGTAGACCGGGCCGTCGATCGCGACGGTGCGCGGGTCGACGTTCACGATCTCCTGGCCGTGCCACATGATGCTGAGGCGGCCGCTGTCGGTGACCTCGCCGAGCACGCTGGTCTCGACATCCCACTTCTTCACGACCTCGAGGAAGCCGTCGAGCTTCTCGGGGCGCACGATGGCCATCATGCGCTCCTGGCTCTCGCTCATCAGGATCTCTTCGGGCGTGAGCGTGGGGTCGCGCAGCAGCACGTCGTCGAGCACGATCGCCATGCCGCCGTCGCCGTTGGACGCGAGCTCAGAGGTGGCGCAGGAGATGCCGGCCGCACCCAGGTCTTGGATGCCCTCGACGAGGTCGCCCGCGAAGAGCTCGAGGCAGCACTCGATGAGCACCTTCTCGGCGAAGGGGTCGCCGACCTGCACCGCGGGGCGCTTGGTGGGGCCGCCCTCGGCGAACGTGTCGGACGCGAGGATCGAGGCGCCGCCGATGCCGTCGCCGCCCGTGCGGGCGCCGAACAGCACGACCTTGTTGCCCGCGCCCTTGGCGTTGGCCAGGTGCAGGTCTTCGTGGCGGAGCACGCCGACGGCGAGCGCGTTCACGAGCGGGTTGGCCTGGTAGACCGAGTCGAACCAGGTCTCGCCGCCGATGTTCGGCAGGCCGAGGCAGTTGCCGTAGAAGCTGATGCCCGAGACCACGCCGTGCACGACGCGGGCCGTGTCGGGGTGGTTGATGTCGCCGAAGCGCAGGGCGTCCATGACCGCGACGGGGCGGGCGCCCATCGAGATGATGTCGCGCACGATGCCGCCGACGCCGGTCGCGGCGCCCTGGAACGGCTCGATGTAGCTCGGGTGGTTGTGCGACTCGATCTTGAAGGTGACGGCCCAGCCCTCGCCGATGTCGAGCACGCCGGCGTTCTCGCCCATGCCCACCATCAGGTGCTGCTTCATCTCGGGCGTGACCTTCTTGCCGAACTGCTTCAGGTAGATCTTGCTCGACTTGTAGGAGCAGTGCTCGCTCCACATGACCGAGTACATCGCGAGCTCCGCGCTCGTGGGGCGGCGGCCGAGGATGTTGCGGATGCGCTCGTACTCGTCGGGCTTCAGGCCCAGGGCGGCGTACGGCTGCTCCTTCTCGGGAGTGGCGGCGGCGACCTCGACGGTGTCGAGCACCGGCGTGGTGGCAGCGGTCGTGGAGGTGGTTTCGATGGTCACGAGTGGCGAGCTCCAAGATGGGCGGCGAGCGGATGCCGCGGGCGGATGCCTGACCCGACCAGTCTACGTGCCGTCGCGGCTCGTGCCGACGGGCGCCGGCGTCGCATGTGCGCCGCGCGCCGAACGGCCGCCGACCATGGGTGGACCCGGTGTCAGCGGCCGTTGATCGAGGTGCGCTCCGCGCACTCGGATGTGCGTCAGGAACGGTGCTCGGCGGCGAGCGCGTGCTGCTCGAAGAAGTCCCACATGAGCTGCGACGCGCTGATGTCGGTGGTCATCGAGCCCATGCCGAATGCGTTCATGTCGATCGGGCTCCCGGGCCAGGTGTGCCCGCCGCCGGCGACCTGGTAGAGCACGACGTCGGCGCCGTTCTCGCACTTCGACCAGGCGATCTTCGTCACCTCGTCGGAGACGGTCGTGGAGACGGGGCCGCGGCGGCATCCGTTGATGTCTGCCCACGCCGCGGTCGCCACGTCGACGGAGTAGCCCCACCGCGGGTCGGCGTTGCCGTCGTAGGGGTTCACGGGGTCGGCGGTGCCGTGGAACGCGATGACCGGTACGGGGTTCTCGGGGTCGCAGGTTCCGGCTTCGATCGTGGCGAGGTCCGTGGCATCCGCTCGGCCCGCACGCAGGCCGTCGACCGGGGCGATCGCGGCGAAGACGTCGGACTCCGCGCAGGCCAGCGCGGAGGCCATGCGACCGCCGCCCGAGTAGCCGGTCGCGTAGACGCGGGCGTCGTCGACGCATCCGGCAGCGTCGACGGCGTCGACGACCGTGGTCAGGTACACGAGGTCGTCGCGAGCGTCGGCGCCGGGGACGTCGCCGGAGGTCAGCGGGACTCCGGGTACGTTCCATGCCCAGTTGCCGCCGGGGAGGGTGGCCGGGAACGCGAGGTCGCCGGTGGGTTCGACGACGATGAAGCCCTCGGCGTCAGCGACGGCGTCGAGTCCCGAGACGGATGCCTGCAGGCCGCCGTTGTTGTTCGAGCCGTGCAGGTCGAGCACGAGCGGAAGGCTCCGGTGCGCCTTCGTCTCGGGCACGTGCACGCGCACCTGGAACGTCTCGCCGTCGAATGCGACGGCGAGGTTCGACGTGCCGGCCGGCAGGGTGCGCGAACAGGACACGCCGCGGTCGTCCGAGCCGCCCGGTGCGGTGTCGGCCGCCGGTACTGCGGACGCGGGGAGGGCGGTCAGGGTCGCGGCGGTGACCGCTGCGAACGTCACGGCTGCGCCGACGCCCCAGCGCAGGGATGAGCGGAACGACATGGAAACTCCTTCGTTTCGGGTGGATGCCAGGCCGAAGACCAAAACCAAGCGGCATTCGGGAAGGTCAGTGTCACACGGGAATTCGTCACGCGCAATTCACATTCGGCGTCACTCCCCGAAACACACAAAGTCTTGACTAATGGCCACGCAACTCTTGCGATATGTACTTTTCGGCCGTATCGTCCCGTTTCATCCGAAACAACGGCCACTCAACGAAGCGGAGGCCTCATGGCTCTGACGGCAGTGTCAACCGGCGGCGAACTCACGGCGATCGCCTTCCATCCCGTCCTCTGGGCGTTGGCGGTCGCGGTCTTCGCGGTCATCGTGCTCCAGTCGGTGATCTACCTGCGCGCGATCCGTCACTCGGCCACGGCGGCCGAACTCAGCCAGGCCGAGGTGACGCAGGCGGTGCGCACCGGCGCCGTCGCCGCGATCGGGCCGTCGCTCGCCGTCGCGCTCGTCGCGCTCTCGCTGCTGCCGCTGTTCGGCACCCCGGCCGTGCTCACGCGCATCGGCCTCGTCGGCTCGGCGCCCTACGACGTCGCCGCAGCCGGAATCGGCGCCTCGACGGTGGGGGCGTCCCTCGGCGGCGACGACTACACCGCGAAGGTGTTCGCCATCTCGTTCGCCGCGATGTGCGTGCTCGGCGTGCTGTGGATGGTGGCGGCACTCATCATCACGCCGCTGTTCAACCAGACCGGCAAGGCGCTGCGCAAGGTCAACCCCAAGGTCATGGCGATCGCACCGCTCGTCGTGCTCCCGCTCGCCTTCGCCTTCCTCATCTTCAGTGAGATCGGCAAGTCGCCCGTCAACGGCATCGTGCTCGTGGCCAGCGCCGTCATCGGCGGCGTCTGCCTCCTGGTCGCGATGAAGTGGCGGGTGCACTGGCTGCGCGAGTGGGGCCTCGGCATCGCCATCTTCGGCTCCCTCCTCGTCGGCGCCGCCGTCGCGGCGTGACCCGACCGCATCGAACTCGACTCACGGAAGGCATCCCCATGGCACTCGGCATCTCGACTCCTCGTTCCGGAAGCATCGCGGACTTCGACCGCACGACCTCGATCTGGGGGCCCATCACGCTCGGGCTCGGGCTCCTCATCACCATGACGGCCGCGGTCTACGTCGCGTTCGGCACCGGCCTCGGCATCACGGCCGGCGAGTTCTGGACGGCGGCCGGCGCCGTCGCGCTGCTGCTCGGCGTCGGGGCGATCATCGAGCCGATCATGTACTACCCGATCCTCGGCAAGTCGGCGATGTACCAGGCCTTCATGATCGGCAACATCGGCAACAAGCTGCTGCCGGCGAGCATCGTCGCTCAGAACAAACTCGGTGCCAAGGCCGGCACGAAGCGCGCCGAGTTCGTCTCGGGCGCCGCCATCATCGGCGCGGTGATCGTGCACCTGATCACCCTCATCGTGATCGTCGGCCTGCTCGGCACCTGGCTGCTGAGCCTCATCCCGGCCGAGTTCATCGAGACCGTGCAGGCCTTCATCCTCCCGGCGGTGTTCGGCGCGATGATCCCCCAGCTCCTCGCGTTCCTCATCAAGCCCAAGTCGAAGGCCCCGGCCGATGAGGAGGCCGAGGCGTACGCCGACGCCGGAATCAGCGACTGAGCGCCCGCCGGCGGCATCCGCTCGCCCGCGGCATCCGCCCCTGAGACGGAACCCGGCACCACCGCTTTCCAGCACCACGCACCGACAGGAAGATGGAACCATGACCGACACGATCGCCGGCGCCCTCGCCGGACTCGCCGACGCCCCGGCGGCGGCGAACCCGACCGAGCTCTCCGAGGAGTTCATCGCATCGCATATCGCGATCTACCGGCACCTGCACGCGCACCCCGAGCTCTCCTCGAACGAGACGAACACCGCCGCGTTCATCCAGGCCCGGCTGCGGGAGCTCGGCGTGGACTCGTTCGTCTCCGGGGGGACCGGCGTGGTCGCCGTGCTCGAGAACGGCGAGGGCCCGGTGGTCGCGTTCCGCGCCGACACCGACGGCCTGCCGATCCTCGAGCAGACCGGCCTCGACTACGCGAGCACCGACACCGGCACGCTGCCGAACGGCGACACGGCCCCGGTCATGCACGGCTGCGGGCACGACACGCACATCACCGCCGCCCTCGGCGCGGTGCAACTGCTGCTCGAGCGCCGCGACAGCTGGGCCGGCACGGTCGTCTTCGTCTTCCAGCCCGCCGAGGAGACGGCCGCGGGCGCGAAGGCCATGATCGACGACGGCCTGTGGGAGAAGGCGCCCAGGCCGAGCGTCGTGCTCGCCCAGCACGTCGGCCCGCTGCCCGAGGACGTCGTGTTCATCTCCGAGGGGTCGATGGCCATGCTGGCCGACTCGTGGCGCGTCACGGTGCACGGGCGGCAGGCGCACGGCTCCTCGCCCGAGCAGTCGATCGACCCCATCGTGCAGGCCTCCTCGATGGTGCTCCGACTCCAGACGATCGTCTCGCGCGAGCTCTCGCCGCGCACGCCGGCCGTCGTCACGGTCGGCACCTTCCACGCGGGCCTGAAGGAGAACATCATCCCCGCGTCGGCCGAGTTCACGCTCAACGTGCGCACGCCCGACGAGACGACCCGCGAGCAGGTGCTCTCGGCGATCCGCCGCATCGTCTCCGCCGAGGCGGCGGCATCCGGAGCACCCGAGCCCACGATCGAGCCGATCAACAGCTTCCCTCGCCTGTACAACGACCCCGAGCACACGCTGGCCGTGTCGGCCGCGCTCGAGGCCGAGTTCGGCGCGGGCCGGGTCCTGAACGAGAAGATGGGCATGGGCTCCGAGGACGCCGGCTGGCTCGGCGACGCGATCGGCGTGCCCGTCGTGTTCTGGGGCTTCGGATGCCTCCCGCTCGCCGAGCTCGCGAGCGGCGAGATGCCCGCCGCGAACCACTCGCCGTTCTTCAGGCCGAACGCGCGCAGCGCCGTCGTCACGGGCGCCCGCGCCGCGATGGCCGGCCTCCTGCACTACGTGGGAACCGGCCGCTGACTCGCATCCGGATGCGGGCTCGGGGGAGACTCACTGCATGACCATCGCACTCGACGACGTCGACCGCCGGGTCGCCGCGGCGCTCGTCCAGGACGGACGGGCGCCGTGGCGCCGCATCGCCACCGCGATCGGCGAACCCGAGCGCAGCGTCGCCCGCCGGGGCCGACGCCTCATCGACGAGGGCGTGGTGCGCGTCCTGGCGCTCCCCAACCCGCGCGCGAGCCTCGGGCTCGACCCGTACTCGCTGCGCGTGTCGGCCGTGCCCGGGGCCCTGCACGACCTGGCCGCGGCACTCGCCGAGCGCGCCGACGTGCCGTCGCTCTCGGTGCTCGCATCCTCGAACGCGTGCATCGGCGAGGTCTACCTGCGCAGTGACGAGGTCGGGGCGTTCCTCGCCGACGCGATCGGCGCCCTCCCCGGGGTGACGGCGTACGCGCTCGACCCGATCACGAGGTACCACCGCACGAGCTCGGGCTGGCGCCCCGACGTCCTGACGCCCGAGCAGCAGGCCGCGCTCGACGAGCCCGACGAGATGGCGAGGCTCTTCACCGCGGCCGCCGAGCTCGATCCGACGTCCGAGGCGCTGCTCGAGGCGATGGCGCTCGACGGTCGCGCCACGGCCGAGTCGCTGGCCGAACGGCTGGGCGTGTCCAAGGCGACGGTCGCGAACTGGATGGAGCGGGCACGCTCGAGCGGGCAGATCTTCATCCGCGGGCTCGTGAGCCCGGCCCTGCTCGGCTACCCGACGGAGGCGCACCTCCGGCTCACCCCGCGGATCTCGGAACTCGACGCGGTCGCGCAGCGGCTCTCGGCACTGCCGATGACCCGGATCTGCGCGATCGCCGGAACCACGGTGGTTGCGAACGTCGCCACCACCGGCCCGATCGCGATCGAGGCGTCGCTCCGCGGCCTCGCCGACGAGTTCCCGTCGATCGAGCCGATCCGGGTCGACTTCGTCGCCGAGGGGCTGAAGCGATCCGCGATCCGGTTCGCCGACGACCTCCCGGTGTCCGACCTCAACGGGCCGGCCAGCCTGCGCGCAGCATCCGCTCGGTAGACTGGCTGCGGTCGTCGGATCCCGTCGGCCCTGGGCGCGCACAACGGCGCGCAGTCACCGTGGCAAGGTGCGCACTCGCGGAGCCCCGCTCGCGCCCGCACGGTCGACGCTCGTTCGGGCACTTCACATGACTTCCTCCATTCCCACGGTGCATCCTGCGCCTCCCTTCCCGTGGCTCGGGCTCACCGTGCTCGCCGCCGCCGTCTTCCTCTCGGTCACGATCGAGATGCTCCCGACCGGCCTGCTGCCCGACATGAGCCGCGAGCTCGGCGTGGGCGAGCCCCTCGTGGGCCTGCTCGTCACGGTGTTCGCCGGCACCGTCGTGGTCCTGACCGTGCCGCTCGCGGCGTTGACGAAGCGGATGCCACGCCGTCGCCTCATCGTCATCGCGCTGGCGGTGCTCGCCCTCAGCTGCGTGCTCACGGCGCTCGCGCCGAACTACCCGACCGTGCTCGCCACGCGCGTGCTCGGCGGCGCCGCGCACGGCGTGTTCTGGTCGGTCGTCGGCGCGTACGCCGGGCACCTCGTGCCGAAGGAGCAGCTCGCGAGGGCCGTCTCGATCAGCGTCGCCGGCGGGTCGGCCGCGTTCGTGCTCGGCGTCCCGCTCGGCACGGCGCTCGGACAGGCGTTGGGCTGGCGCTTCGCGTTCGCCGCGATGGGCGTGCTGACCCTGCTCGGGGCCGCCCTCGTCTGGCGGTTCCTGCCGTCGGTGCGCCACCACGCCGGTGAGGCGGATGCCGCGCCGCTGCGCCTGCGCAGCGACCGCACGTTCGTGCCGGTGCTCGTCGTGTGCCTCATCACCGCGGTGACGATGATCGGCATGTACACGTTCTACACGTACATCGCGCCGTACATCACGGATGTCATGAGGCTCGCGTCGAGCGCGATCAGTCCGATGCTCCTCGCCTACGGCATCGCCGGCGCCGTCGGGCTCGTGCTCGCGGGCGCGGTGCTCGGGCGGCGTCCGACCGTCGGACTCGTCGTCGCGCTGGTCGCCACCGGCCTCGGCGTCGCCGGCCTCGCGGCCTTCCCGGCCGTGCCCGTCGTGGGCATCGGCAGCTTCCTGCTGTTCGGCACCGCGTTCGGCGCGCTCCCGACGATGCTCAACACCCGCCTGCTGCACACGGCGTCGGCCCGCATCCGCGATGCGGCGGCATCCTTCTACACGACCGCGTTCAACACCGGCATCGGCGGCGGGGCGCTGCTCGGCGCCGTGCTCTACGCCGTGATCGGGCTCACCGCGCTGCCGTGGGTGTTCGTCGCGCTGCTCGTGTGCTCGACGACGGCGCTCGTCTGGACGGCGCTCGTCAACCGCGTCGGGCGCTAGCCGCCGCTCTGCCCGTGCCTGGTGCAGGAGATCAGGCGCCATCCCCGCTGACGGAGGGGATGCCGCCCATTCTCCTGCAGGACCGAGAGCGGATGCCGCGGGTCCTGCAGGACCGAGCGGATGCCGCGGGCAGGCGTGGGAGGGCCTACGCCGGCGGCGGCACCGGCGGGCCGATGACGAGCAGCACCGTGAACGCCGCGGCGACCGCGAGCACGCCGACGGCGATCGAGAGGATCGGGCGCGCGAGCACGAGGCGCAGCACGCGGTTCGGGAACGAGCCGTCGGCCGGGTCGTCGCCCGCCTCGCGGCGCCATCCGCCCTCGAGGTGGCCGCGGCGCACGAGCCAGAGCTCGAACGGGATCGTCGCGTAGGGCACGATCGCCGTGAGCAGCGCGAACGCGATGCGTCCGAGGTTCCAGCGCTGGTTGACGCCGACGACGACGGCGACCACGGCGTACGACAGGAACACGAACCCGTGGATCCCGCCGCCGATGGTGACGGCGATGTCGATGCCGAAGCCGTACTTCAGCACCATGCCCGCGATCAGCAGGGTCCAGGTGATCGCCTCGAGGACGGCGAAGGTTCGGTACAGACGTTTCGGTGACACGGATGCTCCAGAGGTCGGGGTGCTTCCATGGTCGCAAACAGGCCTGTGCCGGAGCCTCCGACGAACGATTGAACTCCGGAGAGTACCCTTGACCGGTGACCGAGCAGGATGTGCGCGACCTTGTCGAATCGAACCTCGCGACGATTCCCGACTTCCCCGAGCCGGGGGTGCTCTTCCGCGACCTCACGCCGGTCTTCGCCGATCCGTCCGCGTTCCACGCGCTCTCCGAGGCGCTGACGGCGCCCTTCGCCGGCACGTTCGACGTGCTGGCCGGCGTCGAGGCGCGCGGGTTCCTGCTCGCCGGTGCCGCGTCGGCGCTGTGCGGGGCGGGCCTGCTGCCGATCCGCAAGGCGGGCAAGCTGCCGCGCAAGGTGCTCCGCGAGGAGTACGCGCTCGAGTACGGCACGGCCGCGCTCGAGGTGCACGAGGGCGAGCTGGCGCCGGGCACGCGCGTGCTGATCGTCGACGACGTGCTCGCCACGGGCGGCACGGTCGCCGCGGCGGCCCGCCTCGTCGAGCGCGCGGGCTGGCAGGTCGCGGGCATCTCGGTCGCGATCGAGCTCGTCGACCTCGGCGGACGTGCCGCGCTCGGCGACCGCTACGAGACCTTCTCGCTGCTGCAGTACTGAGTCCTCGTCTCCCGAGGCGGCCTCAGTTGTTTTGAATGACTCAAAACAAGCGCTACGTTGGAGGCATGACCACCGACGAGATCCGCGACGCGGCCGTCGAGCACCTCCGCTCTGCGGGGTTGCGCGTGACGTCGCCGCGACTCGCGGTCCTCGAGGCGGTCACCGGCAACGGGCACCTCGACGCCGACGCGGTTCACGCGCGTGTGGGCGTCGGGCATCCCGGCATCCCGCTGCAGACCGTGTACAACGTGCTCGGCGACCTGAGCGCGGCCGGCCTCCTCCGCCGCATCGAGCCGGCGGGGTCGGCGGCGCGCTACGAGAGCCGCATCGGCGACAACCACCACCACATCGTGTGCACGCGGTGCGGCGCGGTGGCCGACGTCGACTGCGTCGTGGGGCAGGCGCCGTGCCTCGCCCCCTCCGACGTGAGCGGGTTCGTCGCGCACACCGCGGAGGTCACCTTCTGGGGCCTCTGCGCGAGTTGCCAGCAGGAGGCCGCGGCCTAGCAGCGCCGCCTCAGTCCGGGCACGCCCGTGCCTCCGCCGTCTCGGCGCCCTTCGCCGTACCCGCCAGCGGGTGCGTTCGGCGCGCCGTCGCGGCATCCGTCACCCTACAGAGAAGGAACAGATGTCAGAGAACACGACCACCCAGACCGGAACGCCCGTCGCGAGCGACGCGCACTCCCTCACCGTCGGCGCCGACGGGGCCACGGTGCTCCACGACCGCTACCTCGTCGAGAAGCTCGCGCAGTTCAACCGCGAGCGCATCCCCGAGCGCATCGTGCACGCCAAGGGCGGCGGCGCGTTCGGCCGCTTCGAGGTGACGGCGGATGTCTCCGCGTACACGCGGGCCGCGGTCTTCCAGCCGGGCGCCGACTCCGAGACCCTGATGCGCTTCTCGTCTGTCGCCGGTGAGCAGGGCTCGCCCGACACGTGGCGCGACGTGCGCGGCTTCTCGGTGAAGTTCTACACGACCGAGGGCAACTACGACATCGTCGGCAACAACACCCCGGTGTTCTTCATCCGCGACGCCATCAAGTTCCCCGACTTCATCCACTCGCAGAAGCGACTGCCGGGCTCGGGCCTGCGCGACGCCGACATGCAGTGGGACTTCTGGACGCTCTCGCCCGAGTCGGCGCACCAGGTCACCTATCTGATGGGCGACCGCGGCCTGCCGAAGTCGTGGCGCGAGATGCACGGCTTCGGGTCGCACACCTACCAGTGGATCAACGCCGCAGGCGAGAAGTTCTGGGTCAAGTACCACTTCCGTTCGCAGCAGGGCGACCTGCACCTCGACGCCGAGACCGCCGAGGCGATCGCCGGCGCGGACGCCGATTTCTACCGTCGTGACCTCCACGAGGCGATCGAGGCCGGCAACCACCCCAAGTGGGACCTGCACGTGCAGGTCATGCCGTACGAGGACGCGAAGACGTACCGGTTCAACCCGTTCGACCTCACGAAGGTCTGGCCGCACGCCGACTACCCGCTGATCCCGGTCGGCACGCTGACGCTCGACCGCAACCCGCAGAACTTCTTCGCCGAGATCGAGCAGGCGGCGTTCTCGCCGGCGAACACCGTGCCGGGCATCGCGATCAGCCCCGACAAGATGCTCATGGCCCGCGTGTTCAGCTACCCCGACGCGCAGCGCTACCGCGTCGGCACGAACTACAACCAGATCCCCGTGAACGCGCCGCACGCGGCCCCCGTGCACAACTACTCGCAGGACGGCGCCCAGCGTCACGGGTTCAACGCGCCGTCGGCGCCCGTCTACGCGCCGAACTCGTTCGGCGGCCCGGTCGCGTCGGCTGAGGCCGCCGCCGAGGGCGGCTGGGAGAGCGACGGCGAGCTCGTGCGCTCGGCGTACACGTTGCGCGCCGACGACAGCGACTTCGGCCAGCCGGGCACGCTCTACCGCGACGTGTACTCGGCCGAGGCGAAGCAGCGCCTGCTCGAGACCCTGACCGGCCAGGGCGAGGCCATCACGATCGACGCGATCCGGGAGCGGTTCTTCCAGTACTGGACGAACGTCGACGCCGAGCTCGGCACCGCCCTGCGCGCCGCCGTCGGCAGCGAGGACGCCGCCGCGTAGTCGCAGCCGACCAACCGGAGGGTCGGGGTGCGAACGATTCGCGCCCCGGCCCTTCGCCTTCCGGCCCTTCGCGGTCCGGCCTAGCCGTTGCCCGAGTCCGCCGCCGGGCCGAGCTTGACCGTGTACGTCGGGATCAGCTCGACCTGCACGTCGCTCGGGTCGATGCCGGCGTCGCGGAGGGCGCTCTCGAGGGCCGCGGTGTCGGGTTCGCCGCCGTCGCCCTCGAACTTGGCGACGACGATGCCGTTCGAGGTCGTCACTGTGGTCAGGGTCCAGCCGACATCCGACCCCCACGTGTCGGCCACGCCGTGCACGGTCGCCTCGCGGGTGACGTTCTCCGCGGTCTGCACGCTCGTGATCGTGAGGGGCACGATGACCACGATGCCCATGAGCGTCAGTGCGATGGCCGTGTTCCGGCGCTTGTGCGCGATCTGACGCGCGTCGGATGGGGGCGCCGCCAACCGGCTCGCGCCGTACACGGCCATGACCACGATGCCCGTGCCGATGATCGCCGCCACGTTCGTGAGGAAGAGGAGCAGGGCGCCCAGTGACTGGTCGGGAGCCCCCGACTGCAGGGTCAGCCCCACGACCGAGAGCGGCGGCACGAGCGAGATCGCGATCGCGACGCCCGGCAGCGTGTCGGAGATGTCGCGCCGCACGAGCGCGATCGAGCCGACCACGCCCGTCGCGAGCGCGGCGAGCAGGTCGATGAGCCCCGGCGAGACCCGGCTCGCGACCTGCGAGTTGTTCGAGGCGACCACCTCGTTCACCACCATGAGGCCCACGGCGAAGCCGATGCCCACGGCCGTCGCCGCGCCCGCGACGAGCAGCAGCAGCGAGCGGATGAGCGCATCCCGATCACCGAGCACCGTTGCGAGCATCGTGCCCTGGATGGGCAGCATGAGCGGCGCGACGATCATCGCGCCGATGACGGTGGCGGTCGAATCGGCGACCACGCCGGCGGCGGCGATGATCGACGAGAGGATCAGCAGCATCCAGAAGCGGCTCAGCTTGTGCGGCGCTTGCGGGCCGTCGAACAGCACGGCGTCGCGCATGTGCGCGAGGTCGTTCAGCTGCGGTCCCGGTCGCGCGGTCTCGCTCATATCGGCCCCCTCGATACTGCGCCGGCAGGTGTGCGCGCGCCGATCCTATCGACGCGGCACCCCCGCCGATCGGCTCACGCGCCCTGCGTCGCCACCTGCCGTGCGCGCAGGTCCTTGCGCAGGATCTTGCCCGCGCTCGACTTGGGCACGACGTCGATGAACTCGACGGCACGCACCTTCTCGTGCGGGGCGACGTGCTCGGCGACGTACGCCATGACGTCGTCGGCGCCCAGCTCGGCACCGCCCTGCACGACCACGAACGCCTTCGGGATCTCCTGGCCGTCGGCGTCGGGCACGCCGATCACCGCGGCATCCGCGATCTTCGGATGACCGAGCAGCACGGCCTCGAGCACCGCAGGGGCGACCTGGTATCCCTTGTACTTGATGAGCTCCTTCAGCCGGTCGACGATGCGGTAGACGCCGTCGGCCGTGACGGTCGCGATGTCGCCCGTGTGCAGCCATCCGTCGGCGTCGAGCATGGCGGCCGTGGCCTCCGCGTTGCCGAGGTAGCCCTTCATGACCTGCGGACCGCGGATCCACAGCTCGCCGGGCTCGCTCGCGCCCTCGGCCGGGACGTCGACGTCGGTGCCGGTCTCGACCCCCACGACCCGCGCCTCGGTGTTGGGCAGCAGGTTGCCGATGCTCGAGCGGTCGAGGTCGGGCCGGTCGACGGCGATGACGTGCGTCACGGGGCTCGTCTCGGTCATGCCGTACCCCTGGCAGACGATGCAGTCGAGGCGCTCGGCCACGGCCTCGGCGAGGGCGCCGTCGAGCGGCGCGGCCCCCGAGAAGACCACCTTGACGCTCGAGAGGTCGGCCTGGCCGACGAGCGGATGCTTCGCGAGCGCGACGGCGATCGGGGGAGCGATGAACAGCCAGGTGGCCCGGTGCTCGCCGATGGCCCTGAGGAACTCGGCGAGGTCGAACTTCGGCATGGTCACGAGGCTGGCGCTGCACTTGAGCGCGTAGTTCAGCAGTACGGTCATGCCGTAGATGTGGAAGAACGGCAGCACCGCGAGCACGCGGTCCTCGCGCTCGAGCCCGATCGCGGCGATGTTCTGCGCGACGTTCGCGACGAGGTTGCGGTGCGTGAGCATGACGCCCTTCGGCCGGCCCGTCGTGCCCGAGGAGTACGGCAGCACGGCGAGGTGCTCGGCCGGGTCGAACGAGACGTCGGGAGCCGGATGCCCCTCGCCGAGCAGGTCCCGCAGCGAGGGATGCCCCTCGGCGCCGTCGAGCACGACGAGGTGGTCGTCGGCGATGCCGACCTGCTCCGCCGCGGCCTTCGCCCCGGGCAGCAGCGGCGACACCGTGAAGAACCAGGTGGCGCCCGCATCCGACAGCTGGCTCGCGATCTCGCCGGGCGTGTAGAGCGAGTTCACGGTCGTCGCCGTGGCGCCCGACCGGAGGATGCCGTGGAACACGGTCGCGAATGCGGGCACGTTCGGGCAGAGCACCGCGACGACGTCGCCGACGCCCACGCCTCGCGCGGCGAGCGCTCCGGCCAGCAGCGAGACCTGCCCGACGAGCTGCCGATAGGTCGTCTCGGCGCCGCTCGAGCCGTCGACGATCGCGACGGTGTCGAGGTCGCCCTCGCCCAGGTCGCCGAACAGGAAGTCGAACACGGACTGGTCGGGAATGGTCGCGTCGGGGCGCGGGCTGCGGGCCATCGGATCTCCTTCGATCAACGGATGCAGCCCATCATCCGCCATCCCCATCGTCGACGGAAGGGCGGATGCCGCGTCCAGCCGGCACGGAAGGTGCCTGCCTAGGCTGGGGCGAATCCGAAGGGAGACTCATGCAGACCCTGCTCGACACCCACCCGTGGATCCGATTCCTCGCCGCCATCCTGATCGTCGTCGTGGCGGTGCTCGCCGTCTCGGCCGTCGCCTCGCTCATCGTGCGGGCGATCGCACGCCGTCGCGACTGGGCGGCGATCCTCATCGAACGCGCCCGATGGCCGTTCCGGAGCCTGCTGCTCGTCGTCGGGCTCTGGATCGCCGTGCGCATCGCGTTCCCCGAGCAGGACTGGCTGCCGGCGCTCGAGCACCTCGCGCTCATCCTCGTCATCGCGCTGGGCGCGTGGCTCGTGTGCCAGGTCTTCCTGTTCCTGGCCGACATCAGCGTCTCGCGGTACGACGTCGATGTCGCCGACAACCAGGTCGCCAGGCGCGTCCGCACGCAGATGCAGATCGTGCGACGCCTCGTGGTGGTCGTGATCGTCGTCGTGGCGATCGGGTCGATCCTGCTCACGTTCGACCAGGTGCGTGCGGTGGGCGCGAGCGTGCTCGCGTCGGCGGGCATCGCCTCGATCGTGGCCGGCCTCGCGGCGCAGACCATGCTCGCCAATGTCTTCGCCGGCGTGCAGATCGCGTTCAGCGAGGCGATCCGCGTCGACGACGTGGTCGTGGTCGACGGCGAATGGGGCCGCATCCGCGAGATCACGCTCACCTACGTCGTCGTGGTCACGTGGGACGAGCGCACGGTCGTGCTGCCCTGCACGTACTTCACGACGACGCCGTTCGAGAACTGGACGAAGTACGGCAGCGCGCTCATCGGGTCGGTCGAGTTCGACGTCGACTGGCGCGTCTCGACCGACGCCATGCGCGAGGAGCTCGATCGCGTCCTCGCGGGCACGGAGCTGTGGGACGGGCGCACGTCCGTGCTGCAGGTCACCGAGGCGACGGGCGGCTTCGTGCGGGTGCGCGTGCTCGTGAGCGCGAACGACTCGGCCGCGCTCTGGGACCTCCGCTGCGTGGTCCGCGAGCAGCTCGTCGAGTGGGTGCGCGAGACGGATGCCGCGGCGCTTCCGCGCCAACGGGTGCTCATCGGCGACCCGGCCGAGGAGATCGCCGAGGCGACGCCGTCCGCGGCGACCCACGCGGAACCGGAACGCGAGCGGCCGGGGCTCTTCTCCGGCACCGCCGACGGCGAGGAGCGGGCCGAGTCGTTCACCGCGGCGATCCCGGTGCAGCGCATCGAGAGCCCGGATGCCGGGAGCCCAGCAGACGTGATCGGTCGCTGACCACGATGGCGCCATGCGCGCCATCCGACGGGCGTGGTAGAACGGCGGGATGCACGAGATTCTCGCGTTCCCCGATCAGTTGCGGCTGATCGACGAACGGTCGGCCGCCTTCCGTGCTGCGGTCGCCGCGGCACCGAGTCTCGACGTTCAGATGCCGACCCACCCCACGCGGACGCTGTTCGATCACGTGCAACACGTTGGCGTGGGTCGCCGCAAGGCAGCCGCCATCGTCGCCGCCGGGCCCGCGGACGGTCCGCCGGAGGAGTCCGCCTGGGGAGGGGGCGCGGGTGCGCCTCGGGAGCGCGAGGCGCTCCTGGCCTGGTGGGTCGAGTCCGTCGAGCACCTGGAGGGCGTGCTGCGCGAGGCGGGCCCGCATCGCCGTTGCTGGACATGGTGGGCGGATTCGCCCTCGCCGCAGACCTCCGGGGCCTGGGCGCGGCGCCAGCTCCACGAGATCGCGGTGCACTCCTACGACGTCCAGCTGGCCGGGGGTCCACCGCAGCCGATTCCGGAGAAGATCGCCCTCGACGGTTTCGACGACTGCCAGTTCACCCTCTGCGCGACGACGGTCGCCTGGCCGCACGACCCCGCCGTCGTCGAGTACCACGCCACCGAGGGCCGCTCCTGGCGCCTCCGGCTGTCCCTCGACGGCGCACAGGTCACCCACCTCGCACCCGCTGCCGGCGAGGGTCACCAGGCGCCCGACGCCTCCGCCCGGGGCACGGCCAGTGACCTGGTCCTGTTCTTCTACGGCCGCATACCGCTGGAGTCGCTCGAGTTCGAAGGCGACCGGCGGATCTTCGATCAGCTCGCAGCCTGGGACCCGTCCGTCTGACAGCCGACGAGCGGCCTCCCGCGAATTGCGCCCTCCCAATGGATGGATGGCCCGGAACGGCGCTGACCCGAATTACATGATCGTGAGCGAACCCGTCGCCGGCACTGCGCGGCTGCACCCGATCCCCAGGGTGCCATGGCCGCCCAGAGAGTCGACCGCCCGATGTTCCGTAGACCGGTCCCTCAGCGGATCCTTCGTCGACACGGCTGAGACTGGTGGCGGTCCCACTCGGTAGTAGAGGTGTGGATCGAGTCGTGTTCCCGGTTGGTCAGCGAACGTCGCCGCGCAGCCCGTCGATCGGGCGCTCATCCCAGGTCGCGAAAGGGTCGTTGCCGACCTCCGCCATCAGTGCGGGTCGTGCGGCTGCCGCGGCGTCTTCAGACTCCCAGAGCGCGATGCCCACAAGACGGCCGCTCCCATCGTCCACGACGCCGGTCCATTCCAACCCCGGCTGTTCCCGGGCGACTCGGCCGTACCGCTGCATCGAGTCGAGCACCGCTTCCCGGTGCTCGGGCTTCGGCGAGTGCACAGAGACGACGGCGTACGTCATGTCGAGACGGACCATCCGCGACGAAGGTTCGTGAAGATCACCTGAAGTGCGGTGTCGGGCGAGGCTTCTCGCGCCGCGATGTCCGGGCTTTCCAGGATGAAGCGTGCCAACGCTCGCGCGGCCGGCGCACCCAGAACGTCGTGCCTGCTCAGTTCTGCGGTCAACGCATCCTCGCAGTCGGTCCATTTCTGGCGGACATGCGCGCGGAGTTGCGGGGTGGAGAAAATGAGCTCGAGTATCTCATCACGTTTACCGTCGTTGGACGTGAATGGCAGCCGACTGATCATGAACGCCTCGATGGCGCTCAGCGGGTCGGTTCCCGCGGGCCGCTGCTCGATCGCACGGACGAGTTCGGCTTCTCGATCTTCTTCGCGGTCGAAGATCAGAGCGACTTTGCCTTCCGGGTAGTAGGTGAAGAGCGTCGTCAGCGCGACATCCGCCTCGTCAGCGATCTCAGCAACCGTGACCTGATCGAATCCACGCTCGAGGAAGAGTCGGGTCGCCGCCGTGCGGAGCGCCACCCGCGTTTGTGCGCGTTTGCGCTCGCGCAAGCCTCCGGTAACTGCCATGGATCAATGTTAGCCACATCGCGGACCAAGTCCTAAATCGGTATGACTCCAATTATGAAACGACTACGGTTTTGCGTATGCTTGGCGCACCACGTATTGCCGAGAGAGATGAAGGAACCCACCGTGACGAGGACCGCAATCATCAACGCCAGAATTTTCGACGGCGAAAGGGTGCTTGATGACACCACTGTCGTGATCGAAGGAACCGACATCACCGCCGTCGGCGGTGAGGTTCCCCGGGATGCACTGATCGTCGAAGCAACTGGTGCGACGCTGCTTCCGGGGCTGATCGATTCGCACGTGCACACCTCGGTCGAGGCGCTTGAACTCGCCTTGACGTTCGGTGTGACCACTGAACTCGAGATGCAGGGCATGTTCACGAAGAGCAAGCGTGGCCACGTCGCCGACAACGACCGCCTGGCCGACGTGCGCTCCGCCGGATTCGGCATCACACCTCCGGGCGGGCATCCCAGCGAGCTCATGGGCGGCGAACACGACGGCGGCGATGACGAAGCCCCGTGGGAAGACGCCGACGACGCCGAAGGTGCGAGTTTCTGGAAAGACGTCGTGATGCCGTTCTCGACCACGCCCGAAGAGGCGGTCGCGTTCATTCCCCGACTCGCCGAGGCGGGGTCGGACTACATCAAGTTCATGATCGACGACGGAACCGTCGAGGGCGCACCGGGCCTCCCCCTCCTCAGCGACGACATCGTGATGGCCGGTGTTGCCGAGGCGCACCGACTCCACCTCCTGACCGTCGCGCACACCCTGACCATCGATGCGACGCTCACGGCGGTGAATGCGGGAATCGATGGGCTGGTTCACCTGTTCATGGACCGGCCCCACACCGCTGCGATCATCGATCGGATCGCGGCCTCCGCCGCGTTCGTCGTTCCCTGCCTCACTCTGAACGCCTCGATGATGGGCATCACCGCGACCGAATTCGCCGCAGACCCGCGCGTGCGATCCAAGCTCGACGAGGCCTGGATCGCGACCCTGAACAGCAGCTACGACAGATACCCGCAAGGTGACCTCGACGACGTGTTCGCGTCCGTCAGAGCACTCCACCAAGCCGGAGTCGACATCCTCGTCGGAACGGACGTCTCCTTTCCGCTGCCCGTTCTCGGAGGAATGGCGCACGGCGCGAGCGTGCACCACGAACTGCAACTGCTCGTGCGAGCCGGACTCACCCCCGCGGAGGCCCTCCGCGCCGCCACCGCAACGCCTGCCCGCCGCTTCGGACTCTCCGATCGCGGACGCATCCAGAAAGGCCTGCGAGCCGACCTGCTGCTCGTCGACGGCGACCCGACGACGAACATCACCGACACGCTCAACACCCGCCAAGTGTGGCGCCGCGGTACGGCGCTCGACGCACAGTTCGGAGCGACGCGCTGAGCGGATCCATACGGGCGGTGAGCCCGACGATGCCCCCGGTGATCGAGGGTGCTGCAGAGGCGGCGAACACCGAAGTGACCGTCGGCGACGGCGATCCGCTGGGACCGTTCGGATCACAGACGGTGCTTGCCCCAGTCCAGACCACCGGAGGCGAAGGAACGCGACACTGGCTCCCCGCCGCCGTCAGCTGGGCGCCCGACAGCGCCGCCCTGCGCTTCGTCGGCTGGGAGTTGCCGGCGTCCGATGATGGTGCAGTGAGCGCGGCACTCCTCATCGTGCCCGTGGAGAGCACGACAGCCCCTTCGATCCTGTGGGAGGGTCCCGCCGCCGGGCCGGCGACGAGCGTCCCGCAGAACGACTTCCAGAGTTGGAGCCGATAGGGGAGCCGACTCCCTGATCCTCGCCGCCGGCCGGATGCCGTGGCGCGGCGCGGCATCCGCTCGATTCAGGAGTTCGTGCCGTCGTCCGTGCCGGACTGCTGGTCCTGCGGCACGCCGGGTCCGCCTTGGCCGGGACCGCCCTGCGGGGGCTGGCCGTCGCCGGGGAACTGGCCGGCGCCGCCCTCGAAGGAGCCCTGGGTGCCGGAGGGCACGCCGAGCAAGCCGTTCAGGATCGAGCTTGCCGAGCCGACGGCGAAGCCGCCCGTGAACGAGAGCAGCACGAGCAGCGCGCCGCCGGTGATGAGCACCCAGAGCCGGCGGTACCACGGCGTCTTCGGCCCGGTCGCGGGCGCTGCGGGTGGCCCGCTCGTCGCGTCGACGAGTGGTTCGGTGCTGGGGTGCGTGGCGGTCATGAGCTCCTCCGAGGCCGGCGGCGGGGCGCGTCCCCGCGAGTCGGACCCAGCCAAGTCGACGTCGCTATGCCGGCGCCCTCAGCGGTCGATGAATCCGCCCAGAGGGGGAGCATCGCCTGTACCCGGGGTGCCCCCGAACGTGCTCATTCGCGGCATTCGCTCATGCACTGAGCGGATGCTGCGGACCGGTGCGGCTACGCCTCGACGAGGGCCGTGCGGATGACGCTCGTGAAGAAGCCGAGTCCGTCGACGCCGGACCGCATGGCGGCCGCGGTGTCGGGGCCGAAGCCGGGCTCGACCGCGTGCTCGGGGTGCGGCATGAGGCCGACGACGTTGCCGCGGGCGTTCGTGATGCCCGCGATGTCGCGCATCGAGCCGTTGGGGTTCACGTCGACGTAGCGGAACACCACGCGACCCTCGCCCTCGAGCCGGTCGAGCGTGTCGGCGTCGGCGATGAATCCGCCCTCGCCGTTCTTCAGCGGGATGGTGATCTGCTGGCCGGCTTCAAAGCCTGCGGTCCAGGCGGTGTCGGCGTTCTCGACCGTGAGCACCTGGTCGCGGCAGATGAACGAGCCGTGGTCGTTGCGGATCAGGCCGCCCTCGAGCAGGTGCGCCTCGGTGAGCATCTGGAAGCCGTTGCAGATGCCGAGCACGGGCAGGCCGGCGTTCGCGGCGTCGACGACCTCGGTCATGATCGGACTGAGCGAGGCGATCGCGCCGCAGCGCAGGTAGTCGCCGTAGCTGAAGCCGCCGGGCAGGATCAGCGCGTCGACGCCCTCGAGGTCGTGCGAGCCGTGCCAGAGGGCGACGGGCTCGGCGCCGGCGAGGCGAACCGCGCGCTGCGCGTCGCGGTCGTCGAGCGATCCGGGGAAGGTGATGACGCCGATGCGCATGGGCTCAGTCCTCGGTCGGCTCGGCGGCCTCGTCGCCGAAGTCGATGTTGACGACGTCTTCGATGACCGAGTTGGAGAGGATCTCCTCGGCGATCTGCTGCACGCTCGCGCGCAGCTCGTCGTCGACCGGACCGTCGACGGTGAGTTCGAATCGCTTGCCGATGCGCACGGAGCTGAAGCCCGTGCGTCCGGTGCGGGAGAGGGCGCCGGCGACGGCCTTCCCCTGGGGGTCGAGCAGTTCGGCCTTGGGCATCACGTCGACGACGATGGTGGGCACCGCGGTTCTCCGTCCGGTGTCGAGGGTGTGGATGCCTCGATTCTACCGGGGCGGGCGGCGGCGCGCGGCCACCCCCTCGTCGACGTCGGCGGCCGCGTTCGGCCGCGCGTTGCGGCATCCGAATTCCGGATGTATTATTCCGGTTGGAATAAACGCACCGGAACATGATTGGAGCAGCGGATGCCGCAGCTGAACCCGCTCGCGTTCTCGGCGCTCGCCATCCTGATCGACGCCCCGATGCATCCGTACGAGATGTACCAGCTGATGCTGGCGCGCAAGGAGGACCGCGTCGTCAAGGTGAGCGCCGGGTCGCTCTACCGCGCGGTCGAACGGCTCGCACGCGACGGGCTGATCGCCCCGACGTCGACCGAGCGCATGGGCAATCGGCCGGAGCGCACGGTCTACACCGTGACCGAGGCGGGCCGTGTCGCGTTCGACGAGAGCCTCGAGGAGATGCTCGCCCGGCACGTCAACGAGTTCCCCGAGTTCCCGCTCGCCGTCGGCGAAGCCCACAACCTGCCGGTCGAGCGCGTCGTCGAGCTGCTCGGCGCCCGGCTCGACGCCGTCCGCGACGGCATCGCCTGGCACGACGCCGCCACGGTGCGCATCGCCTCGAAGGGCAAGCCCAAGAGCGTCGTGCTGAACGTCTACTACACCCGCGCGATGCTCGCCGCCGAGGCCGACTGGCTCGCGCAGACCATCGACGAACTCCGCTCGGGCGAGCTCGAGTGGCCGTCGGGCGCCCCGCGCGCCGCTCCGCCGACCTGACCGCGCAGCGGCCCACCTGACCCGACCGCATCGCGGCGCACCTGACCCGACCACATCGCGGTCCACCCGACCCGACCGCCCAGCGGTCCCCCGTTCTGGAGGAACACATGCCAACCGAACACCGCCAGCCCGGAAGGCTGCAGACCGAGTACAAGCCCTGGCCGGCGCTCTGGGCGCTCGTCATCGGCTTCTTCATGATCCTGGTCGACTCGACCATCGTCTCGATCGCCAACCCCGCCATCATGCGCGACCTCGACACCGACCTCACGGCGGTGCTCTGGGTGACGAGCGCGTACCTGCTCGCCTACGCCGTACCGCTGCTCATCACCGGTCGCCTCGGCGATCGCTTCGGCCCGAAGAACGTCTACCTCGTCGGCCTCGCGGTCTTCACGCTCTCCTCGCTCTGGTGCGGACTCTCCGACGACATCACCATGCTGATCGTCGCGCGCGTCGTGCAGGGGCTCGGCGCCGCACTGATGACGCCGCAGACGATGGCGGTCATCACGCGCATCTTCCCGCCGCAGCAGCGCGGGGCGGCGATGGGCCTCTGGGGCGCCGTCGCCGGCGTCGCGACGCTCGTCGGCCCGATCCTCGGCGGCGTGCTCGTCGACTCGCTCGGCTGGGAGTGGATCTTCATCGTCAACGTGCCCGTCGGCGTCGTCGCGTTCATCCTCGCGGTGCGGCTCGTGCCGAAGCTCGAGACCCACCAGCACTCCTTCGACTGGCTCGGCGTGGTGCTGAGCGCGGTCGGCATGTTCCTCGTGATCTTCGGCATCCAGGAGGGCTCGACCTACGACTGGGGCACCATCACCGGGCCGATCACCGTGTGGGGCCTGATCATCACGGGCCTCGTGGTGCTCGTGGCCTTCGTCGTCTGGCAGCGCTTCAACCGCAAGGAGCCGCTGCTGCCCCTCGACCTCTTCACGGACCGCAACTTCGCCCTGTCGAACGCCGCGATCACCTTCGTCGGCTTCGCCATCGTCGCCATGCCGCTGCCGCTCGCGTTCTACTACCAGGTGGCCCGCGGCCTCGAGCCCACGCAGGCCGCGCTCATGCTCGTGCCGATGGCCGTCGTCTCGGGCGTGATGGCGCCCTTCATCGGGCGGATGACCGACCGCGTCGACCCGAAGTGGATCGCATTCGGCGGCTTCACCATCACCGCGGGTGCGCTCGCCGCGATGTCCCTGCTCATCACGCCCGACGTCGAGCTCTGGGTGCTGCTCATCCCGGCCGCGTTCCTCGGCCTCGGCCTGTCGGGCATCTGGGCGCCGCTCGCGTCGACCGCGACGCGCAACCTGCCGCCCCAGCAGGCGGGTGCCGGCTCGGGCGTCTACAACATGACGCGCCAGTTCGGCTCGGTCTTCGGCGCCGCCGCCATCACCGCGCTCATGAACGCCCGGCTCGAGGTGAACCTCCCCGGGTTCGCCGAGGCCGGTGGCGAGCAGTCGAGCACGCCCGGCCAGGCGCTGCCGCCGCAGATCCTCGGTGGGTTCACCGATGCCATGTCGCAGTCGCTGTGGCTGCCCGTCATCGGGTTCGCGATCGGTGCCGTGCTGGTGCTGTTCTTCGCCAAGCCGAAGGTGACGGTCGACTGGGCGCGCACGGGCGCCGCTGCGCAGACGGATGCCGCGGCTCCCACGACCGGCTCGCTCTCGTCGGTCGACTGAGCGACGTCGCACGCCCCGACGAGAACGGAGCGCATCAGGACCCGATGAGGGTCCCGATGCGCTCCGTTCCTCGTGCGGCGTGTTCCCCTTCGCCGAGCTCGAATCGTGCGGCCGTCAGCCTCGTCGGCGGCCGATCGAACGGACGACGAAGGTGAGGGCGAGCACGGCCGCCGCGCCGACGGCGATCACGAGGCCAGGGTTCTCCCGGTACCGCGCCTGCACGTAGCCGACGCCGTCGTCGACGAGTCCGCGGCCGGTCTCGTACGCCTGCTGCGCCTGCGCCTGGGTGGCGTCGAGCGCCTCCGCGCCGGCATCCTTCGCCTGGGCCGCGGCCGACTTGAGGCCGCCGACCACGTCGTCGACGGTGGCCTTCGCGTCGTCGATGGCGCCGGAGACGGCGCTCGCAGCGGCACCGGCGGCGTCGCCGGCGTTCTTCACGGCGTCGCCGGCGTGCTTCGCCGCATCGTCGGCGTGCTTCGCCGCGTCCGCGGCGGCCCCTCGCACCTCGTCCGTGGCGCGGGCCGCGGCATCCGTGACCTTCTCTGCTGCCTCGCGTGCCGCCGCCGTGGCATCCGAGCTCGTGCGGTCCGTGTCCGTCATGCTGCCCTCCTGGCGTTCGGGAACGGGCATGCGGCCGGTCGTGGCCGCTCACCCGTCTGGTGGTGCGGCCATGCTACGTCGCGGCGCAGGGGATCGCCCGATCCCGGTGGAGGGGTTGTCAGGGCGCTCCGCGGGTGGTAGCGGGCGCGGAGTGCGGGCGGGTGTACGCCGTCGGCGTCAGGCCAGCCCGGCGCGTTCGAGCAGCACCTGCTTGAGCACGTCGCGCGTGGCGGCCATGCCCCGGTGCACCTCCTCGAAGCTCGTCGACAACGGCGAGAGCCCGATGCGGATGCCGCCGGGGTCGCGGTAGTCGGGAATGACGTCCTGCTGCCAGAGCCGGGCGACGACCTCGCGCATCTCGGGGTGGAGGAAGGTCACGTGCCCGCCGCGGCGGTCGGTCTCGTCGGGCGACGCGAGGGTCACGCCGAGCGGCGCGAGCCACTCGGCCGCGAGCGAGATGGCGAACTCGGTGAGCGCGATCGACTTCGCGCGGATGGCGGGCATGCCGGCATCCTCGATCATGCCGAGGGTCTCCTGCATCGCGAGCATGCCGACGACCGGGGCGGTGCCGCTGACGAAGCGCTGCATGCCGGGCGCGGGATGGTACTCGGGCCCCATGAGGAACATGTCGGTCGTGCCCCACCAGCCCTGGATCGGCTGTTCGAGCACGGCCTGCAGGTCTTCGCGGACGTACGCGAACGCGGGGGAGCCGGGTCCGCCGTTGAGGTACTTGTACGTGCAGCCGACGGCCAGGTCGAAGCCCCAGCGGTCGGCCTCGACGGGCACGGACCCCGCCGAGTGGCAGAGGTCCCAGAGGATGAGCGCGCCGGCGTCGTGCGCGATGCGCGTGAGCAGCGGGGCGTCGGCCAGGTACGCCGACCGGTACGCCACGTGCGAGACCACCACGAGCGCGGTCTGCGGGCCGACCGCCGCCGCGAGCTGCTCGGGGGTGACGCCGGCCGCGGTGTCGACGTCGATCCAGCGCAGGGTCAGTCCGCGCTCCTTCGCGATGCCGTCGAGCACGTAGCGGTCGGTCGGGAAGTTGTCGGTGTCGACCACGATCTCGGTGCGGGCGGGGTCGCGGGCGACCTGCGCGTCGACGGCCGCGCGGGCGAGCTTGTAGAGCAGCACCGTCGTCGAGTCGCCGATGATCGTCTGCCCTGCCTTCGCCTCGATGACGGCGCGGCCGATGCGATCGCCGATCTCGTTCGGCAGGCGGAGCCAGGACTCGTCCCAGCCTCGGATGAGGCGGCCGCCCCAGCTCTCGCGGAGGAACTCCTCGACGCGCGAGATCGCCGACTTCGGCGGGCGGCCGAGCGAATTGCCGTCGAAGTAGACGAGGTCGGTCTCGGCGCCCTCGAAGCGAGCCCGGTGGTGCGCGAGGCCGTCGGAGCGGTCCATGCGCCGGGCGAACGCCAGGTGCTGGTCGAGGGTCACAGGGCCTCCAGTTCTTCGGCGGGGACGACGACGGCCGAGGCGAGCCAGCCCGGCACGGCGTCGAGGTCGGCGGGCGGGGGACCCGGCACGAAGGTCGCGATGCCGGTGGCGCCCGCCGGTCGCGGCCATGGGTCGGTGATCGCCTCGAGCAGGTCGGATGCCGCGAGCCCCGCCTCCGCGAGCAGCGCGAGCTCGGCGGGGTTCACCCCGAGCGGCTGGTCGCCGTTGCCGAGGTCGGTGCCGTAGAGCACGCGCCCCCCCGCGGCGCGGAAGCGGCGGAGGTTGTCGATGGCGCACGCCGACTCGGGCGTGCGCTCGCCGTAGCCGGCGACGAAGAGCGTGGAGATCCAGCGCTGCCCGAGCGCGACGGCCTGCGCGATGAGCTCGTCGTCGACGCGCTCCGAGAACGGCGTGTGGGCGAGGGCGTCGACCCCGGCCTCGACGGCGCGGCGCGTCATCCGCTCGCCCTCGACGTGGGCGACCACGGGAAGGCCGCGATCGTGCGCCGCTCGCACGATCTCGTCGAGGGTCGCCGCGTCGAGCACAGGGCCGGCGGCCGCGTTCAGCGCCACCTTGATGACGGATGCCCCGAACGCGTGCTGCTCGGCGACCGCCGTCTCGGCCGGCCCGGGCAGGGACCCCCGCTCGTCGCGGTCGCTCGGACGGATCTCGTGTGCGCAGCCCTCGGGCGCCCACGGCCGGCCGATCGGGTACCCGCCCGGAACGGTGAGGAAGGCGCCGGCGAAGTCGGCCCGCGGGAATCCGTTGCGCGAGCGCAGCGCGGCGACGAGGTCGAGCGGGGCGCCGAGGTCGACGATGCCCGCGAGCGAGGAGTCGGCGAGCGCGTCGACGCCCACGATCATGAGGTGCACGTGGTGGTCGACGAGGGGCGGCAGCCGCGTGCCGACGTCGCCGGGGTGGTCGCCGTTCAGCGAGCGGCGCGCGGGCTGCGCGGTCGCGCCGAGGTCGACGGGGCGGGGGTCATCGGTCTGCGTCATGGGTCACCCGGGGATCTCGGTTCGCACCGCGTAGAGCTCGGGGAAGAACGTGAGTTCGAGCGCCCGCTGCAGGAAGGTCGCGCCGCTCGAGCCGCCGGTGCCGCGCTTGTTGCCGATGATGCGCTCGACCGTCTTGAGGTGCCGGAACCGCCAGAGCTGGAAGTTGTCCTCGAGGTCGACGAGCTCCTCGCAGGTCTCGTACGCGGCCCAGTGCTCGTCGGTGTGCGCGTAGATCTGGGCGAACACGGGCACGAGCTCGGGCACGAACGTCCAGGCCTGCGTCACGTCGCGTTCGAGCACGGACTGCGGGATCGGATAGCCGGCGCGGGAGAGCAACCGGAGGAACTCGTCGTAGAGACTCGGCGTCTCGAGTGCCGCGGTGAGGACGGCGCTGGCTTCGGGGTCGGATTCGAAGACCTGCAGCATGCGCGCGTTCTTGTTGCCCAGTACGAACTCGACGGCGCGGTACTGGAACGACTGGAACCCGCTCGCGTTGCCGAGCACGCCGCGGAACTGCGCGTACTCGGCCGGGGTCAGCGTCGCGAGCACGGACCACTGCTCGGTGAGCGTCTTCTGGATGTGCTTCACCCGTGCGACGCACTTGAGCGCCCTCGCGAGCTCGTCGGCCCGCAGCAGGTCGCGCGCGGTCTCGAGCTCGTGCAGCACGAGCTTGAGCCAGAGCTCGGTGGTCTGGTGCTGGATGATGAACAGCAGTTCGTCGTGGTGCTCGGGGCGGGAGATCGGCCGCTGCGCGCTGAGCAGGGTGGGCAGGTCGAGGTAGCCGCCGTAGCTCATGCGATCGCTGAAATCCGTGACGACGGATGCCTCGATGTGCCGTGTGTTCGCCTCGACGCCGTCGACCGCATCCTCGTGTTCGCTCACGGCCTCAGCCTAGCCGCGGGCCTCGAGGGTCGACGGTTCGGGCGCGGCGGGCATTTCCCCCCGACCGGAATCCCGGTCGTCTGCCCGCCGCACCGCATCCTTCTCCCCCAAGAAGGCCGTTCGCCTCGAACGTCAGAAACGGAGGCGACCCTCCGAATCATATCGGATTCGCGGCGTACAGTTGAATCCCGTGACCCAGAGCGCATCGCAGCGTCGCGACGCGCGACGCAACCACGAACGGCTCCTCGCCGAGGCGAGGGCGCTCTTCACGGAGCGCGGCATCGAGGCGCCGCTCGACGAACTGGCCACGCGTGCCGGCGTGGGCGCGGGCACCGTCTACCGGCACTTCGCGAACCGCGACGCGCTCATCCGGGAGCTCTACGACACGGGCGTCGCCGAGTTGGCCGACCACGCCGCCGAGATCCTCGGCGCCGAGACGGGCTGGCGCTCGATCGAGCTCTACCTCGACCGCCTCGCCGGGTGGGTCGCCGCGTCGCCGTTCCTGCCGGCCATCATGCGTCGCGTCGCCGAACTCGATCCGTCGTACCGCCCCGGGGCGGAGTTCGCCGACGCGATCAACGGCATGGTCGCCCGCGCCCAGGCCGAGGGCAGTCTCCGACCCGACGTGACCTCCGTCGACCTCAGCGTGCTCGTCGACATGCTCGGCAGCATCGGGCAGTACGGGAGCGCGTACCTGCCGTTCTGGCGCAGGCAACTGACGATCGTGCTCGACGGACTGCGCGCACGGCCCGACAACACGCCGATCGAGGGCGAGGCGCAGGGGTTCGACGAGTTCCACGACATGTCGCACGCGAAGGGGCCGACCCGCCTGCGGCCCGAGTAGGCGCCCCGGCGCCGCGCAGGAGTCCGCCGGTCGAGTCGGCGCCCCGGCGCCGTATCGAGACCCGTGTCTCAGGCGCTCGCGCGCACCTCGACGAGATTCGCCCACGGGTCGTCGAACGACAGGCTGCGGCCGTCGTCGCGGGTCGGCACCGCGAAGTGCGCCATGCGCTCGCCCAGCTCGCCGAGGTCGTCGGCGGTCGGCACGAGGATCTCGACCTTGCCGAGTCCGAGCGCGAGCCCGCGACGGCCCGCGCCTCGGCTCGCCCACGTGTTCATCGCCATGTGATGGTGGTAGCCGCCCGCCGAGACGAAGAGCGCCTGGTCGCCCATGGCGGCCGTGGTCTCGAAGCCGAGTCGGTCGACGTAGAACTCGCGTGCGCTCGCCACGTCTCCCACCGACAGGTGCACGTGCCCGACGACGGCGTCGCCGAGGCCGGTGCCGGCGGCCGCGGCATCCGCCCCGGCCTGGCCGAGGTGCTCGCGGAGGTAGCCGTTGGGGTCGAGGAAGATGGTCGCCATCTCGATGGTGCCGTGCGTCCAGCTCCACTGCGAGCGGTCGCGGTCGAAGTAGAGTTCGACGCCGTTGCCCTCGGGGTCGGTGAAGTAGAAGGCCTCGCTCACGAGGTGGTCGGCGCTGCCGGTGAAGCTGCCCGGATGCCGCGAGGCGACCGAGTAGATCGCGGTCGCGAGCGCCTCGCGCGTGTCGAACAGGATGGCCGTGTGGTAGAGCCCGGCATCGCGCGGCGAGGCGTGCTTCAGCTCGGGGGAGTGCTGGAGGATCACGATGGGGGTCGTGCCCCGGCCGAGTACGGCCACCGGGCCGTCGTGGCTCAGCAGCTCGAGCGTCACCGCATCGCGGTAGTAGCGGATCATGCCGTCGAGGTCGCCGACGCGCAGGGTCACGGCGCCCATGCCGGTGTCGGCCGCGAGCAGTCCCGAGCCCTGAGGCGTTCCATTGGTTGTAAGCACAACTAATGATAACCCGGCGTTCGCGACGCGTATTCCGACCGGCCGTGACACGGCCCTTGGCAGCACCGTGCCGCATCCCTATGGTTGAGTCATCACCAGCTCCCAGGGGCAGCGGGGGGCACATGTCGAGGGGAACACACATGGGAATGGACAATCTGGCGCTGTACGTCGCGACGTACGACGAGGCCGCCACCGCCACCGACGAGTACCGGTCGCTCAAGGAGGCCGCAGCGTCGGACGACCTCGAGATCGTGTCGTCGGTCGTGCTGCGTCGCGGAGACGACGGCCGGGTCACGGTCGACGAGCACGGAACCGGGCAAGTCGCCGCCGGCGCGTGGATCGGCGGTGCCGCAGGCCTCGTCGTCGGGCTGTTCTCGCCGCCGCTGCTCGCAGCCACGGCCATCGGAGCCGGCGTCGGTGCCATCTCCGGCAAGCTCGCGAAGAAGCACGACGAGAAGAAGGTGGGCCTCGAGCTCGAGGAGTACCTGCCGAAGGGCACGTCCGCCATCGTCGCGGTCATCGACGACAAGTACCTCGACCGCATCGACGCGGCCCTGGGCAAGGCCGTCAAGAAGGTCAACAAGGCCATCGATCGCGAGGACTACGAGGCCCTCGAGAAGGCCATCGACGAGGGCGGCGACAAGATCGCCAAGGCCATCGCCTCGTAACGGAGCGGATGCAACGACGGCCGGCGCTCGCGCGCCGGCCGTCGTGCGTCTCCGGTGAGGTCGCCGCTGGTCGCGGCGGTGCGCGTCAGGCGCCGGTGGTCAGCCGATCGAGCAGCTCGCGGTACTTCGCCGCGGTCTGCTCCACGATCTCGTGCGGCAGCGTCGGCGGCGTCTCCGAGGCGGACCGGTCCCAGTTCGCCGCGAGCCAGTCGCGCACGATCTGCTTGTCGAAGCTCGCCATGCGCAACTCGGGCGTCGCCGCGCTCGCGTAGGTCGCGGCATCCCAGTACCGGCTCGAATCGCTCGTCAGCACCTCGTCGGCCAGGGTCACGATGCCGGTGGCGCGGTCGGCGCCGAACTCGAACTTCGTGTCGGCGAGCACGAGCCCGCGCGTCTCGGCGAGCACCGACGCCCGCGTGAAGATCTCGAGCGAGAGCTCCCGAAGCTGTGCGGCGACGGTCTCGCCGACGATCTCGACCGTGCGCTCGTACGAGATGTTCTCGTCGTGCTCGCCCAGCGGGGCCTTCCACGCGGGCGTGAAGATGGGCTCGGGCAGGCGGTCGCCGTTCGAGAGGCCCTCGGGCAGCGGGATGCCGCCGATGGCGCCCGTCGCCTGGTACTCCTTCCAGCCGCCGCCCGTGATGAATCCGCGCACGACGCATTCGATGGGGAACATGTCGAGGGTGCGGCAGAGCGTCGCGCGATCGGCGAGCTCGGCCGGGATCCCGGGCAGGTCGAGCGCCTCGAGGCGGTCGTCCTCGGCGTAGGCGAGGTGATTGGGCACCTCGGGGAGCTGGTCGAACCACCAGCGGGTGAGCTCGGTGAGCATCGCACCCTTGCCGGGGATCGCCGGCTCGAGCACCTCGTCGAACGCGCTCACACGGTCGCTCGCGACCACGAGCACGACGGGGGACAGCCGCAGCGGGTCGCCGGTCCACGAGTCGTCGTCGTCGAGCAGCGAGCTCGGCACGTACAGGTCGCGCACCTTGCCGGAGTAGACGTGGGTCCAGCCGGCGTATTCGCGATCGCTCATGGGGTGCTCACTCACTCCGCGACGCGCGCGGCGATGTCGGTGCGGTACTGGCCGCCGTCGAGGCGGAGGTGGCCGAGCGCCTCGTAGGCGCGACGGCGGGCATCGCCGAAATCGTCGCCGACGGCGACGACGTTCAGCACGCGGCCGCCCGTCGCGATGAGCGGCGAGGCCCCGTCGACCGCGGCGCCGACGGCGGTCGCCGCGTGCGCGATGTGCACGCCGGGCACGGATGCCGCGGCGTCGAGTCCCTCGATGACCCGGCCGGTCTCGGGCGCCTCGGGATACCCCTCGCTCGCGAGCACGACCGTGACCGCGGCATCCGGGCGGAAGACGGGCCGGGGCAGCTCGCCGAGGCCGCCGCTCGCCGCCGCGAGGAGCAGGCCCGACAGCGGGGTCTCGAGTCGCGGCAGCACGACCTGCGTCTCGGGGTCGCCGAAACGGGCGTTGAACTCGATCACGCGGATGCCGCGCGTCGTGAGGATGAGCCCGGCGTAGAGCAGGCCGATGAACGGCGTCTGCTCGTCGGCGAGCTGCTTCACGGTGGGCAGCGCGATGGTCTCGATGACCTCGTCGACGAACGCTTGCTCGCTGCCGAAGTCGGCGTCGAGCCACGGCAGCGGCGAGTACGCGCCCATGCCGCCCGTGTTCGGGCCCTGGTCGCCGTCGCGCAGCCGCTTGTAGTCCTGCGCGGGCGAGAGCGGCAGCACGTTCGTGCCGTCGGCGAGCAGGAACAGCGAGACCTCCTGGCCGTCGAGGAACTCCTCGACGAGCACGGGCCCCTGCTGCAGGTAGTGGGTGGCGTGCGCCAGTGCCGCGTCGCGGTCTTCGGTGACGAGCACGCCCTTGCCCGCCGCGAGGCCGTCGGCCTTCACCACGTAGGGGGCGCCGTACTCGTCGAGCGAGGCCTCGACGTCGGCGAGGGTCTCGGCCAGCCGTGCGCGACCGGTCGGCACGTTCGCGGCCTCCATGATGCGCTTCGCGAAGGTCTTCGAGCCCTCGAGGGCGGCGGCCGCCTTGCCGGGGCCGAACACGGGCACGCCGCGCCGGCGCAGGGCGTCGGCGACGCCCGCGACGAGCGGCGCCTCGGGGCCGACCACCACGAGGTCGATTGCGTTGTCGAGCGCGTACGCGGTGACGACGGAGGGGTCCGTCGGGTCGAGCGCGATCGTCGTGACGCTGCCGCGGGCCGACGACGTCGAGGATGCCGCGATGCCGGCATTGCCCGGTGCGGCGATGATCTCGTGTCCGGCCTCCTCGTCGAGGAGCGCGAGGATGATGGCGTGCTCGCGCGCGCCCGAGCCGAGGATGAGGATTCTCACCGGTTCAGGCTACCCGATCGCCGCTCCGCCGCCCGGGCCGCGAACGCCCGTGCGGCCCCGCATGACGGCGGTCTGCGCGAGGATGGACGCATGGCGAGAGCGAGGATCGGCGACGACGAGGGCCGCGCGGCGGTGGCCGCCTGGCGGGCGGCATCCGCCGAGGGTGCGAACGGGGCCGCCGGCGCCGGGGCATCCGCCCCGCCCGCGGTCGACCGCACGACGCTCGCGCTCGCCGTCCGGTACTCGCTGCAACTGCTCGCCGAACGCGCGCCGGGCGGCACCGTCGAGGTGCGCGTGCCCCCGTTCGCCGCGGTGCAGTGCGTCGAGGGCCCCAAGCACACGCGCGGCACCCCGCCCAACGTCATCGAGACCGACGCCGCGACCTGGCTCGCGCTCGCGACCGGCGGGCTCGCCTGGGCCGAGGCACGCTCCGCGGGGCGCGTGCACGCGTCGGGGCAGCGCGCCGACCTCGAGGGGCTGCTGCCGGTGCTCCGGAGCTGAGGCGTCCGGTCCGCGACGAGGCCGACTGGTTCCCGCCGACCTCGCCGACCTCGCCGACCGCGAGGTCAGCGCACCGGCAACACCAGCGGAACACCCGAGCGCGGATGTTCGATCACCTCGACGGCCTGTCCGTAGACGTCCTCGATGCGCTCGGCGGTCAGCACCTCCGCGGGCGAACCGTGCGCCGCCACGCGCCCGCGCTGCAGCAACGTGATCTCGTCGCTGTACGCGGCGGCGAGGTTCAGGTCGTGCAGCACGACCACCACGGCATCGCCGTCGGCCGCCTGCGCGCGAGCGAGCCGCAGCACGTCCTCCTGGTGCCGCAGGTCGAGTGCGGCCGTCGGCTCGTCGAGCAGCAGCACGGGCGCGCGCTGGGCGAGCACGCGGGCCAGCGCGACGCGCGCCTTCTCGCCGCCCGACAGGTGGGCGACCGGGCGATCGGCGAGGTGCGCGACATCCGTCACCGCCATCGCGCGCGCGATCTCGCGCTCGTCGTCGTCCTCGGCGGGCGTGCGAGCCCACGGGTGCCGGCCCATCTCGACGATCTCGCGGGAGCGGAACGCGAATGTCACGCCGTGCTCCTGCGTGAGCACGGCTCGCTCGCGGGCGAGCTCGCGGAGCGGCCACTCGTCGAGCCGCCGGCCGCGCAGGAGGACACGACCCGCGTCGGGTGCGCGGTCGCCCGCGAGCACGCCGAGCAGCGTGGACTTGCCCGCGCCGTTGGGGCCGATGAGCGAGTGCACGCGTCCGGGCGCGGCGGTGAACGAGACATCCGCCAGCAGGTCGGCGCGGTCGATCGAGACCGAGACGTGCTCGGCGACGAGGCTCATCGCCAGCCTCCTGCGCTCCGGCGCTGACGTCGGAGCAGCCAGAAGAAGAACGGCCCGCCGACGAGCGAGGTCAGCATGCCGATCGGCAGGTCGGCCATCGGCACGGCCGTGCGCGCGACGAGGTCGGCCACGAGCAGCAGCACGGCGCCGCCGAGTGCGCTGGCCGCGATGAGGCCCCGATGCGACGGCCCGATCACCATGCGCATGAGGTGCGGCACGATCAGGCCGACGAAGCTGATGATGCCCGCGAACGCGACGGCCGCGCAGGTCAGCAGGGCGACGACGACGATCGAGACGATGCGCACCCGTTCCACGTGGACGCCGAGGTGGCGTGCGCCGCGCTCGCCGAGGGAGAAGAGGTCGAGCTGCCGGGCCAGCCCGAACGCCACCACGAGCGACACGATGACGAGCGGGGCGATCACGGCGATCTCCTGCCAGCGCGAGCCGTTCAGCGACCCGAGCTGCCAGAACACGATCTCCTCGCGGCTGGCCGTGTCGCCGAGGAAGGTGAGCAGGGCGAGGCCGCCGGCGGCGAAGGCGTTCACCGCGATGCCCGTGAGCACGAGGGTCACGACCTCGGTGCGTCCGCCCGACCGGCTGGCGAGGTAGACGATCATCGTGGTCGCGAGCCCGGCGACGAAGGAGACGCCCGCCGTGACCCAGTCGCTCGTCGCCGTGAGGCCGAACACGATCGTGACGGCGGCGCCGAGCGCGGCGCCCGACGAGACGCCGACGACGCCGGGTTCGGCGAGCGGGTTGGCGAAGACGGCCTGCATCATGGTGCCCGCGACCGCGAGTGCCGCCCCGATGAGGATCGCGGCGACGATGCGCGGGAAGCGGATGGTCCAGAGGGCGGAATCGACGTGCGGCGCCGCGGCCGGTGCGTCGCTCAGCCCGAGTCCGCGCAGCAGGCTGTTCCACACCTCGCCCGGCGCGATCTGCAGTTGGCCCATGCCCGCGGAGACGAGCGCGAATCCGACGAGGGCGACCGAGAGCGCGGCGAAGAGGATGGCGCGACGTCGCTTCGACTGGTGGGCCTCGACGGGTGGTGCGGATGCCGCGACGACCGCCGGGGCGTCGGCGTCGAGTCGCGTCATCCGTCGGTCCCGGTCTTCGCGTCGTCGGCGGGCGTCTCGAGGGTCCCGGGTGCGTAGACGGCGCGGGCGAGCGCGTCGACGACGACGGGCGTGCGGGGGCCGAATCCGAGGATCTCCGTATCGGCCATGTCGATGATGCGCCGGTGCTCGCCCGCGGGCGTCGCGGCGAGTGCGGGAAGCCGCTCGAGCAGGCCGTCGACGCCGCCGGCCGAGGCGAGCCCCTCGGTCATGACGAGCACGACGTCGGGTGCGGCCTGGACGAGCGCCTCGGCGGTGACGGGCCGCATGCCCTCCCAGCCGATCTCGCCGGCGACGTCGACGCCGCCCACGGCCTCGATGAGCGAGTCCGCTCCGGACTCCTCGCCGAACAGGTAGTAGACGTTCGCGCTGCCGCGCACGTAGAGGAAGATCATGCGAGGGCGGTCGGCCGGGTCTGTCGGGATCGCCGCGTCGATCGCGGTGGTGACCCGGTCGAGATCGGTGCCGATGGCGTCCTTCAGGAGTTCGGCGCGCTCCGTGACGCCGAGTGCCGCGGCGACCTGGTCGACGAGCTCGCCGACGTTCTCGACGCTGCGTTCCTTCGTGACGATCACCACGGGGACGCCGGCGTCGCGCAACTGGGCAAGGGCATCGCGCGGGCCGAGTGTCGTGTCGGTGATCACTACGGTCGGGTCGAGCGCGAGCACGGCCTCGGCGGAGAGCGTGTGGCCCTCCTGCGTGACCTCGGGGAGGTCGGCGGCCTCGGCGAACCCGGTGGAGGAGTCGCGCCCCACGACCTGGTCGCCGAGCCCGAGGCTGAACACCGTGGCGGCGATGGTGCCGGTGATGTCGAGGGGCAGGATCCGCTCGGTCGAGTCGACGGTCACCTCGACGCCGTCGACGCCCGTCACCGTGAGGGGAACCGCGGATGCCTCGTCCGACGCGACGATCGGCAGGCTCGTGTCGGCGAGGCAGGCGGTCGAGGGGCCGTCGATCGCACGAGCGTCGTCGGCGAGGGCGAGTCGGTCGAACGCGGTCTCCGAGCCCGGGCACTGCACTTCGGCGCCGGTCGAGGTCTCCGCGGCGCTCGAGGTCGCGCAGCCGGTGAGCGCGAGCGCGAGCAGTGCTGCGACCGCCGTCGAGATGGCGCGCGCGATTGGTCTGGTGGTCATATTGAGGTTAGCCTTACCTCACCTTGCGCGGTGAGTCTTCGATCGCTTATGTTAGCTGAGCCTAACCTAACTTGGCATTCCCCCTCACCCGCTGCTTCGCCACGGAACCCCGCGTTCCGTCGCGCTCGCGCGCCGACCCGGAGGTCCGCGTCTTGACGTCGTCACTGCCCACAGCCCAACCCCCTGAGACGACGAAGGGCGGTCGAGCGCGGCGACGACGCTGGCTCGCGACCGTCCTCGCCGGAGCGCTCGCGCTCGGCGGGTCGATCACGGCGACGGCCCCGGCATTCGCCGACGGCACTCCGACGGTGACCGTGACCGAGGCGCCCCGCGAGGGCGGCAGCGTCACGATCGCGGGCACCGGGTTCAGGGCCGACGCCACCGGCGTCTACGTGGGCATCGGCTCGGCGGGGGCCACGGGCTTCTACGCCGCCGGCATCGGCGAGTCGGGCACCGTCTGGGTCGCGACCGGCCTCGAGCCGACCGCGACCCGCGCACCGATGTCCGCCGACGGCTCGTTCTCGCTCGAGCTCGCGGCGCCCGCGGTGGGCGACGCCGAGCTCGCGGTGTTCACGTCACGCGCCCATGGCGGCGGACTGATGGGCGATCTCTCCCAGGACACGAAGACCACGCTGGCCTACGCGGCTGCCCCGGAGGAGCCGGGCACGGAAGAGCCGGGCACGGAGGAGCCGGGCACGGAGGAGCCGGGCACGGAAGAGCCGGGCACGGAAGAGCCGGGCACTGAAGAACCGGGCACGGAGGAGCCCGGTACCGAGGAGCCCGGTACGGAAGAGCCGGGCACGGAGGAGCCGGGCACGGAGGAGCCGGGCACGGAGGAGCCGGGCACGGAGGAGCCGGGCACGGAGGAGCCGGCGACGGAAGAGCCGGCGACGGAAGAGCCGACCGTCGTCGTCTCGAAGACGACGGGCCTCGACCCGCACGGCGAGACGGTCACGATCACCGGTTCGGGCTTCGTGCCGAACGGTTCGGCCACGACCGGCGCGCGTCCGCCGCTCGCCGGCAAGTTCACGGGCGCGTACGTCGCGTTCGGCGCGTTCGCCGACGACTGGGCGCCGAGCACCGGCGCCGCGGCATCCACCCGGCCGACGGCCGACGTGAAGTGGGGGGTACACGAGGGTGATCTCGCGACGATCGGCGGCACGGCCAGGGGTGGCATCGTGATCGCCGAGGACGGCACCTTCGAAACCACCCTGACCGTCTCCTACGGCTACACCGGGGCGCTCGCCGAGGGCAACTACGGCATCTACACCTACCCGGGCGGCGGTGCGAAGAACGCCGAGTTCGAGAGCTTCACGCCGATCGGCTTCAAGCCCGGCGTCGTCGTCTCCGAGACCGAGGGGCTCGACCCGTTCGGCGACACCGTCACCGTCAAGGGCGTCGGCTTCACGCAGAGCGCCGAGACGACCGCAGCCCGCCCGCCGCTCGCCGGCCGGTTCGGCGGCGCCTACGTCGCGTTCGGTGCGTTCGCCGACAGCTGGTCGCCGAGCACCGGCGCTGCAGCCGGGACGCGGCCGACCGGCGACGTGAAGTGGGGCGTGCACGAGGCAGACCTGGGGGCGATCGGCGGGTCGGCCAACGGCGGCATCGTCATCGCCGAGGACGGCACCTTCGAGACCGAGCTCCGCGTGAGCGCGGACTACGAGAAGCTCGTCGTCGACGGCGACTACGGCATCTACACCTACGCCGGCGGCGGTGCGAAGTCCGCGTCCTTCGAGACCGAGACCGCGATCTCCTTCGCCCCGAAGGTCACCGTCTCCAAGACGAGCGGACTCGACCCATCAGGCGACACCGTGACCGTGCGCGGCGCGGGCTTCCTTCCGGCCGGTGCGGCCACGACCGGCACCCGTCCGCCGCTGGCGGGCACGTTCTCGGGCGCCTACGTGGTGTTCGGATCGTTCGCCGACGGCTGGCAGCCGAGCGCGGGCGGCGCGGCCGCCCTCCGCAAGGTCGACGCCCAGAAGTGGGCCGTGCACGCGAGCGAGCTCGCGACGATCGGCGGCGCGAACGCCGGCGGCATCGTGATCGGCAAGGGCGGCTCCTTCGAGTCCACCCTCACCGTCCGCGAGTTCGAGGGCGCGCTCGAGAACGGCCGGTACGGCGTCTACACCTACCCGGGCGGCGGCGCGAAGTACGCGCCGTTCGAGACCGCGACGCCCCTCGCCTTCGCCGAGCCCGAGCCGGAGCCCGAGCCCGAACCCGTCATCGACCCGGAGCTCACGGTGACCCCGTCGACCGCCGTCGACTCGACCGTGGCGAACACGTTCACGGTCTCGGGCACGGGCTACGTCGGCGACGGCGCGAAGAACGGCGCCTACGTGCTCATCGGCGAGTCCGGCGTGTGGGACGGCAGGGGTCCGCTGCCGTCGGCCGGGTGGCTCGTGCAGGGCTGGGTGATGCCGCAGCAGATCAGGGACGGCGCGTTCACCGCGACCCTGACCGTGCCGGCCGGCACGCTCGACCCCGCGAAGCGCTACGTCGCGGCGTCCTCCGCCGCGCACGGCCTCTCGGTCACCGATCGCAGCCTCGACGCGTTCGCGCCGATCACGGTCGCGCCGGTGTCCGTGACCTCGCCGAAGCTGACGGTGACCCCGTCGAAGGACATCGACGGCACGGTCTCGAACACCTTCACGATCTCGGGCACGGGCTACGTCGGCACCGGTGCGGCGAGCGGCGTCTACGTGCTCCTCGGCGAGGACGACATCTGGACCGGTGACGGCCCGCTCGTCGCCGACGGGTGGCTCGTCCAGGCCTGGGTCACGCCCATGCAGATCACGGACGGCGCGTTCACCACGACGCTGACCGTGCCTGCCGGCACGTTCGACGCGACCGAGGGCTATGCCGTGGCATCCTCCGCCGCGCACGGCCTCTCGGTCACGGATCGCAGCATGGACGCGTTCGCGCCGATCACCGTGGCGACGGGCACCGTCGATCCCGGGGGACCGGGCGAGCCCGGCACCCCCGTCGACCCGTCGAAGCTGAAGCTCGCCGTCTCGCCGTCGAAGGATCTCGACGGCTCCAAGAGGAACGTGCTCACCGTCACGGGCACGGGCTACACCGGCACGTCCGCCGCACAGGGCGTGTACGTCGTCTTCGGCGATAAGACGGTGTGGGCCGGTGAGGGCCCGCTCCCGGCCGACGGCTGGATCGCGCTCGAGTGGGTGAGCCCCGATCAGATCTCCAAGGGCGCCTTCACCGTGAAGATCACGGTTCCCGCGGGCAAGCTCGACGCGACGCGTTCGTACGTCGTCGCGAGCTCGGCCGCCCACGGCCTCTCGCAGACCGACCGCAGTCTCGACGCCTTCGCCCCGGTCACCGTCGAGACGGGTGCGAAGCCCGAGCAGCCGACGACGCCGACCACCCCGCCGGTGGTCCAGCCCGGTCCCACCACGAACCCCGGCACGGTCGTGTCCGGCGGCTCGCTGAGCTGGGGCGTGTACGACCGCTTCGTCGCGTACATCGGCGGGCCGATCGCCGACGGCAGCATCAGCGTGAGCGGCGCGACCCGTTCGGGCGGCGCGTTCCAGTTCGGCCAGTCGGGCGGCAGCTACGACGCCGGCGCCGGGCGCGGCACCGCCGAGTACGCGGGCTCCGTGAACTTCCGGGGACACGGCGGCGTGCTCGACCTGACCTTCGCCGACCCGGTGCTGCGCGTCGCCTCGTCGCAGTCCGGCGTGCTGAGCGTCGCCGTCAACGGTTCGCGCGTCGACCTCGCGAGCGTCGACCTCGGCGCCGCGGCCACGAGCGTCCAGAACGGGGCGACGCGCTTCGCGAACGCCCCGGTGACCCTGCTCGCGACGGGCGTGTCCGCCTTCAACGGCTTCTACGGCGCGGGCCAGGCGCTCGCTCCGCTGACGGCCGTGATCGGCTCGCCCGCCGCGGCTCCTTCCGGCGACAGCGGCACGGTCGTCACCGCGGCCGCGACGAGGAGCACCGCACGCGACATCCCCGCGACGCCCCCGGCCACCACGGGCATCGTGCTCGACACCGCGACCCTCGCGGCACTGGGCGCGGGTGAGGTCGTCACCGTCACGGCGGGCGGCTTCGAGCCCGGCGAGGAGGATGTCGCCGCCGTCGTGTACTCCACGCCGATCGTGCTCGCCGACGACCTGTCGGCGGATGCCGCGGGCAGCGTGACCTGGACGGGACGCATCCCGGCCTCGCTCGAACCCGGCGTGCACACCCTGACCTTCCAGGGGTCCACGAACGTGGGCGTGCAGTTCACGGTGCCGGCCGACGCCGCAGGCGTCTGCCAAGTCACCGCAGGCGACCTCGACTGGGGATTCAAGGAGTCGTTCCGCAGCTACCTCACGAGCGGGATCGCCAACGGCGACTGGGCGCTCGCGGGGGTCGCCGAGGACGGCGGCGTGTTCGCCTTCACCGGTGCGACCGGCTCGCTCGGCGAGTCGGGCCGCGGCGTCGTCGCCTACCCCGGAACCATCGAGTTCACCGGCCACGACGGCGCGCTCGACACGACGATCGCAAACCCGAAGGTCGAGCTCGACGGCGACGGCGGGGCGGTCCTGCTTCTGGATGTCGCGGGGACCACGCAGGACGGCGAGCCGATCGCCCTGACGTCGGTGCGCTTCGCCGAGCTCGACCTCGCCGACGGCGTCTCGATCGAGGACGGCGTGCTCTCGGGCGAGGCGACCGCCGTGCTCACCGAGGACGGCGCGGCCGCGTTCGGCACGTACCCGGCCGGCGAGGAGCTCGACCCGGTGTCGTTCACCGCGACCGTCTCGGGCGACTGCGTCGGGACCGCGCCCGTCGCGGACTCGTCGACCGAGGCCGAGGGCCCCACGGCCGAGGGCGATTCGGCCGCCGCGGCGACCGAGACGACCCAGTCCGGACCGGTCTGGTGGATCTGGGCGCTCCTCGCATCGCTGCTCGTGATCCTGCTGGCGGTCATCGCGGTCATCGTCATCCGCGCCCGTCGGGTCTCCGACCGGAGCTGATCGACCGACATCGCGGCGGGGCCGCCGATCCTCCACCGGATCGGCGGCCCCGCTGCGTTCCCGCTCCCGCTTCGGAGATGGCCGGACGCTCAGGCTGGTGCGAGACAATGGAGGGGTGAGCGAAGCCCCCAACCCCGCCGAGGCGAACGAGTCCGCCGTCGCACCCGTGCCCGTCGCGGCATCCGAGCCGGTCGTCGAGTCCGTCATCGAGACCGACGTCACGAGCGACACCGTGACCGTGCGGCGGGCGCCCAAGTACGGGCGGTTCATGACCATCGGCGGCGCGCTCGGCGCGGTGGTCGCCCTCGTGCTCACGCTGTCGTTCTCGCCGAACCCGACCCCGCTCCAGCAGGACCTGGGCATCGACAGCGGCCAGGTCTTCGGCTTCATGCTGCTCATCTGCGGGGCGATCGGCGTCGGCATCGGCGCCCTGGTCGCGCTCGCGTTCGACCGTTCGCTGGCCAAGCGCACCGCCTCGGTCACCGTCGAGCACGAGGTCGCGCACCGCGTCGACGAGACGCCGTAGCCCGTCCTGCACATGCCGAAGGGCCGCCCTGCGAACAGGGCGGCCCTTCGTGCGTCGTCGGCGCTGCGGCATCCGGATGCCGCGTGCCGGGCGCGGATCAGCTCAGCTGCGTCTGCTCCACCCAGGAGAGGTACTCCTCGGTGACCGTGCCGGTGACGTAGTCGCCCGTGAAGCACGACAGGTCGAGCGACTCGATGGAGGTGCCCTCGGTGATCGCGGCCTGCAGGTCGGCGACCTCCTGGTAGATCATGTGGTCGGCGCCGAGCTCGGCGGCGATCTCGGGGATCTTTCGTCCGTGGGCGATGAGCTCCTGACGGCTCGGCATGTTGATGCCGTAGACGTGCGGGAAGCGCACGGGGGGTGCCGCCGAGGCGAAGGTCACCTTGTTGGCGCCGGCGTCGCGGGCCATCTGCACGATCTGCTGCGAGGTCGTGCCGCGCACGATCGAGTCGTCGACGATGAGGATGTTCTTGCCCCGGAACTCGGTGCCCATCGCGTTCAGCTTCTGGCGCACCGAGCGCTTGCGCTCCGACTGCCCGGGCATGATGAACGTGCGGCCGACGTAGCGGTTCTTGTAGAAGCCCTCGCGGTACTCGATGCCGAGCTTCTGCGCGACCTGCATGGCCGAGGGGCGCGAAGAGTCGGGGATCGGCATGACCACGTCGGCGTCGCCGAGCGGCATGTGCCGCGCGATCGTGTCGGCGAGCCGGTCGCCCATGCGCAGCCGGGACTCGTAGACCGAGATGCCGTTCATGACCGAGTCGGGGCGGGCGAGGTAGACGTACTCGAACGAGCAGGGCACGAGGCGCGGGTTGCGCGCGCACTGCTTCGAGATCATCTCGCCGTCGAGGGTGATGAAGATCGCCTCGCCGGGCTCGACGTCGCGCACGATCTCGTAGTCGCCGTTCTCGAGCACGAGCGATTCGGATGCCACGATCCACTCGTCTTTGCCGGCCGCGGTGCTGCGGCGGCCGAGGATCAGCGGGCGGATGCCGAACGGGTCGCGGAACGCGAGCAGGCCGTGCCCGGCGATGAGCGCGATGACCGCGTAGGAGCCCTCGACGCGCTCGTGCACCTGCTCGACGGCGGTGAAGACCTGGTCGGGGTCGAGGTCGAACCCGGTGATCTGCCCCTGGAGCTCGGTGGCCAGCACGTTCAGCAGCATCTCGGTGTCGCTCGTGGAGTTCACGTGGCGGCGGTCGATGCGGAAGAGGTCTTCGCTCAGCTCGCGCGTGTTCGTGAGGTTGCCGTTGTGCACGAGGATGATGCCGTAGGGCGCGTTCACGTAGAACGGCTGGGCCTCCTCCTCGCGCTCGGCGGCGCCCTTCGTCGTGTAGCGCACGTGGCCGAGGCCGATGTTGCCCATGAGCGAGCGCATGTCGCGGGTGCGGAACGCCTCGCGCACCTGCCCGCGGGCCTTCGCCATGTGGAACACCGGCCCGTCGGCGGTGGCGATGCCGGTCGAGTCCTGCCCGCGATGCTGCAGGAGGAGCAGGCTGTCGTAGACCTGCTGGTTGACGGGTTCGGTCGAGACGATTCCGACAATGCCGCACATGCGAGCGATGGCTCCTCGAAGGTGGGGGGATGCGTCCGAGCGGACGTTCAATCCTCCCACATGCGCGCGTGTGAGCCGACTGGATGCGGGCTGCTGCTCAGTTGAGCGTCGACCGCGTCAGCCGCGCAGTTTCGCCCGCCATCCGCGCGTCGCGACCGAGATCTCGTTCCAGGCGTTGATCGAGACGAGCAGGGCGAGCAGGGCCGCGAGTTCGTCGTCGCTGAAGTGGGCGGACGCCTCGTTCCAGACGGCGTCGGGAACGTGCGTCTCCGACAGGCGGGTCACCGAGTCGGTGAGCGCGAGGGCGGCGCGTTCGCGCGCGGTGAAGAAGTTGGCCTCGGGCCACACGGCGACGGCGAAGATCCGCTGGTCGGACTCTCCGGCCTCGCGCGCGTCGTGCGAATGCAGGTCGACGCAGTACGCGCAACCGTTGAGCTGCGAGGCGCGCAGCTTCATCAGGTCGCGGAGTCCCTGCTCGATGCCGGCGCGGTCGGCTTCGGCGGATGCCGCGTCGTCGAGTGCGCTGACGGCGCGGGTGAAGGCGGGCGCGACGCCGTCGACGTCGAGGCGGCGGGCGGGGGTGATGGTGGCGGTGGTCGTCATGGAAATCACGCTACGGAGTGCGCCTCCCGCTGGTAACGTCCATTCGCATGGCGGATGACTGGGCCAATTCTGGATTGGACCTGCACGTCCTGCTCGACCCGCGCCGCAAGGTCGGCTCCCTCGAGCAGGCGCTCCGCGCCGTGATCGACGACGGCACGCTCGCCGCCGGCACTCGGCTGCCGGCGAGTCGCGCGCTCGCCGCAGACCTCGGCATCGCCCGCAACAGCGTCGTCGAGGTCTACGAACGGCTGCTCGGCGAAGGGCGCCTCGAGGCGCGGGTCGGGTCGGGCACCTGGGTGCGCGAGCGTCCGGTACCGAGCCGGCTTGCCCGTGTCGACCGGTCGACGCGGTTCGAGCTGGACCTTCGCGGCGGGCTGCCGGATGCCTCCGCGTTCCCGCGTTCGGCCTGGCTGGCCGCCATGCGGCAGGCCCTGGCCGCGGCGTCGAGCACGTCGCTCGGCTACGGCGCGCCCGAGGGGGTCGCGTCACTGCGCACCGCGCTCGCCGAGTACCTCGCTCGTGCTCGAGGCGTGCGCGTGCACGCCGACGACGTGATCGTGACGCACGGGTTCGGCGAACTGCTCGGCCTCGTGGCCCGGGCCATCGCGGCGCGTGGCGGCCGTCGCATCGCGGTCGAGGCCTACGGGCACGGCTCGCACCGCGACGTGCTCGCGGCGGCCGGGCTCGAGCCCGTGCCGCTCGAGGTCGACGTCGACGGGGCCGCGATCGAGCGCCTGCACGATGCCGGCGTCGACGCGGTGCTGTTGACTCCGGCCCACCAGTTCCCCACGGGGGTCCCGCTCTCGTCATCGCGACGTTCCGCGCTCGCGGAGTGGGCAGCCACCACCGGCGGCATCGTGATCGAGGACGACTACGACGGCGAGTTCCGGTTCGACGGGCGGTCGATCGGCGCATTCCAGTCCCTCGCGCCCGACTCCACCGTGTACGGCGGCACCGCCAGCAAGGCCCTCTCGCCGGCGGTCGGCATCGGGTGGGGCGTCCTGCCGCCCTCGCTCCGCGAGGACGTGCTGGCGCAACGGCGCCGCACCGGTGCGGCCACCGACGCGATCACCCAGTCGGCCCTGGCCGTGCTCATCGCCTCGGGCGGGTACGACCGGAGCGTGCGAACGCTGCGCACGAGGTACCGGGCGCGCCGGGAACGGTTCGAGGCGATGCTCGCCGAAGGCGCGCCCGATGCACGCGTGCTCGGCCTCGCCGCCGGCATCCACTGCCTGCTCGAGTTGCCCCACGGCATCGCCGAGGCGGCGGTCGTCGAGGCCGGGGCCGAACGCGGCCTGCGCTTCGACGGACTGGCCGCCTATGCCGCCGACGCGGAGACCGCCTCGAGGCGCCGTCCCACCATGGTCGTCGGCTTCGGCGCACCGCCCGACCTCAGGTTCGAGCAGGCCGTCGCCGCGGTCGTCGCGTCGATCGACGCGGCGCGCTGAGGCGGGCGCTCGGCAGTCAGTACTGCGAGGGGACCGGCAGCACGGCCATCGTGCAGCGCGACACGCACACGAGCTTGCCCGCATCGTCGGTGATGCGGATGTCCCAGACCTGGGTCGTGCGACCGCGGCTGATCGGGCGCGCCTCGCCGCGCACGAAGCCCTCGGCCACAGGGCGCACGTGGTTCGCGTTGATCTCCATGCCGACGCAGTAGTACTTCTCCGCGTCGACCGTGAAGCTCGCGCCCCAGCTCGCCAGGGTCTCGGCCAGCAGCACGGATGCCCCGCCGTGCAGCACGCCGCCGGGCTGGCGGGTGCGGCCGTCCACCGGCATCCGCCCGATCAGCGACTCGTCGGTGACCTCGATCATCTCGATGCCGAGCGCGCGGATCGCGGTGCCCTCGCAACGCGAGTTCGCCCACTCCACCGAGGGCTCGCCGTACCAGATACTCATGCCCTCGAGTCTGGCATGCGGCGCGCTGCCGGCGACCGGCTCGGCTCGACGGCGCGGACCCTGGAGGCCGGACCCGTGCTCCCGGCTAGGCCAGCTCGGCGATGATCGGGTGGATCGCGTCGTCGAACGCCGCGGCATCCGATCGCAGCGAGTCCGTGACCGCGACCGTCTTCTCGCCGATCCACCACACGCCGGTCGTGGCGAGCGGCAGCACCTCGACGTTGAGCTCGAACGAGTGCGCACGGCGGCCGACCTCGCGCTCGTGCTCGGCGATGGTGCCGGCGTAGGCGCGGTAGGAGTCGCCGCGCCTGGCGGCCGACGCCGAGCGATACGAGGACTGCGACCACTCGGCCCAGCCGCGGGCGGCCTCGGCGTGCGGCACGATCGCGACGGCGAGCACCTCGGCGCCCGAGACGGGCAGCGCGACCTCGGTCTCGTACGCGTCGACGAGCTCGAGCGGAACCGGAGACGGATGCGACTCGGGCTCGACGGTCATCGCCCACCAGTCGCGCCACTGCCGTTCGAGCAGGTCCTGCTGGTCGATCGCGAGTCCGGACCCGACCTTGCCGACATCACGGATGCGGGGCAGTTCGACGGGCGATGCGATGCCGAGGACCGCGCGGAGGTACAACGCGAGCAGCACCGGCCGACTCGCGTTCTCTCGGATCACCCACGACGGTGTGCCTCCCGGCTGCATGGCCGAATTCTACGCGCGCAACCGGCTCGCGGCCCGGATGGACGCGCGATCGGGGCGTCGCGCATGCCGCGCGGCGGGTACCCTTGACGGGTGAGCGCGAACTCGTCCTACGCCGCTGCCGGAGTCGACACCGCAGCAGGCGACCTCGCCGTCGAACTCATGAAGGCCTCCGTGGCCGCGACGCACGGTCCGAACGTGCTCGGCGGCGTCGGCGGCTTCGCGGGGCTCTTCGACCTCTCGTTCGCGAAGGAGTACGAGCGTCCACTGCTGGCGACCTCCACCGACGGCGTCGGAACGAAGATCGCGATCGCGCAGGCGCTCGACAAGCACGACACGATCGGTCAAGACCTGGTGGGCATGGTCGTCGACGACATCGTCGTGGTCGGGGCGACGCCGCTCTTCATGACCGACTACATCGCGTGCGGCAAGGTCGTACCCGACCGCATCGCCGCCATCGTCACGGGCATCGCGCGCGCGTGCGCCGAGACGGGCACCGCGCTCGTCGGCGGCGAGACGGCCGAGCACCCCGGCCTCATGGGCGTCGACGACTACGACGTCGCCGGTGCGGCCGTCGGCGTGGTCGAGGCCGACCGCCTGCTCGGCGCCGACCGCGTGCGTCACGGCGACGTCGTGCTCGCCATCGAGTCGAGCGGCCTGCACTCCAACGGCTTCTCGCTCGTGCGCCACATCCTCGCGAACGCCGGCCTGACCTACACCGACTCCGCGGCAGACCTCGCAACCACGTGGGGCGAGGCCCTGCTCGAGCCCACCCGCCTGTACTCGGGCCCCCTCGTGCAACTCCTGGCCGACGAGCGGCTCGGCTCGGCCGTCCACTCGCTCTCGCACGTCACGGGCGGCGGCATCGCCGCGAACCTCGCGCGCGTGCTCCCGCTCGGCTCCTGGGTCGAGGTCGACCGCTCAACGTGGTCGCCCGCGCCCGTGTTCCGCTCGCTGAGCGCCCTCGCCGGGTCGACGCTCGAGAGCTCCGAGGGAACCTGGAACCTCGGCATCGGCTTCTTCGCGGTCGTCTCGGCGGATGCCGCGTCCGACGTGGTCGCGGCGCTCGGCGCCCTCGGGCTGCCCTCGTGGCAGGTCGGCGAGGTCGCGATCGGTGCGCGGGACCTCACCGGGTTCGAGCAGGGTGCCAAGGGCGTCGACGGCGGCGCCGTGCGCCTCGTCGGGTCGTACTCGGCCTGAGCGGGCAGTGCGCATGACCCAGGCGATCTCGATCGGGCTGATGGGCACGACGCCCGTCGACGTCCTGCGCGTGCTCGCGCCGCGCATCGAGCGCCTCGGGTTCGACGCCCTGTGGCTGAACGACGTCCCGAGCGGGGATTCCCTCACCGGGCTGCGCGCGGCCGCCGACGTCACGACGACGCTGCGCCTCGCGTCGGGGGTCATCCCGCTCGACCGCCGGCCCGTCGACACGCTCGACCTCGCCGGGATCCCCGCCGAACGCCTGCGCCTCGGCATCGGCTCCGGGGGCCTGGCCCGCCCGCTCCGACCCGTCCGCGACGCCGTGCGCGCCCTGCGCGAGCGCACCGCGGCCGCGGTCGTCGTGGGCGCCCTCGGGCCTCGCATGCGTCGCCTCGCCGCCGAGGAGGCCGACGGAGTCCTGCTCAACTGGCTCACGCCCGATTCCGCGGGCACGGCGATGCACGAACTCGCCGCCGATGCCGCCGCAGCCGGCCGCGACGAGCCGGGAGCCGTGCGCGGGGTGCTCTACGTGCGCACGATCGTCGAGGAGTCGGCTCGACCCAACCTCGAGGCCGAGTCGGCGAAGTACGCCGCCGTGCCGGCGTATGCGGCGAACTTCGAACGGCTCGGGTTCCGGGCCGTCGACGCCACGATCGACGACGCGTCGGGTCTCGCCGCGTACGCGGACGATCGCGGTGACCGTGGCGCTCCGGCCGACGAGATCGTCCTGCGCGCGATCACGCCGAACGCGCCGCGTGCGTCACTCGACGAGCTCGAGTCGGTCGTCGAACGCACGGCCTCGTGGTTGGCAGCCGGCCGGCCGTGACCCGGCTGCCGCGCAGCTCGCGGCCCGTACGGCGTGCGTGACCCGCGGCATCCGCTGCACGTGAAATCGCTGCGACCTCGAGGGGCGCAGCGGGTCGACGAGCTCGGCGTCGGTGAAACTCGGGTCAGGCTACGCGCGCTCGCGTTGCTCGCGCGGTTCTTCGTCGGCGACGTAGCTGTCGTCTTCGTCGTCGGCGTATTCCGCCCACTTCGAAGCCTCTTCGCTGTAATCGTCATGGTTCGAACTCGTGAGTTCGCGCTCAAGCGCCGTGTAGTCGGTATTCGGGCTGAAGTACTTCAGCTCCCGAGCGACCTTGGTGTGCTTGGCTTTCTGACGGCCGCGCCCCATGCGTGACCCCCTTACGACGTCTGGCCGGATGGAATGATCTTCACCCGGCGCTTCTGGATATGAGTTTTGTCCGGCGGCCAGTTTAGCACCGCGTGCAGGGTGCCGATGCTGTCGTCCACAGGTGTCGGAACCCGCACATCATTGGGCATGCGCACAGCCGAACGTGGTTCGATGGAGGGGTGATGTCGAGCCCCGAACGCGTGAAGATCGTCGTGATCGGCGCAGGTCAGGCCGGCCTCTCCGTCGCGTACTACCTTCGGCGCTTCGAACTCGTCGCCGGCGAGGATTTCGTCATGCTCGACCGTGCGCCAGGCCCCGGGGGAGCATGGCAGCACCGCTGGTCGTCCCTCCGCCTCGGGTCCGCGCATCGCGTCAACGACCTGCCGGGCATGTCCGAGCTCGGGCTGAGCTTCGACACGGCCGACCGGGCGCTTCCCGCGCGCGAGGTGGTCGCCGACTACTACGGGCGGTTCGAGCAGCACTTCCAGCTCGAGGTCCGCCGGCCGATGGACGTGCGCTCGGTCACCAACGACGGCGCCGACCTGCTCGTGCGCTACGACGACCTCAGCCCGCAGCCCCTTGAAGAGCAGCAGGCCCGGGGCTTCTTCGGTCGCCGCCGCAAGTCGTTCCAGGAGCCCGAGCCGACCACCCCGCGCCACGAGCTCGCGGCCCAGTTCCTCGTGAACGCCACCGGCACCTGGGGTTCGCCGTTCGTGCCCTACTACCCCGGCATGGCCGACTTCGCCGGCCGGCACGTGCACACGTCCGACTTCGCCGACGCCGAGGACTTCCGCGGCAAGAATGTCGTCGTCGTCGGTGGCGGCACGTCGGCGATCGGCTTCATGCTCGAACTCGAGGGCGTGGCGGCCGGTCTCACCTGGGTCTCCCGTCGTCCGATCGACTGGCTCGACCGACAGGAACTCGACCTCGAGGGGGCATCCGCCGCGGTCGCCATGCAAGACGAGGCCGCCCGCTCCGGGCGTGCGCTGCCGTCCATCGTGAGCGGCACCGGCGTGCCGAAGAACCGCCGCATCGCCGCGGGCATCGAGCGCGGACTGCTCGTCGCACGGCCCATGTTCGATCGCATCGCGGCCGACCGCGTGATCTGGGACGGCGACGGCGACACGCCCGCGGGCGAGGTCGCCGCCGACGCGATCATCTGGGCCACCGGCTTCCGCCCCGAACTGCGCCACCTGTCGCCGCTGCGCCTCCGCGAGAAGGCGGGCGGCGTCACGGTCGGCCAGGGCGCGTCGTGGAACGACCCGCGCATCTTCCTCGCGGGCTATGGCCCCCAAGCGTCGACGATCGGGGCCAGCCGGGCCGGACGCATGATCGCGCGCCAGATCATGGCGATGATCTGACCCGATCGCACGGGCACGCCGCAGGCGCGTCGAGGCGAGTCGAGTCGAGTCGAGGCGCCGTGCCTCGCCGTGCGACTCGGCCTACGGCGAGACCGCCGCTGCCTGCACCGGCGCGGCGACTACGGCTTGTTCGACTTCGTCGGGGTGGTCGTGGCCGGGCGGCGCGGCAGCGGTCGCACCGGTTCGCCGCGTCGATCCTGTCCGGGCAGTGGTCGTGAGCGACGGCCGTAGATCATGTCGGACGAGTCGAGCAGCCAGGGCACGAGCGCGACGGTCACGCCGTGCACGAGCATGACCTTCTGGCGGATGCGGCGCGCCTTGTGGTTGTGGAGGATGCCCTCCCACCAGTGGCCGACGATGAACTGCGGCATGTAGACCGTGACGACCTCGGAGCCGTGCTCCTCTCGCCGCGACTTGATGTACTGGATCAGCGGGTAGCTGAGATCCCTGTACGGCGACGACAGGATGCGCAGCTTCACGTGGATGTTCTGCTTCACCCAGTCCTTCTTGAGCTGCTTCGTCGCGTCGTCGTCGATCGAGACGTGCACGGCCTCGATGGAGTTGTGACGGGCGGCGATCGCGTAGTCGAGCGCCTTCAGGGTCGGCTTCTGCATGCGGCCGACGAGCACGATCGCGTGGTCGCCGTTGGAGCCGAACGTGGTCGTCGGGTCGGGCTCGATCTCGCGCTCGACGTCGCGGTAGTAGCGGTTCACGCCCACCATGAGGAAGAACAGGATCGGCATCATCACGAAGACGATCCAGGCGCCGTGCGTGAACTTCGTCACGGTGACGACGATGAGCACGACCGCGGTCATGCCGGCGCCGATCGCATTGATCACGAGCGCCCGCATCATCGCGGACCGGGAGAGGGCGCGATCGTCCTCGGGCGCGCGACGGGCTGCCTGCGACTTCGACACCGGATGCCGCTGCTTCGAGAGCTCGCGCAACCAGTGCCGCACCATGCCGGTCTGGCCGAGCGTGAACGACACGAACACGCCGATGATGTAGAGCTGGATGAGCACGGTGAGGTTCGCCTGGAACACCACGAGGATCACGGTTGCCGCGAGTGCCAGGATGACGACGCCGTTCGAGTAGATCAGGCGGTCGCCGCGCGTCGAGAGCGACTTCGGGGCGTAGCCGTCGCGGGCCAGCACCGAGCCGAGCAGCGGGAAGCCGTTGAACGCCGTGTTGGCCGCGAGCAGCAGCACCAGCGCGGTGGTCGCCTGGATGAGGTAGAAGAACACGCTGGAGTCGCCGAACGTCGCGCCGGCGACTTGGGCCATGAGGCTCTGCTGCGGCTCCGTCGCGCACTCCGCCCAGCCGATGAGATGGCATGGATCCTCGGCGTAGTGCACCTGCGAGATGAGCGCGAGCGCGGTGAGCCCGGCGAACAGGATGATCGCGATGCCGCCCATGAGCACGAGGGTGCGCTGCGCGTTGCGCACCTTGGGGCGGCGGAACGCAGGCACGCCGTTCGCAATGGCCTCGACGCCCGTCAGGGCGGAGCATCCGCTCGCGAAGGAGCGCAGCAGCAGCAGGATCACGCCCGCCTGGGTCAGGGATTCGGCGTCGACCTGGTACTGCGCCGATTCGGCGATCGGAGGGTTGCCGAGCATCGTGCGCGTGAGCCCGACGACGATCATCACGAAGACGCTGCCGATGAAGAGGTACGTCGGCAACGCGAACGCCTTCGACGACTCGCTGACGCCGCGGAGGTTGGCCGCCGCGAGGATGATGACGAAGACGACCGCGATTTCGACGCGGAACGGGTCGAGCTCGGGGATCGCCGAGATGATGTTGTCCACGCCCGACGCGACCGAGACCACGACGGTCATCACGTAGTCGACGAGCAGGGCGGATGCCACGACGAGGCCGGCCTTCTCGCCGAGGTTGCGGTGGGCGACCTCGTAGTCGCCGCCGCCCGACGGGTAGGCGCGGATCAGCTGGCGGTACGACGCGACCACCGTCACGAGGAGCACCACGACGGCCAGGGCGACCCACGGCGCGAAGCTCAGGAACGCGAGTCCGCCGACCGTCAGGATCATGAGGAGCTCCTGCGGCGCGTACGCCACGGAGCTCAACGGGTCGCTCGCGAAGATCGGGAGCGCGAGGTGCTTCGGAAGGAGCTGCCCCTCGAGCTTCTCGGTCGGCAGCGGGTCGCCGATGATCCAGTGCTTCGGCGATTTCAGTTCTGGTGGCGGTGAACCCGCCTCATCTGTCACGGCGCATGACACTACACCCGCCACGCCCCATGTCAAGTCAGCGCGCGAGCAGGTACGCGATCGTTGCGGTCGCGGCCCCGAGCACGAGCGTGAGGAGCACGTTCAGGATCGCGGCGCGCCATCGGCCGCCGTCGAGCAGCTCGATGGTCTCGACGCTCCACGTGCTGAAGGTCGTGAGGCCGCCGCAGAAGCCCGTGACGAGGATCAGCTGGAGGTCGCCGCCGATCGCCGCACGCTCGGCGAGGCCGATCACGGCGCCCGCGATGCCCGACCCCACGACGTTGACGATGAGGATGCCGCCCGGCAGGTGCCCCGGTCGCACGGGCAGGGCCCGCGACAGGGCGAAACGGATGACCGCACCGGCGGATCCGGCCACGAGCACTGCGATCACCACGATCGGGGCGAGGGTGGCCGTCACAGGGTCTGCCCGGCGTCGGTGACCGTCGTGGGCATCGGTCGGTGGGCGATCAGCGATCCGAGGCGCAGGCCGAGTGCGGCGAGGGCGAGTCCGCCGACCACCGAGACGCCGAGGTAGAGGGCGGCGAGCCACACCTCGCCGGAGGTCGTCAGCAGGGGGAGTGCGGCCATGACGGCCGACATCGTCGTGAACGACCCGAGCACGCCCGCCCCGACGCCTGCCCGCACCCAGGTCGGCATGGTGGGCCGGGTCCAGAGTCCGCCGACGAGCCACCCGAGGAGGAGCGCGCCGATGAGGTTGACGATGAGGGTGCTCCACGGGAACTCGTTCTCGGCGTGCGGCAGCGTGAGATCCCAGGCCAGGCGCAGCCCGGTGCCGACGAGGCCGCCCAGGGCGACGGCGAGGTAGGTGCGCACGGCTCGAGATTACGCCGACGGCGCGGTGAGGTCGTACACCCAGTCGTTCGTATGCAGCACGAGGCCGGGCTTGATCTCGAACTCCAGGGGGCCGAGGAGCGTGTACCCCGCCTTGCGGCAGACCACGTTCGACGCGAGGTTGTCGACGCGCGGGTAGGCGTGCACCGGCCGCAGGTCGCCGCTCGCGCGAGCCAGGTCGAGCATCGCGCGCACGGCGGCGGGGGCGATGCCGCGGCCCCGGTACTCCGCCTCGACCGACCAGCCGGATTCGAAGGCGCGTTCCTCGCCGTGCTCGAGGTCCCAGTAGCCGACCATGCCGACCCCCTCGGGATGGCCCGGGATCACGATGCGGAACTGGAAGCCCGTGCCCTCCTGCCGGATGCGCTGGTACCTGGCGTGGCGCGCGATGACCTGCTCGTCGGTCTCGGGCCCGCCCATCTGGTCCATCAGCTCGGGCGTGTTGGCCCGACGCAGGAGGTCGAGGTCGGCGGCCGACCAGGGCACGAGGGTGACGTCCGTCATCTCCTCATGCAACCACCGGCCGCCGACACCCGGAAAGGGCCGGCAGTCGGCGGCGGAGCGCCTCGTGCCGACCCTGCCGGTCGGGCTTCAGCGTTCGGTGAACGTCGCGAGCACGTCGGCGCGCACCTGCTCGAGGCGGGCCTTCAGCATCGTGACCGCCTCGGGTCGAACCCGATCGCGGTGCGTGCGCAGGTCGGTGCGGAGCTGCTGGCGGAACGCGGCGACGGCGAGGTCGGCGTCCTGCAGTGCACGCTCGACGTCGATGCGACCGCGGTCCGCCGACCCGGCGGCGGAGGAGGCGCCACCGGTCGAGGCCGAGCTCGCCGTGGCATCCGTCGCCGCCCGCTTGGCCTCTCGGGCCGCGCTGGCGAGCTCGGCCCGCAGTGAGCGCATCGCCTCGTTCACCTCGGCGCGCACGCCGTCGGCGAGGCGGCGGACCGAGTCGGTAACCTCGTTCTCGATGCCGTCGAGCTCGTGCCGACGGGATTCGAGTTCCGCCCGGCCGGCCGCGGTGATCTCGTAGACGGTCTTGCGGCCGTCGGTCGACTTCGTGACGAGTCCCTCCTCCTCGAGCTTGGACAGGCGCGGGTAGATGGTGCCGGCGCTCGGCGTGTACGTGCCGCCGAAGCGCTCGGTGAGCGCCTGGATCAGCTCGTACCCGTGGCGGGGCTGCTCCTCGAGCAGGGCGAGCAGGTACAGGCGCAGGCTGCCGTGGGCGAAGACCGGCGGGGTCATGCTGCGCTCGTGTCGCTCGCGTCGGACGTGCCCGTCGTCGTGGTCGTGCGGGTGGTGCCCGAGGCATCCGCCGTGTCGGTGCGAACCCGGGTCATGACCGAGATCGAGCCCGAGACGCTGTTCGCGCCGAGGTCGAGCCATTCGCCCGCGAGCTCGCCCGTGATGCGCTCGAAGCCCTTGCCGAGCACGCCCTTGATGCGCGTGTCGTCGAGCAGGACGGTGCCGCCGACGGTGTTGATGCGGAAGCGGGCGCCAGCGCCGGCGTCGTAGCGCACGGTCAGTGACCCGGAGACCGTGTTCGTGTCGACGGATGACGGGGTGCCCTGCGCATCGAGGATCATGTCGCCCGCGACGGTGTCGGCGTCGAAGCGGTGGATGCGACCGGTCGCGATCACGTCGCCCGAGACCGAGTGCGCGTCGATGGATCCGACGTGGTTGCCGACCGACATCTCGCCCGAGACGCTCGAGACCTCGACGTCGCCCTCGTGGTTGTCGACGACCAGGCTGCCCGAGACGGTGCTGAGCTTCGCGTCGGTCGTGAACCCCGACACGAGCGCGTCGCCCGACACCATGCCGAGCTTCAGCGCGATGTGCCGGGGGGCGAGGATCGAGACGTCGGCCTTGGCCGACCCGGCCCAGCCCTTGAAGACGTCGATGAAGTTGTCCCAGCCGAGCTGCGGGTGGTCGATCTCGAGCACGTCGCCGTCGATCGAGACCTTCAGGTCCTTGCCGGTGACGCCCGTGATCTCGACGCGGGCGCCGGGCTCGTCGTGGGCGATGACGTCGACCTTGCCGCCGATCAGGCTGACCTTGAGGCGACGGACGAGTTCGAGGTCGATGACGCGGGACTCCCCGGGGTTGACGACCCACTGCTCGATGCTCATGAGGTGCTCCTTCTTCTCTGCGGGCGGGGAGGTCGATCACCCGCCCCGAAATCCATGTCGCGATATATCGCGTGTGCTGAGAGTCACGATATATCGCGTTTACACGGAATGCAACCCGAGAGCGGATGCCGCGAGCTTGACCTTGACGTAGCGTCAATCTCTAACGTGGCATCCGTGGGGGTGAACGCCCCGATGATCACCGAGAGGAGCACGTCGTGGACTGGTCGATCCAGGAGATCGCGAAACTCGCCGGCACCACCAGCAGGACCCTGCGTCACTACGACGACATCGGGCTGCTGGCGCCGGCCCGCGTCGCGTCGAACGGCTACCGCCACTACGACGCCGAGGCGCTCGTGCGACTGCAGCGCATCCTGCTGCTGCGCGAGCTCGGCCTCGGCCTCCCGGCGATCGCCGACGTCCTCGAGCGCGAGGACCGGGCGCCCCACGCCCTGCGCGGTCACCTCGAGTGGCTTCGCAGGGAGCAGGACCGGCTGGCGCGGCAGATCGCGTCGGTCGAGCAGACGATCGATTCATTGGAAGGAGGTGAACGACTCATGGCGGAGCAGATGTTCGACGGGTTCGACCACACCCAGTACAAGGAGGAGGTCGAGCAGCGTTGGGGCGAAGACGCGTACGCGAAGTCCGACGCCTGGTGGCGCTCGATGAGCGCCGAGGAGAAGCGCGCCTGGCAGGAGCGGCTCGCACAGCTGAGCGGCGACTGGATCGCCGCGCACGAACGCGGCATCGACCCGGCCGGCGACGAGGCGCAGGCGCTCGCCCAGCGCCACTTCGAGTGGCTTCGCGGCATCCCCGGCACTCCGGGCGGCGGCGCCCGGGGCCCGAGCCGGGAGTACTTCCTCGGCCTGGCCGAGATGTACGTGGCCGACGACCGCTTCGGTGCGAACTACGGCGGCGGCGACGGCGCCCGGTTCGTGCGGGACGCGATGACCGTCTACGCGGAGCGGAACCTGTAGCGGGGACGGCACGAGGCCCCGACCGCATCCTCCGGTCGGGGCCTCGTCGGTACGGCGGGTCGACGGGTGTCCCGACGCGTCGACCCTCCGGGCTCAGGGGGTCGCGGTGACGGGTGCGCGCTCGCCGGAGGCGCCGGCATCCGTCGCCTCGACCGGGGCGCGCCTGATGGCGAACAGCGGGATGGTGTACCCGCAGAGCGGGCCGATGAGCACGGCGAACGCGACGGTGCCGATGCCGACGTTGCCGCCGAGCAGCCACCCGGCTGCGAGCACGAGGGCCTCGATGCTCGTGCGCACGATCCAGATGGGCCATCCGGTCCGTCGGTGCAGCCCCGTCATGAGGCCGTCGCGCGGACCCGGGCCGAAGTGCGCGCCGATGTACAGGCCGGTGGCCACCGCGAGCACGAGGATGCCGGCGGCGAGCAGGAGGATTCGCACCCACAGGTCGAGGCCGGCGGGGATCAGCCACAGGCCGAGATCGGCCGCGGGCCCGACGAGGAGCACGTTCATGATCGTGCCGAAGCCGGGCTTCTGGCGGATCGGGATCCAGAGCAGCAGCACGAAGACGCTCGTGATGACCGTGATGAGGCCGAAGTTCAGCCCGGTCTGCTTCGCGATGCCCTGCGTCAGCACGTCCCACGGGGCGACCCCGAGCTCGCCGCGCACGATGAGCGCGATGGCGATGCCGTAGAGCAGCAGGCCGGCGTACAGCTGCACGAGGCGCCGAGCGAGGATCGGCGCAGGATCGCGGAATGAGGAGAATCGGCGGAGCATGGCTCAATCCAATTCCATGATTGGACTTCCCGTATACATCCAATTCTCCTAAAGTGGCCTGATGGTCGATCGGTCGCTCAGCGCACGCTCACTCGAACTCCTCCTCGGCGACTGGCGTGGCACGGGCAGCGCGTACGAGGCGCTCGCCGACCGCATCCGCCTGCTGATCGTCGACGGGCGCGTCCCGGTCGAGACCCGCCTTCCCGCCGAGCGGGACCTCGCCGAGCGACTCGGCCTCAGCCGCACCACCGTCGCGGCGGCGTACCGGCGGTTGCGCGAGCTCGACCACCTGCACAGCGTTCGAGGCTCCGGGAGTGTCGCCCGCCTCCCCGGCGCGCCCCTGATGCTGCCGGTCCCGCTCGAGTCCGAGTACCTCGACTTCTCCAAGGCTGCGCCGTCGGCCCTGCCGTGGCTCCCCGACCTGGCCCGGCAGGCCGCCGAGGACCTTCCCGCGCACCTGGGCGACGCCGGGTACGACGCGATCGGCATCCCGTCGCTGCGGCAGGCCATCGCCGACCGCTACACCGCGCGCGGACTGCCCACCTCGCCCGACCAGGTCATGGTGACCATCGGGGCGCAGCACGCGATCGCGCTGGTCTCCCGGGCCGTGATCGCCCGCGGCGACCGGGCGGTGATCGAGGCGCCGACCTATCCGCACGCCTATGAGGCGCTGCGCGGTGCCGGTGCGCGCCTCGTCGGAACGCCGGTCGTGCCGCGTGCCACCGGTGACGCCGGCGCCGAGGTCGACCGCGAGGAGGCGGCGGGGCTCGTGCAGGCGATCCGCCACTCCAATCCCGTCATCGCCTACCTGATGCCCGACTTCCAGAACCCGACCGGGCGCACGATGAGCCGCGAGTCGCGGGCGATGGTGCTGGATGCCGCGGCGCGGCAGGGCACGGTCGTCATCGCCGACGAGACCATCGCCGACCTCGACATCGACCGGGTGGGCGAGTATCCGCCCATGGCCGCCGACGGACCCGCCGTGCTCATCGGCAGCGTCGGCAAGACGGTCTGGGGCGGGCTCCGGGTCGGCTGGATCCGCGCCGACCGACCCCTGATCCGCAGGTTGCTCGCCGTGCGGTCCCCCGGCGACCTCGGCACGCCGATCCTCGAACAGCTGCTCGTGGCCCGCGCGCTCGAGCGCTTCGACGAGGTGCTCGAGCTGCGTCGCGAACAACTCCGCGCCGGTCGCGACCGGCTCGAGCGGCGCGTGGCCGAGCTGCTGCCCGAATGGAGCGTGCCGCACGTCGACGGCGGCATCGTGACCTGGGTCGGCCTCGGTGCGCCGGTCAGCTCGCAGCTCGCGCTCGCCGCGCGTCGCGAGGGGCTCATCATCACCGCCGGTCCCCGCTTCGGCATCGACGGCGCCTTCGAGCGCTTCCTCCGACTGCCGATCTGCCAGACGCCCGAGGCGACGGATGCCGCGGTGCAGGCGCTCGCGCGAGCGTGGCGCTCGCTCGCGGGGGCGCCGCTCGGCGAACCCGAGCCCGAACTGCTCGCGTCGGTCGTCTGACGGCAGGCCGAAGCGGCGGGCCGGACCGTCGAGGTCCGGACCGCCGCTTCGCCGTGGTTCAGCCCTGCAGGGCGAACCGCCGCATTCCGACGAGCACGAGGCCGAGCGCGAGCATGAGCCCCGCGAGCGGGAGCATGCTCGTGCCGGCTCCGGTCGAGGCGAGCATGCCGTCGTCGCTCGCGGTGACGACGCTCGTCACCGTCGTGGACGCCGCGGTCGTGGTGCTGCCGCCGGTGCTCCCGTCCGTCCCGTCCGTGCCCGGCGTGCCCGGTGTGCCCGGCGTGCCCGGGTCGGTCGGGTCGGTCGGGTCGGCGGGATCGGTCGGGTCGACAGGATCGGTCGGGTCCGTCGGGTCGACGGGATCCGTCGGGTCCGTCGGGTCGGCGGGATCGGCCGGGTCGACGACGGTCGTCGTCCCGTCCGTCACGCTGTCGCCGACGACCGAGACGGCGTTGCCACCGACGGTGACGGGCAGGGACAGGTCCGGAATGAGCTGTGTTCCCCCGAGCAGCCCGTCGGATCCATCCGTCGTGGCGGAACCGCCGCCCGTTCCCGGCACGACGACCGTCTCGGCGCCCGCCGACTCGCTGTCGCCGATGACGGAGATGGCGTTGCCGCCCACCGTCACGGGGATCGCGGCGTCGATGATCGCCTGGGTGCCACCGAGCAGCGAGTCGTCGCCGCTCGTGGACGCTCCGTCGCCCGAGCCCGTCGCGCCTGACGGCTCGACGGACGTCGCGGCATCCGTCGTCGACGAGTCGCCGATGACGGAGATGGCGTTGCCGCCCACCGTCACGGGAACCGCGGCGTCGATGACCGCCTGGGTGCCGCCGAGGACGCCGTCGTCACCCGAGGTCGAGGCGCTGCCCTCTGACCCGGCCGATCCGGCGGACTCGGTCGCGGCATCCGTGGACTCGCTGTCGCCGACGACCGAGATGGCGTTGCCGCCGACGGTCACCGGGACGGAGACGTCGACGAGGCCCTGCAGGCCGCCGAGCAGCGAGTCGTCACCGCTCGTGGCGGCTGCGGGTTCTGCCGCCGCCTCCGCGGGTGCGGGTGCGACCTCGGTCGCGGCATCCGTCGACGACGAATCGCCGAGGATCGAGATGCCGTTGCCCGAGGCCGTGACCGGCACCTCGATCGAGACGATCGCCTGCGTGCCCGAGAGGATGCCGTCGTCGCCGCCCGTTTCGGACGCGTGCGCGACGCCGGCGCCGAGGAGCGTGAGGCCCCCGGTTGCGAGGGTCGCATAGAGCGCCCTCATGGCGAACCGCTTGAGGTTCATGGTGTTCTCCTGACTGGATTGATGCGGATGCTCCACGCGTGGAGCGATGACCGTGTCCGCCGTCGTCCGGGCGTGCCGAATGAACGGCCCGCGAGGGCGGGCGGAACGGTCCCCGTCAGTCAGGGGTGGTGTCGGTGCCGTACACCGGCGACGACGGCAGTGCGTCATCATCGGCCGCGGAGAGTGCGAGCGACACGGTCGCATCGAGCCCCAGCGACGCGTCGACCGTGTCGGAGCCGAGAGCGCCCGATCCTCCGGCCGAACCGGCTCCCGAGCCTGCGCCGCCGGAGCCGCCGGAGCCGCCGGTGCCCACGGGCGCGCTCGACGGTCCGCCCGCGCCGCCTGGCGGGGCGAGGGACGCCGGACCCGACGCGGTCTGATGCGCGCCGACGACCGGGTCGGGCGGTGAACCGAGATCGGAGAAGCGGTCGGGCGACGTCGTGGAGCGAGCCGATGCGTCGCCGCGGTCGGCGGCGGGCGGATGCGGCCGGGCGGCCGGATTCGGAGCGACCGGTATCGTCGGCTCGCCGCCGGCCGTGCCCGGGACACCGGGGTCGACGGGGACCACCGGGTCGTCGGCGCCGTCGCCGGGAAGCACTGGAATCGCGGGGATGGTGGGGAGCACGCCGTCGGGCAGCTCGCCGGTCGACCCGACGACATGGTCGAGGGTCTCGTCGACCAGCCCGGTCACGGGGGCCACGACGACGCTCACGGCCCGGTCGCCGAGCAGCCCGTCGACGAGTCCGTCCACGATCGGCGTGTCGTCGACCACGTCGTCGACGGCGCCGGCCACGGGGTCGAGGAGCCCGCCGACCGTGCCGCCGTTCGCGACATCCGTCACCGTCGAGGTCGTGTCCTCGACGATCCCGACGACGGCCGTGTCGGTCGCGTCGACGATGCCGCCGACCGCCTCCGTGGTGTCGTCGACGAGGTCGGGAACCGTGTCGACGACCTCGGCGACGGGTTCGGGCGCGACCTCGACGACAGGATCGAGCACCGTGTTCACGGGAGCCGTGACGGAGTCGAGCACGGTCTCGAGCGTGCCGCCGACCGCGTCGGTCGTCTGCGAGACGCCGCCGACGAGGGAGCCGACCGCTCCGAGGAGGCCGGACGGGGCCTCGCCCTCATCGGCCGTGGCGCTCTGCCCGCCGGTGACGAGGGTGAGCGCGAGCCAGCCGGCCGAGAGCCCGACGCCGAGCAGGGCGTATCGAACACCCGTGCGCTGCGACGCCCTCGTCATCGAGACCACCGGATCACCCCCATCCATCCCGAACGTTACCGGCCGTCCCCCGAACGGGGCTAGTGGGCGCGACGAAATCGCGCCGATCGGATGCCCGAGTTCACAGCCATCCGTGACCGAAACGCCCCCGGCGTGCTGCGAGGATTGACCGCATGTCACTGCTCGCTGCACTCAGCATGAAGAACCGTGCCCTGATCGCGCTCGTCACCGTCGTCGTGGCGATCTTCGGCGGGCTCGCGCTGACCTCGCTCAAGCAGGAACTCGCGCCCTCGATCTCCTTCCCCCAGTTGACGATCGTCACCTCGTACCCGGGCGCGTCGCCCGACGTCGTGAACACTGACGTGTCGACGCCCATCGAGACGGCGATCCAGGGCATCACCGGCCTTGAAGACACCTCGACGACGAGCTCGACCGGCTTCTCGCGCGTGACGGCGAGCTTCACGTACGGCACCGACCTCGCGTTCGCCGAGCAGAAGCTGCTCTCCTCGGTCAACCGCATCCAGAACCAGCTGCCCGACGACGTCGACCCCCAGGTGTTCGCCCTGAGCCTCGACGACTTCCCGGTCCTGCAGATCGCCGTGACGGGCGCCGACGACCCGGCGACCCTGTCCGACGAGATCACGCGCACCACGCTCGGCGAGATCAAGGACGTCGACGGCGTCCGCGACGCGACCCTCGTCGGCGACGTCGGCCAGCGCGTGACCATCACGCCCGACGCCGAGAAGCTGGCCGCCTACGGCATCACCTCGCAGGCCATCGGCGACGCCCTCGCGCAGAACGGCGTGCTCATCCCCGCCGGATCGATCACCGAGGACGACAAGACCTACGCCGTGCAGACCGGCACGCGCATCACCGACATCGACGAGCTCTCGGCACTGCCGGTGCTCGGCGCGACCGAGCAGCAGCCGGCCGACACCGACGCGGATGCCGCATCCGGCGCGCTTCCCGATGGCGTCACGCTGCCCGACGCGACCGCGCTGCCCGGCGCCGCGGCCGCCGCGGTGAGCGTGCCCGTCGCGATCACGGTCGGCGACGTGGCATCCGTCGAGGTCACCGAGAACCCCGTCACGAGCATCTCGCGGGTGAACGGCGAGCCCGCGCTGACGATCCAGGTCACGAAGCTGCCCGCGGCGAACACGGTCGAGGTCTCGAACGCCGTCACCGCCCTGCTGCCCGACCTGCAGGCCTCGCTCGACACGACGAACCCCGGTGCCGAGTTCACCGTGGTCTTCGACCAGGCCCCGTACATCCAGCAGTCGATCGAGTCGCTCGCGACCGAGGGGCTGCTCGGGCTCGCGTTCGCCGTGATCGTCATCCTGCTGTTCCTCATGTCGGTGCGCGCGACCCTCGTCACGGCGATCTCGATCCCGACCTCCGTGCTCATCACCTTCATCGGGCTGCAGGCCACGGGATACACGCTGAACATCCTGACCCTCGGCGCCCTCACGATCGCGATCGGGCGCGTCGTCGACGACTCCATCGTCGTGATCGAGAACATCAAGCGGCACCTGGTCGCCGGCGTCGACAAGGCGTCCACGATCGTGCACGCCGTCCGCGAGGTCGCCGGCGCCATCACGGCGTCCACCATCACCACGGTGGCGGTGTTCCTGCCGCTCGCGCTCGTCGAGGGCGTGACGGGCGAGCTGTTCCGTCCGTTCGCGTTCACCGTCACGATCGCGCTGGTCGCGTCGCTGCTCGTCTCGCTCACGATCGTGCCCGTGCTCGCGTACTGGTTCCTCAAGCCCGCGAAGCTGCACCGGCACGAGGAGGAGGCCGAGGTCGCCGCGGCGGCGTTCGTCGACGACGTCTGGCTCGCGCCCGAGCTCCGCGGACCCGAGGGCGAGGCCGGACTCGGCCGGCCGGCACCCGGCGTGGGCGCGGCATCCGGGCGTCCCGCTGGCGGCACGGCCGTGCTCGAGGCCGCTCCGGCGGTCGTCGCACCCCACGTCGACGAGCTCGAGCACCCCTCGCGGCTGCAGCGCGGGTACCTCCCGATCATCGCCTGGACCCTGAAGCACAGCGTCGTGACGATCCTCATCGCGGTGCTGGTGCTCGCCGGCACCGTCGCGATGACCCCGCTCATGAAGACGAACTTCCTCGGCTCCTCCGGACAGAACACGTTCCAGGTCACCCAGGAGCTGCCCGTCGGCACGAGCCTCGACGCCATGGATGCGGCGTCGGAGCCGGTCGAGGACGCGATCCGCGGCACCGAGGGCGTCGAGACCGTGCAGACCTCCATCGGGTCGAGCGGGCAGGACCTCGCCGCCATCTTCGGCAGCGGCGGCGCGACGGTGACCTACTCGATCACGACCGACGAGGATGTCGACCAGGAGGCGCTCCAGGCCGAGGTGCGGGACGAGATCGACGGGCTCTCCGACGTCGGCGAGGTCACCCTCACGGCATCGAGCGGCTTCGGCGCCTCGAACGACATCGCGGTGAACATCACCGCCTCGAACGCCGAAGACCTCGAGAAGGCGACCGATGCCGTCGTCGACGAGTTCGAGAGCTTCGACTCGCTCACCCAGGTGAGTTCGAACCTCGGCGAATCGCGCGAGTACATCGCGGTCGAGATCGATCGGGATGCCGCGGCCGAGGCCGGGTACTCCGAGGTCGCCCTCGGCGGGTACGTGTCGGGCAATGTGTCCCCGCAGACCAAGGGCTCCATCGTGATCGACGAGCAGACGCTCACGATCTACATCGCCGACGAGAACCCGCCGACGACCATCGAGGAACTTCAGGCGCTCGAGATCCCCACGGCCACGGGACTCGTCCGGCTCGACACACTCGCGGCCGTCGAGACGGTCGACGGCCCGACCTCGATCACCACGGTGCAGGGGCTCCGAAGCGCGACCGTGACGGCCACTCCGTCCGGTGACGACCTCACGGCCGCGAACGCCGACGTGCAGGTCGCCCTCGCCGAGGTCGACCTGCCGGCCGGCACGTCGGCGGAGATCGGGGGTGTCTCGGCCGACCAGGCGGAGTCGTTCTCGCAGCTCGGGCTGGCGCTGCTCGCCGCGATCCTCATCGTCTACATCGTGATGGTCGCCACGTTCCGCTCGCTCCTGCAGCCGCTGCTGCTGCTCGTGTCGGTGCCGTTCGCCGCAACCGGCGCGATCGCGCTGCAGGTCATCACGGGCGTCCCGCTCGGCGTGCCCTCGCTCATCGGCGTGCTGATGCTGGTCGGCATCGTGGTGACGAACGCGATCGTCCTCGTCGACCTGGTGAATCAATACCGAGACCGGGGCATGAACGTGCGGGACGCCCTCGTGCACGGCGCATCCCGTCGTCTCCGGCCGATCCTCATGACCGCGCTCGCGACGATCTTCGCCCTCGTGCCGATGGCGCTCGGCATCACCGGACACGGCGGCTTCATCTCGCAGCCGCTCGCGATCGTCGTGATCGGCGGCCTGTTGTCGTCGACGGTGCTGACCCTCGTCGTGCTGCCCGTGCTCTACAACCTCGTCGAGGGCGGACGCGAGCGTCGGGCGGCCAAGCGCGCCGCCCGCGCGAAGGACGGCGGCAGCCGGGTCGCACCCGTGCTCGCAACGGCCGGCGCCGGCGTCGAGACGTCGGCCGCACAGCCGTCCGCCGCGCAGCCGTCCGCCGGGCAGCCGACGTCCGACGCATCGGGCTCGGTTCCCTCCGACACGGAGGCACCGGCATCCGGGGCCGAGACCGCGACCGACGCCGAGCCGGCGGTCGAGCCGCGGCCGGAACCCGGCGCCGAGCCCGGTTCGGCGCCCGACTCGGACTCCGACTCCCCGAAGGCCTGACCCGCGACATCCGGCGATGACGAAGGGGCTGTGCGCGATCGCTCGCGCACAGCCCCTTCGTCGTGACCCCGATCAGACCTGTTCGTCGACCGGCGCCTCGAACTGCGCGTTGTACAGGCGGTAGTAGGCGCCCTTGGCGTTGAGCAGCTCGGTGTGCGATCCCTGCTCCACGATCGAGCCGTTCTCCATGACCAGGATCACGTCGGCGTCGCGGATGGTCGACAGCCGGTGCGCGATGACGAAGCTCGTGCGGTCGGCGCGCAGTGCCGCCATGGCCTTCTGCACGAGCACCTCGGTCCTGGTGTCGACCGAGCTCGTCGCCTCGTCGAGGATCAGCACGCTCGGTCGAGCAAGGAACGCCCGTGCGATGGTGATGAGCTGCTTCTCGCCGGCCGAGAGGTTGCCTGCCTCGTCGTCGAGCACGGTGTCGTACCCGTCGGGCAGCGCGTGCACGAACCGGTCGACGTAGGCCGCGACGGCCGCGGCGAGGATCTCCTCCTCCGTGGCGCCCGGGCGACCGTAGGCGATGTTGTCGCGGATCGTGCCCCCGAACAGCCACGTGTCCTGCAGCACCATGCCCGTGCGCGAGCGCAGGTCGTCGCGGGTCATGTCCGCGATGTCGACGCCGTTGAACGTGATGCGGCCGGAATCGACGTCGTAGAACCGCATGATGAGGTTCACGAGCGTCGTCTTGCCCGCGCCGGTCGGGCCGACGATCGCGACCGTCGAGCCGGGTTCCGCCACGAGGTTCATGTGCTCGATGAGCGGCTTCTCGGGCGAGTAGCTGAACGAGACGTCCTCGAAGGCGAGCCGTGCGCCGGATTCCCCGCCGTCGATCACGGATGCCGGTGACGCCGGCGTCGCGGGGTCGGAGTCCTGCTCGTCGGCGTCGAGCAGCTCGAAGATGCGCTCGGCGCTCGCAACGCCCGACTGCAGGAGGTTCGCCATCGAGCCGAGCTGGCTGAGCGGCTGCGTGAACTGCCGAGAGTACTGGATGAACGCCTGCACGTCGCCGAGGCGCATGGTCCCGGCGGCCACCATGAGGCCGCCGACCACGGCGATCGCCACGTAGACGAGGTTCCCGACGAACATCATCGCGGGCATGATGATGCCCGAGACGAACTGGGCGCCGAAGCTGGCGGTGTAGAGCTCGTCGTTCTTCTCGTCGAACGCCGCGTCGACCTCCTTCTGCCGGCCGAACACCTTGACGAGCGCGTGGCCGCTGAAGGTCTCCTCGATGCGGGCGTTGAGGGCGCCGGTGTGCTTCCACTGGGCGGCGAAGAGCTTCTGCGAGCGCTTCGCGATCACGACCGTGATCACCGCCGACAGCGGAACCGTGACGAGGGCGACGAGCGCGAGCAACGGGGAGATCGTGAACATCATCACGAGCACGCCGACGACGGTGAGCAACGAGGTGAGCATCTGGCTCATCGTCTGCTGCAGGCTCTGCGAGACGTTGTCCATGTCGTTGGTGACCCGCGAGAGCACCTCGCCGCGCTGCAGGCCGTCGAAGTACTTGAGGGGCAGGCGATTGATCTTCTCCTCGACGTCCTCGCGCAGGCGGTACACGGTGCGCTGGATCGCCCCGTTCAGCACCCAGCCCTGCAGCCACATGAAGAGCGATGCGAGCAGGTACAGCACGAGCACGCCGATGAGCACCATGCCGAGCGCCTGGAAGTCGATGCCGGCACCGACGCTGAAGTCGTTCATCGCGGCGACCATGTTCGCGATGTCGTCCTGCCCGGCCGCCCGGAGCATGTCGACGGCCTCGGCCTGGGTGGTGCCCGCGGGCATCTGCTGCCCGAGGGCGGACGAGACCACGCCCTCGAAGATGATGTTCGTGCCCTCGCCGAGGAGCTTCGGGCCGAGCACGGTGAAGACCACGCCGATGATCGCGAGGATCGTGACCGTGATGACGGGCCAGGCCTCGGGACGGAGCCGGCCGATCAGGCGCCTGGCCGAGGGGCCGAAGTTCATGGCCTTCTGCACGGGCCCCTGGGCGCCGCCGCCGAATGGACCTCCGCCTCGTCGCGGCGGCGCCGCGGAGGGTGCGGGGGCGGCTTCGGCCTCCGAGGCGATCTCGGACTGCGTTGCCGCGCTGATCGAGCCCGTGTCGGGCCCTGCGTCGTTGCGCTGCTCGGTGGTCATGCTGCGGCCTCCTCGGCGCTGAGCTGGCTGGAGACGATCTCCTCGTACGTAGGCGAGCTCGCGAGGAGCTGCTCGTGGGTGCCGCGCGCGACGATCTCACCGTGCTCGAGCACGAGGATCTGGTCGGCGTCGACGATGCTCGAGACGCGCTGGGCCACGACGAACATCGACGCGTCGCCGATGTCGGCTCGGAGCGCTCGGCGGAGGCGCCCGTCGGTCGCCACGTCGAGTGCCGAGAACGAGTCGTCGAACACGTAGATCTCTGGCCGCTTCACCAGCGCCCGCGCGATCGCGAGTCGCTGGCGTTGCCCGCCCGAGACGTTCGTGCCGCCCTGGGCGATCGGGGCTTCGAGCCCGCCGGGCATCGCCGCGACGAATGCGCGGCCCTGCGCGACCTCCAGTGCGTGCCAGAGCTCCTCGTCGGTGGCGTCGGGCTTGCCGTACCGCAGGTTCGAGGCGACCGTGCCCGAGAACAGGTAGGGCTTCTGGGGCACGAGTCCGATGCGCTCCCAGAGGGCGTCGGGTTCGAGGTCGCGCACATCCACGCCGTCGATCCGCACGCTGCCCTCCGTCGCATCGAAGAGCCGCGGCAGCAGGTTGACGAGCGTCGTCTTGCCGGCGCCCGTGCTGCCGATGACCGCGGTGGTCGTGCCCGGCTCGGTGAGGAACGTGAGCCCGCGGAGCACCGGCGCCTCGGCGCCCGGGTACGAGAAGCTCACGTCGTCGAACTCGATCGCACCGTGCATGGAGATCTCGGAGACGGGCTGGAGAGGCGGCACGACGCTCGACTCGGTGTCCAGCACCTCGCCGATGCGGTCGGCGCTCACCGAGGCCCGCGGGATCATCACCGCCATGAACGTCGCCATCATGACCGCCATGAGGATCTGCATCAGGTACTGCAGGAACGCCATGAGCGTGCCGACCTGCATGCTGCCGTCCTCGACGCGGAACGCGCCGAACCACAGCACGGCGACGCTCGAGACGTTGAGCACCGCCATGACCACGGGGAACATCAGGGCCATGAGCCGCCCGGCGCGCGTCGCGACATCCGTGATCTCGGTATTCGCGACCGCGAACCGATCGCGCTCGACGGGCTCGCGCACGAACGCGCGGATGACGCGGATGCCGGTGAGCTGCTCGCGCAGCACGAGGTTCACGCGGTCGATCTTGGTCTGCATCACCCGGAACAGCGGCAGCATGCGCGTCACGATGAGGCCGACGGCGATGAGCAGGACCGGGACGCTGACCGCGATCAGCCAGGAGAGCTCGAGGTCTTGCTGCATCGCCATGATCACGCCGCCGATCGCGAGGATCGGTGCGGAGACGAGCATGGTCGAGGTCATCAGCACGAGCATCTGCACCTGCTGCACGTCGTTCGTGGTGCGCGTGATGAGCGACGGGGCGCCGAACTTCGAGACCTCGCGCTCGGAGAAGGCGCCGACCTTGCGGAACACCCCGCGCCGCAGGTCTCGGCCGACGGCCATCGCCACCTTCGCGCCGAAGAACACGGCGGTGATCGAGCACGCGACCTGCGCGAGGGTGATCAGCAGCATCCATCCGCCGGTCGTGAGGATGTACGCCGTGTCGCCGGTGGCGACGCCGTTGTCGATGATGTCCGCGTTCAGGGTCGGCAGGTAGAGCGACGCCATCGACTGGGCGAGTTGGAAGACGATCACGCCCGTGACCAGCCACCAATATGGCTTCACGTAGCGCTTCAACAGGGTCATCAGCATGCGGATGCGGCTTTCTACGAGGTGGCGGATGCGGATGCGGCGGTGGTACCGACGGCGGATGCCGCGGCGTCGCGTTCGGCGGCGGTCGCGGGAGCGCGGTCGCCGGGAGATGGGGTGGAGAAGCCGTGGAGCAGCAGCGCGCTGATCTCCTCGGCCGGCACGATGTCGCCTCCGGTGATGAGCGGATGCGTCATCGAGAAGGTCGCGTACCGGATGAACTGAGCGGCCCGTCGAGGCGACACCGTGAGCTGTTCGCGGTGCGGCAGCAGCACGTCGGCGATCGCCTGGATGACGGGTTCGTTGTCGGGCGGGCGACGCTTGGCGTTCTCGGGCGTGCGCTCGTGGAACCCGAGGATCGCGACGAGCGCGAAGATCTGCTGGGTGCGGTGCTGCGTGAGTTCGACGATCTGGCGGATCACTTCGTCGAGCTCGGTGGCCCCGGGGATGTCCCTGATGGCATCCACCATCGAGGTGGCCTCGATGTGCCGGTGGATCGCGGCGTGGATGATCTCGTCCTTGTCGTCGAACACGGAGTAGAGCGTCCCCTCGGCGACGCCGGCCGCCTTGGCGAGCTGCTTGCTCGTCACGTCCCGCCCGTACTGCACGAGCAGCGGGATCGCGGCGTCCATGATCGACGCCCGGCGTTCGTCACGGCTCAGCGATTTCGCACGGGTCGGCTTCTCGGTCATGCGGGAAGTGTAATTGAATGAGCGCTCACTCAGAAGCCCGCGACGTGCGATCTCGTTCCGCTTTCAGCGATCGCGACGCCCACCCTGCAGGTCCTGACGCCGGTCGGGTGAGCAGATGCCGCGGCGTGGCCTGATGCCCGCGGTGCGCGGCGCACCCGGTGTCGGAACGGCTCACGCACTCCCCAGCGCGGCGGCCCTCTCGAGCAGCGCCGCTCGCTCGCGTTCATTGCCCGTGAGACGCGCGGCGGTGGTGAGTTCGCCCCGCGCCTCCTGGGTACGGCCGAGTCGTGCCAGCACCTCGCCCCGCACCGCCGGCAGTCCGGGATACCCGGCGAGTCGTCCTGCGCGCGCGAGGTCGTCGAGGATTCGCAGCGCGCTCGCCGGCCCGGTCGACATCGCGACCGCGACCGCACGGTTCAGCTCGACCACGGGCGAGGGCGCGATGCGACCCAGCGCCTCGTAGAGCATCACGATCCGTGCCCAGTCGGTGTCCTCGGGTCGCGCGGCGACGGCATGGCACTCGGCGATCGCGGCCTGGAGTCCGTACGAGGCCCGGCCGCGGCCGATGCGGTCGGCATGGGCGAGCGCCGCGCGTCCGCGCTCGATCTGCGCGCGATCCCATCTCGTCCGATCCTGCTCGTCGAGCGGGATCGGAACGCCGTCGGGACCGACGCGTGCGGCGAATCTCGACGCATGGAACTCCATGAGCGCCACGAGTCCGTGCGCCTCCGGCTCGCGGGGCATGAGCGCCGCGACGACCCGCGCAAGGCGAAGCGCCTCGGCCGCGACATCGGGGCGCACCCAATGCTCACCCGACGCGGGCAGGTAGCCCTCGTTGAACACGAGGTAGAGCACTGAGAGCACCGAGCCCAGGCGTGCGGGGTAGTCCTGCGGCTCGGGCACCTCGAACGGAACCGCTGCGGCCGTCAGCGTCTTCTTCGCCCGCACGATGCGCTGCTGCACCGTGGCGACGGGCACGAGGAACGCCCGTGCGATCTCCTCGCTGGTCAGGCCGCCGACGACTCGCAGGGTGAGCGCGACCTGCGCCTCGCGGGAGAGCACGGGGTGGCACGACACGAACACGAGCCGGAGCACGTCGTCGTCGATCGTGTCGGGGTCCCATCCCCGGTCGGATGCCGCCTCGCCGCGCTGTTCGAGGTCGTGCGCGATGGTGGCGTAGCGCGCATCGAGCCGCTCGCGCCTGCGCCATGTGTCGATCGCCCGCCGCTTCGCGACGGTCGTCAGCCAAGCGCCCGGGTTCGACGGGATCCCGTCGACCGGCCACTGTCGCAGCGCCTCGAGCAGCGCCTCCTGGGCGAGGTCCTCGGCCTGCTCGACGTCGCCCGCGGCGAAGCGGGCGAGCGTCGCGACGATGCGCGCCGACTCGATGCGCCAGACCGCCGCGACGGCGCGACGAGCGCGGCCGGCGGCGTCTGCACGCGCGACCTCGCTCGTCGCATCCGAATCGACCGCGGCATCCGCACTCGTCTCGGTCGTCGCGATGTCGCTCGCATCCGCTCCGCGTTCGCTCATGTTCCGCTCACGCCCTTCCGGTCGTCCGGCCGCGTGCGACTCGTCATTCCCCGGCCGCGGCGGCCTCGGCGTCGGCCCGCCAGCCGGCCTCCTTCTGGATCCACTCGTTGTCCTGCGGGAAGTCCTCGAGCTCGTTCACCCGGCGCACCTCGAGTCGCGTGCCCGGACCGAGCGGGCACCGCTTCGCCCACTCCACGGCCTCCTCCTTGCTGGAGACGCCGATGATCCAGAACCCGTTGAACAGTTCCTTCGCCTCGGCGTACGGGCCGTCGGTGACGACCGGCGGGGTCGAGTCGAAGTCCACGACGAACCCCTCCTGCGCGTCGGCCAGCCCCTCGCCGGCGAGCAGGACCCCCGCCTTGATGAGCGACTCGTTGTACGCGCCCATCGCCGCGATGACCTCGGTGAAGTCGAGCTCCTCGTAGTTGGCGATGCCCTGGTCGTCGGCGCGCATGATCAGCATGTACTTCACGGTGTTCTCCCTCTTCGGTCGGGCCGGATGCCCGTTCACCTCTGCGTCGAACGACACCTGCCCCGGATCGACATCACGTGGAATTTCCTTCGAGCAAGTCTGGTCGCAGGGGGCGCTCCGTGCCAGATCCCGGTCGAAGCCGGCATCTCGAGTGCACCGCTGTTCAGCCGAGGTCGGACCGCTCGTCACGAGGTGCGCACACCGGAGGAAGCGCCGCCCCGGCGCCGACCGGATCGGGCGCGACTGGGTGTTTCCGGCCGTCTGGTCTGGGGTTGTGGTGGGGTGTGGGTGCGACACGCCCGGGGTGTGTGGTGGACGGTGTGGGGTGGGGGGTGGGGATTGTAGATTTGTTGCGGCGATCTCGGTTCGTCTCGTCAAATAAATTCAGGTTTGCACCCCCGGTGATTTCAAGCCTACACTCAGGTGCCGGCTTACGCCGGTTTCCCGGAGTGCGGACGTGGCTGGGGTCCCAGTGTTTTTGCGCGAGGCGGTTTGGTTATGGCGGCTGGCGTGGTGGCCGTCCCGAAGGCTGCGGGTTCGGCTTGAGACACAGCGTGCTCAGTCTCGGCAGTTTCACGCCGTCATTTATCGAATTTCAGCCTGCTTCCGGGGTGGGTATGACTTTTTGATTGATGGATAATTTGATTTTATAGTCGTCCGGACTCCTCGGGGTGTTGGGAACCATTTTTTGAGAGCTTGACTGGCTCACCGCCGGCGGCGTGCTTAACATGCAAGTCGAACGATGAACCCGAGCTTGCTCTGGGGATTATGGCGAACGGGTGAGTAACACGAGCAATCTGCCCTGACTCTGGGGATTTGTTGGAAAAACGACGTCTGCATGATCTGCGAAAGTTTTTCGCCCGGGGACGGACTGGCCTACCGTTTGCCGGCGGCAATGGCTCGTCGACGGTAGCCGGCCTGAGACCGGCCACACCGGGATCGAGACACGGCTCCAGCAAGTAGCAGTGGGGAATACGACAATGGGCGCAAGCCTGACAGGCCGCGTTTGATGGCCTTCGGGTTCGTAAACCGCTTTTAGCAGGGGAAGAAGGGGCTTGACGGCACCTCGAGCGACGCCAGCAGCCGCGGTAATAGCGGGCAGCTGTCCGGAATTATTGGGCGTGCAAAGGCCCGGGGGCGGTTTGCTGCGTCTGCTGTGAAATCTGAAGTGGGCCTCCAGTTTTAGTAGCCGGGCAGCGGTGGAAATGCAGATATCGAACACTGATGGCGAAGGCGCCCGCCAGGGGTACTGATGCGCTGAGGAGCGAAAGTGGGGGAGCGAATATAGATACTTCTGAAGTCCACGCCAAATGTTGGGCGCTGGGAGAACTGTTTCCCGTGTCGCAGCCAACGCATTAAGATAGCCCCGCAGCGGCCGCAAGCGTTGCAACCGGGGGCCTGCACTGCGGCGGAGCATGTGATTAATCTGATGTGCAAGGCGAAGAACCTACCAGTTTTGATGACCGAGAACGCCGCAGAGTCGTGGAACTTTTGGATCACTGCCGGCAGGTGGTGCATGTTGCCTTCGCGCCGTGATTGGGCCAGTTTCCGCAACGAGCGCACCTCTTCAGCACGTAACTGCGGGGAACTCCCATGTGAGATCCTGGTGGAGCGGTAGGATGATGTCATCATCATCTAAACGGCTTTCACGCATGCGTGTAAGGCGGAGCGAACAAAAAAGCCGGTCCAGTCTGGATTGAGGTCTGCACCCGACGTTGTAATCGCAGATCAGCAACGCCGTGGTATCATGTTTCGGCCTTACCGCTTCCGCCATGAAATGGCTGAGCCGCGGTGGCCCACCCATTTTCGTCGGCGGGATCGGCGAGGACTGTCGTAACAAGTCGTACCGGTGCTGCGGCTGGATCAATCTCCTTTCTATGAGCAACTCAGGAACCTGGAAAGTTCCTGAGTTGCTCCAGAAAGGAGGTGATCCAGCCGCACCTTCCGGTACGGCTACCTTGTTACGACTTAGTCCTAATCACCGATCCCACCTTCGACTTGCCCCCTCCACAAGGGTTAGGCCACCGGCTTCGGGTGTTACCGACTTTCATGACTTGACGGGCGGTGTGTACAAGGCCCGGGAACGTATTCTACCGCAGCGTTGCTGATCTGCGATTACTAGCGACTCCGACTTCGCGAGGTCGAGTTGCAGACCTCAATCCGAACTGAGACCGGCTTTGGGATTCGCTCCGCCTTACGACATCGCAGCCCTTTGTACCGGCCATTGTAGCATGCGTGAAGCCCAAGACATAAGGGGCATGATGATTTGACGTCATCCCCACCTTCCTCCGAGTTGACCCCGGCAGTCTCACATGAGTTCCCACCATTACGTGCTGGCAACATGCGACGAGGGTTGCGCTCGTTGCGGGACTTAACCCAACATCTCACGACACGAGCTGACGACAACCATGCACCACCTGTAACCGAGTGTCCAAAGAGTTCCACATTTCTGCGGCGTTCTCGGTCATGTCAAGCCTTGGTAAGGCCTCGCGTTGCATCGAATTAATCCGCATGCTCCGCCGCTTGTGCGGGCCCCCGTCAATTCCTTTGAGTTTTAGCCTTGCGGCCGTATCCCCAGGCGGGGCGCTTAATGCGTTAGCTACGACACGGAAACCGTGGAAAGGTCCCCACATCTAGCGCCCAACGTTTACGGCGTGGACTACCAGGGTATCTAACTGTTCGCTCCCCACGCTTTTTGCTCCTCAGCGTCAGTTACGGCCCAGAGAACTGCCTTCGCCATCGGTGTTCCTCCTGATATCTGCGCATTCCACCGCTACACCAGGAATTCCATTCTCCCTACCGCACTCTAGTCTGCCCGTACCCACTGCAGGCTGGAGGCGAGCCTCCAGATTTCACAGCAGACGCGACAAACCGCCTACGAGCTTCCTTACGCCCAATAATTCCGGACAACGCTCGGATCTCTCTACGTATTACCGCGGCTGCTGGCACGTAGTTAGCCGGTCCTTTTTCTGCAGGTACCGTCAAGCCGAAGCCCTTCTTCCCTACTAAAAGCGGTTTACAACCCGAAGGCCGTCATCCCGCACGCGGCGTTGCTGCATCAGGCTTGCGCCCATTGTGCACATTCTCACTGCTGCCTCCCGTAGGAGTCTGGGCCGTGTCTCAGTCCCAGTGTGGCCGGTCACCCTCAGGCCGGCTACCTGTCGACGCCTTGGTGAGCCATTACCTCACCAACAAGCTGATAGGCCGCGAGTCCATCCCAGACCGAAAACTTTCCCACCCCAGATCATGCGATCCAGGGTCCTATCCGGTATTAGACGTCGTTTCCAACGCTTATCCCAGAGTCCAGGGCAGGTTACTCACGTGTTACTCACCCGTTCGCCACTAATCCCCCAGAGCAAGCTCCGGGTTCATCGTTCGACTTGCATGTGTTAAGCACGCCGCCAGCGTTCGTCCTGAGCCAGGATCAACTCTCCAAAAAAAATGGTTCCCAACACCTAAAGGGCGTCAGGGAGTTTGTTCACTGACAGAGAAACAACTGACTATAAAAATCAAATTGTCCATCAATCAAAGGAATCCATACCCACCCCTGAAAAGGAGCAGGCTGGGGTTCAATAAATTGGCATTGAACATAGTGCACGCTGTTGAGTTCTCGTAAGAAACGGACGCACCCGAACCAGACAACCTGCACCAGCGGCCCGACCTTCAGGGCAACCTGTCAACCATACCACCAACCAAACCGCACCAGAACACAAGGCCCCGAACTACGATCACACTCCCAGAAACCAGCCCAAAACAAGCCAGCACACAAGAGAAGGTGGAGATCCGATCTTAGACTTGAAATCACCGAGTCGCAAACGCGCCTACGAGGTTATTTGGCTGAGATCTTCACCACACGAACCAGATCAACTCCAGCCCGCCGCGGCGACAAGAGAAAATCTACAATCCCCCACCCCACCCACACAAATCCACCACACACCCCGGGCGTGTCGCACCCACTTGGAACACCACAACCCCAGACCAGACGCGAATTCGCCCGATCCCGGCGCCACGACCGTTGCGGACGACAGGGTGGAGACCTCCGATCGCCGACCGTCCCGACCTCAGCCGGGCACGACGCAGAACGGCCCCGCTCCCCCTGCGAACAGGATGGGCGGGGCCGTTCCGACGTGGTGCCGGCTATTCGACGAAGATGCCGGCGAGCGTCTTCTTGCCGCGACGCAGGACGGCCATGCCACCACGAGCCACGCGGCCCTCGATGGTCGCGGTCTCATCCTCGATCTTGACGTTGTCGAGCGAGACGCCGCCCTGGGCGATCGCCCGCCGCCCCTCGCTCGCGGACTTCACGAGACCGGTGTCCACGAGCAGTTGCGCGATCGGGGCATCGGGAGAGGTCGTGGTGTTGGGCAGCTCGCGAAGGGCCGACTCGAGCGTCGCCTCGTCGAGCGCGGCGAGATCGCCCTGCCCGAAGAGCGCCTCGGACGCCGCGATGACGGCGGCCGTGGCATCCGCCCCGTGCACCAGGGTGGTGACCTCGTTCGCGAGCGTTCGCTGCGCCTCGCGGCGGAACGGCTCGCTTTCGACGAGCGCCTCGAGCTGTTCGATGCGCTCGCGCGAGAGGAACGTGAACACCTTGAGGCGTGAGATCACGTCGGCGTCGTCGGTGTTGAGCCAGAACTGGTAGAAGCGGTAGGGGCTGCACATCTCGGCGTCGAGCCAGATGGCGTTGCCCTCGCTCTTGCCGAACTTGGTGCCGTCGGAGTTCGTGATGAGCGGCGTGCCGATCGCGTGCACGCTGCGGCCCTCGACGCGATGGATCAGGTCGGTCCCGCTGGTGAGGTTGCCCCATTGGTCGCTGCCGCCGGTCTGCAGCACGCAGCCGTACTGGCGGAAGAGCTCGAGGTAGTCGAATCCCTGCAGGATCTGGTAGCTGAACTCCGTGTAGCTGATGCCGGCGTCGGAGTTGAGTCGCGATGCGACCGCGTCCTTCTTCAGCATCGTGCCCACGCGGTAGTGCTTGCCGATCTCGCGCAGGAAGTCGATCGCGCTGAGGTCGCCGGTCCAGTCGAGGTTGTTGACGAGGCGCATGGCGTTGCCTCCCTCGACGGAGACGAACCGACTCACCTGGCCCTGCAGGCGACCGACCCACTCGACCACGGTCTCGCGGGTGTTCAGCGTTCGCTCGGCCGTCGGCCGCGGATCACCGATGAGGCCCGTCGAGCCGCCCACGAGGCCGAGCGGCCGGTGTCCGGCGAGCTGCAGCCGACGCATGACGAGCAGCTGCACGAGGTTTCCGAGGTGCAGGCTCGGCGCGGTGGGGTCGAACCCGCAGTAATACGTGATCGGATCGCCGGCGAGGAGTTGCTTCAGGGCGGACTCGTCGGTGGAGACGTGCACGAGGCCGCGCCAGCGGAGCTCCTCCCAGACGTCCTCGAAGGAGTCGTCGTTGTGCTGGGATGCGAGGATCACGGGGTCTGACACGGGTGCAAGGTTACCAGCGCAGGCCACTCCGCCTTGGTCAATGCTCCACCCTTTACTCGACTGGATTCATGTTGTAGCCTTGATTCATCAAGATCAATGCCAGGGCATTCATCAGGGAGGCATCGTGTACGTCGTCACCGCCGATCAGGTCGCCAGTCGCCGCCATCCCGACCGCGCCGCCGCGTTCATCGGCGCCGTGGCGTCGCGGCACCGAGCGGCCCTGGCCCTGCCCGCCGATCAGACGGCCGGCGACGAGGTGCAGCTGATCACCGAGTCCGCACCCGCGGCCCTCGCGATCGTGCTCGACGCCACGCGCGACGGCCACTGGAGCGTCGGACTCGGCATCGGCGAGGTCCGTACGCCGCTTCCCGACGCGGCGCGCAAGGCGAGCGGGACGGCGTTCATCGCCGCCCGCGAGGCCGTCCAGGCGGCGAAGCGGGCCGACGGACGCTTCGCGCTGCGCGCGGCATCCGCGATCCGCACCGAAGGCGACCGACCCGGCGACGACCTCGATGCCGCAGAGGTCGAGGCGCTCATCCGCCTCGTGGTCCTCCTGCGCGAGCGCCGCAGCGACCTCGGCTGGGAGGTCGCCGACCTCGCACGGGCAGGGCACCTGCAGAAGGACATCGCGGCCATGCTCGGCGTGAGCGCGGCCGCCGTCAGCGCCCGACTGAAGGCCGCGATGTGGCGCGCCGAGGCCGACGCCCTGCCGGTGCTCGAGCGATTGCTCGCGGGCCTCGACACCGGGACCGGACGCGCCGGGTCGTCCTGAGCCGCGCACGTCGGTCGTCCTCGCTACGCTGATCGCATCCGCCCTGCCGGCCTCCCGAAGGAGCCCCGTGTTCGATCTCACCGCCGTCGCCGACACCGTCGCGTCGACCGTGCTCTTCCTCTCGCTCGCGGGAGCCGCGGCGGTCTCGGTGATCGCCTACCTGCGACCGAGGGCGCTGTTCGTCTGGATCGCGACCGGTGCCCTCGCGGTCGCGCTCATGTGCGCCTCGACGCTGTCGGCTCCCACCGCCGGCGGGTTCGCGCCGCTCCTCACGATCCTCGCGCTCACCGTCGCCGTCTTCGGCGGCAGCCCCGCCGCGGGCACCGCACTGCAGCTCGCGATGGGCACCAGCGTGTCCCCCGGCATCCACGGCGGCATCCTCATCACGACCAAGCCCACCACCGACGCCGAACGGCAAGGGCTCGTCGCCACCCCGCAGCACGAGGTCCTCCGAGGGGGGCGCGTCATCGGCATCCTCGAACGCGTCGCCGCGGCGGGCTCCATCGTCGCCGGGTTCCCAGAGGCCCTGGCCATCATCGTCGCCGTCAAGGGCGTCGGCCGATTCACCGAGCTCGAGGCGGCCGAGGCGCGCGAACGCTTCATCATCGGCACGCTCGCGAGTCTGATCTGGGCCTGCGCCGCGGGCCTGGTCGTGCATCTCGCCGTTCGCTGACGCCGAGGCCGCACGGCCGCCGCTCCCGTCGCGGCGGGTATTCGCGTCTCGCGGATCCGACGGGCGCTCGCGTCTCAGTCGTGCGACTTCGCGTGCCGGCGATAGGCGGACACACCCGGCTCGCCGGCGATCCAGAACCGCCACGGATATGCCGCTCCCCCACCTGCGCCGCTGATGCCCGTGCGCGGACCGGCCTCGAACGAGACGGGCCGCTCGGGCACGCGCAGCGAGAACGGCGGCGCGAGCAGGTCTGCACCGCTCGCCCGCAACGGCACCCCGAGCGCGACCGCGAGCCGCGCCGGACCGCGCGCGAGATCGCGATCGGATGCCGCGCCTCGCCGCTCGCGCGCGAGGTCGAGGCCCTCGACGACGGTGCCACCGCGCAGCAGGACGGCGGACGCCGTGCCCTCGTGACCGGCGACCACGTTGAGGCACGTGTGCATGCCGTAGGTGAAGTACGCGTACAGGTGCGCGGCCTCGCCGAACATGACCGCGGTTCGCGGCGTCATGCCGCGGAACGCGTGCGAACCGGGATCCTCGCCGACACCGCGGTAGGCCTCGACCTCGGAGAGGCGCACCGAGACCCGGCCTGCATCCGTCTCGAGCGAGAGGATCGCGCCGAGCAGCAGCGGCGCGAGCTCGACGGAGTCGCGCGCGAAGAACTCGCGCCCGACGACGAGGCCCGGCCCGGTCCCGCCGCCCGGAGACGGCGGGACGCGATCGAGGCCGGGGCGCGGCATCCGCTCGGTCAGTTCGCCGTCGTCGGCAGCCCGGCGACGAGGTGGCGCACGCGGTCGGCGAGCCTGGAGAACTGCTCGGCGACCCGGTCGGGGGCGGTACCGGAGACGCCGTCGCGGCTCGCGACCGAGCCCTCGATGGTGAGGACCGCGCGGACGTCGGGGGTCAGGTGCGGCGAGACGGCGGCCAGCGCCGCATCGTCGACCTCGTCGAGCCCGAGCGAGTGCTCCTCGGCGTAGCGCACCAGGGCGCCCGTGATCTCGTGCGCGTCGCGGAACGGGACGTGGCGCTTCACGAGCCACTCCGCGACATCGGTGGCCAGCGAGAAGCCCGCGGGCGCGAGCTCGGCCATGCGCTCCGTGTGGAACGTGAGCGTGGCGATCATGCCGGTGAAGGCCGGCAGCAGCACCTCGAGCGTCTCGACCGAGTCGAAGACGGGCTCCTTGTCCTCCTGGAGGTCGCGGTTGTAGGCCAACGGCAGCGCCTTGAGCGTCGCGAGCAGGCCCGTGAGGTTGCCGATGAGTCGGCCGGACTTGCCGCGAGCGAGCTCGGCGATGTCGGGGTTCTTCTTCTGCGGCATGATCGACGAACCGGTCGAGTAGCCGTCGTGCAGGGTGACGAAGCCGAACTCGCGGGTGTTCCAGAGGATGATCTCTTCGGCGATGCGGGAGAGGTCGATGCCGATCATCGCCGTCACGAACGCGAACTCGGCGACGACGTCGCGGCTGGCGGTGCCGTCGATCGAGTTCTCGGACGGGGCGGCCAGGCCGAGGTCACGGGCGACGGATGCCGCGTCGAGGCCGAGCGTGGACCCGGCGAGGGCGCCGCCGCCGTAGGGCGAGACATCCGCTCGCTTCGTCCAGTCGACGAGGCGGTCGAGGTCGCGCGAGAGCGCCCAGCCGTGCGCCAGCAGGTGATGGGCGAGCAGCACGGGTTGCGCGTGCTGGAGGTGGGTGCGCCCCGGCATGATCGCCGTTCGATGGGCATCGGCCTGCGAGGACAGGGCGTCGATGAGGTGCACGAGCAGCTGCCCGATGGCGGCCGCGTGATCCTTCAGGTACAGGCGAACGAGCGTCGCGATCTGGTCGTTGCGGCTGCGGCCGGCACGGAGCTTGCCGCCGAGCTCGGCACCGACGATGCCGATGAGCGCGGCCTCGAGCGCGCCGTGCACGTCTTCGTCGGCGTCGCCGGCCACGATCTCGCCGCTCGCGACGCGCTCCTCGAGCGTGTCGAGGCCCGCCAGCATCGCGGCGAGCTCCTCGGCGTCGAGGTACCCGGCGGCCGAGAGTGCTCGGGCGTGCGCCCGCGAGCCGGCGATGTCGTACGGCGCGAGCTGCCAGTCGAAGTGGGTCGACTTCGACAGCGCCTGCAGCTCGGGCGACGGCCCGCTCGCGAAGCGGGCGCCCCAGAGCGATCCCTCGTTGGTGCCGTGCGGTTCGGCGGTGCCGGCAGGGTCGGTGGGTTCGGTGGGTTCGGTCATCGTGCGTCCTCCTGGTGGGCGAGCAGCCAGACGAGCAGGGCCTTCTGCGCGTGGAGCCGGTTCTCGGCCTCGTCCCACACGACCGACTGCGGGCCGTCGATGACGGAGGCCTCGACCTCGTAGCCGCGGTATGCCGGAAGGCAGTGCAGGAAGATCGCGTCGGCGGATGCCTCGGCCATGAGTGCGTCGTCGACGCCGAAGCCGCCGAAGACGGCGATGCGCTCGGCCTTCTCGGCCTCCTGGCCCATCGAGATCCATGTGTCGGTGACGACGACGTCGGCGCCGCGCGCGGCCTCGCGCGGGTCGGTCGTGACGAGCACGGAACCCCCGGTCTCGGCGGCGATGCGACGCGCGTCCTCGACGATGTCGGCACGCGGGGCGTAGTCGGCCGGAGCGCCGATGCGCACGTGCATACCGGCGGTGGCGCCCGCGAGCAGATAGGAGTGGGCCATGTTGTTCGCGCCGTCGCCCACGTACACGAGCGACCGTCCGGCGAGGTCGCCGAAGCGTTCCTTCACGGTGAGCAGGTCGGCCAGCAGTTGGCACGGGTGGTAGTCGTCGGACAGGGCGTTGACGACGGGAACGGTCGTGCCCTCGGCCATCTCCTCGAGCCCGGACTGTGCGAACGTGCGCCACACGATCGCCGCGACCATGCGCTCGAGCACGCGCGCCGTGTCGGCGACGGACTCCTTCGCGCCGAGCTGGCTGTCGCCCGAGGCCGTGATGAGCGGGACCCCGCCGAGGTCGGCGATGCCGACCGAGAATGAGACCCGGGTGCGGGTCGAGGTCTTGTCGAAGAAGACGGCGACCGTCTGCGGCCCCGCGAGCGGGCGCTCGGCGAACCGGTCGCCCTTGAGCCGGAGCGCGAGGTCGAGCACCTCGGCCTGTTCGGCGGGCGACAGGTCGTCGTCGCGGAGGAAATGGCGGGTCATGTGGTTCTTTCCGTTCGGTGGGTCGGTCGGGCCGACGCGTCGGTTCGGGTCAGGAGAGCTCTCGCGCGACGACGTCGAGCGCGGCGGCGAATCGGTCGGCGAAGAGGTCGATCTCGGCGTCGCCGATGATGAGCGGGGGCGCGAGGCGGATCGTCGAGTCGTTCGCCGCATTCACGATGAGCCCGTGCTCGAGGGCCGCCGCGGCGACCCGTGCGGCGACGGGTTCGGTCAGCGCGACGCCGATGAGCAGGCCCCGCCCGCGCGTCGCCGCGACGAGCGGCGAGCCGATCGCCTCGATGCGCTCGCGCACCTGCGGGCCGCGCCGTGCAGCGTTGCCGACGAGGTCGGCGCGCTCGATCTCGCCGAGCACCGCGTTCGCGACCGCCGTCGCGAGCGGGTTGCCGCCGAACGTCGAGCCGTGCTGCCCCTTGGAGTACAGGTCGGATGCCGCGCCGAACGTGACGAGTCCGCCGATGGGGATGCCGCCGCCGATGCCCTTCGCGACCGTGATCGCATCGGGCGTGATGCCCGCGTGCTGGAACCCGAACCACTCGCCCGTGCGGCCGGCACCCGTCTGGATCTCGTCGACGATGAGCAGTGCGCCGTGGCGCCGGGTCAGCTCACGCGCCGCCACGAGGAAGCCGTCGGGCAGTTCGACGACGCCGGCCTCGCCCTGGATGGGCTCGACGATGAGCGCCGCCACGGCGTCGTCCATCGACGCCTCGAGCGCCTCGATCGTGGCCGGGATGTGCTCGACTCCGCCGGCGAGCGGTTCGAACGCCTCGCGCATGTGCGGCTTGCCCGTGAGCGCGAGCGACCCCATGGTGCGGCCGTGGAAGGCGTCGACGAGCGCGAGCACCCGGGTGCGGGCGCCGCCCGAGTTGTTCAGTCGGGCGAGCTTGAACGCGGCCTCGTTGGCCTCGGCGCCGGAGTTGCCGAACCAGGCCCGGCCGTTCTCGCCGGCGCGGGCGAGGCGCACGATGCGCTCCGCGAGTTCGAGCGCGGGCTCGGTGGTGAAGTAGTTGGACACATGCGCGAGGGTGGCCGCCTGGCGGCTCACCGCCTCGACGAAGACCGGGTGCGCGTGCCCGAGGGAATTGACCGCGATGCCGGCGAGGAAGTCGAGGTACTCGCGCCCCTCGTCGTCCCACACCCGGGCGCCTTCGCCGCGTTCGAGCTTCAGGAGCGGCATGCCGATGGAGCGCATGACGCGCCGGTCGAACCGCTGCTGCCAGGCGTTCATGCGGCCACCACCTCGGTGCCGATGCCCGCGGGCGTGAAGATCTCGAGCAGGATCGAGTGCGGCACCCGGCCGTCGATGATGGCGGCCTTCGCGACGCCGCCCTCGACGGCTTCGAGGCACGCCGCCATCTTCGGGATCATGCCGGACTCGAGCGTCGGCAGCAGCCCGGCGAGCTCGGCGGAGTCGATCTGCGACACGAGCGAGTCCCGGTTCGGCCAGTCTCGGTACAGGCCCGCGACATCGGTCAGCACGACGAGCTTGGCGGCGCCGAGCGCGACCGCGAGCGCCGCCGCGGCGGAGTCGGCGTTCACGTTCAACGACTGCCCCGAGTTGTCGGCGTCGGGCGCGATCGAGGAGACCACCGGGATGCGGCCGGCCTCGAGCTGGGCGATCACGGCGGCCGGATCGACCTCGACGACGTCGCCGACCTGGCCGAGGTCGACCTCGACGCCGTCGACCACGACGCCGCGACGGCGACCGCGGAAGAGCCCGGCATCCTCGCCGGAGAGCCCGATCGCGAGCGGCCCGTGCTCGTTCACGAGGGACACGAGCTCGCGGTTGACCTGACCGGAGAGCACCATGCGGACCACGTCCATCGCCTCGGGAGTCGTGACCCGGTAGCCGCCGCGGAACTCGCTCTCGATGCCGAGGCGGTCGAGCATCGACGAGATCTGGGGGCCGCCCCCGTGCACCACGACGGGCTTGATGCCCGCGTAGCGGAGGTAGACCATGTCTTCAGCGAAGGCCCGCTGCAGCTCGGGGCTGACCATCGCGTTGCCGCCGAACTTCACGACCACGGTCTCGCCGTGGAACCGCTTCAGCCATGGGAGGGCGTCGATGAGGACATGGGCCTTGGCCGATGCCGAAGCCTCGGCGTCGGCGGCATCCGTCTGTGCGCGTGTCTGCATCATCAGCTCGCGTACGCGCTGTTCTCATGCACGTAGTCGTGCGTGAGGTCGTTCGTGAGGATGGTGGCGGATGCCTCGCCCGCGTGCAACTCGATGAGCACGTGCGTCGAGCGCGGCGTCAGGTCGACCTGCTCGCGCGGCGCGTCGGGGCGACCCGAGTGGCACACCCGCACCCCGTTCATCGAGACGTCGACGAGGTACGGATCGAACGGCGCCTGCGTGGTGCCGATGGCCGCGAGCACCCGACCCCAGTTGGGGTCGTTGCCGAAGATCGCGGCCTTGAACAGGTTGTTGCGGGCGACCGAACGACCGACCTCGACCGCGTCGTCTTCGGTGACCGCCCCGCGCACCTCGATCGCGATGTCGTGGCTCGCGCCCTCGGCGTCGGCCTGCAGCTGCTCGGCGAGCGACCGGCAGGCCTCGGTCACCGCGGCGCGGAACGCCTCGCGCTCGGGCACGACACCCGATGCCCCCGACGCCAGGAGCGTCACCTGGTCGTTCGTCGACATGCACCCGTCGGAGTCGAGACGGTCGAACGTGACCCGCGTCGCCGCCCGGAGCGCGGCGTCGAGCGCGTCGCTCGGCAGGTCGGCGTCGGTCGTGAGCACCACCAGCATCGTCGCGAGGCCCGGCGCGAGCATGCCCGCACCCTTCGCCATGCCGCCCACGCGCCATCCGCCGCCCTCGACCACGACGGTCTTGGGCTTCGTGTCGGTGGTCATGATCGCGCGGGCCGCGTCGTCGCCGCCGTCACCGGACAGCCGCGCCGCGGCGGAGAGCACGCCCTCCTCGAGCACCTCGCCGTCGAGCTGGTCGCCGATGAGGCCGGTCGAGCAGACGAGCACGTCGCCCGCGGCGACGCCCAGTGCGGATGCCGCGGCCTCCGCCGTGCGGTGCGTGACCTGGAAGCCCTCGGGCCCCGTGAAGCAGTTGGCGCCGCCCGAGTTCAGGACGATCGCCGAGACCACGCCGTCGAGGATGACCTGCTCCGACCAGAGGATCGGATTGGCCTTCGCGCGGTTCGAGGTGAAGACGGCCGCCGCCGCCGAGGACGGTCCGCGGTTGACGACGACCGCGAGGTCGAGCGCTCCCGAGCGCTTGATGCCCGCGGCGATGCCCGCGGCGTCGAAGCCGGCGGGAGAGGTGACGGTCACGGAGCGACTCCATTCATGGGAAGACCGGTGGATTCGGTGAGGCCGAGCGCGATGTTCGCCGCCTGGATCGCGGCTCCGGCCGTGCCCTTGACGAGGTTGTCGACCGCGGCGACGACGACCACGCGGCCGGCGGCCTCGTCGATCGCCAGCCCGATGAGCGCCGTGTTCGCACCCTGCACGTCGGCCGTGCGCGGGAACTGCCCCTCGGGCAGCAGCTGCACGAACAGCTCCCCCGCGTAGGCGTCCTCCCAGGCCGCGCGGACCGTCGCGGCATCCGTGCCGGGCACGATGCGCGCGGTGGACGTCGCCAGGATGCCGCGGCTCATGGGCACGAGCACGGGCGTGAACGAGATCGTGGGCGCCGCGGCGCCCGCCCACCGCAGGGCCTGCTGGATCTCGGGGATGTGGCGATGCGAGCCGCCGACCGCGTACGGGTTGGCGGAGCCGAGGATCTCGGCCGCGAGCAGGTTCGTCTTCAGGCTCTTGCCCGCACCCGACGGGCCGACGGCGAGCACCGACACGAGGTCGCGATCCTCGATGACGCCCGCGCGGATGCCGGGGGCGAGCGAGAGCGCGACGGTCGACGCGTTGCAGCCGGGCGCGGCGATGCGGCGAGCGCCGGTCAGTCGTTCGCGCTGCGTGCCGGACAGCCGGGGCAGTTCGGGCACGCCGTAGGCCCAGGCGCCATGGTGCTCGCCGCCGTAGAAGGACGCCCAGTCGTCGGAGGACTCGAGCCGGTGGTCGGCGCCGCAGTCGATCACGAGCGTGTCGGGCGAGAGTTCGGCCGCGATCGCGCCGGACGTGCCGTGCGGCAGCGCCAGGAAGACGAGGTCGTGGCCGGCGAGCGTCTCGGCCGTCGTCTCGCGCAGCGTGAGGTGCGTGTACGAGCGCAGGTGCGGCTGCACCGAGACGAGGGATTGGCCGGCGTTCGAATGCGCCGTGACCGTTCGCACCTCGAATTCGGGATGGTCTGCGAGGAGCCGAAGGATCTCTCCTCCGGCATAGCCGGACGCGCCGGAAACGGCGACGGAGTACGTCATGGAATCCACCTTATGGTCTGAACGAGCGGGGCGATGTTCCGGCGACGCCCCGCGTCAGACCTCAGCCTGCCGCAGGGGTCGCCGAGATTCGGCGCTCGCCACGGCGTCGGTCGGCCACGATCGAGACATGCGCGAGGCATGCGATCGAGGAGGACTCGGCGGCGGACATGGCTCGACCCTACCCGCGCGGCGAGCGCGGCCGCAAACCGGCCGCGCTCGCTCCCCTCCCGCTCGGACTGTTCGCGGCTCCTCGCCGCCGTCCGCGACGCTCACGACGCGATGGTGAGGACCTCCGTCTCGCCGGCGGGCTTGGGTACCGAGTCGATCAGCAGTCGCGTGTACGGATGCTGCGGGGCGTCGAGGAGTTCGGCGGTGGCACCGCGCTCCACGATCTCGCCGCGGCGCATCACGAGCACCTCGTCGCACACCCGGCGCACGACCGCGAGGTCGTGGCTGATGAAGAGCACGGTGAGCCCCCGCTCGCGACGCAGCTCGGCGACGAGGTCGAGCACCTGTGCCTGCACCGAGACGTCCAGGGCGCTCGTCGCCTCGTCCATGACGAGCACGTCGGGTTCGATGGCCAGGGCTCGCGCGATCGCGACGCGTTGGCGCTGACCACCCGAGAGCGTGCGCGGCCTGGCATCCGCGTGCGCGGCCGTGAGTCCGACCTGTTCGAGCAGGTCGCCCACCCGCGACCGCGCGGAGGCACGGTCGCGGACGGCGTGGAGTCGAAGCGCGTCCTCGATGGCCCGGCCCGCGGTGATGCGGGGGTCGAGCGAGAGGTACGGGTCCTGGAAGACCATCTGGACGCTGCGGGCATGCGCGAGTCGCTCGGCCCGACCACGCGGAACCGAGGCGCGGTCCCGGCCGGCGATGAGGAGCTCGCCGCCGTCGCTCGCCTCGAGGCCGACGATCATGCGGGCGAGCGTGGACTTGCCCGATCCCGACTCCCCGACGATGGCGAGTGCGCCGCCGCGGGCGAGGTCGAAGGAGGCCTCGACGACCGCCTGCACCGGCGGCTTGCCCCGACGGTGATACGTCTTGGCGAGCCCGCGAGCCGAGAGGATCGGGGCATCGCCGGCGACGGCTGACGCGCCGGGTGCGGCTGCCGGGACCGACCCCGGCTCGGGCGCCGCGGCGACGGACGCGACGGCGACCGCGGCGGCGGCCGCGGCATCCGCGGTGCTCGCGTCGCGACCCGGGACGAGCGTCGGCGTCGCGGCGACGAGGCGGGCCGTGTACTCGGCCTGCGGCGCGGTGAACACCTGCAGCGCCGGCCCCTCCTCCTCGACCCGGCCCGCCCGCATGACGACCACGCGGTCGCAGATCGAGGCCGCCAGGTTGAGGTCGTGGGTGATGAACAGCATGCCCATGCCGCGGGCGTCGCGCTGGTCGGCGAGCACGCGGATGATCTCGGCCTGCGTCGTGACGTCCAGCGCGGTCGTCGGTTCGTCGCAGACGAGCAGCTTCGGCGAGCTCGTGAGGGCGCCGGCGATCATCACGCGCTGCAGCATGCCGCCCGAGAACTCGTGCGGATACTGGCGCAGGTGCTCCTCGGGGCGCGGCAGTCGGACGGCGGCCAGGAGCTCGAGCGCCCGAGCCGTGGCATCCGCGCTCGAGAGCCCCTCGCAGAGGCGCAGGGTCTCGGTCATGTGGTCGCCGATGGTGCGCATCGGGTTGATGCCCGACCTCGGGTCCTGGAAGATCATCGCGGCCGAGTGCCTGCGGAGCGCGAGGATGTCGCGGCCGCTCGCGCCGATCACCCCGTGCCCGTCGAGTTCGATGCGACCGCCGAGCCGCGACCGGTCGGGCGTGAGCCCGATGACGGCGCGCGCGGTCAGCGACTTGCCCGACCCGGACTCGCCGACGAGGCCGACGGTCTCGCCCGCCGCGACGGCGAGCGAGATGCCGTGCAGCAGCCGGGTGCCGTTCTCGAGGTCGAGGGTCAGGTCGGAAATCTCGAGCAGGCTCATGCGGGGATCCCCCCTCCGATGCGATCGGAGAGCTCGTCTCCGATGATGTTGACGGCCACGACCACGATGACGACCGCGACCGCGGGCACGAGGGCGGGCAGGAATGCGCCGGCGAGGATGCCGGACTGGGCCTCGTTGATCATCGCGCCCCAGTCGGGCGTCGGCGGCTGCACGCCGAGGCCGAGGAAGGACAGGCCCGCGAGTTCGGCGAGCACGTAGCCGAAGTTCAGCGTGGACTGGGCGCCCACGATCGGCGTGACGTTGGGCAGCACCCGTCGGAACGCGATCCAGCCGCCGCCGAAGCCCTGCACCCGGTAAGCCGACACGTAGGGCCGGTTCACCTCGGCCTTCACGAGCGACCTGGTCAGGCGCGCCACGAACGGGGCGTACGCGATGCTCATCGCGATCACCGGGGCCACGAGCCCCTTGCCGAACAGGGCGACGGCCATGATCGCGAGGAGCAGCGACGGGAACGCGAAGAGCACGTCGAACACCCGCCCGAGCACGGCGTCGATCCACCCTCCGCGCCACCCGGCGATGAGGCCGAGCACCATGCCGACGATCGTCGAGCCGATCACCACGAGCAGTGGGCCGAGCAGCGCGGTCCGTGCACCGTAGATGAGCCGGCTGAGCAGGTCGCGGCCCAGTCCATCGGTGCCGAGCCAGTGCGCGGCGCTCGGCGGTGCGTTGACGGCGAGCAGGTCGATCGCGTCCGGCGGGTAGGGGGCGACGAAGGGGGCGAAGATCGCCGCGAGCGTCATGGCGCCGAGGACGCCGACGGCGACCGCGAAGGACAGGTCGGGACGGCGCACGCGCGGCGAGCGCAGCACCTGGACGGCGAGGGTCGGCGTCGTCATCGCGCACCCGCCCCGGCCGCCGAGCGCGGATCGATCCACGGCTCGGCGAGGTCGACGATCGCGTTCACGACGACGAACGCGGTGACGATGAGCATCACGATCGCCTGCACCACCGGGAAGTCGAGCCGGTCGACGGACTGCACGAGGAGCGAGCCGATGCCCGCGAGCCCGAACGCCGCCTCGACGATCGTGCTCGCCACCAGGAGGCCGGCCACGAGGACGCCGCTCACCGTGAGGATGGGGCCGAGCGCGTTGCGGACCACGTGCCGGCGCACGACCGTGCCCCGGCGCAGGCCGCGGCTCGTCGCCACCTCGACGTGTTCACGACCGAGCTGCTCGACCATGGAGGAGCGCGTCACCTTGCCGACGAGCACGATGAACACGATCGCGAGCGCGATCGACGGGAGCACGAGGTGGTAGGCCATGTCGGCGAATCCCTCCCCCGACCCGAAGGTCGGGAACCAGCCGAGCTGCACGGCGAACACCGAGATGAGCACGATCGAGCCGACGAAGGACGGGATCGCGCTCAGCACGGTCAGTCCGACGAGCGTCGCCCGGTCGAGGGCGCGACCGCGGTTCAGCGCGGCGACGATGCCCGCCGAGACGCCGATGACGGCGATGATGAGGCCCGCCATCACGACGAGCATGAGCGTGACGGGCAGGCGTTCGGCGATGACGGTGGAGACATCCTGCCGATACTGCAAAGATCGGCCGAAGTCGCCGTGGATCGCGCCGGCGAGCCAGTGGAGGTACTGCTGCCACGGGGGCAGGTCGAGCCCGTACTGCTCGGTGACCTGTGCGATCGCCTCGGGACTCGGCTGCCGTCCGCGGAGGAGGAAGCTCACGGGATCGCCGGGAACGATGAACCGGGAGAAGAACACGAGCAGCGACGCCAGGAACAGCGTCAGCACGAGGCCGCCCAGTCGGCCGGCGATCCGGCGGATGCCGCCGGAATACCGACCCGGGGCGGCCGGCGCTGCCGGATCGAGCGGGGGGACCGCCCCGGTCGCCGAGGGAGTCGCGGCGACCGGGACCGTGGACCTATCGGGCGCCAATGGTCGCCGCCCACGGGTAGTACAGGAACGCGATCGACGGGGCGACGCCCGTGATGCGCTCACCGACGAACACCGGCATGGGGCTGGTGTACAACGGCAGCCAGGGCAGCTGGTCGTTGGCGATGTGCTGCAACTCGCTCGTGAGCTTCGCCCGTGCCTCCGGGTCCGCCGTGCCGACGGCCTCGGTCGCGATCTCGTCGAAGTCGGGGTCGCTCCACTCGCCGTAGTTGCTGAACTCGCCGGTGCGCAGCACCCCGTACATCTCCAGCGGGTCGGGGCTGGAGAGGTACCAGACCGTGTAGAAGAGGTCCACGCCCTCGCGCGCGCTCGGGTCCGAGAAGAGGGCCGTGTAGGCGTTGGGCGTGACGGTCTTGATCTCGGCCTCGAGGCCGATCGACTGCGCGGCGGCCACGGTCGCCTGCGACACGACGGTGAAGTCGTTGCTGATCGGGGCGGTCGCGATCACGATCTTCTCACCGGTCGCGCCGGCCTCCTCGACGAGCTTCTTCGCCGCCTCGATGTCCCGCGGGTACTCCTCGAGATCGCTGAACGCGTCGGTGCGGGTCTGCTCGGATGCCTCTCCCCAGACGGACTCGGTCGTCAGCGCGTTGGACACCGAGCCGTAGCCCTTGGCGGCGGCCTCGAGGATGCCTTCGCGGTCGAGTGCCATCATGAGCGCCTTGCGCACCCTGGGGTCGCTCAGCGGCCCATCGGTGTCGGAGACGATGAGGTCCGACGTGGCCGTGCTCAGGCCGAAGTAGACCTCGCCGGCACCTGACGCCTGGAGTTGCGCGATGCCGTCGGTGGGGATCATCCAGCTCCCGTCGACGTCGCCCGACTTCAGGGCGTTGATGCGGGCGTTGGCATCGTTCATGAAGACGAAGCGCACCTCGCCCGACTTCGCCTTCAGCGTGTCGTCCCAGTAGTCGTCGTACCTCGTGAGGGTGATGGACTCCCCCGACTTCCACTCAGTCAGCTCGAACGGACCGGTGCAATTGACGAGTCCGGTCGAGTTGCCGTAGTCGGCGCCCTTCTCCGCGAGCGTCGCCGCGGACTCGATGACGCCGGCCGAGCCGCCCATGCCCTGGTTGAACTGGGAGTCGGGGATCGCCGTCGTGACCGTGACCTCGCGGTCGCCCGTCTGCTCGATCGACGTGACGTTCTGGTAGACCGAGAACCACGACGACCCGACCGCGGGGTCGATGTGGCGACTCATCGAGGCGACGACGTCGGCGGCGGTGAGCGGCGTTCCGTCGTGGAAGGTCACGCCGTCCCTGATCTGGTAGACCCACGTCGTCGGGCTCGACTGCTCGTAGGACTCGGCGATACCGGGCGTGAGCGTGTAGTCGGGATTCAGCCGCAGCAGCGATTCGCAGACGTTCGACAGCACCATGTTGTCGGCGTAGTCGAACGCGTACGCGTAGTCGAGCGAGTACGGCTCGCCGTAGTTCGCCCAGGTGAAGGAGTCGATGTCGCCCGAGGGCGCCGCGGTCTGCGCGGTGAGCTCCCAGTCGGGCGCCGACGCCTTCGGCGTCGTCTGCGGCGTGCACGCGGTGAGCGCCAGCGCGCCCGCCGCGAGACCGGCGATGAGCAGGATGCCGCGTCGTCGGCCGATACGGGATCGGAATGTGGTCATGATGGGGCTCCTCAGCGGGTGGGGGTGGGGATTCCGGGCGCAGCGGCGGGGTCGGCGAGGCGGGTCTCGTCGCCGTCACGGAGGTAGACGGGTTCGCCTTCGATCCACGTCGAGGCCACCGCGGCGAGATGCAGGTCCTCGTCGGGAAGGGCGAACGGGTTCGGCTCGATGACCACGAGGTTCGCGAGGTACCCCTCGCGCACGTACCCGGTGTCGTGATCGCGGTGGTTCACGTACGCGCTTCCGGAGGTGTACGCGGCCATGGCCGTCTCGAGGTCGAGTCGCTGGTGCGCCCCGCCGAGCGGTTCGGCGTCGAGCTCGGGCGCGACCCTCGTGACGGCGATGTGGATCGCGGCCAGCGGGTCGGCCGAGGACACGGGCCAATCGCTGCCCGCAGCCAGGCGGGCGCCGTCGCGCACGAGGTCGCCGAACGGATACTGGCGCGCCTCGGCGCCATCCTGGAGGAACGGCAGCGTGAGCACGTCGATCTGGCTCTCGTGGGTCGCCCAGAGCGCCTGCAGGTTGGCGACCGCGTCGAGTTCGGCGAATCGGGCGGTGTCGGCTTCGGCGACGACCTGGAGGTGGGCCAGGTGGTGTCGGCCGTCGCTCGCCCCGTTCGCGGCGCGAGCCGACTCGATGGCGTCGAGCGCCTCGCGCACGGCCCGATCGCCGAGCGCGTGGAAGTGGACCTGCATGCCGGCGGCGTCGAGCGCTTCGACCGCACGCCGCAGAACCGTGGGATCGACGAACGAGATGCCGCGGTTCGCGGTGTCGTGGCCGTGCGCATCGCGATACGGCGCGAGCATCGCGGCGGTCTGGTTCTCGGCGACGCCGTCGACCATGATCTTGACGGTGCCGAAGGAGAGCCGCTCCTCGTGCCCGCGCCGAGCGATCTCATCGCGCAGCTGCAGCATGCCCTCGACCTGCTCGAGCCCTCCGGAGCGCTCCCACCACTGAGCGCCGACGACGTGCGCGCGAAGGGCGCCCTCGTCGACGGCCCGCAGGTAGGCGCCGGTCGGGTCGGAGATGCCGGCCGACTCGCCGGCGACGAGCGCATCCTGCCAGCCGGTGATCCCGAGCGAGAGCAGGAGCTCCTGGGCACGGAGCAGTCCGCGGTACGAGAGATCCTCGCTGCCGACCGGACGGACCTCGGCGAAGAGATCGCTCGCCCCCTCGTGGAAGGTTCCCGCGGGCGTCCCGTCGGCCTCGCGTTCGATACTTCCGTCGGCCGGGTCGGGGGTCTCGGCATCGATGCCGGCGAACCGGATCGCGGTGGTGTTCGCCCAGGAGCTGTGGTGGTCGCGGCTCATGAGGAGCACCGGGCGGTCTGGCACGACCGCGTCGAGCAGGGCGCGGACAGGCGCTCCCCCGACGAAGTGGTCCATCGACCAGCCGCCGCCGAGGATCCACGGCTCATCGGGGTTCGCGGCCGCGTAGGCGGCGACCGTCTCGACCGCGTCGGCGGCATCCGTCGCGCCGGTCAGGTCGCACTGGAGCAGTTCCACGCCGCCTCCGACGGGGTGGATGTGGGCGTCCTGGAATCCAGGCGACAGCAGGGCGCCGTCGAGCTCGACGACCTGCGTGTCGGGGCCGACGAGGCTCGCCGCCTCGGCCTCGGGCACGATCGCGGCGATGCGCCCGCGCCAGATGCCCACGGCGTGGTCGTGCAGGGGCGAGCCGGATCCGGTGAACACGGACCCGCCGGTGAATAGGACGTCGACAGCCACTTCGCCTCGATTCTTCGTTGTGTGTGGTGGCGACAGTAGCCGCCGTCGGAGTTCGCGTCAACAGTGTTGACAGCACCGTTGTCCAATTCGTTATGCTGGCCGACGAGACGCACGCCCGACCCTCCGCCGAGGGCCGCCGGCGCGTGACAGGATGGGTCCCACCCACGCGAACCGAAGGCAGATGCGATGATCACCGCGAGCGAACCCAATCGCCATACCGCAGCGGGCGGCGGCGCGAAGGTGCGCCTCGATCGCGACACGATCCTCGCCACCGGCCTCGAACTCGCCGCCGACACGGGCGCGACCTCCATCTCGGTCCGTGAGCTCGGCGCCAGGCTCGGCACCGACCCCACGGCGATCTACCGGCACTTCCGCAACAAGGAAGCGCTCATGCAGGCGCTGCTCGACGAACTCAACGCGCGCTCCGTCGCCGCGGTCACGGCCGAACCCGACCAGTGGCGCGAGCGACTCCGGCAGCTCGCGGCCGCCACCCTCGCCTCATTCACGACCTACCCGGCGATCGCCGTCGAGGCGGTGGTGCTGACCACGCACGGCCCCGGCGAACTCGATGCCGTCGAGCTCATGCTCGACGCGTTCGCCCGGGCCGGGCTCGCCGACGACGAACTCGTGCGCCACTACGCCCTCATGGCCTCGCACGTGCTCTCCACGGCAGCCGGCATCGCCCGCGGCCGCAGCGGACGGACGTCGGGCGAGGAGGAACCGAGCCCCTGGTTCGACGGACCGATCCTCGCCGACCCCCGCACGCATCCGCGCGTCGCAGAACTCAGCGTCAAGATCGTCGGGCTCGAAGACCGCGACCTCTTCATGCTCGGCGTCGAGGCCGTCATCCAGTCGGCCGAGCGCGCCGCCGCAGCCCACTGACACGGCGTCGACGGCGGATGCCGCGACTCAGCCCCGCGCGTGGATCCAGGACCGGTCGATCAACGAGGCCAGCACGTCGAGGTCGACGTTCGACAGGCGACCGACCCAGAGGCATCCGGCCCCGACCTTGACCTTGCCGAGGCGCTCGACGAGGGCCTCGCCGCCCGGGATCTGGAGCCCGTAGAGCGACACGTTCGCCTTGCGCGGCGAGAACCCGAGGATGGGCCAATCGCCCTCGCGCCCCGTCTCGTACTTGTAGTGCTGCACGCCGTAGCCGACGATCGACGGCCCCCACATCACCGCGTCGGTGTCGGTCACACGATCGAACAGCTCGCGGAGGGCGTATCCGTCTTCGCGGCGACCCGCCGGCTCGACGGCGTCGAGGAACTCGGCGACGGATGCCCCGGTCGGAACGGTCTTCGGTTCGGCCATGGTTCAGGGTATCGCCGGGTCGGGGCATCCGACAGCCCCGACCCGGCGAACGACCGGATGCGTGCTACTCGCGGATCGCCGCGCCCGTGCGCTCCCCTGCCAGGGCCGCGCCGGCGAGCTTCGCCTCGCTGGCCTCGGCCGCGGTGAGCGTGCGATCGGGTGCACGGAACCGCAGTGCGAACGTGAGGCTCTTCGCGTCGTCGGGCACGCCGGCTCCGCGGTAGTCGTCGACGAGGTGCAGCTCCTCGAGCAGGTCACCGGCGCCCTCGCGAACGGCGGCCGCGACGACCGCGGCGGGCACGTCGACACCGACCACGAGCGAGAGGTCCTGCGTGGCCGCCGGGAACGTGCCGATGGCACGGGCCTCGGGCTGCGCGTCGGCGAGCTCGATGACGGCGTCGAGGTCGAGCTCGAGCACCGCGACGACGCGCGGCAGGTCGGCGTCTTCGGCGATCGAGGGCAGCAGTTCGCCGGCGAACCCGACCGTGCGGCCGGCGACGCGGAGCTCGGCCGTGCGGCCCGGGTGCAGCGCGTGGTGCGATCCCTGCACGATCTCGAACTCGGCACCGGTCGCGAGGCCGACGCCGCGGACGGCGTCGAGCGCGTCGACGATGCCCGCGGGCACGGCCGCCTGGCCCGGCTGCTTCGTGATCGCGTCACCGACGAAGAGCGCGGCGACGTGGCGCGGCTGCGGCGGGATGCCCGCGTTCAGCGCTGCGAGCTCGTCGTCGTTCGGCAGTGCGGCCCCGGCCGGGAGCTCGCTCGAGCCGTAGGAACGGCCCGGCTCGGGCAGGAACACGAGGCCGAGCTCGAACAGCGCGAGGTCGACGAGGCCGCGCGAGCGGTTGCGCTTGGCCGCTCCGATGAGCCCGGGCAGCAGCGAACGACGCAGCAGCGCGTTCGAGGCGTCGAGCGCGTTCGCAAGCCTCACCGAGGCCACGGGGCTGCCGTCGACGCTGCCGTACTGCTGGTTGTCGTCGGCGTTCGAGAACGGGAACGAGAGCACCTCGGTGGCACCACCGGCGGCGAGCACCTCGGCGACGCGGCGACGGATGCGCTGCGACCGCGTGAGCCCGCGCCCGGGCGGCGCGACCGGCAGCACGGACGGGATGCGCTCGTAGCCGCCGAGCCTGGCGACCTCCTCGACGAGCTCCTCGCGCCCGGTCAGGTCGGGACGCCACGACGGCGGGACGACGGCGAGTCCGCCGTCGACCTCGGTGATGACGCCGCCGATCTCGGCCAACGCGTCGTGCACCTCGGCGTCGGAGTACTCGACGCCGATGACCCGGGAGACGTACCCGTGCGGCAGCACGATGGCGGACCGCTCGTCGACGTCGCGGATCTCGGCGACGCCCTCGGCCGTGCCGCCCGCGAGGTCGACCATGAGCTGGGCGACCCGCGCCGACGCCGCTGCGGCGATGGCCGGGTCGACGCCGCGCTCGTTGCGCTTGGACGCCTCGCTCGGCAGCTTGTGCCGGCGTGCCGATCGCGCGATCGTCACGGGGTCGAAGTTGGCGGCCTCGATGAGGACGTTCGTCGTCGAGGCCGACATCTCGGTGTCGGCGCCGCCCATGACGCCCGCGATGCCGATGCCCCCGCGGTCGTCGGCGATGAGCAGGTCTTCGACGTGGAGCGTGCGCACCTTCTCGTCGAGCGTCGTGATCGTCTCGCCATCGGCCGCGCGCCGCACCACGATGCCGCCCTGGAGGCGGTCGAGGTCGTAGCCGTGCGTGGGCTGGCCGAGCTCGAGCATCACGTAGTTCGTGATGTCGACGAGCAGCGAGACCGAGCGGATGCCGGCGAGCTTCAGCCGCGCGACCATCCACGCGGGCGTCGGACGCGTGGCGTCGACGCCCCGCACGACCTGCGTCGTGAACACCATGGTTCCGGCGCGGCCGCGGATGGGCGCGTCGTCGCGGATCTGGACCGGGAACGGCGCGGCCGCGGCATCCGTCGCCGGCACCACGGTGACGGGGTCGCGGAATGCGGCCCCGGTGGCGTGCGCGTACTCGCGGGCGACGCCGCGGATCGAGAACGCGTAGCCGCGGTCGGGCGTGACGTTCAGCTCGACGGCGGTGTCGTCGAGGCCGAGCAGCGCGATGGCGTCGGTGCCGACGGGCGCGTCGATGCCGAGCGTCGACAGGCGCAGGATGCCGTCGTGGTCCTCACCGAGGCCGAGCTCGCGAGCCGACGCGATCATGCCGTCGGAGACGTGGCCGTAGGTCTTGCGCGCCGCGATGGGGAACGGGCCGGGCAGCACCGCGCCGGGCAGGGTCACGACGACCTTGTCGCCGACGAAGAAGTTGCGGGCACCGCAGACGATGCCGTGCACGGCCTCGCCGCCGTCGGCCGCGGTCTCGCCGTCGGGCGCGACGCGCACCTGGCACCAGCGGATCGTCTTGCCGTTCGACTGCGGTTCCTCGACGAACTCGAGGACCTCACCGACGACGATGGGCCCGACGAGGTCGAACGTGTGCACGTCCTCCTCTTCGAGGCCGATCTCGACGAGGGCGGCGTGCACCTGCTCGGGCGTCGTCCCGGGGACGAGCTCGACGTACTCGGCGAGCCAACTCAGCGGCACTCGCATGTCTCAGACCACCATTCCGAACTGCTGGGAGAAGCGGATGTCTCCCTCGACCATTTCGCGCATGTCCTGCACGTCGTTGCGGAGCATCAGGCCGCGCTCGATGCCCATGCCGAACGCGAACCCCGTGTAGACCTCGGGGTCGATGCCCGCGGAACGCAGGACGTTCGGGTGCACCATGCCGCAGCCGCCCCACTCGATCCAGCGGGGCCCCGACTTGAACGTCGGGTGCCAGAAGTCGAGCTCGGCCGACGGCTCCGTGAACGGGAAGTAGCTGGGGCGCAGGCGCACCTTCGCCTCGTCGCCGAAGATCGACTTGACGAAGTGGTCGAGCGTGCCCTTGAGGTTGGCCATCGTCAGGCCCTTGTCGACGGCGAGACCCTCGAACTGCATGAAGACCGGCAGGTGCGTGGCGTCGAACTCGTCGGTGCGGTACACGCGGCCCGGGGCGAGCACGTAGATGGGCACCTCGCGGTCGAGCATCGAGCGCACTTGGACGGGGCTCGTGTGCGTGCGCATCACGAGGTGGGCTTCGGGCGGGTCGACGAAGAACGTGTCCTGCATCGCCCGCGCCGGGTGATCGGCGTCGAAGTTCAGCGCGTCGAAGTTGAACCACTCGCTCTCGACCTCTGGGCCCTCGGCGATCTCCCAGCCCATGCCGGTGAAGACGTCGCACACCCGGTCTTCGAGCAGGGTGAGCGGATGCCGCGCTCCGACGGCGCCGCGCGACGGCAGCGCCGTGACGTCGAGCGCCTCGGCCTCGAGCTGCGCCGCCGCCTCGGCGGCGACGATCTCGGCCTCACGGGCGGCGAAGGCCTGGTTGACGCGCCCGCGCGCGCCGCCGACGAGCTTGCCGAGGGCGGCCTTCTGGTCGTTGGGCACGTTGCGCAGTTCTGCGTTCAACTGGGCGAGTTCGCTCTTCTCGCCGGTGTGCTCGGCGCGGACGGCCTTCAGCGCGGCGGAATCGCCGGCCGAGGCGATCGCGGCGAGGGCCGCGGCGACGGCGGACTCGACGGACTGCTCGGTGATTTCACGGGGCTCGGACACAAGGAACGAGTCTAGCGGGGCGGGCTCGGAGGATCGCGCGGAGCGACGAGCGGATGCGGCCGGTCAGCGCCCCGCGTCGCGCGCCGCCTCGTCGGCCTCGGCCGTCGCATCGGCCAGCAGCAGCGCCTGGCTCGGGTCCTCGGGTGCGGGGCCGGCCTTCGCGGGGTGGTACCGGCGGTCGGTCCGCTTCGCGAGCCACCGCGCGAACCACGACAGGAGGAGGTCGATCGTGAGGTACAGCACGAACGCGATGCACCACAGCGTGAACAGGTACCGGTTGCCGTAGTAGCTACCCAGGTTGTTCAGCGTGACGCGCAGCAGCTCGGGGTAGCCGACGATGTACGCGAGCGACGTGTCCTTCAGGAGCACGACGAGCTGGGCGACGATGATCGGGAGCATCTGGCGGAACGCCTGCGGGAACTCCACGAGCATCTTCGACTGCAGCGGTCGCATGCCGACGCTGAGCGCGGCCTCGCGCTGGCCCCTCGGCAGCGCGACGAGGCCGGCCCGGAGCGCCTCGCCGATCAGGGCGCCGTTGTAGATGGCCAGCGCGGAGACGACGGCCCAGTACTGGCCGGTTCCGGCCACCAAGAGGATGAACAGCATCATCAGCAGCACGGGCATGCCGCGGAAGAACTCGATGAGCACGGCGGTCGGGATCCGCACCCACGCGATCGCCGAGCTGCGCAGGAGCGAGAGCACCACGCCGATCGCGATGGCGAGCACGGCCGCGACGACCGCCGCGCGGAGGGTGTTCCACACGCCGACGCCGAAGATGAAGCCCCACATCTCGGGGTCGAGGACGATGTCCCACCGGCTCGGGTCGAACAGGCCCGGCAGCGTGACGCCGCCCGACTCGCGCGGCGTGTTCAGGGTCGCGATGACCCAGCCCATGCCGCCGACGACCACGATCGCCGTGACGACCGAGAGGATGCGGGACAGCCGCCGGGCCTTGGGGCCGGGCGCATCGAACAACACGACGGCACCGCTCATCGCTGCACCACCCACTTCCGCTCGAGCTGGGTCGCGAGGAACCCGAGGGGCACCGTCACGACGAGGTAGAAGAAGGCGATGCCGACGAGGATCGCGATCACGGCGTCGCCGTGCGCGTTCGCGAGCGTGCGGCCCACGCCGAACAGCTCGCTGACGAACCCGACGCCGCCGACGACGGACGTGTTCTTCGTGAGGGCGATGAGGACGTTGATGAGGGGCGGGATCGTCATGCGGAACGCCTGCGGGAGGACGATCAACGACACCGTCTGGCCGAATCCGAGGCCGAGGCTGCGCGCCGCCTCGGCCTGGCCGAGCGGCACGCCGTTGATGCCGGACCGGAGCGCCTCGGCGATGAACGGCGAGGTGTACACGGCCAGGGCGATCATGCCCGCGGCGAGGTAGGGCAGGTCGGACCCGAGGATCGGCAGGATGATCGCGCAGAAGATCACGACGAGCGTGAGCGGGGTGTTGCGGATGATCTCGGTGTAGACCGTGGCGACCACGCGCAGCGTGGCGATCGGCGAGATGCGCATGGCTGCGATGACCGTGCCGAGCACGAGTGCGCCCGCCCCGCCGACCGCGAGGAGCAGCAGCGTCACGCTGAAGCCCTCGAGGTAGAGCGGGAGGTTCGCGATGACGACGTCCACGCGCGTCCTCTCAGTGGTGAAGGGTCGGACCCGGGCCCATCGGGCCCGGGTCCGTTCGGATCAGTACCGGTCGACGGCGGGCGGGTCCACGAACGGCAGTTCGGCACCGGCGGTGGAGTTCCACGCCTCCTCGTACCGACCGTCCTCGTACGCCTCTTCGAGCACGTCGTTGATGAACATGCGGAAATCGGTGTCGTCGAGCTTCACGCCGATGCCGTAGGGCTCCTCGGTGAACGGCTCGCCGACCACCTTGAACTCGCCCTCGTTCTGCGCCGCGAGGCCCGCGAGGATCACGTTGTCGGTCGACACCGCGACCACCTTGCCGCTGCGGAGCGGTTCGAGGCAGTTCGAGTACGTGTCGGTCTCGAGCACCTCGGCGCCGAGCTCCTTGAGGTTCGCCGCCGGCGTGGATCCCGTGACCGAGCAGACGGGCTGGCCGACGAGGTCGTCCTCGCTCGTGATGTCGTCGTTGTCGGCGAGCACGAGGATCGACTGGCCGGCCAGGTAGTACGGCCCGGCGAAGGAGACGACCTTCTTGCGCTCGTCGTTGATCGTGTACGTCGCGACGACGAAGTCGACCTGGCCGTTCTCGATGAACGGCTCGCGGTTGGCCGAGACGGTCTCGGTCCAGTCGATGTTCTCCTCGTCGATGCCGAGCTCGGAGGCGATGATCTTCGCGATCTCGACGTCGAAGCCCTCAGGGTCGCCCGACGGTCCCGACAGCCCGAAGAGCGGCTGGTCGAACTTCGTGCCGACGGTGACCTTGCCGGCCTCCTGGAGCTTGGCCATGGTCGTGCCGGCCGCGAACGTGGGGGCGGGTTCGTCGGACGCGCCGCCCGAGTCGCCGCCCGAGGTGCATCCGGCGAGTGCGAGCACGGCGACCGCCGCTGCTGCGACGATCGCGATTCTCCTGCGTGACATGTTCCTGCCTCTTTCTCTTGGTGTTCCGGGCCCGCTCGTGGCGAGACCGGCTAGTGGTCGAGGATCTTGGAGAGGAAGTCCTTCGCGCGGTCGGACTTCGGGTGGTCGAAGAAGTCGGCGGGCGTGGCCTCCTCGACGATGCGGCCGTCGGCCATGAACAGCACGCGATCGGCGGCCTTGCGCGCGAAGCCCATCTCGTGGGTGACGACGATCATCGTCATGCCGTCCTTCGCGAGGCCGATCATGACGTCGAGCACCTCGTTGATCATCTCGGGGTCGAGTGCGCTCGTCGGCTCGTCCATGAGGATCAGCTTCGGGTTCATCGCGAGCGACCTCGCGATCGCGACGCGCTGCTGCTGGCCGCCCGAGAGCTGCGCCGGGAGCTTCTTCGCCTGGTTGGCGACGCCGACTCGCTCGAGCAGCACCATCGCCTCGGCCTCGGCGGCCTTGCGCGACATCCGCTTGACCCTGATGGGTGCGAGTGTGATGTTCTCGAGCACCGTCTTGTGCGCGAACAGGTTGAAGGACTGGAAGACCATGCCCACGTCGGCACGCAGCTTCGCGAGCGCGGCCCCCTCTTCGGGCAGTCGCTGGCCGTCGATGCTGATCGAGCCGGAGTCGATGGTCTCGAGACGGTTGACGGCGCGGCAGAGCGTGGACTTGCCCGACCCGCTCGGCCCGATCACCACGACGACCTCGCCGCGATTGACCACCGTGTTGATGTCGTTCAACACGTGCAGTTCGCCGAAATGCTTCTCGACGTGCTCGATCACGACGAGCGGCTCGCCTCGACGCACCGAGATGTTCGACGTCGCAGGTGCGGGTTGAGTCGGCTCCATACCCCCAAAACTAGGGGTCGGAGCGCCCTCCGCGCGTGGGGGCCGGGCCTTGGTTACCGTTTCGTAACCCGGCGCGAGGTCAGCTGCTGCGCTGGGCGAACGCGCTCTCGTAGAGGCAGACGGATGCCGCGGTCGCGAGGTTCATCGATTCGGCGTGGCCGTAGATCGGCACGGTCACCACCCGGTCGGCGAGCTCGAGCTGCTCGTCGAGCAGGCCGTGGGCCTCGTTGCCGAACAGCCATGCCGTCGGCTGCGCGAGCAGGCCCTCGGTGCGCACCTGCAGCAGGTCGTCGCCCTTCACGTCGGCGGCGAGCACGGTGAGACCGGCCGCACGCGCGCGGCGCAGCACGTCCTCGAGATCGGCGCCCACCGCGACGGGCACGTGGAAGATCGACCCCGTCGAGCTCCGGACCACCTTGGGGTTGTACAGGTCGACGGCGCGACCCGTGAACACCACGGCGTCGGCGCCCGCGGCATCCGCAGCCCTGACGATGGTGCCGGCGTTGCCCGGATCGCGCACCTCCTCGAGGATGGCGATGAGCTTCGGGGATGCCGCGAACACGTCCTTGACGGCGGTCGGGAACTGACGGCAGACGGCGACGAACCCCTGCGGCGTCACCGTGTCGGCCATCGAGTCGAGCACCTCTTCGGTGACGTACTCGATCTCGAGGTCAGCGGCATCGGCCGCCTCGGCGATCTCGGGGTGGCGCTCGAGTGCGGTCGGCGTGGCGAAGAGCTCGAGCACGAGCTCGGCACGGAACCGCAACGCCTCGGACACGGCCTGCGGGCCCTCGAGCAGGAACAGCCCGCTCTCGGAGCGCGACGCCTTCTTCGCGAGCTTCGCGACGGAGCGCACACGGGGGGAACGGGGGTTCTCGAGCATGCCGCAAGTCTACGGTCGGCGGGCACCGCGGCCGGGACGCAGAACGGCCCGCCACCACTGGGGTGACGGGCCGTTCGAGGCGAGGATGCTGCTTACGCGGCAGCCTTCGGAGCCGAGGTGTCGGCCGGGAGCGCCTTCTTGGCGGACTCGACGAGTGCCGCGAAGGTCGCGGGCTCGTTCACGGCGAGCTCCGCGAGGATGCGACGGTCGACCTCGATGCCGGCAAGGCCGAGGCCCTGGATCAGACGGTTGTACGTGAGGCCATTCGCACGCGAAGCCGCGTTGATCCGCTGGATCCAGAGGCGACGGAAGTCGCCCTTCTTCTTGCGGCGGTCGTTGTACGAGTAGACGAGGGAGTGGGTGACCTGCTCCTTGGCCTTGCGGTACAGACGCGAACGCTGGCCGCGGTAGCCCTCGGCGCGCTCGAGGATGACGCGGCGCTTCTTGTGGGCGTTGACGGCCCTCTTCACTCTTGCCATGACTGTTTCTTCCTAACGGGTCTCGCGGCTCAGTGGCCGAGAAGCTTCTTGATGACCTTGGCGTCGGGGGCCGACACGACCTTGTCCTGGTTCAGACGGGCCTTGCGCTTCGAGGACTTGACCTCGAGGTTGTGGCGCATTCCGGCCTGCTGCTTCCTGATCTTGCCGCTACCGGTGATCTTGAAGCGCTTCTTGGACCCGGAGTGGGTCTTCTGCTTCGGCATCTCGTGTGTCTCCTTGGTTCTGCCGCCAACTCGTGGCGGACGTGGGGGTCTGGCCTACGCCTCTGCGGCGTCGGCCGTCTGCGTCTCGGACTCGTCCGCGGCGTCCGCCGCCGGGCGCGCCTTGGACGCAGCACGCTGTGCGTTCGCCTCGGCCTTGGCCTCGGACTTGTTCTTGAGGGGAGCGATCACCATGACCATGTTGCGGCCGTCGATCGTCGGGTTGTGCTCGACCGTGCCGAACTCGGCGACGTCCTCGGCGAAGCGCTGCAGGAGGCGCACGCCCATCTCGGGGCGCGACTGCTCGCGGCCTCGGAAGAGGATCATGGCCTTGACCTTGTCGCCGGTCTTCAGGAAGCCGATCGCGCGCTTCATCTTGGTCTCGTAGTCGTGCTTGTCGATCTTGAGGCGGAACCGGACCTCTTTGAGGATCGTGTTCGCCTGGTTGCGCCGGGCCTCTTTCGCCTTCTGCGCAGCCTCGTACTTGAACTTGCCGTAGTCCATGATCTTGGCCACCGGCGGCTTGGAGTTCGGAGCGACCTCGACGAGGTCGAGATCGGCTTCCTGCGCGAGCCGCAGGGCCACCTCGATCTTCACGACGCCGACCTGCTCTCCTGCGGGACCCACGAGGCGGACCTCGGGAACGCGGATACGGTCATTGGTACGGGGATCGCTGATGCGGGTACTCCTCTACTCAAGCTTCTTCACTCGATGGGAGACCGGATGCCGCCCATCGTTCCGAGAGCGAAGATCCACGCACGCTGCACGGAATCACACCGTGCAACTCTGCGGCCCCCTGTCTACTTCACCGCCTTTCGGGGCGGATGAAGCGGAGGGCGTACAACCCGGTAACCTTGATGAAGCGGTATGCGCGGGTGGGAGAATCTCCACTTTCGATCTGGGACAAGCCCAGACGCGCTGGGGACGAGCCCCAGCAGACCGGAGCATTGCTCCGGACCGAACGAGTCTAGCAGAGGATGTCTGTGAGCAACAATTCAGGCGAGTCCACCACGTCGGCCGAGGTCGACGACATCAACGGCGCCGTCGACGACGCCACCCGCGACATCGCGGAGGTGCCCGCCGTCGAGATCATCACCACGGCGGCCGTGCACCTCATGAGCGCCGCCGCGGTGAAGGTCGGCCTCGCCGACGACCCCGAGGAGCAGACCGACCTCGATGAGGCGCGCAAGCTCATCAACGCGCTCGCGGGCCTCATCACGGCCGGCGCACCCGAGATCAGCGACATGCACGCCCGTTCGCTGCGCGACGGCCTCCGCTCGCTTCAGCTCGCGTTCCGCGAGGCATCCGTCATTCCCGATGCCATCGGCCAGGGACCCGGCGAGAAGTGGACCGGCCCGGTCAACTGAGCCCGGTGCGCCGGTGACGCCCCGTCGTCGGCGCGCCGCCACCGGTAGCGGTACCGTCACCGGGCCGTCACCGCTGGCATGACGGGCACCAGAACGTGACCCGCTCCTCGAGCTCGGTGCGGCCGAGGTCTCCTCGCTCGATGCGTGTGCCGCATCGCCGGCACGGCTCGCCCGCGCGGCCGTAGACCCAGAGGCGCCGCCCCCGCTGATCGACCCCCGTCGTGACCCGAGCTGCGCGATCGCGATTGGCGACCAGCAGGCGACGGCCGAGGTCGACGACGGCCTCGACGCCCGGCACCTCGACGACCGCGCGTTGCGGTCGGATGCCGCGGAGGAAGCACAGCTCGTTGACGTACACGTTGCCGAGTCCGGCGAGGTTCCGCTGGTCGAGGAGCGCCACGGCGATCGGCACGTCGGGTGCCGACCGGATGCGCTGGACCGCCTCGGCGGCATCCCAGTCGGGTCCGAGCAGGTCGGGCCCGAGGTGACCGACGACCTCGGCCTCGGCCGTGCGCGGCACGACCTCGAGCACCCCCAGCTCGAACCCGACGGCGACCGACCTCGGCGTCTCGAGCACGGCACGGGCGAGGTGCGCCGGCCGGTTCCACCGCTCCCCCGGCGCGAAGACCGACCATCGGCCCTCCATGCGCAGGTGCGAGTGCACCGTGACATCCCCGATGCGGACCAGCAGGTGCTTGCCGCGCGACAGCACCTCGTCGACCGCTCGCCCGGACAGGTCGAGCGTCGCGAACCTCGGCACGCGGAAGTCGGTGCGGGTCAGCGTCTCGCCCACGAGCGCGTGCCGCAGCCGTGCCGCGGTCTGGAAGACGGTGTCACCCTCTGGCATCGAGGCGGAGCCCCTTCGGTGTCTCCCCGAATCCGGCCGCCTTCAGCGCGACGCCGAGCGGCGTGCCGAGCACGAACGCGGCGTTCACGGTCTCGACCGCGAGGCGGCGGACCCGCCCGGCGCGAACGAGGCCCGCGACGGCCTCGGCCGCTCGGGCCAGCACGGCGGCGTCGTCGTCGACGTAGGCGAGCATCGTCTTGCCGCCCCGCTCGACGTAGAGCACGAGTTCGCCGTCGACGAGCACGACGATCGCGCCGGCCTTGCGGGCCGCGCGATGCGAGCTCTCGCCCGGCGGCTCGGGCCACGGCAAGGCGGCCCCGTAGGCGTTCGCCGGATCGGTCGCCGCGAGCGCGAGCATCGACGGCTCGAGTGCCGACCCGCCCGCACCGTCTGCGCGGTCGGCGCGATCCGCGTAGCCGCGCAGCCGATCGACCGCACCGGAGGCGGCGAACTGCGCCGCGCCGAGTCGCTCGACGAAGTAGCCGCGACGGGATCGCCCCGAATCCTCGAAGCCGCGCAGGGTGCGGTACACGAGCGCGAACCCGCCCACGACGCCCTCGGCGACCGCGGTGCCCCGCGTGACGACGCCGTAGCGGTCGAGGAGCGTCTCGCCCAGGGCATGGGCGCGCCGGGTCGCATCATCGTCGGGAACGGGCAGGATCGACCATCGCCCGGCGACCGAGGGCGGGCCGGATCGCATGACGGCCGACGAGGCCCTGGGCAGCGCCGCCCGACCCCGGAGCATCCGCGATCTCGGGGTGGACCGCGCCGAGCGGTGGGCGCTGCGCCCGCCCGCGATGAGGGCGCGCACGGGCGCGAACGTGTCGTTCGTGACGAGCCCCGCCCAGACCAGCCCCCACAGGGCCTCGACGAGCTCGTCGTCGGCGACCGGGTGTCCGAGCTCGCCGAAGCGGCCGACGGCATCGGAGAGCTGCCGGAAGAAGAACGCGCCGCCCGACCCGAGCGCCACGAGCACCTCCCGCTGCAACGGCGTGGTCTCGACGCCGATCGGCGGGTCGAGGGTGAGCGGCGCCGAGTCGGCGAGGTGGAGCGTGACCCAGCCGTCGTCGCCCGCGAGCGCCGACGAACCCGACCAGACGATCTCGCCCGTCGCCATGAGCTCGTCGAGCATCGCCGGACTGTAGTCGGCCACGCGCGCCGGCAGCACGAGCGACTCCCAAGCGGATGCCGGGATGCGGGCGCCCTCGAGTTGCTCGACCGCCGAGAGCACGCCCTCGATGCCCCGGAGCGGCCGACCGAGGTGCTGCCATTCGGGGAGGAAGCGTGCGTACGCGCGTTGCGGCACCGGCTCCACCTCGTGACGGAGCGCGGCGAGCGAGCGCCGGCGCAGGCGCCGGAGCACCTCGGCGTCGCACCACTCGGTGGACGTGCCGTTCGGGCGGAACTCCCCCTCGACGACCCGGCGCTCGTCGGCGAGCCGGCGCAATGCGGCCTTCGCGACTGCGACGCCGATGCCGAACCGCTCGGCCACCTCGTCTGCGGCGAACGGCCCGTGCGATCGCGCGTACCGGCCCACGAGGTCGCCGAGCGGATCGCCGACGTGCTCGGCGAACGCGACCGCGACCCCGGGCGGAACGGGTACCCCGAGCGCATCGCGGAGGCGCCCGACATCCTCGATGGCGGCGAGGTGCTCGCGGCCGGCGAACGTGAGCCGAACGGCTCGCCGGGCGGCGATGAGCTCACCCGCGGCCTCGCCCGCGTCGGTGCCCTCGGCGACCCGCGCGACCAGCTCGTCCTCGGTGAGGGGCCCGAGCAGTCGAAGCAGGTCGGCGACGCCCTCGACGCCGCGCGCCTTCCAGTCGTCGGCCAAGCGCTGCAGTTCGCGTTCGGTGGTCTCGATGACGCCCGGATCGAGGAGCTCGCGCAGCTCGACCCGCCCGAGGAGTTCGCCGAGCAGCGTCGCATCGATCGCGAGCGCCGCCGCACGGCGCTCGGCGAGCGGCGAGTCGCCCTCGTACATGAACGCCCCGACGTAGCCGAAGAGCAGGGAGCTCGCGAACGGGCTCGGCGCCTCGGTGGTCGTCTCGACCAGGCGGACGCGACGGGCCGCGACGTCGCGCGAGAGCTCGACGAGCGCCGGGACGTCGTAGACGTCCTGCAGCACCTCGCGCACGGTCTCGAGGATGATCGGGAACGTCGGGAACGCGCTCGCGACCTCGAGCAGCTGCGCCGACCGCTGGCGCTGCTGCCAGAGCGGCGAGCGCCGGCCCGGCTGGTAGTTGGGCAGGAGCAGCGCACGCGCGGCGCATTCGCGGAAGCGGCTCGCGAACAGCGCGGATCCGCCGACCTCGTCGGTGACGAGCTGTTCGAGCTCGTCGGCCTCGAAGACGAACAGGTCGGCGCCGGGCGGGTCGACGCCGGTGTCGGGGATGCGCACGATGATGCCGTCATCGGCGGCGACCGCCGCGCCGTCGACCCCGTGCCGTTCGCGCACGCGGGCGGCCACGGCGAGCGCCCAGGGCGCATGCACGGGCATGCCGAACGGCGAGTGCAGGATGACGCGCCAGTCGCCGAGCTCGTCGCGCGTGCGCTCGACCACGAGCGTGCGATCGGACGGCACGTGCCCGGTGGCCTTCGCCTGGTCGGCCAGGAAGGCGATGAGGTTGCTCGCCGCGAACGGGTCGAGGCCGGCGTCGGTGATGCGCGCCCGTGCCTCGGTCTCGGGCGCGGACGCCACCTCGCGCATGAAGGCCCCGAGTGCGCGGCCGAGCTCGGCCGGGCGCCCGAGCCCGTCGCCCTTCCAGAACGGCACCCGCCCCGGCTGACCGAATGCGGGCACCACGTTGACCCGATCGAACGTGATCTCCTGGATGCGCCAGCTCGTGGCGCCGAGCGCGAACACGTCGCCGACCCGGGATTCGTAGACCATCTCCTCGTCGAGCTCGCCGACCCGGCGGCCGCCGGCCTCGTCGCCCACGAGGAAGACGCCGAACATGCCCCGGTCGGGGATCGTGCCGCCGCTCGTGACCGCGAGGCGCTGGGCGCCGGGTCGCCCGACGAGCGTGCCGGCCTCGCGGTCCCAGACCACGCGGGGGCGCAGTTCGCCGAACCGGTCGGACGGATACCGGCCGGCGAGCAGGTCGAGCGTCGCCTCGTACGCCGATCGGGGAAGCCCGGCGAACGGAGCCGCCCGCCGCACGGCATCGAACCAGGCGTCGACGTCGAGCGACTCGAGTGCCGCGGCGGCGATGGTCTGCTGGGCGAGGATGTCGAGGGGGTTCGCGGGCACGCGCATCGTCTCGATCGCCCCGGCGAGCATGCGTTCGCTCGTGACCGCCGCGTGCACGAGGTCGGCGCGCTGCTTCGGGAAGATCACCCCGCGCGAGACCTCCCCGACCTGATGCCCGGCGCGACCGAGTCGTTGCAGGCCGCTCGAGACCGACGGCGGCGACTCGACCTGCACCACGAGGTCGACGGCGCCCATGTCGATGCCGAGCTCGAGGCTCGACGTCGCCACCACGCACCGCAGGCGGCCGCTCTTCAGGTCGTCCTCGATCTCGGCGCGCTGCTCCTTGCTGACCGAGCCGTGATGGGCGCGGGCGAGCAGCGGCGGCGCCCCTGAGGTCTGGCCGGACTGCGCCATGACGGCCGCCGGCGGCCCGCTCGCGGCAGCGGCCACGACGAGTGCCTCGCGTTCGGAGGCCTCGAGGGCGAGCTCGTTGAGGCGCGCCGTGAGCCGTTCGGCGAGCCGCCTCGAGTTGGCGAACACGATCGAGGATCGATGCGCGAGCACCTGGTCGAGGATCGCCTCCTCGACGTGCGGCCAGATCGACCCGGTCGCGTCGTCGCTCGCGGGCAGCTGCGCCATGTCCTCGACGGGCACCACCACGCGCAGGTCGAACCGCTTCTCGCTGGGCGGCGCGACGATCTCGACCGGCGCGCTCGCGCAGAGGAAGCGCGCGACCTCTTCGACCGGACGCACGGTCGCCGACAGGCCGATGCGCTGGGCGGGCTTGGCCAGGAGCGCATCGAGCCGCTCGAGCGACAGCGCGAGGTGCGCACCGCGCTTGGTCGCCGCCACGGCGTGGATCTCGTCGACGATGACCGTCTCGACCGTGCGGAGCGTGTCGCGAGCCTGCGAGGTGAGCATGAGGAAGAGCGACTCGGGCGTCGTGATGAGGATGTCGGGCGGCGTTCGCAGCAGCGCCCGGCGCTCGGAGGCCGGCGTGTCGCCCGACCGCACGCCGACGCTCACGTGGGGCGGCTCCACGCCGAGGCGCTCGGAGACCCGGGCGATGCCCGTGAGCGGCGCCCGCAGGTTGCGCTCGACGTCGACGCCGAGCGCCTTCAGCGGCGACAGGTAGAGCACGCGCGTGCCGGGCTCGGCGGGCGGCGGGCCCGCGTGCAGCCGGTCGATCGCCGAGAGGAACGCCGAGAGCGTCTTGCCCGACCCGGTCGGAGCCACCACGAGCGCGTGCGCGCCGCGACCGATGGCCTGCCAGGCGGCGGACTGCACGGTCGTGGGCGCGCGGAAGGACTCCGCGAACCAGGTTCGCGTGGCTTCGGAGAAGGTATCGAGCGCGACCACGAGTCCATCCTGCCGCCGACCGCCGACATGCGGACCCTCCCCCGGCGGATTCACCGGGACGGCGGGACGGCGAGCACGCGTCGCAGCGCGGCGAGCGCGGCCTCGACCGCCGCGGCATCCGTCGACCGGTTGCTCACCGAGAAGCGCAGCACGTCCCGGCCGTGCCAGTGCGACGGGTGGGCAAGCGCCACGCCGTCGGCGTCGAGCGCCTGCGCGACCGCGGCGACGTCGCGCCCGTCGAGCGCCGCGCACACCTGCGTGAAGCAGACCTCGTTCAGCACGTCGACCCCCGGCAGTTCCCCGAGGCCCGAGGCGAGGCGCCGGGCCGACTCGACCAGCCCGTCGACGAGGTCGACGACGCCGTCGCGCCCGAGCGTGCGCAGCGCCGCGTAGGTCGGGACGCCGCGAGCACGCCGCGAGAGCTCGAGCACCCGATCGGCCTGGTCGACCCCGACCTCCGCAGCCGGGAGGTAGGCCGCATGCATCGTCATCGCCGCGACGAGGTGCGCGGGGTCGGCGACGGCGACGATGCCGGCGTCGTACGGCACGTTGAGGGTCTTGTGCGCGTCGGTCGCCCACGAGTCGGCGAGTTCCACGCCGGAGACAAGGTGGCGAAGGCGCGGGCTCGCCGCGGCCCACAGTCCGAACGCGCCGTCCACGTGCACCCAGGCGCCCGCGGCGCGTGCCACGGCGATGGACGCCTCGAACGGGTCGGATGCCCCGGAGTGGATGTTGCCCGCCTGCAGGCACACGATCGCGGGCCCCTCTCCCCCGGCCATGACGGCCTCGAGGGCTTCGGGGACGAGTCGGCCCTCGTCGTCGGAGGCCACGTCGACCGCACGGCCGAGCCCGAGCACCCGCAATGCGACATCCACCGAGGGGTGGTGCTCGTCGCCCGCGAGCACGCGGATGCGCGGGGCCCCCTGGATGCCGGCCTCGGCGTCGTTCCAGCCGACCCCTTCGAGCACGGCGTGCCTCGCGGCCGCGAGGGCGACGAGGTTCGCGGTCGTGGCCCCGGTGGTGAACCCGGCGACGGTCGTGGCGGGGAGGCCGAACAGTTCGCAGATCCACTCGCCCGCGAGCTCCTCCGCGGCGTTCACGCCCGGGGTCACCTCGCGGAGCGCCGCGTTCTGGTCCCACGCGCTCACGAGCCAGTCGGCGGCGAGCGCCGCGGGCGCCGTGCCGCCGATCACCCAGCCGAAGAAGCGGGCCGACTGCATCGCCATCAGCCCCGGTTCGACCGCGGCGGCGAGCGCCTCGACGACCTCGACGGGATCGGATGCCCCGCCGGGCAGCTCACGGCCGAGCGCGTCCTTCACCCCCTCGATGCCGACGCGCGGCGCGATCGACCGCGCGGGAAGGGCCTCGAGCCAGGCGTCGGCGATCCGCGCGGCGGCCTCGAGCGGCCGGCGGAACTCGTCGTCGGATTCCGATCCTCGTTCCATGAGAACCCCCCGGGCGTGATTCTGCACCCGGGATCGACGCGCGGCAACCTCACCGGGTCGGGCTCGAACCTCAGGCGGTCGTCGGTGCGGCGCGCAGCCGCACCTTCAGGGAGTCCACACCCGTCGCGATCTCGTCGTCGGCCGCCCACCGCTGCGCGAGGCGCGTGAGCACGATGTCGAGCTCCGAGCGCTCGAGACCGCCCACCAGCGACAGCTCGACGATGAGCTCGGGTCCGGCCAGTCGCGCATCGGGATCGCCGGCTTCGAGCTCGAATCCGAGCACCGCGAGCTCGGTCGACACCGAGCGCGCGAAGGCCATGCGCACAGGCGCCGATTCGAACGACGGATGCCACGGCTGCGACTGGGCGACCGCCCAGACCGCCGGCCGGCGGAGGACGAACTCCGTCGGCGAGCCGGGGTCGAGCACGACGAGGTCGGTACCGTCGTCGGCCGCCGCGAGCGCGACGCGAACTCCGTCGGCCGGGACCGGTCGCGCGAGCGGATTCCACCGGTTCATCGCCTCGACCGACGCGAACACGGGCAGGACCCGGCGTCCGTCAGGCCCTTCGACGGTCACGATGGAGAGCTCCTGGCTCTTCTCGATCTCGAGCCCGTGCTCGCCGATCTCCGTGCCGCCGTCGCCGAGCTGCGCCAGCAGCGGGATCAGCAGGCGCGAACCGCCGAAGGCGGCCACCACGTCGGCCTGGGTTCCGTCGCCGTCGCGGAACGCCGTGAGCGCCTCCGCGAGCTCCTGCGGCGCGCGCCCGTCGTCGGCCGCATGCGGGTTCGGGGCGAACGAGCGCCCCGCCCACGGCACGCCGGCGGAGTCCGTGCGGCCCCCGGGCTCGCCGTGGTCGTGCGCGGGCTCCGGGGCACCATCGTCATGCGTCGGAGCGGGACCGCCCGCGGAGGCCTCGACGTCGCCGGTCACGCGCCGGCCCGCGGCATCCGCGGACCCGGCGTCGTCGCCCGGCTCAGTGGGACGCGACATCCAGCGCCTCGGGGAGCGTGAACGCACCCGCATAGAGCGCCTTGCCCACGATCGCACCCTCGAGGCCGAGCGGCACGAGTTCGCGGAGCGCGGCGATGTCGTCGAGGTTCGAGATGCCGCCGGACGCCACGACCGGACGGTGCGTGCGGTCCATGACCTGGCGCAGCAGGTCGATGTTCGGGCCCTGCAGCGTGCCGTCCTTCGTCACGTCGGTGACGACGTACCGGGCCGCGCCCGCCTCCTCGAGGCGGTCCATGACCTGCCAGAGGTCGCCGCCGTCCTTCGTCCACCCGCGCGCGGCGAGCGTCGTGCCGCGCACGTCGAGCCCGACGGCGATCGCCTCGCCGTACTGGGCGATCACGGATGCCGCCCACTCCGGGTTCTCGAGCGCGGCCGTGCCGAGGTTGATGCGCTTCGCGCCGATCTCGAGCGCGTGCTCGAGCGACTCGTCGTCGCGGATGCCGCCCGAGAGCTCGATGTTCACGCGGCCGCGCACCTGGCGGATGACCTTCTTCAGGATGCCGCCGTTCGAGCCGCGGCCGAAGGCCGCATCGAGGTCGACGAGGTGGATCCACTCCGCGCCCTGGTCGGCCCAGTCGACGGCCGCATCGATCGGGTCGCCGTAGTTCGTCTCGGTACCGGCTTCACCCTTGGTCAGACGTACGGCCTTGCCGCCCGCCACGTCGACCGCGGGAAGCAGTACGAGGCGGGGGGTCTTGTTGAACTCACTCATCACTGTCCTCGGGAATTCGGATGCCGCAGAACCGCGGCATCGGCACAGTCACAGCATCCTAGCCCGCGCACCCCGAAGTGCTGCGATCGTATGACGCGGCGATGCTCAGTCGAGCGAACGGATCCAGTTCGAGAGCAGCCGGATGCCCGCATCCGCCGACTTCTCGGGGTGGAACTGCGTCGCCGACAGCGGGCCGTTCTCGACCGCGGCGAGGAACGACGCGCCGTGCTCGGCCCACGTCAGTCGCGGCTTCGGGAAGGGCGGCATGACGTCGAGGGTCCACTCCTGCGCCGCGAACGAGTGCACGAAGTAGAAGCGCTCGTCGGCGATGCCGTCGAAGAGCACCGAGCCCTCGTCGGGCCGGACCGTGTTCCAGCCCATGTGGGGCAGCACGTCGGCCGGGAGCTCGGTGACCGTGCCCGGCCATTCGCCGAGCCCCTCGGTGTCGTTGCCGCGTTCGACGCCGTGCTCGAAGAGCACCTGCATGCCGACGCAGATGCCGAGCACGTGCCGGCCGCCGGCGAGGCGCCGGTCGATGATCTCGTCGCCGCGAACGGCCCTCAGCTGCTCGATGACGGCCTTGAACGCCCCGACGCCCGGCACGAGGAGGCCGTCGGCCTCGAGCGCCGCGGTGCGATCGGAGGTGACCTCGACCTCTGCACCGGCGCGCTCGAGGGCCTTGGCCGCGGAGTGCACGTTGCCAGACCCGTAGTCGAGCACCACGACGCGCCGCGGACGGGTCACAGCGCGCCCTTCGTCGACGGGATGCCCGACACCAGCGGGTCGTACGCCTTGGCCTGGCGGAACGCGCGCGCGAACGCCTTGAACTCGGCCTCGGCGATGTGGTGCGCATCGCGCCCGCCGAGCACGTTCACGTGCACGGTCAGGCCCGCATTGAACGTGATGGCCTCGAAGACGTGGCGCACCATCGAGCCCGTGAAGTGCCCGCCGATCAGGTGGTACTCGAAGCCCGCGGGCTCTCCGGCGTGCACGAGGTACGGACGCCCGGAGATGTCGACCACGGCCTGCACGAGGGCCTCGTCGAGGGGCACGAGCGCATCGCCGTAGCGCGAGATGCCGCGCTTGTCGCCGAGCGCCTGCCGGATCGCCTGGCCGAGCACGATGCCAACGTCTTCGACCGTGTGGTGCACGTCGATGTGCGTGTCGCCCGATGCCCGCACGGTGAGGTCGGTCAGCGAGTGCTTCGCGAACGCCGTCAGCAGGTGGTCGTAGAACGGCACCGAGGTCTCGATGTCGCTCGTGCCGCTGCCGTCGAGGTCGATGGACAGGTCGATGCTCGACTCGCTCGTCGCGCGCTGCACCCGCGCCGTACGCGAGGCGTTCGAAGTGGTCATGCGTCCATCCTATTCGCGGGGTCGTCGCCGGCCCCTGAGCCGGCGGCCGGGGCGAACGCGGCGATCGCCTCGAGGAACGCGGTGGTCTCGGTCTCGGTTCCGGCCGTGACGCGGAGGCATCCGGGAAGCCCGATGTCGCGGATCAGGATGCCGCGCTCGAGGAGCGCCGTGAACACCGCGCCCGGATCGTCGACACCGCCGAACAGCACGAAGTTCGCGCCGCTGCGGTACGGGTGGAACCCGAGTCGCGCGAGTTCGTCGACGATGCGCTCGCGCTGACCGCGGATGTCGTCGACCATGGCGAGCATCTCGTCGCTGTGCGCGAGCGCCGCGAGTGCGGCCGCCTGGGTCAGCGCGGAGAGGTGGTACGGCAGACGGACGAGCCGAAGCGCGTCGACGACCGCGGGATCGGCGGCGAGGTACCCGACCCTGGCGCCCGCGAACGCGAACGCCTTGCTCATGGTGCGCGACACGATGAGCCGCGGCCGACCGTCGAGCAGCTCGAGGGCGCTCGGCGTGCCGGGGTCGGCGAACTCGTGGTACGCCTCGTCGACCACGACGATGCCGCGTGCCGCGTCGACGACCGCCGCGATGGTCTCGTGCGAGAGCGGAGTGCCGGTGGGATTGTTCGGCGAGCACAACAGCACGAGGTCGGGGTCGTGCTCGCGGATGGCGGCGACCGCCGTCTCGGGGGTCAGCTCGAACTCGGCGTCACGCGGGGCCGCGATCCATGCGGTGCCCGTGCCGGCCGAGAGCAGGCCGTACATCGAGTACGTCGGGGCGAAGCCGAGTGCGCTGCGGCCGGGACCGCCGAACGCCTGCAGCACGTGCTGCAGCACCTCGTTGGAGCCGTTGGCGGCCCAGATCTGGGCGGGCTCGAGACCGTGCCCGAGATAGCGCGCGAACGCCGCGCGAAGCTCGGAGAACTCGCGATCGGGGTACCGGTTCAGGTGAAGGATCGCCGCGGCGACCCGAGCGACGATGTCGTGGGCCACTGCCTCGGGGATCGGATGCGTGTTCTCGTTGACGTTGAGCGCGACGGGAACCGCCTTCTGCGGCGCTCCGTACGGGCTTCGGCCGCGAAGGTCGTCGCGGATGGGCAGGTCGTCGAGAGTGGTCACCTGATCAATGCTAGCGAGCGGAGCGAGGGCATCTCCGCCCGGACGACACCCGGCGAAACCGGTTATCGGACGGCCGGGAGCGCGAGTCGCTGGCCGGGCTGCACGGTCGAGTCGTCGAGCCCGTTGAGCCGCATGATCTCGGAGATGACCTCGCGCGGGTCGCTGTTGGGAGCGAGCGACTCCGCGATGCCCCAGAGCGATTCGCCGTCGGCGACGGTCAGATAGGAGAGCCCCACGTTCGACGGCGCATCGACCTCGGCGGCGGCTCCCCCGCTGCCGAGCACCAGCGACGTGGCGAGCACGACGATCGGGATCGCCGAGAGCACGGTGAGCACGACGCGCCCGCGGCGCGTGAGCCGAAGCCTGCTGCGCACGTCGGCGGTGGTCGGGTGCGCGTATGCGATGCGATCGCTCGCGGCACCGAGTGTTCGCTGCTCCGGACCGACACGATCGCGGACCCCGCGGAAGACGTGCGGGCGATACCCGCCGGCTGCGGAGTTGCCGGTATACGAACCGGTGACCATCACTGCGCTCATCTCGCACCTCCTGAAGCGAGTCGCATCCGGCCCTCGGCCGGGAGGGCCGGATGCGAAACTCTGTTCCGAATATATCTTCGAATGTCGAACATCGCAAGAACCCGATTCGAACGGAATCCGAGGCCGGATCTCGCGACACACTCGAACGGATGTTTGCCGCGCCCCTTCGGGGCGGATACAGTTTCGAATGTCCGACGACAGTCGATCAGACACCACCGACATCCGTTCGATGGATCGGAACGAGGAGCGACGATGAGCACCGAACTCGACGACCTGCGCGAGTCCGGCCGCAGCCGACGCCGCAAGAGCCTCAGCGCGAAGCAGATCTCGATCCTCGAGGCCATCCAGCGCTCGGTGGCCGACCGGGGCTATCCGCCGAGCATGCGCGAGATCGGCGATGCGGTCGGCCTCTCGTCGCTGTCGAGCGTGACCCACCAGCTCAACCAGCTCGAGCTCGCCGGATACCTGCGCCGCGACCCCAACCGGCCCCGTGCGCTCGAGGTGCTCATCGAGCTTCCGGGCGTCGAGGGCCGCACACCGGCAGTCGGCGACCCCGCCCCCGTCGGCGACGCCGCCATGGTCCCGCTCGTCGGCCGCATCGCGGCCGGCATCCCGATCACGGCCGAGCAGCAGATCGACGAGGTGTTCCCCCTCCCCCGGCAGCTCGTCGGCAAGGGCGACCTGTTCATGCTGAAGGTCGTCGGCGACTCCATGATCGACGCCGCGATCTGCGACGGCGACTGGGTCGTCGTGCGCTCCCAGCGCACCGCCGAGAACGGCGAGATCGTCGCGGCGATGCTCGACGGCGAGGCCACCGTCAAGGTCTTCCGGCAGCGCGACGGCCACACCTGGCTGCTCCCCCGCAACAGCGCGTTCGAACCGATCCTCGGCGACGCAGCCGAGGTGCTCGGCAAGATCGTGGCGGTGCTCCGCTCCGTCTGAGCCGCTCGCACGATCCGACCGCTCGCCCGGTCCCGCTCTACGGGTTCGCCGGCGCCGCGGACGCACCGTCGCACGGACGCGGACGGCGGGCGACGCATGCCGCGTCGCCCGCCGTCCGTTCCGGCGCGTCGAGAACCCTAGACGGAGACCCGTTCGCGACCGGCGAGGGCCCGCACCTCGTTCGTCGCGGCGACGAGGTTCTCGAGCGAGGCGACCGTCTCGTCGTACCCGCGCGTCTTCAGGCCGCAGTCGGGGTTCACCCAGAGGCGTGACGCCGGGATCTCCGCGACCGCGCGCTCGAGGAGCGCGGTCACCTCGTCGACGCTCGGCACCCGGGGCGAGTGGATGTCGTACACGCCCGGACCGATGCCGTGGTCGAACCCGCTCGTCGCGAGGTCGTCGACGACCTCCATGCGGCTGCGGGCGGCCTCGATCGAGGTGACATCCGCATCGAGGTTCTTGATCGCGTCGATCACGACGCCGAACTCCGAGTAGCAGAGGTGGGTGTGGATCTGCGTCGCGGATGCCGCGCCCGCCGTCGCGAGCCGGAACGACCCGACCGACCAGTCGAGGTACGCCGGCTGGTCGGCGCGCTTCAGCGGGAGGAGCTCGCGCAGCGCGGGCTCGTCGACCTGGATGATGCGGATGCCCGCGCCCTCGAGGTCGGTGATCTCGTCGCGGAGCGCGAGGGCGACCTGCCTCGCGGTCTCGCCGAGCGGCAGGTCGTCCCGGACGAACGACCACGCGAGGATCGTGACCGGGCCGGTGAGCATGCCCTTCACCGGCTTGTCGGTGAGCGACTGCGCATAGGTCGACCACTCCACCGTCATCGGCTCGGGCCGGGAGACGTCGCCCCAGAGGATCGAGGGACGCGTGCACCTCGACCCGTACGACTGGACCCACCCGTTCGTCGTCACGGCGAAGCCGTCCAGGAGTTCGGCGAAGTACTGCACCATGTCGTTGCGCTCGGGCTCGCCGTGCACGAGCACGTCGAGGCCGATGCGCTCCTGCAGGCGGATGACGCGCTCGATCTCCTCGCGCATCTGCGCGGCGTACGCGTCGGCGGACAGGCTGCCGCTCACGAGGCCGGCACGCGCGCGCCGGATCTCACCGGTCTGCGGGAACGAGCCGATCGTCGTCGTGGGCAGCCCGGGGAGCTCGAGCGACTCCTGCGCGGCGACGCGGACCTCGTACGGGGCGCGGGAGAAGTCGCGGTCGGCGAGCCCCGCGAGACGCTCCCGCACGGCGGGGACGCGCACGCCGGGGGCGGCGGCACGATCGGCCAGTGCGGCGGATGCCGCGTCGAGGTCGCCCTCGATCGACCCACGTCCCTCGGCGAGTCCGCGTGCGAGCACGGCGACCTGCGCGACCTTCTGATCGGCGAAGGCCAGCCAGCTCGCGAGGCGCGGATCGAGCTGGGGCTCGTCCTCGACGTCGTGCGGCACGTGCAGCAGCGACGTCGACGTGGAGACCGCGACCGTCGCCGACAGCGTGCGCACCGCCTCGACCCGCTCGAAGGCACCCGCGAGATCGCCCCGCCAGATGTTGTGGCCGTCGACCACGCCGGCCACGAGCGTCTTGGACGCGAGCGCCGCCGCCGTCGCGGCGTCGAGCGACTCGGGCAGGGTGCCCCTCACGAGGTCCAGTCCGATCGCCTCGACGGCCGTCGTCGCCAGCGCGGGCAGCGCCTCGTCGAGCGAGCCGTACGGCGTCGCGACGAAGATCGCCGGGCGGCCGGCAACGGAGCCGAGCGCCCCGTAGGCGGCTCCGATCGCCGCGACGATGCGTTCGCGGGACTCGTCGAGGCTCTCGCTGACGAGGGCAGGCTCGTCGAGCTGCACCCAGTCGACACCGGCCTCGTGCAGACGTTCCAGGAGCTGCGCGTAGACCCGGACGAGCTCGTCGAGGCGATCCAGCGGACGGAACCCCTCGGGCGCGTCATCCGCCGGCTTCGCCAGCGCGAGGAACGTGACCGGGCCGACGACGACGGGCCGGGTGCGGAAGCCCGCCGCCCGGGCCTCGGCGACGTTCGCGAGGATGCGCTCGGCGTGCAGGGAGAACGACGTGCTCGGCGAGATCTCGGGCACCAGGTAGTGGTAGTTGGAGTCGAACCACTTCGTCATCTCGAGCGGCGCGTGCTCGCCCTCGCCGCGGGCGATGGTGAAGAGCCCGGCGAGGTCCGTGCGACCGTCGGCGTCGAGCAGGTGCGCGAACCGCGCGGGGACGGCACCGACGGCGAGCGCGGCGTCGAGGACCTGGTCGTAGAACGAGAACGACTCGGGGATCGACGAGTCGTCTCGCCCGAGTCCGAGTGCGACGAGACGGTCGCGCGTCACGGCTCGGAGGTCGGCGGCCGTGCGCTCGAGCTCCTCCGCGTCGATGCGGCCGGCCCAGAACGCCTCGACGGCTCGCTTGAGCTCGCGGCGACGTCCGATGCGGGGGTACCCGATGATCGTTCCTGTAGGGAAGGTGCGTGCGGTCATCGTCTCGTGACGTTCCTCTCGTTGGTGGTCTGCGGGTTCGGCGCCAGCCCGAGCCGGTCGACGACGTCGAGCACGGCCTCATGGCGGTTGTACGTGTAGAGGTGGAGCCCCGGGGCACCGCCCGCGAGCACCTCGGCTGCGAGATCGGTCGCGAACGCGATGCCGATGTCGGTCCGGCCGGTGGCATCCGGTTCGATCTCGAGCGCGATCGCGAATTCGGCGGGCGCCTGAACGCCGGTGAGCTCGGTGAGCCGCGCCAGGCGGGCCGGGCTGGTGGTGGGCATGATGCCGGGCAGGATCGGGATCGTGACCCCTCCCGTACGTGCGCGCTCGACGAACGTCAGGTAGTCATCGGCGACCCAGAACAGCTGCGTGATCGCGAGGTTGGCGCCCGCGGCCTCCTTCGCGAGGAGGATGTCGACGTCCTGGTCGAGGTCCCTCGACCGCGGATGCCCGTTCGGGAAGGTCGCCACGGCGACCCGGGTGTCACGGGCACGTTCGCGGATGCGGCTCGCGCCGGGGTTGCCCGGCACCTCGACCTCCTGGAACGGCTCGCGCTCCTGCTGCACCCGATGGATGAGCTGCACGAGCTCGGCCGCGGTCCCGAGGTCGCCGAGCGGCGCATCCGGATCGGCGCCGTCGGGGAGATCACCCCGGAGCGCGAGGAAGCTGCGGATGCCGGCGTCGAGGAACCTGCGCACCAGGTCGTTGGCCTCGGCGTGGGAGGAGCCGACGCACGTGAGGTGGGCCATCGGCTCGACGTCGGTCTGCTCGAGGATGTACCGGAGGACCGTGAGCGAGCGGTCGCGCGACGAGCCGCCGGCGCCGAAGGTCACCGAGATGAACGCCGGGTCGACGTCGACGAGACGATCGATCGTGCGGCCGAGCGCGATCGCCGCGGCATCCGTCCGCGGCGGGAAGAGCTCGAACGAGAGGGGCGTCGCGGCGCGGGCACCCCCGCCGGTCGTCTCGTTGCCGTGCTGCGCCATGCTCTGCTCCCCGGTCGACACCGTGGGAGGCGGGGCGGGCACACAGGCCGCGTACCCCGGCCGTCACGGCTGGTGGTCTCGCGGGCGGGTGCCGGGCTCGGCTGTCGCTCCAAGTGGCCGGCATGGGCCGGACACGTTTCGATCAGATGAGACGATACGCGGGTGTCGGGGCGGCCCGCACGCGTTGTGACGCACTTTGACGCAGAATTTCCTTCCGCGACGACCGAACATCCACCGATCGGGTCGTTCGGTCGCCGCGGCGCCCGTTGCGGCGACGCCGGTCGCGGCGCGCCGGCCGATCCGTCGTCAGGAGGCCGGAGTCGCTGCGGATGCCGCGGAGAAGACGTCGAGCTGAGCCGCCTGCTCCGGAGAGGCGAGCGCGCGCACCCGCGTGCCGTCTTCGACGTAGTCGATCGACATCACGCGGCCGGTCTCGTGCAGGGCCGACACCACGTCGCCGCGGTCGTAGGGCACGAGCAGGTCGATCTCGACCGACGGATCGGGCAGCATGCGCGTGATCGCGGCGAGGACCTCGTCGACGCCCTCGCCCGTGCGGGCGGAGGCGAAGACCGCGTCGGGTGCGAGGCCACGGAGCACCAGGCGTTCCTCGGGGCCGACGAGATCGGCCTTGTTGAAGACGATGAGCTCGGGGATGTCGCGTGCACCGACATCGCCGATGACGTCGCGGACCGTCGCGATCTGCCCGGCGGGGTCGGGGTGCGCGGCATCGACGACGTGCACGATCAGGTCGGCGTCGCCGACCTCCTCGAGCGTCGACCGGAACGCCTCGACGAGCTGGTGCGGGAGGTTGCGGACGAATCCGACCGTGTCGGCGATCGTGTAGATCCGGCCGTCGGCCGTCGTGTTGCGGCGCACCGTCGCATCGAGGGTGGCGAACAGGGCGTTCTCGACCAGCAGGCCCGCCCCCGTGATGCGATTGAGCAGGCTCGACTTGCCGGCGTTCGTGTACCCCGCGATCGCGACCGACGGCACCGCGTTGCGGCGGCGGTTGGCGCGCTTCGCGTCGCGGGCGGGCTTCATGCCGACGATCTGCTTGCGCAGCCTGGCCATGCGCGTGTGGATGCGACGGCGATCGAGCTCGATCTTCGTCTCACCGGGTCCGCGCGAGCCCATGCCCGCGCCTGCCCCGCCGACCTGTCCACCGGCCTGACGCGACATCGACTCGCCCCAGCCGCGCAGTCGCGGCAGCAGGTACTCGAGCTGGGCGAGTTCGACCTGCGCCTTGCCCTCGCGGGACTTGGCGTGCTGGCTGAAGATGTCGAGGATCACGGCGGTGCGGTCGATGACCTTCACCTTCACGACGTCCTCGAGCGCACGACGCTGGCTCGGGGCGAGCTCGGTGTCGGCGATGACGGTATCGGCGCCGACCGCCGCGACCACGTGCCGGAGCTCCTCGGCCTTGCCGCGGCCGAGGTAGGTGCTGGGGTCGGGATGCGGCCTGCGCTGCAGCAGCCCGTCGAGCACGCGGGCGCCGGCCGTCTCGGCCAGGGCCGCGAGCTCGCGCATGGAGTTCTCGGCATCGTCCTGCGAGCCCTGGGAGTACACGCCGATGAGCACGACGTTCTCGAGCCGCAGCTGGCGGTACTCGACCTCGGTGACATCCTCGAGCTCGGTGGAGAGCCCGGCGACGCGCCGGAGGGCGGCGCGGTCCTCGCGCTCGAACTGGTCGCCGTCGGTCGTTGACCGGTCGGCGGCATCCGTTCGCATGATGGCGGTGGCGTCGCCCGCGCCGAACCGCGCCACGCTCGCGGTCGGTTCCGCGCTGCGCAGCACCCGGTCGACGGCGTCGTCGGTGGGGCGGTCTTCGGCTTCGTTCATTCTCTCAACCCTACTTCGCTCTGCATCTTCGATCGATTCCCGTGACCCGGCCTGCTCGGCCGGGGCCCATCTCGGTGCGCTACCGTGCTGGAATGAGCTCCGATCACTACTTCTCCGCGTCTCCTCGGAGCAAATCCAGCACCCGCACCATCCGCGTGCGCCTCGCCGGACGAGACATCGATCTCGTGACCGCCGGAGGCGTGTTCAGCCCCGAGCACCTCGATCAGGGCACCTCGGTGCTCCTGGACACGGTGCCGACGCCGCCGCCCACCGGTCACCTGCTCGACCTCGGCGCAGGCTGGGGCCCGATCGGTCTCGCATTGGCGCTGCAGGCGCCGGATGCCACGGTGTGGGCCGTCGACGTGAACGAACGCGCGCTCGAACTGGTTCGCGCCAACGCGGCCCGCCTCGGGCTCTCCAATGTCAACGCGGTCGAGCCCGGAGATGTTCCCGCTGACATCCGGTTCGACACGATCTGGTCGAATCCCCCCATCCGGGTCGGCAAGCAGGAGCTGCACGCGATGCTGTCGCAGTGGCTGCCGCGGCTCGCCGACGACGCCACCGCGTGGCTCGTGGTCGCCAAGCACCTCGGCGCGGAGTCGCTCCAGCGGTGGTTGGGCGACGAGCTCGGCCTCGAGGTCGAGCGTGCGGAGACGTCGAAGGGCTTCCGCGTGCTCGCCGCCGGCCGCCCGATCGACTGAGGCGCGCGACGGGCCACGAGGCCGAGCACGCGAGGCGGCCTCACGCGAGCGCGAGCACCCCGTCGAACACGAGCTCCGCAGGCCCCGAGAGCGCCACGTGCTCGCCGTCGGGCCCGTCGAACATGCGCACGCCGACGATGCCGCCGGGCACCTGCACCCGCCAGACGTCGGGTGCGCCGGCCCCTGCCCAGTACCGCACGGCCAGCGCCGATGCCACCGCGCCGGTGCCGCACGAGAGCGTCTCGCCGGAACCGCGCTCGTGGACGCGCATGCGGATGCGCCCGACGCCGGCCTCGACGAGCGGCTCGGCCGGGACGACGAACTCGACGTTCGCGCCAGCGTCAGGTGCCGGATCGAGGATCGGCAGGTAGCCGAGGTCGAGGCCGGCGAGCTCGTCGTCGTCGGCCAACGCCACGACCACGTGCGGGTTGCCGACGTCGATGCCGACGCCCGGACGCGCCACCGGCAACCCCTTGGCGCGCACGAGCGGTTCGCCTCCGGCGAGGCGCCAGACGCCCATGTCGACCTCGAAGCCCTGGTCGCTGTGGCTCACCCGGCGGATGCCCGCGCGCGTTCCGATCGCGATCGACTCCCCCGGCCCGAGCTCGACCAGGCCCTGGTCGATCAGGAATCGCATGAACACGCGCACTCCGTTGCCGCACATCTCGGATGCCGAGCCGTCGGCGTTCCAGTAGTCCATGAACCAGGTCGCGTCGGGATCCTCCGCGACCGTCGCCGCCCCCGCGGACAGGTTGGTCGAGCGGACTGCGCGGATGAAGCCGTCGGCGCCGACGCCGAAATGGCGGTCGCACACCGCCGCGATCTGCGTGGGCGTGAGCTCGGTCGCTCCGTCGGGGTCGGCGAACAGCACGAAGTCGTTGCCGGTGCCGTGGCCCTTGGTGAAGCGGAGGTCGAAGGACATCTGCTCAGTCTATGGCGGTCTGCCGCGCCAACTCCCCGGCGCGGGAGCCGGGATCGGAGGCATCCACCTCGACCGCGTCGCGGTACCGCCGGAACCACCCCACCTGCCGCCTGGCGTAGGTGCGGGTCAGTTGCTGGGTCTCGGCGACCGCCTCGACCCGGGTGGCATCGCCCCTGATCTCGGCGAGGGCCTGCGCGTAGCCGATCGCCCGCCGCGCCGTGACTCCGGCCTCGATGCCGATCGGGATCAGCCGTCGCACCTCGTCGATGAGCCCGTCGTCGAACATGCGGGCCGCCCGGGCGTCGAGGCGTTCGACGAGCTGCGCGCGATCGCTGCGGAGGTGCACGATGCGGTGCGGACGCCACGGCACCGGTTCGTCTGGCAGGCGTGCGGCCTTCGGTTCGCCCGTGAGCTCGATGACCTCGAGCGCGCGGACGATGCGACGCCCGTTCGCCGCGTCGACGGCCGCCGCCGTCTCGGCGTCGATCGCACGGAGGCGCGCGTGCAGCAGGCCGGGCCCGAGCTCGGCGAGTTCGGCTTCGAGACGAGCCCGCACCGCGGCATCCGTGCCCGGGAACCGGAAGTCGTGGATCACCGAGGAGACGTAGAGTCCCGAGCCGCCCACGAGCAGTGCCACACGGCCCCGATCGAGGATGTCGTCGATGACGCGGCGGGCGTCGCCCTGGTACGCGGCGACGGATGCCTCGTCGGTGACGTCGAGCACGTCGAGCAGGTGGTGCGGGACGCCGCGTCGCTCCTCGACGGACAGCTTGGCCGTGCCGACGTCCATGCCCCGGTAGAGCTGCATGGCGTCGGCGTTGACGACCTCGGCCCTGCGACCGGTGCGGTCGAAGGACTCGGCGAGGTCGAGTGCGAAGTCGGACTTGCCGGTGCCGGTCGCACCGACGATCGCGATGAGCGTCATGCGATGCCCGCCGCGCTCAGCGGAGATCGTCGTCGGGATCGTAGATCGGGAACGTGCCGAACCCGGGCTTGATCAGCGGCTCGCCGGTCGACGGCAGGACCCGCACGCTCGGCAGCCCGAGCGAGACGCGGGCGGCGGCCCCGGTCGAGGATGCCGCGCCGGGCGCGGCCGGGACGCCGCAGCTCTCGGCCTCCGATCGATCCCACGCGTCTCCGGAGCGGGTGCGGCGGATGACGAGCGGCGCGTCATCGATCGAGTCCGCGATGAGGTGGAACGACGCGGCCTGCGTGATCGTCACCGAGACGACATCGCCGGGGCGCGGCACCTCCGACCCCTGCGGCACCTCGAAGTGCACGAGCCTGCTGTCTTCGGCGCGACCGCTGAGACGGTGAGTCTCCGCATCCTTCTTGCCCTCGCCGGTGGAGACGAGCACCTCGACGCGACGGCCGACGAGCTTCTGGTTCTCCTCCCAGGAGATGCGGTCCTGGAGCGCCGTGAGGCGCTCGTAGCGCTCTTGGACGACCTCCTTCGGCACCTGGTCCTCCATGGTCGCGGCGGGCGTGCCCGGCCGGATGGAGTACTGGAACGTGAACGCCGAGGCGAACCGTGCGGCCTCGACCACGCGGAGGGTCTCCTGGAAGTCCTCCTCGGTCTCGCCCGGGAATCCGACGATGATGTCCGTCGAGATCGCCGCGTTCGGGATCTTCGCCCGCACCCGATCGAGGATGCCGAGGAACTTCTCCGAGCGATAGGAGCGACGCATCGCCTTGAGCACGCGATCGGAGCCGGACTGCAACGGCATGTGCAGCTGGGGCATCACGGCGGGCGTCTCGGCCATGGCGTCGATCACGTCGTCGGTGAACGCGGCCGGATGCGGGCTCGTGAATCGGATGCGCTCGAGCCCGTCGATCTGACCGGCCGCGCGGAGGAGCTTGCCGAACGCCTGGCGGTCGCCGAACTCGACCCCGTAGGAGTTGACGTTCTGGCCGAGGAGCGTGACCTCCATGGCGCCGTCCTCGACGAGTGCCTGGACCTCGGCGAGGACCTCGCCAGGGCGCCGGTCCTTCTCCTTGCCGCGCAGCGCGGGCACGATGCAGAAGGTGCAGGTGTTGTTGCACCCGACGGAGATCGAGACCCAGCCGCTGTAGGTCGAGTCGCGCTTGGTCGGCAGGGTCGAGGGGAACACCTCGAGCGCGTCGAGGATCTCGAGCTGCGCCTCGTCGTTGTGGCGAGCACGTTCGAGCAGGCTCGGCAGGGACCCCATGTTGTGCGTGCCGAACACGACGTCGACCCACGGCGCCTTCTCGAGGATGACGTTCTTGTCCTTCTGCGCGAGGCAGCCGCCGACGGCGATCTGCATGCCGGCGTGGCGCCGCTTGACCCCGGCCAGGTGCCCGAGGTTGCCGTAGAGCTTGTTGTCGGCGTTCTCGCGCACGGCGCAGGTGTTGATCACGACGATGTCGGGCTCGGCGCCGTCGGCCGGAACGTACCCGGCCGCCTCGAGCGAACCGGAGAGCCGCTCGGAGTCGTGCACGTTCATCTGGCAGCCGAAGGTGCGCACCTCGTAGGTGCGCGGGGCGGGCGCAGCGCCGGGGGCCTCGGTGACCGAGACGTCGTCAATGATGCTCATGATGAGAACAGTTTACGAGCCCTCACCCGTGAGGACCTCCGTCACCACCTGGCGGACGACCTCGCCCGAGTAGCCGCGGCGCTGCAGGAACGCCGAGAGCCGGCGCTCGGCGACCTGTCGCTCGAGACCGCGGAGCTGGCGCACCCGGCGCTCGGCCACGGCGCGGGCGTTGTCGAACTCCGTCTCGGGGTCGAGCCCCTCGATGGCGGTACGGGCCGCTTCGGCGTCCACGCCCCGACGCGTCAGCTCTTGGAGGATCGCCCCGCTGCCCCGGCCGCGGCGCCCGGCGTGCACGTGCACGAGCTGCTCGGCGAGCCGGGTGTCGTCGAGGTAGCCGAACCGCTCGTAGCGCTCGATCCACTCCTCGACCTCGCCCTGATCGAGTCCGTGCTCGACCAGGACCGATCGCACCTCGGCCACCGACAACGCCGATCGGCGCAGCCTCGACACGATGATGCGGTCGATGCGGTCGTCGCGCTCTGGCCCGGTCTCGGCCTCACGGGCGTCGTCGGCGTCGCCGTCTGCGGCATCGACGGCGGCCAGCGACGCCCGCTCGCCTCGACCGTTCGCACGACCGCCGCTCGCACGCGACGAGCTGCCCGAGCGGGTCGAGCGCCCCCAGCGTCCGCTGCCGGACGACGGCGCCGCCCCGTCGGAGCGCTGCCCCCGAGGCTCGCTTGCACCACTCGACGACTCGACGCGTTCGTCGTCGGGCGCGGGGTTCGCCCAGGGCAGGTACGAGACCGGGGCGATGTGCTCTGATGCGTCACTCATGTCGTGCTCCCCCGGTCTCGTTCCGCCCGCCGTCGACGGCGGTGCGGTCGTTCCGCCATTCGCCCGCGCGGCGGGCGGATGGCGTTCAGGCGCCCTTGCGCGCCGGCTGCTTGGGCTCGATCGACTCGACCTTCGCCGCTGCACCGGCCGCGCCGGCAGCGCCGATGCCCAGCTTGACGAGGATCTTCGTCTCGATGTCGGCTGCGATGTCGGGGTTCGACAGGAGGAAGTTGCGGGCGTTCTCCTTGCCCTGACCCAGCTGATCGCCGTCATAGGTGTACCAGGCACCGGACTTCTTGACGATGCCCTGATCGACGCCGTAGTCGATGAGGCTGCCCTCTCGGGAGATGCCGACACCGTAGAGGATGTCGAATTCGGCCTGCTTGAAGGGCGGCGCCATCTTGTTCTTGACGACCTTGACACGTGTGCGGTTGCCGACGGCCTCGGTGCCGTCCTTCAGCGTCTCGATGCGACGGATGTCGAGGCGGACCGAGGCGTAGAACTTGAGCGCCTTGCCGCCGGCCGTCGTCTCGGGGCTGCCGAAGAAGACGCCGATCTTCTCGCGGAGCTGGTTGATGAAGATCATCGTCGTGTTGGTCTGGTTGAGGCCACCGGTGAGCTTGCGGAGGGCCTGCGACATCAGGCGCGCCTGCAGGCCCACGTGGGAGTCGCCCATCTCGCCCTCGATCTCGGCACGAGGCACGAGCGCGGCGACCGAGTCGATGACGATGAGGTCGATCGATCCCGATCGCACGAGCATGTCGGCGATCTCGAGCGCCTGCTCACCGGTGTCGGGCTGCGACACCAGGAGCGCGTCGATGTCGACGCCGAGCTTCTTGGCGTACTCGGGGTCGAGAGCGTGCTCGGCGTCGACGAACGCGGCGATGCCGCCCGCGCGCTGGGCGTTGGCGATCGCGTGGAGCGTGAGCGTGGTCTTTCCCGAGGACTCGGGACCGTAGATCTCGATGATGCGACCACGGGGCAACCCGCCGACGCCGAGCGCGACGTCGAGCGCGATGGACCCGGTGGGGATCACCTCGACCGGGGCGCGGTCTTCGCTGCCGAGGCGCATCACCGAGCCCTTGCCGAACTGACGGTCGATCTGGGCGAGGGCGGTCTCGAGGGCCTTCTCGCGGTCTACTGCTGATGGCATGGTGGCTCCTTCGTTGGTGATGCGGCTGCCTCTAGGCTGTCGTTGCTCGTGCGGGCCGTGACCCGCGCGTCTGGCGACAAGGCGGTTGCGGTGTGTTCCGACGTCTGAACCGTATGGCCGGCCACCGACATCCGCTCGGGCGAACCGGGCGGATGTGGAGAGCGGCGTCGAAGCTCCTGCTGTTGAGGAGCCTACCCGAGGAACCGAACACATGTTCGAACGGCGGCCCGCGTGTCGAACCCGCCTCGCCGACTGTGACTGCCGCGGACGCGGCGCCACGAAGCGGTGACCGCCACGCGCCCGTCAGCCGGGCACCCGTCACCCGGCGCGGTGCGACCCGGCATCCCCGGGCGCGGGGCGCCCGGCTCCGTGCCTGCGCTCCTCGGGCACGTCGGCCGCATCGCAGAGCGCGAGCCACACCGTACGAGCCGGCACGCCGGCGGCCAGGGCCTCGCGCGCCGTACGGCCGCCGACCCCCGCCAGCGAGAGGTCGGTGACCACCACGGCACCGTAGCCCGCGCCGAACTCGTGCTCGACGGCGAACTGGAACTCGCTCAACTTCACAACTGCTCCTGGAACGAACGATCGGCCGGTCCGAGGACCGGCCGATCGAGATCGAGATTCGTGTTCGGGGTCAGCGCACCATCATGCCGGCGTCGAACTCGGCGACGAGCTCGTCGGGAAGGCTGTCGGGCACGACCGAGAGGCTCTCGAGCACCGCCATGCGGTCTCCGACCTCGTGCATGATCACCGAGATGGGCGTGTCGAGCGCTTCGGCCACGGACGCGAGGATCTCGGAGGAGGCCTCCTTCTGGCCGCGCTCCACCTCGCTGAGGTATCCGAGCGCGACGCTCGCCTTGGAGGCGACCTGACGAAGGGTGCGACCCTTCTGCAGTCGGAAGTCCCTCAGAACATCGCCGATCTCCTGTCGAACCAGAACCATCGGGAACCTCCTTCGTACTGCCTACGACTCCGCTGGAGCCAGAAACGGGAGCGTCAGTTTACCTGAAACTCGGTGCTTCCAACCTAGCGTCGCACACTGGGGCTTTCGTGTGAACCTGCGAGATGTAACAGGCTCTTCACGAATCGTATTCCGACGAACCGGAGATCGACCGGATCCCTCGACCGCAGGCGAGGCGGCGGATGTCGCGGCGGCGGGTTCAGAGCCGGTCGAGCACCGCGACGAGCGCCGCGATCACGCTCGCCCGGCGGATCTCGGCGCGATCGCCGCGCAGCGCCAGCTCGACCGACTCGGCCCGATCGCCGATCGAGACGCCGACGTAGACCGTGCCGGGCGACCTGCCGTCCTGCGGGTCGGGTCCGGCGACGCCCGTCGTGGCGACCCCGACGTCGGCGGGTCGGCCGTCGACCGCGAGCGCGCGCCGGACGCCCTCGGCCATCCGGCGAGCCACCTCGGGATGCACGGCGCCCTCGCGCGCGAGCAGCTCGGAGGGGACGCCGAGCAGCGAGTGCTTCACGGCGGTGTCGTACGCGACAACGCCCCCGCTCACCGCCGCCGAGGCGCCGGGAACGCTCGTGAGCTCCGCCGCCACGAGGCCGCCGGTCAGCGACTCGGCGATCGCGATGCGGAGCCCCCGCCGGGTGAGCAGGGCGATCAGCCGCGATGCCTCATCGCCCTGCGGCGGCATCCGCTCGCCCACCTCAGGAGGCGTTCCGCCCGCTGCGGGCCAGCCGCACGGCGTCGCGAACGTAGAGCAGGCCCGACCAGAGCGTCAGGACGACCGCGGCCGTCATGAGGATGCCGTTGACCCAGTGGATCCATTCGCCGAACACCGTCCAGAGCGGGACCAGCGCGAACGAGATCGCGACGGCCTGCACGACGGTCTTCAGCTTGCCGCCGGATGACGCCGGTACGACGTTGCCCCGTCGCAGCTCGACGAGACGCCAGATCGTGATGCCGACCTCGCGCACGACGATGATCGCCGTGACCCACCAGGGCAGCTCGCCGAGGATCGACAGGCACACCAGTGCGCCGCTCGTGAGGAGCTTGTCGGCGATGGGGTCGAGGATCTTGCCCAGGTCGGTGACGAGCCCGCGGGAACGCGCGATGTGCCCGTCGATGCCGTCGGTCGCGATCGCGATGATGAACAGCGCCGCGGCGGCCCAACGGAGCCACCCGTCGGCCCCGTCATCGACGAGCAGCATCCAGAAGAAGATCGGCGCGAGGATGATGCGCACGATCGTGATCGCGTTCGGGAGGTTCCAGTTCGCCGATCGCTCGGGGCTGCCGGCGGAGGAGGTCATAGTCGAAGGATAGCGGCCCGACCGCCCCGGAGGATCGCGATCGCGCCCGCGTCACCGATCGACGCGTCTCGGACTGCCGCACACTGCGCCGGTGCGCTCAGTCGCGGCCGGTGAGGCCCCAGGCGTCCTCGTCGGCGTCGCCGTCGACCTCGGGCAGGCCCTGGGTGGCCCTGGCCACCGGGTCGCCGTCGTAGCGGTCGTCGGGGGCACCGTACTCATCACCCTGCGGCTGGCTCGCCGTGACGGGTGTCGCCGGCGCGGCCGCCTTCGGTGCGGACGCCACCGGCTCGCCGCGCAGCCGCGCGAGCACCCCGGGCAGCTGGTCGGCGGTCACGAGCAGGTCTCGCGCCTTCGACCCTTCGGAGGGGCCGACGATCTCGCGCGACTCGAGCAGGTCCATGAGGCGGCCGGCCTTCGCGAAGCCCACGCGGAGCTTGCGCTGCAGCATCGAGGTGGATCCGAACTGCGTCGAGACGACGAGCTCCGCCGCCGCGAGCAGCAGCTCGAGATCGTCGCCGATGTCGGCGTCGATCTCCTTGCGCTCGACGGATGCCGCGACGTCCTGGCGGTACTCGGGCCGCGCCTGTCGGGTGACGTGCTTGACGACCTTCTCGATCTCGGCCTCGCTCACCCACGCGCCCTGCACGCGAACGGGCTTGGACGCCCCCATCGGGAGGAAGAGTCCATCACCCTGGCCGATGAGCTTGTCGGCGCCGGGCTGGTCGAGGATGACGCGCGAATCGGTGACGCTCGTGACCGCGAACGCGAGCCGCGACGGCACGTTGGCCTTGATGAGGCCGGTCACCACGTCGACGGACGGGCGCTGCGTGGCGAGCACGAGATGGATGCCCGAGGCCCTGGCCAGCTGCGTGATGCGCACGATCGAGTCCTCGACGTCGCGCGGGGCGACCATCATGAGGTCGGCGAGCTCGTCGACCACGACCAGCAGGTACGGGTACGGCTTGAGCTTGCGCTCGCTTCCGGGAGGCAGCACGATCTCGTCGTTCACGACGGCCTTGTTGAAGTCGTCGATGTGGCGGAAGCCGAACGACGCGAGGTCGTCGTACCGCATGTCCATCTCCTTCACGACCCACTGCAGCGCCTCGGCGGCCTTCTTGGGGTTCGTGATGATGGGCGTGATCAGGTGGGGCACGCCGGCGTACGGCGCGAGCTCGACGCGCTTGGGGTCGATGAGCACCATGCGCACGTCGGCGGGCTTGGCGCGCATGAGGAGCGACGTGATCATCGAGTTCACGAAGCTCGACTTGCCCGAGCCGGTCGATCCGGCGACGAGGAGGTGCGGCATCTTGGCGAGGTTGGCCACGACGTGGCCGCCGCCGACGTCCTTGCCGACCCCGATGGTCATCGGGTGCTTCGCGTTCACGGCCGCCGTCGAGCGGAGGATGTCGCCGAGCGTGACGATCTCGCGGTCGGCGTTCGGGATCTCGACGCCGATGGCGCTCTTGCCCGGGATCGGCGAGAGGATGCGCACCTCGTTGGAGGCGACGGCGTAGGCGAGGTTCTTCGACAGCGCGATGACCCGCTCGACCTTCACGCCCGGGCCGAGCTCGATCTCGTACTGCGTGACCGTGGGCCCGCGGGAGAACCCGGTGACCTTCGCGTCGACGCCGAACTGGTCGAGCACGCCGGTGATCTGGCGCACGACCTCGTCGTTGGCCGCGGAACGCGACTTCGCGGGCGCGCCCGCGGCGAGCGTCGAGGACGCGGGCAGGTTGTAGGGGCGGTCGGGCTCGGATGCCGCCGGCTCGCCGGCCGGAGCGAGCGCCGCGCTGCCGGCCGGGCCGGAGGCGTCGTCGTCGATCTCGTCGAACACGGCGAGCACGCCGGTCGCACCGGCGTCGTCTCCGCGCAGGCCGGTGCCGCCGCGGGCCACGTCGCCCGTGAACTCGTGCAGGGCGGACTCGGCTCGTTCGAGGTCGCCGAGGACCTCGGTGCCGTAGCCGGCGGGCCCCCCGACGCCCTCGATGGGCGATTCGAAGCTGCCCGCCGCGGAGCCGGCACCGAAGACGGCGGTGAGGCCGTCGGCACCGGGGGCCGCGAATTCGGGATCGACCTCGCGGTTCGAGTCGTTGCGCCGCCACCAGGGCAGCATGCCGCCCTTGGACTGACCGTCGTCGTCGGCATCGCCGTCGAGCGATTCGAGGCCGTCGAGCTCGACCGGCACCGACTTGCGTCCGCGCTTCGGCTTCTCGGCCTTCTCGGCGGGGGCCTGCTCCTCGATCTCGTCGGGGGCCCCGAACAGCCACGCGTAGAGCTCGCGGAACCGTGCCGGGATGCGGTTCGGCGGCGTCTTCGTGATGATCAGGATCGACAGGAGCAGGAGCAGTATCACGACCGCGGTCGCGCCGATCGGCGTGATGAGCAGGGCGAGCGGCTCCGCCAGCATCCACCCGAGGATGCCGCCGGCACGCGCGAGCACGGGCATGCCCTCGCTCGGGGCGGGCCGACCGCCGAAGAGGTGGCAGAGCGCGGAGACCGTGAGCAGCAGGATCGCGAGGCCGATGCCGATGCGCGTGTTGTCGTGCACCGAACTCGGGTGGCGGAACAGCCAGATCGCGAAGAGCAGCATGATGACGGGCAGCGCGAAGGCGACCCGGCCGACGAGGCCCCCGAAGGTCCAGGAGTCGAGCACCTGCGCGACGGACTCGTTGATGAAGAACCACTCGACGACCGCACCCGTGATGGCGAGCAGCACGAGGAAGAACGGCAGCCCGTCGCGGCGCTCCTCCTTCGACAGCGTCTCGGGGCCGAGCGCGCGCGCCGCGCCACCCGTGAGATGCGCGAGCCCCATCCACATGCGGACGAGCACGTTCGGTCGATCGGATGCCGTGCCCTGGGGCTTCGCGCCTGCGGAGCGAGTCGTGGTGGTCGGCAGCTTCTTCGTCGGGGCCGTCTTGGAGGTCGTCGGCTTCGCCGCCGATGCCTTCGAGCCAGCGCCGGAGCGCGCGGACCCGCTCGGGGCACGCCCGTTCGACCTGGTGCTCGTAGCCATGGGCTCTAGGTTAGGGCCGACCGCCGACGCGGCCGGTCAGGACGCCGCGAGTGTCCCTGATCCACGGGGGCGCGCCGATCACCGCGCCGATCGCCGCGCCGACGCCGGACTCACCCGAGCAGGCGCACCATGGTGTCGCGATTGCCGCGCGAGGAGACGACCGCGAACCCCTCGCTGCGGTACAGGCCCTCGGCGTAGTTGCCGTGCTCGACGCTCAGTGCGAGGCGAGAGAAACCCGCCGTACGCGCGGTATCCGCGAGCTGCTGCATGAGTGCACGCCCCACACCCTGGGCTCGCCACATGGGACGGACGCCGATGATGAGCTCGGGAACCCCCGCCGCGACGAACCCGTGCGCCGGCACGTCGGCGGCGAGCAGCCGGTACCAGGCGGCCCCGATGGGCCGCTCCTGCGCGTCGACCGCCACGAACCCGCGATCGGCCGGGCGCTGCCAGCCCGTGATGTAGTTGCGATACACCGGATCGCTCAGCACCGCGGGGCGCGGGCGCGTGGCATCCACCCGCCAGTTGGCCGCCTCGACCACCATGTCGGCGAGGAAGGACCCGTCGCCCACGACAGCCGGGCGAATCGTGTAGTCCGCCATGAGCGGAGGCTACGGCACGCCCGTTTCGGCGGTGTTTCGCCCGCCGCCGGACCGCACGGGTCTCAGAACCGGATCGCGTCGATCACCCGGACCCGCACCGCGGTGAGCGCGGGCAGCAGCCCCGCGAGCGCGCCCACCAGAACCGACGACGCGATGCCGATCAGGGCCGCATCGATCGGGAACGGCGGGAAGTCCTCGACCATGCCCTGTCCGACGAGTTGCTCGAACAACGGACTCTTCACGGCCACGATGGCGAGCGCGACGCCGATGCCGCCCGCGACGGCGGTGCCGACGACGCTCTCCATCATCACCGAGAAGAACACCCGGCCGCTGGTCGCGCCGAAGCTGCGGCGGATGCCGATCTCGCGGATGCGGTACTTCACGGTGACGAGCGAGATCGTCACGAGCCCGAGCGCCCCGAGGAGCAGGATCACCACGGCCACGCCCGCGACGACGAGCTTCAGCACGAGGAGCGGGTCGCCGCCCTCCCAGGCCAGGTAGTCCTGCCGGTACACGTCGGCCTGCATGCCGGGCGCGGCCGCCTGCAACTCGGATCGCACCCGCTCGACGAGGGCGTCGGCGACCTCCGTCGGCACCCAGGCCTCGTACTGGTAGCCGTTCGTCGTCCCGGCGCCGACGAGACCGAGCCGCTCGACGGCGTCGGCCAGCACGAACGAACGGGGGTACGTCTCGAAGTCGGACGTGCGCACGACCCCGATCACGACGGCCGTCACCGGGCCGTCTGCTCCCCGGAGCTCGACCGTCGGATGCGACGCGATCGACGGCGAACCGAGGTCCTGCCAGAAGGGCACGTTGACCACGAGCGCCGGAGCGAGGCGATCGACGTCGCCTTCGACGAACCAGGCGCCCTCCTGCATCGGGGTGCGGTGCATCGTGCCGTAGTCGGCATCGACGATCGTCGAGTCGACCGGGGTCGCCCCGTCGACGAACTGCGCCGTCAGCGCGCCGTAACCGACCCGCGTCTCGTACGCGATGTCATGGCGGGCCACCACGGTCCGCCACGCCTCGGTCATGCGGCTCGGGTCGGGCACCGCGCCGTCCATCGACGTGGAGTACACGCTCGCGGAGAGCATCGCCGGCCGGCCCGAGTTGCGCTCGTTGCTCTCGTTCAGCGCCTGCTGCGCGACCGCGGCGGCGCCGAGCACCGTCGTGAGCGCGAACACCGCGATCGCGACGCCGACGAGCGAGAGCAGCACGCGCGTGCGGTGGATGCGCAGCTCCTCGGCCGATTCCACGAACGTCGAGATCAAGCCGGTGACGGCGCGGCCCAGGAACGACATCATGCGCTCGCTCCCTCGGGCTGGGGTTCACGTGCCGATGCGGTTCCGGATGCCGCGGGCGCGACGCCCGGGGCATCCGCGTCGCCGTCGCCGCCGAACTCGCGACCGCCACCGCCACCGCCGATGGCGGCGGGACCGACCTCGTCGAGCGGGACCAGTCGGCCCGCCTCGAGCCGCAGATGCCGCACCGCGCGCCGCGCGATCGCGGGATCGTGCGTGATCGTCACGAGCGCCGCACCCGTCTCGCGCGCGACCTCCTCCATGAGCTCCATGACCGTCGCGCCGGTCTCGAGGTCGAGGGCGCCGGTGGGCTCGTCGGCCAGGATGAGCCTCGGCCGCCGGACGAGCGCCCTCGCGATCGCGACGCGCTGCTGCTCGCCACCCGACATGCGATCGGGCATCGACGTGAGCCGCGCGCCGAGGCCGACGCGCTCGAGCATCGCCGTGGCCAGCCGTTCGCGCCGCCAGAACGCCGCACCCCGGTCGTACAGGAGCGGCGTCATCACGTTCTCGATCGCGGTGCGGCCCGGCAGCAGGTTGAACTGCTGGAACACGAAGCCGATCGACGCGCCGCGGAGCCGGGCGAGCCGCCCGTCGGACAGGCGCCGGACGTCGGCGCCGTCGAAGCGGACCTCGCCGTTCGTCGGGCGGTCGAGCAGGCCGAGCAGGTTCAGCAGCGTCGACTTGCCCGACCCCGAACGCCCGACGACCGAGACCCGGTCGCCGTCGTCGATGACGAGGTCGACCGCCGAGAGGATCTGGAGCGGAGGCGCATCGGGGAGCTCGACCGTGCGCCCGACGCCCTCGAGCGTGATCAGCGTCACTCGGCGGCGCCCATGACCATGCCGGCGCACGCCGCCGGATCCATCTCGCAGTCGGGCTGCGCCGGTGCGCCCGGCACGAACTGCAGCACGGCGTCGCCCTCGGCGAGACCGTCGACGATCTGCACGTTCATGCCGTCGGTCAGGCCCAGCGTCACCGGGTGCTCCGCGCCCTCGCCGTCTTCGCCCACCAGCCACACGACACCCGTCTCGGCGCCGCCCTCGACCGCCGTCGTCGGCACCGAGAGCACGTCGTCGGCGCTTCCGGCGGCGATCGTCACCTCCGCCGTGAGTCCGGAGAAGACCTTCACCTCGGCCGGAACCGAGCATCGCACCGTCGCACCGGCACCCGCACCCGCGGTGTCGGCCGCCGGGTCCGCATCACCCGTGGCCGCGGCATCCGTCGCCGAGATCGTGAGCCCCGTGCATGCGAACGGCGCAGGGCCGCCCGCGATGACCACCTCGGCCTCGGCCGGCATCTGCGTGAGCCGGTACTGCTGCTCGGGGCTCAGCGGCGCCGTGACCTGGAACGACGGAGGCGCGACCCTTCCCGCGGCCTGGCCGACCGCCATCGGCTGCTCCGAGAGCACCTCGAAGCCCGTCAGCACGCCCGAGATCGGCGCGAGCACCTTCTCGAAATGGTGGCCCGGCTGGGCGAGCGAGACGATCGGCACCCCGTCGGGACCGACGGTCGTCGTCTCGACCGGCTCGTCGACCACCTTGATGTCGAAGAGCACGTCGCCCTCGCCGACCACCTGGCCGGGCGTGACGAACACCTCGTCGACCGTGCCGTTGGCCGTCGCCTTGATCGTGACGGCGGGATCGGGCGACACCGAACCCGCGAGCACGACGTCGTTGCGGATCGACGCACGCGCCACCTGGACCTGCGGCTCCGAGATCGTGCCCGTCGGCTGCAACGAGGCGTCGGCCTGCGGGGCATCCGGGAAGAATGCGAGCTTCACCAGTGCCACGGCGATCGCCGCCACCAGCACCACTCGGACGATCGGGAAGATCCATTTGCGCCAGACGCCCACGGCTGCGCCTCCATCGGTAGGGTTCGAACGGGTCGCCCAACGCTATCGGCGCGCATGCCGCGAGCGGAATCCGTCTCGGGGATGATTCAGGGGCGGCTCGGGGATGTCCCGAACCGCCCCTGTGAACCGATGGAGCCGGAGGCTCGCCTACGCCTCGATGACGAGCGGCACGAGCATCGGACGACGACGCAGGCGCCGGTTGACCCAGGTGCCGACCGTGCGGCGCACGATCTGCTGCAGCGCCTGCGAGTCGCGCACCCCGCTCTGGGCGGCATCGAGCAGCGCCGCCGAGATCTTCGGCTTGACCTCCTCGAACACGGCGTCGTCTTCGGCGAACCCGCGCGCGTGGATCTCGGGCCCCGAGATGATGCGACCGGTTGCGGCATCCACGACGATGATGACGGAGATGAAGCCCTCTTCGCCGAGGATGCGGCGGTCCTTGAGGTCGGCATCGGTGATCTCGCCGACGGTCGAGCCGTCGACGTAGACGAACCCGAGGTCGAGCTGGCCCGCGACCTTCATCTCGCCGTCGAGCAGGTCGTAGACCGTGCCGTTCTCGCCGATGAACGTGTTGCGCTCGGGGATGCCCGTGTCGCGCGCGAGCTTCGCGTTCGCGAACAGGTGACGGTACTCGCCGTGGATCGGCAGCACGTTCTTCGGCTTCAGGATGTTGTAGCAGTAGAGCAGCTCGCCCGCGGCCGCGTGTCCGGAGACGTGCACCTTCGCGTTGCCCTTGTGCACGACGTTCGCGCCGAGCTTCGTGAGGCCGTCGATGACCCGGTAGACGGCGTTCTCGTTGCCCGGGATCAGGCTCGAGGCGAGGATCACGGTGTCGCCCTCGCCGACCTCGATCTGGTGGTCGCGGTTGGCCATGCGGCTGAGCACCGCCATCGGCTCGCCCTGCGAACCCGTCGACATGTAGACGATCTTGTCGTCGGGGATGTCGCCGGCCTTCTTGTAGTCGACGAGCACGCCCGCCGGCACGTTGAGGTACCCGAGGTCTGCGGCGATGGTCATGTTGCGGACCATGCTGCGACCGAGGAGCGCCACGCGACGACCGTTCTGGTGGGCCGCGTCGAGGACCTGCTGCACGCGGTGCACGTGGCTCGAGAAGCTCGCCACGATGACCCGGCGCGGGGCGCGGGCGATGACCTCGTCGAGCACGGGGCCGATCGCGCGCTCGAGCGGCGTGAAGCCCGGGACATCCGCGTTGGTGGAATCGACCATGAACAGGTCGACGCCCTCCTCGCCGAGGCGGGCGAACTCGCGCAGGTCGGTGAGCCGGCCGTCGAGCGGCAGCTGGTCCATCTTGAAGTCGCCCGTGGCGAGCACGGTGCCGGCGTCGGTGTGGATCGCGACGGCGAGCGCGTCGGGGATCGAGTGGTTGACCGCGATGAACTCGAGGTCGAACGGGCCGATCTCCTCGTCTTGACCCTCCTTCACCGTGAGGCTGTACGGCTTGATGCGGTGCTCCTTGAGCTTCGCCTCGACGAGCGCGAGCGTCAGCTGCGACCCGATCAGGGGGATGTCGGCGCGCAGGCGCAGCAGGTAGGGCACGCCGCCGATGTGGTCTTCATGGCCGTGCGTGAGCACTACGCCCACGATGTCGTCGATGCGGTCGCGCAGGAACCCGAAGTCGGGCAGGATCAGGTCGACGCCCGGCTGGTGCTCCTCGGGGAAGAGCACGCCGCAGTCGACGATGAGGATCTTGCCGTCGATCTCGTAGCTCGTCATGTTGCGGCCGACCTCGCCGAGGCCGCCGATGGGGATGATGCGAAGCGTCCCGGGGGTCAGCGGGGCAGGATCGATGATGGAATCGGGCATGGGCCCTCCTTCAGGTTTCGGTGTTCAGTTCGGTGCGACCCTCGGGGCCGCGGATGTCTCGGGGCGGATGCGGCGCGACGATGGTCGTCGCGGCATCCGCGGGTTCAGCGTGTGGTGCCGGCGACCTTCGGCAGCGCACCGCCGGCGGCGGCGTTGCGGTCGGGTCGGAAGTTGCGGAAGTCGACGCCCGGGATTCCGCGGACGTGATCGATCTCGTCTTCGATGAGCGCGGCCTCCCACTCCTCGGGACCCACGAGCGGCAGGCGCACGCGCGGGCTCGAGATGCGGCCGAGGCCGTGCAGGATGTACTTCGCGGCCACCGTGCCGGGCACGTGGGTCATGACGGCGCGCACGAGCGGCTCGAGCTGCCGGTGCGCCTCGGTCGCGGCCTTCAGGTCGCCGCGGTTCACGGCGTCGACGATGGTGCGGTACGGCGCCGGCGCGATGTTCGCCGTGACGCCGATGAGCCCGGTCGCCCCGATGGCCAGGTGCGGCAGCGCGTTCGCGTCGTCGCCCGAGAAGTACATGAGGTCGGTCTGGTTCAGCACCCGGCTCACCTCGGAGAAGTCGCCCTTGGCGTCTTTCACGGCGAGGATGTTCGGGTGCTTGGCCAGGCGCACGATCGTCTCGTACTTGATCGGGACGCCCGTGCGGCCCGGGATGTCGTAGAGGATGACCGGCAGGTCGGTGGCATCGGCGACCATGCGGAAGTGGGTGAGGATGCCCGCCTGGGTCGGCTTGTTGTAGTACGGGGTGACGATCATGATGCCGTCGGCGCCGGCCTGCTCGGAGTGCTTGTAGAGCTCGATCGCGTGCGCGGTCTCGTTCGACCCGCCGCCCGTGATGATCTTGGCGCGCCCCGCGGCCACGTCTTTGCCGACCTCGACGAGGCGGATCTTCTCGGGGTCGGTGAGCGTGGAGGTCTCGCCCGTGGTGCCCGTGACGACGATGCCGTCGGCTCCCGCCGAGATGACGTCGTCGATGTGCTTCTCGACCCCGGGCCAGTCGACTTCGCCGTCAGCCGTGAACGGGGTGACGAGCGCGACGAGTACCTGTCCGAAGGGGTTTTCCTGAGTCACGCCTTACAGGCTATCGGGTCGAGCGGATGCCGCGAACCTGACGAATCGGTAGCGGATGCCGCTCGTCGACGTGCGCTCGCCTTCGCGCGACGCCTCGAGGCCGGCGGGGATCGCCGGCGCCAGCACGTCGCCGTCGGCCGGCGCGAACCCCCCGTCGGCGTGCCGGAGCTCGGTGACCTCGAGACGATCGGCGATGCCGATGACCGCCGCGAACAGCTCGGCGCCGCCGATGACCCACACCCGATCGACGCCGTGCGCCAGGTCGAGCGCCGATTCGACGGACGACGCGACCTCGGCGCCGTCGGCCCGCCAGGCGCGCTGCCGCGTCACGACGATGTTGCGCCGGCCGGGCAGCGGGCGGAACCTCGGGTTCAGCGAGTCCCACGTCTTGCGGCCCATGATCACGGGAGCGCCGAGCGTGACCTCCTTGAAGTGCGCGAGGTCCTCGGGCACGTGCCAGGGCATGCCGCCGTCGCGCCCGATGACGCCGCCCTCGGCCTCGGCCCAGATGAGCCCGATGCGAGGCCGCCCGGAGGCCGGAGCGGGGTTCGCGGGCTTCGAGCTCATACGGCGACGGCCGCGCGGATCGCGGGGTGGTGCTGGTAGCCCTCGATCACGAAGTCGTCGTACTCGTAGTCGAAGACCGAGTCGGGCGTGCGGGCGAACCGCAGTGTCGGCGGCGCGTACGGCGCCCGCTCGAGCTGCGTGCGCACCTGCTCGACGTGGTTGTCGTAGATGTGGCAGTCGCCGCCGGTCCAGACGAAGTCGCCGACCTCGAGCCCGGTCTGCGCCGCGATCATGTGGGTCAGCAGGGCGTACGACGCGATGTTGAACGGCACGCCGAGGAAGAGGTCGGCGCTGCGCTGGTAGAGCTGGCACGACAGCTTGCCGTCGGCGACGTAGAACTGGAAGAGCGCATGGCACGGCGCGAGCGCCATGTCGGGGATGTCGGCGGGATTCCACGCCGAGACGATGAGCCGGCGCGAATCGGGGTTGCGGCGGATCTGGTCGACGACGTCGGAGATCTGGTCGATCGTCTCGCCGTTCGGCGTCGGCCACGAGCGCCATTGCACGCCGTAGACGGGCCCGAGCTCGCCCGCCGCATCGGCCCATTCGTCCCAGATGGTGACGCCGTGCTCGCGCAGCCAGCCGACGTTCGAGGAGCCCTGCAGGAACCAGAGCAGCTCGTAGGCGATGGACTTGAAGTGGACGCGCTTCGTGGTGACGAGCGGGAACCCCTCGGCGAGGTCGAACCGCAACTGGCGGCCGAACACGCTCGTGGTGCCCGTGCCGGTGCGGTCGGTCTTGCGCGTGCCGTGCTCGAGCACGTCGCGCAGCAGGTCTTCGTACGGGGTCGCAATCGTCTCGGACATCGCTTCGATGCTAACCCCGCCCACCGGCATCGGGGCCGACATCCGGCGGATGCCGCGTGACGCGCCGCACGCACGGCGGATCGGCGCGTCATCCGTCGTCACACTGGACACGCCGTTCCGGGGCGCTCGTACCCTTGGCGCATGGACTGGCAGGCGGCGATCATCGTCGGCCTCGGCCTGCCCGCGCTCGCGACGGCCGTCGGCCTGGTCTGGCGGGCCCGCACCGGCCGGGTGCGCTCCACGACGACGGCGAGGGCGACGACGACGGATGCCGCGACCACGCGCAGCGCGTCCGCCGCCGCACTCGGGCTCGACGACGCCGACCTCGGCGCCGCCGCCACGCTCGTGCAGTTCTCGACCGAGTACTGCAGCCGTTGCCCGTCGACGGCGCGACAGCTCACCGCGGTCGCCGACGGCTACGAGGGCGTTCGGCACGTCGAGATCGACCTCACGCACCGCGCCGACCTCGCCGACCGGTTCCACGTCCGGCAGACGCCGACGACGCTGATCCTCCGCGCCGACGGCACCACGACCGCACGCATCGGCGGAGTCCCCCGCCCGGAGGCCGTCCGCACCCACCTCGAGACCATCACCCGGAGTCCCCATGTCGCATCCTGAACCCGCCGCATCCGCCGCTTCCGACGCCGGCGCCACGACCGGCGCGCCCGCCGGCATCGATCCCCGCGCCCCGCGCTTCTCGGCGGCGATCACCGCGGTCCTGCTGCTCGCGGTCGTCGTGCTCTCGGTCGCCGGCGCCGCGCTCGCGGCCTGGGTGCTGCTCGCGGCGATCTCCGCGATCTTCCTGTGGGGTGCGGTCGCGGGCGTGCGGCGGCATCCGTTCGGGGTGCTCTTCCGTGTACTCGTGCGCCCGCGCCTCGCGCCACCGACCGAGCTCGAGGACCCGCGCCCGCCGACGTTCGCCCAGCTCGTCGGCTTCATCGTCACGATCGTCGGCGTCGTGCTCGCCCTCTTCGGCAGCGTCTACGCCGTTCCGATCGCGGCGGCGATCGCCTTCATCGCGGCGTTCCTGAACGCCGTGTTCGACTACTGCCTCGGATGCCAGATCTATCTGCTGCTCGTACGGGCGCGCATCGTGCAGCGGGCCTGACACGGCACCGACGTCGCGGCTAGGCTGGGATCCCGGCTCGACGAGGAGGACCCATGGCCGTCACGAGTGAATCGACCACCGTCTGGACCGGCACCCTCACGGGCGGTTCCGGCACGACCAAGCTGGACTCGTCGAAGGTGGCCGAGTTCCCCGTGAACTGGAGGGCGCGCTCCGAGGGCGAGTCCGGCACGACCAACCCCGAGGAGCTCCTCGGGGCAGCCCACTCGGCGTGCTTCTCGATGGCGCTGGCGCATGCGCTCACGGGCGCGGGGCACGCACCCGAGTCCATCCAGACCACCGCGGCGATCACGTTCGAGGCCGGCCGCGGCGTGCTCGGCAGCCACCTCCTCGTGAGTGCGCGCGTCCCGGGCCTGACCGAGGAGCAGTTCGAGGCCTTCGCCGACGACGCGAAGAAGAACTGCCCGATCTCGCAGGCCCTCACCGGCATCCCGATCACGATCGAAGCCGAACTCGCCTGACGTGCGGGTGCTCATCGCCGGCGCGTCCGGCTTCATCGGCACCGCACTCGTCGGCCGCCTGACCGACGAGGGGCACGACGTCCTCCGGCTCGTGCGCCGGCGCGCGGAATCGGCGGACGAGGTCACCTGGTCGCCCGCAGCGGGGATCATCGACTTCACGGTCATGGACCGCGTCGATGCGGTCGTGAACCTCTCGGGCGCCTCGCTCTCGCACCTTCCCTGGACCAAGGGGTACCGGGCGGAGATCCTCGCGTCGAGGGTGACCGCGACGCGCACCCTCGCTGACGCCATGCGCAAGGCGCGCACTCCCCCGGCCGTCTTCCTCAGCGGTTCCGCCGTGGGCTACTACGGCGACCGGCCCGGCGAACTGCTCGCCGAGACCTCGCCCGCCGGCACGGGAACCCTCGCCGACGTGGTGCAGAAATGGGAGAGCGCCGCGAAGCTCGCTCCGCATGCGACGCGCACCGTGACGTTCCGCACCGGACTCGTCATCGGCGACGGCGGCGCGATGCGCACCGTGGGCATGCTGACGCGGTTCGGCGTCTCCGCGCGCCTCGGCACCGGCGGCCAGCACTGGCCGTGGATCGCGCTCGACGACGAGGTCGGCGCGATCGTCCACCTGCTCGACTCCGACCTCTCGGGCCCGGTGAACCTGGTCGGGCCGACGCCGGCGACCGCCGATCGCGTGCTGGGCGCCCTGGCCGAGCGCATGCGACGTCCGTACGCCCTCGCGGTGCCCGAACGCGTGCTCGGCCTCGTACTCGGGCAGGCCGCCGACGAGCTGCTGCTCGCGAGCCAGAAGGTGTCCTCGCAGCACCTCGTCGACGACGGGTTCGCCTTCGAGCACGAGAGCGTCGAGTCCGCGCTCGACGCGATGCTCAGCCGGCCCGTTCCAGTTCGATAGCGCGGCGCACGGCCGAGCGGGCGCGACGACGGTCTCCGGCGGCGTCGTAGGCCATGCCGAGGCGCAACCAGGCGCGCCACGACTCGGGCTCGGCCTCGGCCTCGGCGCGGAACCGCGCGAACTCGGCGTCGGCGGAGGCGCGATCGGCGCGACCGCTCTCGCGGGTCTCGATGCCGAGATCGGTGCCGCCCTCGGCCTCGAGGCGCTTGACGAGGGCCTGGGAGCGGACGCCGAAGGCGAGCTCGCGCCAGATCGCCCACGCGGCGATGATCGGCATGACGAGGAGGGCGATGCCGATGGCGATGGCGATCGGCTCCCCGGTGCCGACGAACTGCACCGCGCGCCAGCCGACGAGCGCGACGTAGATCACGAGGAGGACCGCCATGGCGAGCGCCCCGACCTTCGCGGTCATCGAGCGGCTCCGCGGAGGATGGGCGGCACCGCGAGGCGCCGCCCGGCGCGGGCGATCACTCGCCGCCGCCGGCGGCGGGCAGGTCGAGGCCGATGAGCGTGCCGAGGCCGACCGTGACCCCGACGGCCGACGGCGCCTGGCGGAGCGCGAGCAGGATGCCGGCCTCGTAGGAGCTCGGCGAGAACGTGGAGTGGGCGATCGTGAGCGTCTCGCCGTCGCCGCCGAGGATCACGCGCTGCTCGGCGAGGAGGCCGGACATGCGCAGGCTGTGCACCGGGATGCCGGAGACGAGCTGTCCGCGGGCGCGCTGGTCGGCGTGCGGCGCCGCGACGGGGCCCTTGCCCGCGCGCGCCTCGCCGATGAGCTCGGCCGTACGCACCGCGGTGCCCGACGGGGAATCGACCTTGCCCGCGTGATGGGCCTCGACGATCTCGATGGAATCGAACCAGGGCGCCGCCATCGCGGCGAAGGCCGTGCCCAGCACGCTGCCGATCGAGAAGTTGGGGATGAACAGCACGGCGCCGGCCTCGTCGTGGTCGCGCACGAACCGCTCGATGTCGCCGATGCGGTCGGCCGACCAGCCAGAGGTGCCGACGACGATGGGGATGCCGGCTCCGGTGGCGAATTCGACGATGCCGGGGCTCGCCGCGGGGTGCGAGACGTCGAGGACCGCATCGGCTCCGAGCATCTCGTCGAGCTCGGACGTCGAGGAGAGCGCGGCGTGCAGCTCGAGATCGTCGGCGGCCTCGATGAGGGTGGTCGCCAGTCTGCCCATCTTGCCTGTGGCCCCGGCCACGGCGACCCGTATCGTCACGCAATCACCCTAGCAAGCCGCCATTAGGCTGGGCGCCATGCGGTTCAGGACGGCTCTGGTCAGCGGCGCGGAGGCGCACGGGATGCTCACGGCGTACTTCGCCGAACGCGCGGCGGGGTTCCCGCCCGAGCAGGGCGAGTACCGGCCGACCTTCCCGACGGATGCCGCGTTCACGCCGCCCGCGGGGGTGTTCCTCATCGTCGACGACGAGGTCGGCGCCGAGTCCACGGCGATCGGCTGCGGCGGCATCCGTCGCATCGATCCCGATCCGCAGTCGGGGCTCGTGCGCTACGAGGTCAAGCACCTCTGGCTGACGGATGCCGCGCGCGGGCGCGGTGCCGGACGCGCACTGCTCGTCGAGCTCGAACGCCGCGCCCGAGGCTTCGGCGCCGAGGAGCTCGTGCTCGACACGAACGCGAGCCTCGCGGCCGCGGGCGGCCTGTACCGCTCGAGCGGCTTCGTCGAGATCGAGCCCTACAACGACAACCCCAACGCGACGACCTGGTACGCCAAGCGCCTGCACTGACCCGGGTCGGGCGCGGCACCTCGGGCGCGGCGCCGGCCGCGGCATCCGGGATTCAGACCGCGAAGGGCTCGGGAAGACCGGTGCGCAGCTCGAAGGGCAGGTGCGCGAGGTCGTTGTGCACGACGAGGTTCCACGGCCGGCCGGACTTCTGCGTGAGCACGGTGAGGCCGCAGTTGGCCTGGTTGATCGAGAGCCAGCGCCAGTCGGGCGCGCCGAGCACCTCGCGCACGAACCAGCCGATCACGAAGTTGTGGGTGATGAGCAGGTCGTGGCGGTCGTCGCGGTGCGAGCGGAGGAACTCCGCCGCGGCATCCTCCATCTGGGCGGTGCCGGCCTCGATCTCGGCCTCGGTGACGGACCCGAAGAACGCGTCGTAAGCCTTCGGGGTCGCGGGCGCCGGACCCGACGGCACGCAGTCGAAGAGCAGTGCCGAGGGTTCGGGTGAGAGCGAGGGCATCTTCGCGGCGATGATCTCGGCCGTCTCGGTGGCCCGCTGCAACGGCGAGTGCCAGGCGTTGTCGAACGGGATGCCGCCGAGTCGCTCGGCGAGGAGCTCGGCCTGGCGGCGGCCGCGCGGCGACAGCGGGCCGTCCTGGAGGCCGTGTTCGGCGTCGAGCTGTTCGCCGTGTCGGACGAGGTAGAGGTGGTGTGGCACGGGTGCGGCTTCCTCGGAAGGGGCGGTCGGGAGGCGAACGGGCCGTCAGGCCGCGTCGGAGCGTGGTGGGCCGTTCAGGAGCCCGTCGAAGTCGGACTCCTCGCTCGCGCCGACGGCGACGAGCGAGAACGGGCGGGCGGCGAGGTCCGCCGCGAGGGAGCGGACGTCGTCGACGGTGACCAGGGCGATGCGGCGCAGGGCCTCGTCGAGGTCGACGAACTCGCCGAGCGTGAGCTCGGCTCGGCCGAGGCGCGACATCCGCGTGTCGGAGTCCTCGAGTGCGAGGGCCGAGGCCCCGGCCAGCTGGCCCGTCGCGCGCCGGAGCTCCTCGTCGGTGACCCCGTCGGATGCGACGCGCTCGAGCTCGGAGCGCATGAGCTCCGCGACCGTCGACGCCTTCGCGGGCGCGCAGCCGGCGTACATGCCGAACAGGCCGGCGTCGGAGTACGACGGCGAGAACGAGTACACGGCGTACGCGAGGCCGCGGCGTTCGCGCACCTCCTGGAAGAGGCGGGACGACATGCCGGAGCCGAACACCGTGTTCAGGACGCTCATGGTCGAGCGGCGTTCATCGGTCGCGACGAGTCCCGGAACCCCGAGCAGCAGGTTCACCTGCTCGATCGGGCGCTGCACGACGGTGAGCTCGCGCGAGGGCGCCAGGACGACGGGGGCGTTCGCGCGGCGTTCGACCGGGGCGGCCTCGACGGCGAGGTCCCACCCGCCGATCGTGAGCGCGCGCTCGAGGCCCGCGACGAGCTCGTCGTGGTCGACGGCGCCCGCGGCGGTGACGACGAGGTCGTTCGGCCGGTAGTTCGCGCCGTAGTGGGCGTGCACCGCCGCGCGGGTCGCCTGGTTGATGGTGTCGGCGTTGCCGCCGATGGGACGCCCGAGGGGGTGCTCGCCGAGGACCGCCTCGAAGAACCGCTCGTTCGCGACGTCGCCGGGGTCGTCGCCCGCCATCGAGAGCTCCTCGAGGATGACGCCCCGCTCGTTGTCGAACTCGACGGGGTCGAGGAGCGACGACGTGAACATGTCGGAGAGGACCTCGACGGCCATGGGCAGGTCGCGGTCCTGCACCTTGGCGTAGTAGCAGGTGTACTCCTTGGCCGTCAGCGCGTTGTGCTCGCCGCCGACCGCGTCGAAGGAGATCGCGATGTCGAGTGCCGTGCGAGTGGGCGTGCCCTTGAAGAGCAGGTGCTCGAGGAAATGGGTCGAGCCGAAGGTCGCCGGACGCCCGGCACTGGCCGCCTCCTCGTCGCGTGAGCCGACGGCGACCCAGAAGCCGACGGTCGCGCTGCGACTGCCGGGCACCTGCTCGGTGAGCACACGCACCCCCGAGGGCAGGATGCTGCGACGCACGCGAGACTCGCCGGCGGCGGTGAAGGAGAGTTCGGCAGTGCCGAGCGGAAGTTCGACGGCACCGTTCATCGTGACCACCCTATGCCACCGACTCTCCGATCGGGGGTCCGCCTCGCAGCGCGGCGCGCGTCAGTGCGAGGCGCGGTCGAGCTCGACGAGCTCGGAACGATGCAGGTCGAGGGATGCCGCCGCGATGAGCGCGTCGAGCTGGTCGGGCGAGGAGGCGCTCGCGACCGGCGCGAGCACCGACGGCTTCGCGAGCAGCCACGCCAGCGCGACCGTCGCCGGTGCGACCTCGTGCGCGCTGGCGATCTCGTCGAGCGCGGCGAGCACCCGGGCGCCGCGGCGGCCGAGGTGCGCGCCCGCCCGCTCGCCCCTGGCGTCGTGGCGCACGTCGGCACGACGGCGGATGCCGCCGCCGAGGAAGCCGTTGGCGAGCGGGAAGTACGGCAGCACCGCGAGCCCCTGCGCGTGCGCGACGAGCTCCGTCGCGCCCTCGAAGGCCGTGCGCTCCATCAGGTTGTACCGGACGGTGAGGGCCTGGAACCGCGGGAGCCCGTTCGCGGCGAGCACGCGGGCCTCGATGAGGCGCTCGGGGCCGAAGTCGCTCGCGCCGATCGCGCGCACCTTGCCGGCGTCGACGAGCGCGCCGACCGCACCCAGCGATTCCTCGAGCGGGACCTCGGGGTCTTCGCCGTGGAAGAAGAGCACGTCGATGCGGTCGGTGGCCAGGCGCTGGAGGCTGTCGTCGACCGCGGCGCGGATCGCCTCGGGCGAGAGGCCCGGGTGCTCGGGGGAACGGCCGACCTTCGTCATGACGTGCATGCGATCGCGCGTCTTCCGCGAGGCCATCCAGGCACCGATGATCGACTCGCTGCGGCCCGACGCGTAGCTGTCGGCCGTGTCGACGAGGTCGCCGCCCGTGCCGGCGAAGCGGTCGAGCACCGAGAAGGCGTCCTCGTTGCCGAGCGTCCAGCCGAACGTGCTCGTGCCGAGCGCGAGCGGGTGCACGACCATGTCGGTGTCGCCGAGCCTGGAGCGGAACGGCACGAGGATGGGGCCGGAGAACGTGTTCGACGGGATGGCCTCGGCGCGATGCGCGGGCGTGCGGTGCTCGACGTGCATCGTGCCCGTCGCATCCGTGCTCGGGAATGCGTCGCCCTCGGGCTCGCGTTCTGCGAGCACCACCCCCGTCTCGCGCGTGCCGCGAGCTCCTGCCATGTGCCGTCGTGCCACGTCGGTCCTCCTCCCCAGGATTGAATCGAGAGTACGTTGCTCCCGAGGGCCAACCGATGCCGCCACGGGAATTCCGGGTGAACTGTTACCGAATCGTTTCGGCATGTCCCCCGAAATGAGGGCGGATCCCGCTGGTCAGGAGTGATTCGGAGCCGACGGGCGATCGGATGGGACGCTTCAGTCGCGCGAGCGCCGACGCACGATCGCCTCGGCCTGGCGGAGCACGGGAGCGTCGACCATGCCCCCGCGGAAGGCGAACACGCCCGGCTGGATCGACGCCTCGGCGAGCACGGCGCGCGCCCACTCGAGCCGGTCGTCGGCGGGCCGGTACGCCTCGCGCACGGCGTCGACCTGCGACGGATGGATGCACGCGGTCGCGGCGAAGCCGAGCGCCGCGGCATCCCGGGCCTCGGCGGACTGGCCGACGAGGTCGGCGATGTCGAGGTGCACCGTGTCGATCGCGGCGATGCCGTGCGCGGCCGCGGCGAGCTGCACGCGGGCGCGCGCATGCGTCGCGACGCCGCGGTAGGTGCCGTCGTCGTGACGGCTCGACGATCCGCCGAGCGAGGCGACGAGGTCCTCGGCGCCCCACATGAGCGCCACGACATTCGGGATCGCCGCGACCTGCTCGGCCGCGAGCACGCCGCGAGCCGTCTCGCAGAGGGCGACGACCTCGAAGTCGACGAGGTCGACCAGGTCGACCGTGCCCTCGCACTTGGCGAGCATGACCGTGCGGTACGGCGTCTCGGCGAGCATCTCGACGTCGGCGGCGAACTCGGGCGACGAGGCCGGGTTCAGGCGCACGATCACGCGCTCGGGATCGAGGGCGGATGCGGCCACCGCACGTCGCGCGTCGGCCTTCGCGTCGGGCGCGACCGCGTCCTCGAGGTCGAGGATGACGGCGTCGGCGCGCTCGAGCGCCTTGGCGAACCGGTCGGGCCGATCGGCGGGGCAGAAGAGCAGCGCCGGGCCGAAGCGGAAGGGCGGGTGCGTCATCCGCTCGCTCCCCGATCCGCGGCCCGGGCCCCGGCCGACGTGCGTTCGCCCGCCTCGCGCGTCTGCACCAGCATCGTGCGCGACGCCGTGGCGACCACGACCCCGTGCTGGTTGCGGGCCGTGTGCCCGAGCACCACGATGCCCTCGCCCGGCCGCGACGACGACAGGCGCTTGGATTCGACGACGCTCTCCCCGTAGAGCGTGTCGCCCACGAACACGGGGTTCGGGAACGCGACCTCGCCGAACCCGAGGTTCGCCACGAGCGTGCCCTGCGTGAGCTGGCCGACCGACTGGCCCACGAGCGTCGACAGGGTGAAGAGCGAGTTCACGAGGATGCGGCCGAACGGCTGCGTCGCCGCGAACGCCGCATCGAGGTGCAGCGGCTGCGGGTTCATCGTGAGCGTGGTGAAGAGCACGTTGTCGGCCTCGGTCACCGTGCGACCGGGGCGGTGCAGGTAGCGCACGCCCAGCTCGAACTCCTCGAACCAGAGGCCCCGCTGCACGACCTCGCGCAGCGGCACCGGCTCGCCCGCGGCATCCGTCATGGCTTCGGTCATCTGCTCCCCCTCGACGTGCCCTGCTAGGCGACGAGCCCGAGCTCGCGCGTGATGATCATGAGCTGCACCTCGGTCGTGCCCTCGCCGATCTCGAGGATCTTCGAGTCGCGGTAGTGACGCGCCACGGCGTTCTCGTTCATGAAGCCGTAGCCGCCGAAGATCTGCGTGGCGTCGCGTGCGTTGTCCATGGCCGCCTCCCCCGAGACCATCTTCGCGATGGATGCCTCGAGTGTGAAGGGCTTGCCCGCATCGAGCTTGCGCGCGGCGTCGTGCCACGCGAGGCGAGCCTGGTGCACGCGCGCCTGCATCTTCGCGATCTTGAACGCGATGTGCTGGTTCGAGCCGATGTTCGTGCCGAACACGTGGCGCTCCTTGGCGTAGCGGATCGACTCCTCGAGGCAGCCCTGGGCCGCACCGGTGGCGAGCGCCGCGAACGCGACCCGGCCCTCGTTGAGCGTGCGCAGGAAGTTCGCGTAGCCGCGGCCGCGCTCGCCGAGCAGGTTCGCCTCGGGCACGCGCACGTCGCGGAGCGTGAGCGGGTGCGTGTCGGAGGTGTGCCAGCCGACCTTGTCGTAGCTCGGCTCGACCGTGAACCCGGGGGTGTCGTTCGGGACGATGATCGTCGAGAGCTCGGGCTTGTCCGTGCCGTCGGCGCCCGTGCGCCGCCCGGTGACCGCGGTGATCGTCACGAACCGCGTGATCGGCGTGCCGGAGTTGGTGATGAACTGCTTGGACCCGTTGACGACCCACTCGCCGCCCTCGAGCACGGCCGTGGTCGCCGTCGCGCCGGCGTCGCTGCCCGCGTCGGCCTCGGTGAGTCCGAACCCGGCGAGCGCGCGACCCGCGACGAGGTCGGGCAGGTACTCGGCCTTCTGCTCGGGCGTGCCGTGCCGGTAGATCGGCATGATGCCGAGTCCGACGCCCGCCTCGAGGGTCACGCCGATCGACTGGTCGACCCGGCCGAGCGCCTCGACGGCGAGGCACAGCTCGAAGTAGCTGCGCCCCTGGCCGCCGACCTCCTTCGGGAACGGCAGGCCGAACAGTCCCATGTCGCCCATCTGCGCGATGATCTCCATCGGCAGCCGGCGCTCGGTGTCGTACTCGTACGCCGCAGGCGCGACGACGCGGTCGGCGAAGTCCGAGACGTCGTCGTAGAGGCGCTGCTCGTCGGCGCTCAGCTCATACTGCATTCGGGTGCTCCTGTTCCTGGTGGGATGCATGTGGTGCATTCGTCGGTGCGGATGCCGCGTCGGGGGTGCCCTCGGCGGGTTCGATGCGGGCGACGGGTTGGTCGCGTGAGACGAGGTCGCCGACGGATGCCGCGAGCCGCACGGTTCCGGCGGTCGTGGCCGTGATGCGGTGCTCCATCTTCATGGCCTCGATGGCGATGACGGGGGTGCCCTCCTCGACGAGGTCGCCGTCGGCGACGAACACGGCCGTGACGGTTCCGGGCATCGGCGCCCGCAGCTCGGGGTTCGCGGCGACGCCGCCGCGCTCGGCGGAGGCGCGACGCGCCTCGGCGAGGTCGCGGCGATCGTGCCGCACGAACGCCGCCGTGCCGCTCGCGTCGTGGACCCAGATCGTGCCGTCGGCGGCGACGCGCACGGTCGGGCCGGCGGCGTCGTCCGCGCCGGCGCGATGGGCGGTCGCGGTCGCGATAGTGGTCGTGGTCGCGGTCGCGGTCGCCGCCGCGTCGTGCCCGGCCGCCTCGACGACGACGATCGCGTCGGGCTCGTCGCGCGGCGCGAGCAGCACGGTCGGCGCGCGGTGGGCGCCGACGCGCCAGCCCGCGGCATCCGCCCAGGTCGAGGGGCCGCCTTCGAGACCTGCGCGCCGATCTCGTGCGGCCTCGGCCGACACCGCCGCGGCCGCGGCGGCGAGCTGGCCGGGTCGCGGCGGCTCGGCACTGGGGACGGGCATGCGGTCGATGAGGTTCGTGTCGAGCGAGCCCGCGCGCACGGCCGGCTCGGCGATCAGCCTCCGCACGAAGGCGACGTTCGTGTCGATGCCGAGCACGACGGTGCCGGCGAGCGCCGCGTCGAGCCGGTCGAGCGCCTGGGCGCGGTCGTCGCCGTGCGCGATGACCTTCGCGAGCATGGGGTCGTAGTCGGCGGTGATGAGCTGGCCGCTGCGGATGCCCGCGTCGACGCGCACGCCCTCGCCGGTCGGCGCCCGCCAGGCGAGCACCTCGCCGGTCGAGGGGAGGAAGCCGCGTTCGGGCGACTCGGCGTAGACGCGCGCCTCGATCGCGTGCCCCGTGAGCCGCACGTCGTGCTGCGCGAGGCCCAGCGGCTCCCCGGCCGCGATGCGCAGCTGCTGTTCGACCAGGTCGACGCCCGTCACGAGCTCGGTCACGGGGTGCTCGACCTGCAGCCGCGTGTTCATCTCGATGAAGAAGAACTCGTCGGGCGCGGCATCCGACACCAGGAACTCGACCGTGCCGGCGCCGAGGTAGGCGACGCTGCGGGCCGCGTCGCAGGCCGCCCGGCCGATGCGCTCGCGGGTCGCCTCGTCGAGGAGCGGCGACGGCGCCTCCTCGACGACCTTCTGGTGGCGACGCTGGAGCGAGCACTCGCGCTCGCCGAGGTGGATGACGGCGCCCGCGGCGTCGGCGAGCACCTGCACCTCGATGTGCCTCGGGCGTTCGATGAGGCGCTCGAGCAGGAGCGTGTCGTCGCCGAACGAGGTGCGGGCGACGCGGCGCGCGGCGGGGATCGCCTCGGCGAGCTCGGCCGCGTCGCGGGCGATCTGCATGCCCTTGCCGCCGCCGCCCGCCGAGGGCTTCACGAGGAGCGGGAACCCGACCTGCTCCCCCGCGGCGAGCAGCGCCTCGTCGTCGAGGTCGGGGTCGGAGACGCCCGGCACGACGGGGACGCCGGATGCCGCGACGTGCCGCTTCGCGCGGATCTTGTCGCCCATGACGGCGAGGGCCTCGTCGCCGGGGCCGATGAACACGATGCCCGCGTCGCGGCAGGCCTCGGCGAACCCCGCGTGCTCCGAGAGGAATCCGTAGCCGGGGTGCACGGCCTGCGCGCCGGTCTCGAGCGCGGCGGCGACGAGCCGCTCGGGGTCGAGGTAGCTCTGCGCGGCGGGCGCCGGCCCGATGCGCACGGCCTCGTCGGCCAGGCGCACGTGCGGGGCATCCGCGTCGGCATCGGAGTACACGGCGATCGAGCGGATGCCGAGCCGGCGGAGCGTGCGGATGACCCTGACGGCGATCTCGCCGCGGTTCGCGACGAGCACGCGCTCGAAGGGGCGGGCGGCGATCGTGGCCATCTGCGTCTCTTCCGCCTCTCTGCGGGATCCGTGCGCAGCGATCGGTTAATGCGCACTAACTGGATCTGATGTTAGTGACGATTAACTGAAATGGCAAGACTGGCGCGCCGACGGTCAGGTGCGCGGCGCCGTCTCGGCCGTCGCGACGGCCGAGACGGCCGCGACGGCCGCGACGATGGCCTCGACCCCGAAGTCGAAGGCGCGGTCGACGTCGCCGCCCAGCCGGAACGCGCCCGAGAGCTCCATGCTCACGAAGCCGTTGGCCCACGCCGTGAACGTGCGCGCCGCGTCGAGCGCGTGCTCCTCGCCGACGAGGTCGGAGGCCGCGCCCACGACCGCGACGCTCGAGGCGCGCAGCGAGTCGGCGTCGAGGTGCAGGTCGGAGGTCGGCGCGAACACCATGCGGAACGCGACGGGTCGACGGTGCGCGAAGCTCCGCAGCGCCCGCGCGAGCGCGCGGAGCCGGTCGCCCGGATCCGCGCCCGCGTCGCGCGCGGCCCGGTCGGCCGCATCACCCAGGTCGCGGAGCGTGGCATCCGTCACGAGGGCGATGAGGGCGTCGCGATTGCTCACGCGCTTGTAGAGCGAGGGCGCGCGCACGCCGACGCGCGTGGCGACGGCCTGCATGGTCAGCCCCTCGAGCCCGTGGAGCTCGAGGAGGTCGCGCCCCGCCTCGACGATCGCGGCGAGGGAGGTGCGGTCGGGTGTCGGCATATCGGCTCCTCGGCTCGGGATCGGGCTGCGGGCCCCTCCACAATGGCTATTGACGTTAGCCATCATAGCTATGTATCGTAGCCATCGCTACCGCACACCAAGAATCGAGGCCTCCCATGCAGCTCGCACCCTCACTCCACCGCATCGGCAACGACATCGTCGCCGTCTACCTCGTCGACGCACCCGACGGGGTCACGCTCATCGACGCTGGCCTCGCCGGCCAGTGGAAGGAACTGCTCGCGGAACTCGACGCCATGGGTCGCACCATCGACGACGTGCGGGGGGTCGTGCTCACGCACGGCGACAGCGACCACATCGGCTTCGCCGAGCGCCTGCGCCGCGACCACGGCGTGCCCGTGTTCGTGCACGAGGCCGATGCCGCCCGCGCCAGGGGCGAGGTGTCGACCAAGCCCGAGTGGGGTCACGTCAGGCTCGGAGCCACGGCCCGCTTCCTCTGGTACGCCATGCGCAAGAACGGACTGCGAACGACCCCGCTCACCGAGGTCGTCGCGGTCCACGACGGCGACGTGCTCGACCTGCCCGGTGCACCCGTGATCGTCGCACTGCCCGGCCACTCCCCCGGCAGCATCGCGATCCACGTGCCCTCGGTCGACGCCGTGTTCGTCGGCGACGGCCTCACGACGCGGCACGTGCTCACGGGCGTCGAGGGCCCCCAGCCCGCGCCGTTCACCGACGACCCCGCCGAGGCGCTCGCCTCGCTCCGGCACCTCGCCGGCCTCGGCGCGACCTGGGTGCTCCCGGGCCACGGCTCGCCATGGCACGGCGGCGTCGAGCAGGCGGTCGCCGAGGTCGAACGCGCGGCCGCGGCATCCGGGGCCTGAACCCTGCCCGCCATCGACCTGCGCCGACGTCGACGCGGCCGCGCCCGTACCGGAGCGGCCGCGCGGGCGGCTCAGAAGCTGCCGATGCCCTTGCCGAGCATCGAGACGCCGATCACGAGCAGCAGCACCGCCATGATGATCGCGTTCTCGTGGCCGAGCCACACGCGCAGCGCATCGAGCGGACCACGCAGCCGGTCGGCCGCGATGAGGTAGGCGATCACCGGAACCGCCACGGTGGACGCCGCGATGAGCACGTAGATCGCGATGACGAGCACGACCTCGCCCGTGGCGAGCCCGGCCGAGCCGATCTCGGTGCCGGCGCCGGCCGCCATGATCAGGTTCTTCGGGTTCAGCGCGGAGAGCAGGAAGGCGAGTCCGAACGCGCCGAAGAAGCTGACCTTGTCGATGGCCTGCATCCACTTGGGCAGCGCCGGCTCCTCGCCCTTCTTCGGGCGCTTGCGCCACTGGCCGACGGCGAGCACGAGCAGCAGCACGCCGAGGAGGAGCTGGACGGTGCCGACGATCGGCTTCGACGCATCGGAGTCGCCCTCGGGGAGCACCGACGCGAGGGCCGTGAACACGCTGACGGCGATGACGATGCCGATGACCCAGCCGAGCAGGAACCCGACGCTCGTGACGCGCGCCTTCGGCGAGAGCAGCATGAGGATCGCGGCGATGACCGGGACCGGGCTGATCGCGACGCCGAGTGCGAGCGGGAGGATGCCGCCGATTGCGCCGTTCATGAGGTGCTCTTCTCTGTCGTGGTTCGGGGGTCGGATGCCGGATCGACGGCGAGGGCCGTGATGGCCGCGCGATTGGTGGCGAAGACCTGCTCGTCGCCGAGCAGCCCGAGCTGCACGAGGCGCTGACGCGCCGGGCCTCGCATGCGGCTGAACGAGAGCGAGACGTGGTTGCCCTCGAGCCAGGTCTTGAGCGCCTCGAACTCCTCGCCGCCCGTGACGTCGATGTCGGTGACGGCCTCCATGTCGATGACGACGGCGCGCACGGGATCGCCTTCGGCCGAGGTCACCGCGCGCTTGACCGCGGCGGTGAAGACGCTGCCGTTCGCGAAGAACAACGGGGCCGCGAGGCGGATGACGATGATGCCGGGCGCCGTGGTGGACCCGACGGGGGCGTCCTCGAGCAGCGACTCGCTCGGGTCGCCGGACGTGCCGAGCACGTCGATCGCCGGGTTCGCCGCGCGCCTGGCGAGGTTGATGAGCGCGAGCGTGAACGCGACCACGATGCCCGGGATCGCGCCGACGAACAGCGTCACCACGAAGCAGACCGCACCGATCGCGAACTCGAAGCGGTCCTTGCGCCAGAGGTCCGCGAACTCGCGGATGCCGAGCAGCGGGATGATCGCGACGCCGACGACCGCGCCGATGGCCGGCGAGGGGATGTCGGCGAGCAGCGCCGTGCCGAAGAGCAGCAGGAGCAGGGTGCCCACCGCGAGCACGAGCGAGGGCAGCTGCGTGCGCGAGCGGGCCTGGTCCATCGCCGCCGTGCGCGAGGTCGAGGACCCGACCGAGAAGCTGCCCTGGGCGCCCGCCGCGATGTTCGACAGGCCGAACGCCAGGAGGTCGCGGTTCGCTCGGAACGGGTAGCGGTGCTTCTCGGCGTAGGAGCGGGAGACGAGCAGGCCCTCGGCGGTGGTCACGAGGGTGAGGGCGATCGCGGACGGGATGAGGGCGAGCCAGACGGTCCAGTCGAGCACGGGCCAGGTGAGCGTGGGCGGCCCGGCGGGCACAGCCCCGAGCACGTCGACGCCCGCGTCGTCGAGGTTCGCGACCACCACGACGATCGTGGAGAGCACGAGCACCACGAGGGCCCAGGGCACCGCGCCCAGGAACCGCTTGCCGAGCAGGAGCACGGCGACCGACGTCGCGGAGATGGCGAGCGACCAGGCGTTCGTGGTGCCGAGCCCGCCGACCAGTCCGACGACCTTGTCGACGAACTCGCCGCCCGAGTCGATCTTCACGCCCAGCATCTTCGCGATCTGGCTGACCATGATGTCGAGCGCCAGACCGCCGACGAAGCCGATGAGGATCGGCTTGGAGAGGAAGTTCGCGAGGAACCCGAGCTTGAACACCGAGAGCAGCATGAACATGACGCCGCAGATGATCGCCTGCGCGAGCGCCATGGTGGCGTAGTCGGCACTGCCGGCCGCCGCGAGGCCGCCGATCGAGGAGGCCACGAGCGCCGCCGCCGCCGCATCGGGGGATGCCACCAGCTGGCGCGACGACACGACGAGGGCGTACACGACGGTCGGCACGATGAGCGCGTAGAGGCCGGCGGTCGCCGGCAGCCCGGCGATCTGCGCGTACCCGATGTTCAGCGGGATCGCGATCGCGATCAGGGTCACCCCGGCCGTCAGCTCCGTGACGAGGTTCCTCCTCGTCAGGCCGGCGAGTGGTCGCTGCATGCTGCCCCCATCATGTTCTGCGTACGAGAACACTCTGGCATGGCGTGATGGCCGATCACGCATCCGCCCCGGTCACATGCGGAACAGGCCGAATCGCGGCTCGGGCAGGGGCGTACGGCTCGCGAGCTCGAGCGCCATGGCGAGCACGGTGCGGGTGTCCGCCGGGTCGATGATGCCGTCGTCCCAGAGCCGGGCGGTCGAGTGGTACGGGCTGCCCTGCTGCTCGTACTGCTCGCGGATGGGCGCCTTGAACGCCTCGGCCGCGGCATCCGACCAGGGCTCGCCCCTGACCGCCAGCTGGTCGCCCTTCACGGTCGAGAGCACGGATGCCGCCTGCTCGCCGCCCATGACCGAGATGCGGGCGTTCGGCCACATCCAGAGGAAGCGCGGCGAGTACGCCCGCCCGCACATGGAGTAGTTGCCGGCGCCGAACGAGCCGCCGATCACGACCGTCAGCTTGGGCACGCGCGTCGTCGCGACCGCGGTGACCATCTTCGCGCCGTGCTTGGCGATGCCGCCGGCCTCCGCGTCGCGGCCGACCATGAAGCCCGAGATGTTCTGGAGGAACAGGAGCGGGATGCCGCGCTGGTCGCAGAGCTCGATGAAGTGCGCGCCCTTCATGGCCGACTCGCTGAAGAGCACCCCGTTGTTGGCGATGATGCCGACCGGGTGCCCGTCGAGGTGCGCGAAGCCGGTGACGAGCGTGTCGCCGTACTCGGGCTTGAACTCGGAGAACTCGCTCGCGTCGACGAGCCGGGCGATGACCTCGCGCACGTCGTAGGGCTGCTGCACGTCGACCGGCACCGCCGCCGTGAGCGACGCGGGGTCGACCGCCGGAGGCCTCGACTCGCGCACGGCCCAGGCCCGCGGCGCCTCGGGTGCGAGCGTGGCGACCATGTCGCGCACGAGCTCGAGGGCGTGCTCGTCGTCGTCGGCGAGGTGGTCGGTGACGCCGGACACCCGGGAGTGCAGGTCGCCGCCGCCGAGTTCCTCAGGGGTCACGACCTCGCCGATCGCCGCCTTCACGAGTGGCGGGCCGCCGAGGAAGATCGTGCCCTGGTCGCGCACGATGACCGACTCGTCGCTCATCGCCGGCACGTAGGCGCCGCCGGCGGTGCAGGAGCCCAGGACGGCCGCCAGCTGCGGGATGCGCATCGACGAGAGCTGCGCCTGGTTGTAGAAGATGCGGCCGAAGTGCTCGCGGTCGGGGAACACGTCGTCCTGCATGGGCAGGAACGCCCCGCCGGAGTCGACGAGGTACACGCACGGGAGGCGATGCTCGCGGGCGACCTCCTGCGCGCGGAGGTGCTTCTTGACGGTCATCGGGTAGTAGGTGCCGCCCTTGACCGTCGGGTCGTTGCAGACGACCACCACGGGCCGGCCGTGCACGAGGCCGACGCCCGTGATGATGCCCGCGCCGGGCGTCTGGCCGTCGTACATGCCGTCGGCCGCGAGCGGTGAGAGCTCGAGGAACGGGCTGCCCTCGTCGAGCAGGCGGTCGACGCGGTCGCGCGGCAGGAGCTTGCCGCGGGCGACGTGGCGGTCTCGCGACGCCTCGGGTCCGCCGAGCGCGGCGCCCGCGAGACGTTCGCGCAGCTCGTCGACGAGCGCGGCGTGCTCCTCGACGTTGCGTCGCGCGGCGTCGCCGTTCGGATCGACCCTGGTCGTGAGTGTCGGCATCGGCCCTCCGCGTGCTCGTGGCGCGCCTCTTGTGCGTCATCGCGATTTTCGGTTAGTGTTCACTAACTCGATTTCCCGAGAGTAGCGAGCAGGCAGGCAAATGGCAAGCACACCGACGCCGACGGCACCCGAGCGGTCCGCGGCCGAACCGCTCACCGAGCGAGGGCGGCAGAAGGCCGATCGACGCGCCGCGATCCTCACCGCCGCCGCCCAGCTCTTCGCCGAGCGCGGCTACGCCGGGGTCACCATCGAAGACCTCGGCGCGGCGGTCGGCGTCAGCGGCCCCGCCGTCTACCGCCACTTCCCGGGCAAGTCCGCCGTGCTCGCCGCGATCCTCGAAGGAGCGAGCCGCTCGCTCCTCGACGGCGCCGACCGCGTGCTCGCAGGGGCGCCCGACGCGGCATCCGCCCTGCGCTCGCTCATCGCCTTCCACGTCGACTTCGCCCTCGCCGACGCCGACGTCATCGTCGTGCAGGACCGCGAGCTCGAGCAGCTCGACGCCGGCGTTCGCCACGTCGTGCGTTCGCTCCAGCGCCGCTACGTCGAGCACTGGGTCGCGACCCTCGCAGAACTCAGGCCCGACCGGGCCGAGGTGGAATTGAGGTTCCGGGCACACGCCGCCTTCGGACTCCTGAACTCCACTCCGCACAGCGCCCGCACCCCTGGGCGCAGACCCGCCGACGGCACCGTCCGCGGCATCCTCGAGGAGATGGCATGGGCGAGCCTCATGTCGTGACCCTGCGCGCGACCCGCGACACGGATCTCGACACCCTGCACCGATTCCGGCACGACCCAGACCCAGGCCCCGACGCGCCAGACCTCGTGCGCCGCACCGTGCGGGCCGACGGCGAGATCGTCGGCGAGGTCGCGAGCTGGAACGAGGGCGGCGCCACGTTCGTCGCCGTCGAGGCACGTTCGCCGTCGGGCGACGACGTCGTCCGGGTCCGCGCGCTGCGCCTCTTCGTCGACACGCTTCCACGACCGCTGTTCGCGCGGGCCGCCGACGACGACGCGGCCACCGCCGCCGTGCTCGGGCACTGCGGGTTCCGACGCGTCGACGGGGTCGTCCACCGGCTCGACTGACCCGCCGACGCCCGCACCACCGCCGCTGCCGCTGCCACGGCTGCCGCTGCGCGACGCGCTGCGCGATGCGTCGACCGCGATCAGCGCGGCACGGCGCCCTGCTCGTCGGCGATGCCGCGGATGACGCGTGCGAGCGTGACATCGCGCCCGGTGACCCCGCCGGCGTCGTGCGACGACAGTTCGAACGCGACCCGACCCCAGCCCACCTGCACGTCGGGATGGTGGTTCATCTCGTCGGCCACGATCGCGACCGCGTCGAGCAGCCGCACCGCGGTGGCGAAGTCGACCGTGGAGAAGGTCGCGACGAGGTGGTCGTCGACATGGGCGAACCCGGTGGCGGCGAGGTCGGCCCGGGTGTCGTCGGGAGTGAGCGTGCTGCGTCCGTCCATGGCGTCCATCCTCCCCCTCGGAGGGGACGGACGCCATGGATCGGACGGATCAGATCATCGTGATCGCACGCGCCGGGTCGCGGAGGATCGCGCCGACGTCCGTGAGGAAGCGGGCGCCCTGCTCGCCGTCGACGAGCCGGTGGTCGAACGACAGGCTCAGCGTCATCACCTCGCGCAGGGCGATCTCGCCACGGTGTTCCCAGGGCATGCGCCGAACGGCGCCCATCGCGAGGATCACCGCCTCGCCCGGGTTCAGGATCGGCGTGCCGGCGTCGACGCCGAACACCCCGACGTTCGTGATCGAGAGGGTACCGCCCGCGAGGTCGGCGGGAGGGGTGCGTCCCTCGCGGGCGGTGGTCGCGAGGGCGCCGATCGCGTCGGCGAGCTCGACGAGCGTGAGGCGCTCGGCGGCCTTGACGTTCGGCACGACGAGTCCGCGTCCGGTCGCCGCGGCGATGCCGAGGTGGACGCCGGCGAACTGCACGATCTCCTGCGCGTCCTCGTCCCATCGCGCATTGACCTCGGGCGTGCGCCGGGCCGCGATGCAGACGGCCTTCGCGACCACCGCGAGCGGCGTGATGCGATGTCCGGCGAACGCACGGTCCTCGCGGAGGTCGCGCACGAGGTCCATCGTCGCCGTGACGTCGACCGTGAGGAACTCGGTGACGTGCGGCGCCGTGAAGGCGCTGCGCACCATCGCCGCGGCCGTGTGCTTGCGGACTCCGCGGATCGGGATGCGGGTCTCAGCGGCGTCGCCCGGCATGTCGGGTGCCGGCTCGCCGACCGCATCGAGGGCGGCGGATGCCACCACTGCGCCGGATGCCGCCGCCTCGACGTCGGCCCGCGTGATGAGGCCGCGCTCCCCCGTGCCGTGCACCGACTCGAGCGCGACGCCGAGGTCGCGTGCGAGCTTGCGGACGGGCGGGGTCGAGCGCGGGCGATCCGGCTGGAGCGCCGACACGTCGATGCCCGTCGCGGCCGGCACGACGCCGGCGCCGCCGGCCGCGGCTCCGGAGTCCGGCGTCGGAACGAGATCGGCGACGAGCGCGGCCCGGCGGGCGCGGCGCTTCGGACCGCCCTCGTCGCGGGCGCCGTAGCCCACGAGGTTGGGGCCTGGCGCGGCATCCGGAGCTGCGTCGGCGGACGGCGCGGCGGCATCGGCGGTTCGGGCCGCCGCCGGCCCCGCGGCATCCGACGCACCCTCGCCCGTCTCGCACGAGAACAGCGGCTCGCCGACGTTGACGGTCTCGCCCTCGACCGCGTGCAGGGCCGTGATGACACCGGCGAACGGCGACGGCAGCTCGACGACGGCCTTGGCGGTCTCGACGTCGGCGACGATCTGGTTGAGCTCGACCCGGTCGCCGACGGCGACGCGCCAGGCGACGACCTCGGACTCGGTCAGCCCCTCGCCGAGGTCGGGCAGCGGGAAGTCCCGGATCATGCTCACGCCTCCACCCCGCTCAGCGAGTTCGGGCGGCCGAGCACGCGGTCGACGCCGTCGAGGATGCGGTCGAGGTCGGGCAGGTGGTGCCGCTCGAGCTTCGCCGGCGGGTACGGGATGTCGTGCCCCGTGACCCGCACGGGCGCGGCCTCGAGGAACTCGAAGCAGCGCTCGGTGATGCTCGCGACGATCTCGGCGCCGAGGCCGACCTGCTGCCCGGCCTCGTGCGTGATCACGAGCCGACCGGTGCGCCGCACGGAGGCCGCGACGGTCGCGAGGTCCATCGGCGCGAGCGAGCGCAGGTCGATGACCTCGATCGAGACGCCGTCCTCACGCGCCGCGATGGCCGCGTCGCGCGCGGTCTGCACGAGCGCGCCGTACGTCACGAGCGTGACGTCGGTTCCGGATGCCACGACCGAGGCGACCCCGAGCGGCTTCGCGTCGGCGAGGCTCGCGGTCTCGTCGACCTCGCCCTTCACGTGGTATCGGCGCTTGGGCTCGAAGAACAGCACCGGGTCGTCGCTCGCGATGGCCTGCTGGATCATGACGTACGCGTCTGCGGCATCCGAGCACGCCACGACTCGGAGGCCGGCGGTGTGGGCGAAGTACGCCTCGGGCGACTCCGAGTGGTGCTCGGCCGCGCCGATGCCGCCGCCGAACGGGACGCGGATCGTGATCGGCATGCGCACGTTGCCGTGCGAGCGGTAGTGCAGCTTCGCGACCTGCGCGACGATCTGGTCGAATCCGGGGTAGATGAACCCGTCGAACTGGATCTCGACGACCGGCCGGTATCCGCGATAGGCGAGCCCGACCGCGGTGCCGACGATGCCGGCCTCCGAGAGCGGCGTGTCGACGACGCGGTGCGCGCCGAACTCCGCCTTCAGGCCATCGGTGATGCGGAACACGCCGCCGAGGGTGCCGATGTCCTCGCCGAGCAGGACGACCCTGTCGTCGCCCGCGAGCGAGCGGCGGAGGCCGGCGTTCAGGGCGCCGCCGAGCGTGAGCGTGGTCATCGCGCGCCTCCCTCGGTGGTCGCGGGCGTTCCCGCTGCGGACGTTCCTGGCGCGGCCGCGTCGTCGAACTGCGCGAGGTAGCGCGTGTAGTGCTCGCGCTGGCGCTCGAGGTGCACGTTGGGCTCGGCATAGACGTGGTCGAAGACGCTGAGCGGCTCGGGGTCGGCGATCGAGGTGATCGCCGCGCGCAGGTCGGCCGCCATGCGGTCGGCCTCCTCGGTCGCGTCGCGTTCGAGGTCGGCGACGTCGACGCCGGATGCCGCGAGCAGCGCCGCGACCCGGGCGATCGGATCGCGGCCTCGCCATTCGGCCACCTCGTCGTCGGCGCGGTAGCGCTTCGGGTCGTCGGCGGTCGTGTGCGGGCCCATGCGGTACGTGACGGCCTCGATGAACGTCGGGCCCTCGCCGCGGCGAGCGCGGTCGAGCGCGACGCGCGTGGTCGCCATGACGGCGAGCACGTCGTTGCCGTCGACGCGGACGCCCGGGATGCCGAATCCGTCGGCCCGGCGTGCCAGCGGCTGCTTGGACTGCAGGCCGACGGGCTCGGAGATGGCCCACTGGTTGTTCTGGCAGAAGAAGACCACCGGGGCGTCGAAGCTCGCCGCGAACACGAGCGCCTCGTTGACGTCGCCCTCGCTCGTGGCGCCATCGCCGAAGTAGGCGATCGCCGCGGCATCCGTGCCGTCCCACCGGGCGCCCATGGCCCAGCCGGTCGCGTGCAGCGCCTGCGCGCCGATGATGATCTGGGGCACGGCCATGCCGTGCTCGTACGGGTTCCAGCCGGATGCCGCGGCGCCGCGCCAGACGCGGAGCAGGTCGGCGGGGCCGACGCCGCGCACCCACGCGACGGCGTGCTCGCGGTAGCTGGAGAACGCGAAGTCGTCGTCGCGGAGGGCGCGAGCGGAGCCGATCTGCGCGGCCTCCTGGCCGGCCAGCGGGGGCCAGAGCCCGAGTTCGCCCTGACGCTGAAGGGCCGTCGCCTCGGTGTCGAGGCGACGCACGACGGACATGTCGCGGTGCAGGCGGCGGAGGGCGTCGGTGTCGATGTCGGCGACCCAGCGGTCCAGCTCGGGGTCGGCGCGTCGCTCACCCGTCGGGGTGATGAGCTGCACGAACTCGTCGGGGCGCGTCAGCACCCCGGTGGCGTGTCGGTCGGATGGGGTCATCGGAGGATCCTCGCGCTCGGCGACCGCCTCGTGAGCGATCGCACCCGGCGGCGTTGCCGGATACCCGGAGACTACGTCGATCCAGCGATGCGCTCAAGCATCGATGAATGCGTTGAGCATGTTGCTCAATCGGGGGGTACCAGACAGTGCTAACGTGTGGCGGTATGACCGCCTACGACGATGTGGACCGCGCCCTCCTGCTCGAGCTCGGCACCGATCCGCGCGCGACCGTCGTGGCCCTCGCCGACCGGCTCGGCCTCTCCCGCAACACCGTGCAGGCGCGCATGGCCCGGCTCGAGGCATCCGGCGCCTTCCTCTCATTCGAGCGCAGCATCGACCCGACGCCGCTCGGCTTCCCCCTCGAGGCCTTCATCTCCGTGCACGTGCGCCAGCGCCAGCTCAGTGATGTGGTCGACGAGCTCAGGTCCATCCCCGAGGTCATCCAGGCCCACGGCCTCTCGGGTACGGTCGACCTGCTCGTGCGCGTGGTGTGCCGCGACGCGCACGACCTGTTCCGCATCGACGGGGAGATCCTCGCCGTCGACGGGGTCGAGCGCACCGAGACCTCGCTCGCGATGGGCGAGCTCATCCCGTACCGGCTCTCGCCCCTGCTCGAACGCCGGACATGAACGCGCTGCGCGTCGCGGTGCTCAGGTGCGAACGGCTCCCCCGGTTCCTCACCTGGGAGATCCCCGACGTCGAGGCGCTCTTCGCCGACGACCGGCTGCTCGTCGAGGCCTTCGCCGCACGCGGTGTCGAGGCGGTGCCGGTGGCCTGGACCGACGACGGCGTCGACTGGAACGGGTTCGACGGCGCGGTGATCCGGAGCACCTGGGACTACGTCGACGACCTCGCGCACTTCCTCGAGGTGATCGACGCCATCGAGCGGTCGCGGTGCCGGCTGCTGAACCCCGCCGACGCCGTGCGCTGGAACACCGACAAGCGCTACCTCGACGACCTCGACGACCTGGGCGTCGCCGTCGTGCCGCTCCTGCGCGGCGACGCCCGCGACGCGCCCCGCCTCCGCGAGCGCATCGAGCAGGCCGGGTGGGGCGAGCTGGTGCTGAAGCCCGCCGTCGGCGCCGGCGGGTCGGGCGTCGTCAGGGCGGATGCCGCCGGGTTGGAGCGAGCGCTCGCGGGCTTTCCGCCCGGCACCGACGTGCTCGTGCAGCCGTTCGCGCGGTCGGTCCTCGACGAGGGCGAATGGTCGTACATCTTCATCGGCGGACGGCCGAGCCACGTGCTCCGCAAGCGGCCGGCCGTGGGCGACTTCCGAGCGCACGGCATCTACGGCGGCACGATCGCGCCCGCTCGACCCGACCCCTCTGACGCGCGGGCGGTGACCGCCATGCTCGCGCGGCTGCCGTTCGACCTCGACTACGCGCGCGTGGATGTCGTGCGATTCGGCGGCCGCCCGGCCGTCCTCGAGCTCGAGCTCATCGAGCCGATGCTCTACCTCGACCTCGCACCCGGCAGTGCCGACCGCCTCGCCGACGCGACGCTCCGCCGGCTCCGGAGGGCGTGACGCCCCCGCCCTCGTCGCGCGAACCGCGGAAGCCGCTCGGCGCAGCGCAGACGCCGTCTTCGCAAAGAACTCGTTGCAAACGTATTTCTGCAAAGAGATCCTTGCAAAGAGTTCTTTGCAGCGCTATCTTTGCATCATGTCCAGAGACCAGCCCCGAGACCTCTCGAGCGAGCCGAGCAGCACGCGCCACCCCGGCATCGACCACGTCCTGCCCTCCGCGAGCCTCAAGTCGCTCGCCCACCCGCTCCGCGTGCGCATCTACGACGAGCTCTCGGCGTACGGCCCGCTCACCTCGAGCGGCCTGGCCGATCGACTCGGCGAGTCCAGCGGCTCGATGAGCTACCACCTGCGGCAGCTCGCGGGCGCAGGCCTCGTGCGCGAGGACACCGCACGCGGCAAGGGCCGCGAACGCTGGTGGGAGCGCACGCCCGGCTCGATCGCGATCCCCGACGCCCGTTCGCTGCCGCCGGGCAGCGCCGAGCGGCTCGCGGTCAAGCTCGTCGAAGACGAGTGGTTCCGCACCCGCGAGCAGAACTTCCGCGAGTTCGTCGTCGAGGGCGACCAAGTCTTCGGCGACGAATGGCTCGACATCGCCACGAGCGACACCATCAACCTGCGCCTGACGCCCGATCAGCTCGCCGGCCTCGTCGCCGACGTCGACGCCGTGCTGAAGACGTACATCGACGCGCACAAGCGCACGCCGACGCCCGGATCGCGCCCCGTGCAGATCCACATCAACGCCTTCCCGCTCGTCCGAGGGGAAGCCACCGAAGCATCCGCAGAACGATCCGCAGAACGATCCGAGAAGGAGAAGTGACATGACCACCGCGACCCTCTCCCCCACGTCCGGCCTCGTCGCCTCGGTCGCCGTGCGCGGCGGCCTCAGGATGGCCGAGTGGGGGCTGCGCCGGGCCGCCCGGCGCAACGACCCCGACCGCCTGCTGCGTCGCACCGAGGCGCGGGCGATCGTCGCGGCCGCCCTCGCCGAACGCGACGCCGTCATCCGCAGCACGCTGCACTACTGACCGCGGCGGCGCTCGCCCGTGCGGCCCGACGCGTCATGCGTCGACCGCCCCGGAGACGACGGATGCCCCGCCCGAACGAATCGGGCGGGGCATCCGCAGTGCGACGGGTGACTACGCGTCGGCGCCCTCGGCGGGCTCCTCCGAGTGCGTACCGGCGGTCTCGCGACCCTCGGTGTCGGCCTCGTCGGCCACCACCGGGGCGAGCGAGAGCTTGCCGCGGTCGTCGATCTTCGTGATCTCGACGAGGATCTTCTGGCCGACGCCGAGCACGTCTTCGACGTTCTCGACGCGCTTGCCACCGGCGAGCTTGCGCACCTCGCTGATGTGCAGCAGGCCGTCCTTGCCCGGGAGCAGCGAGACGAACGCACCGAACGCCGCGATCTTGACGACGGTTCCGAGGAACTGCTCGCCGACCTCGGGGTTGGTGGGGTTCGCAATCGCGTTGACCTGGGCGCGTGCGGCCTCGGCCGACGGTCCGTCGACGGCGCCGATGTAGACGGTGCCGTCCTCCTCGATGGAGATGTCGGCGCCGGTCTCGTCCTGGATCGCGTTGATCGTCTTGCCCTTCGGGCCGATCAGCTCGCCGATCTTGTCGACGGGGATCTGCACCGAGATCACGCGGGGCGCGGTCGGGGCCATCTCGTCGGGCGCGTCGATGGCGGCGTTCAGCACGGCGAGGATCGTCGTGCGGGCCTCCTTCGCCTGCGTCAGCGCGCCGGCGAGCACCGATGCGGGGATGCCGTCGAGCTTCGTGTCGAGCTGGATCGCCGTGACGAACTCGCTCGTGCCGGCGACCTTGAAGTCCATGTCGCCGAGGGCGTCTTCGGCACCGAGGATGTCGGTGAGGGCCGCGTAGCGCGTCTCGCCGTTCACGGTGTCGGAGATGAGGCCCATCGCGATGCCCGCGACGGGAGCGCGCAGGGGCACACCGGCGTTGAGCAGCGACAGCGTCGAGGCGCAGACCGAGCCCATCGAGGTGGAGCCGTTGGAGCCGAGCGCCTCGGAGACCTGGCGGATGGCGTAGGGGAACTCGTCGCGCGTGGGCAGCACCGGCACGAGTGCGCGCTCGGCGAGTGCGCCGTGCCCGATCTCGCGACGCTTCGGCGACCCGACGCGACCGGTCTCACCGGTCGAGTAGGGCGGGAAGTTGTAGTTGTGCATGTAGCGCTTCTTGGTGACCGGGCTCAGCGAGTCGATCGACTGCTCGAGCTTCAGCATGTTGAGCGTGGTGATGCCCAGGATCTGGGTCTCGCCACGCTGGAAGATGGCGGAACCGTGCACGCGGGGCACGACCTGCACCTCGGCGTCGAGCGGGCGGATGTCGGCGAGGCCGCGGCCGTCGATGCGGACGCCCTCTTCGAGCACGCGCGTGCGCATGACCTTCTTGGTGACCGACTTGTAGGCCGCGGAGACCTCGGCGTTGGCGGACTCGGGCAGCTCGCCCGCTTCGACCTTGGCCGCGACGTGCTCCTTGACGCGAGCCTTGAGGGCGTCGTCGGCGTCCTGACGCTCGACCTTGCCGGCGATCTTGTAGACGTCCTTGAGCTCGGTGCTCGCGAACGCCTCGACGGCGGCCTTGACCTCGGCCTGGTAGGGCGGGAAGGTCGGGTAGTCGGCGGTGGGCTTCGCGGCGGTCTTCGCGACCTGCTGCTGCGCCTCGACGAGCTGCTTGATGAAGGGCTTCGACGCCTCGATGCCCTGCGCGATGACCTCTTCGTTCGGCTTGACGGCGCCGGCCTGGATGAGGTTCCACGCGTTGTCGGTGGCCTCGGCCTCGATCATCATGATCGCGACATCCTGCGAGCCGTCGTTCTCGGTGATGACGCGACCCGCGACGACCATGCTGAACACGGCGTCTTCGAGCTGCGAGTGCTTCGGGAAGGCGACCCACTGGCCGTCGATGAGCGCGACGCGCACACCCGCGACCGGACCGGAGAAGGGCAGGCCCGAGAGCTGCGTCGAGAGCGACGCGGCGTTGATGGCGAGCACGTCGTAGAGCTCGTCGGGCTCGATGGCGAGCACGGTGACGACGACCTGGACCTCGTTGCGCAGGCCCTCGACGAACGAGGGCCGCAGGGGGCGGTCGATGAGACGGCAGGTGAGGATCGCCTCGGTCGAGGGGCGGCCCTCGCGACGGAAGAACGAGCCCGGGATGCGGCCCGCGGCGTACATGCGCTCTTCGACGTCGATCGTGAGCGGGAAGAAGTCGAAGTGGTCCTTCGGCTGCTTGGAGACGGACGTCGCCGAGAGCAGCATGGTCTCTTCGTCGATGTAGGCGACTGCCGAGCCCTGCGCCTGCTGCGCAAGACGGCCGGTTTCGAACCGGATGGTGCGGGTGCCGAACTTGCCATTGTCGATGACGGCTTCGGCGAACGTGATTTCAGGACCTTCCAAGAGGTCTCTCTCCTTTGTTTTTCGTCGCACCCCGTATGGGCGCGACTCGTACGTCGGAGCAGGAACAGGCAATACGAATCGCATCAGGACGATGCATTCACGCTGGCCACCAGTAGAAGTCCACCATTCGAGACGGGCATTTCTCGTTCGATTGGTGATCCACCACAGGGGACCAGCTTCCTGCCGGCCTGCTCCATCGGCCGCCGATTCTCGCCGTGCACCTGCACGGCAACCCACCGGCAACCTCGTTCAGCCTAGCAGAGGCCGTGTTTTTCGCCTGTGAACAGCGGATGTCGCGTCGCCGACGACCGGGGATGCGGCGGGTGCGAGCACCGGGAGCAGCTCGGGCCGCTTGGACTCGCGCCCGTCGCCCGCGGTCCGTCCGCGCAGCCGTCGGCCGATCCAGGGGGCGGCGTGGCTCGCGAGCCACCGCAGGTCGCCGACCTGCCGGTCGATCGCCGTCGCGGCGCCGTCCTCGGGGTCCTCGTGCGCCGCCTGCTCGAGCGCGCCGAGCGCGGCGGCATCCGGGACTCCGAGCGCTCGGGCGGCGGCGTAGGCCAGTGCGCGGTGGCCCGCGGAGTTCAGGTGCACGCGGTCCTCGGCCCACATGTCCGTGGCGGTCAGCTCGGGCAGCACGGCGACGTCGAGGAGGATCGCCCCGGTCTCCCGGGCGATGCCGCGCAGGCGGTCGGCGAACACCCCGAACCTCCCCCGGTACAGCCGGGAGGCCGGCCGCTGCGGCAGGAACGGCGTCACGAGCAGCACGTCGGCGCCGGTCGCGCGCAGGGCGGCGACGGATCCGCCCAGCCGGTCGGCCAGGGCGTGCACGTCGGGGTGCGGACCGACGAGGTCGTTGGCCCCGATGAACACGCTCACGAGGTCGGCGCGCATCGAGGTCGCGAGCGGCACCTGCGTGCCGACGGCGTCGGCGACCTTGCGGCTGCGCACCGCCACGTTCGCGTAGGCGACACGATCGCCGTGCGGGCTCGCGAGGGCGAGCAGCATCGCGAGGCGGTCGGCCCAGCCGCGGTACTCCCCCGCGACCATCCGCGACGTGTCGCAGAGCCCCTCGCTCAGGGAGTCCCCCACGGCGACGTAGCGCTGCCACCGGGGCGGGGCTGGTGGTGCGGATGCCGCGACCTGGCGCATCGGCACCCGCGCCGCTGCCGCGGGCGACGTCGCGGGCGCGGGCGTCGCGGGCGCGGGCGTGGTGGTGGACGTCGCGGAGCCGGCGGGCGCCGTGGCGCGCCGGTTCGCGATGGCCGCTCGGTCGTAGTGGCCGAGCAGCTCGTCGCCGAGCACGTCCCACCCGCGTCCGCGAACCGCCTCCCGGGCGCGGACCGCGAAGGCCCGCCGCTTCGCGTCGTCGCCGACGAGGTCGAGCACCCGCGCACGGAACTCCGCGAGGTCGCCCGGGCGGTACAGCCAGCCGTCGATGCTGTTCTCCACGAGGTCGAGGGGCCCGCCGCGGCCGACGGCGACGACCGGGACGCCGCTCGCGAGCGCCTCCTGCACGGTCTGGCAGAAGGTCTCGTTCTCGCCCGGGTGCACGAACACGTCGAACCCGGCCATGGCCTCCGCGAGCGCGTCCCCGTCGAGGAATCCGGTGAACACCGCGGTCGGCAGCATCCGCTCGAGGGGTGCGCGCGACGGCCCGTCGCCGACGACGACGAGCCGGGTGCGCGGCAGCCCGACGAGCGCCCGCAGGTCCTCGACCTGCTTCTCGGGCGCGAGCCGGCCGACGTAGCCGACGACGACCTCGTCGGGTGCGGCGCCGGCCACGTCGCGTCGCCAGCGCCCGGAGCGCCGGCCCGGGGCGAACCGGTCGGTGTCGACGCCTCGGCGCCAGAGCGCGACGCGGTCGGGTTCGACGCCGAGCGCGGTGAGCCGTTCGACGGCCGAGGTCGAGGGCGCGAGGGTGAGCGTGGCCCGGCTGTGGAGCCTCGCGAGGTGCCTGGCGAGCGCGGGCGCCGCCCCAGGCACCCCGTAGCGCTCGGCGTAGCCGGGCACGTCGGTCTGGTAGACCGCGACCGACGGGACGCCGATCGTCTCGGCCGCCGCGATCCCGCGCCAGCCGAGCACGAAGGGACTGGCGAGGTGGACGACCTCGCTGCCGTGCGCGCGGAGCACGCCCGCGAGCCGGTGGGCTCCGGCGAGCGCGACGCGGACGTCGGGGTAGCTCGGCAGCGGGACCGAGGGGACGAAGACGGTGCGGGCGCCGTGCAGGGCCTCGTCGAATGCCCCGTCGGCCGCGCCCGGCCCTGGTGCGATCACGAGGGCGTCGTGCCCCCTCCGGTCGAGGTGGCGGAGCACCTGGAGCAGCGAATGGGTCACGCCGTTCATGTGCGGGAGGAACGATTCTGCGAGGAGTGCGACCTTCACACCTCAAGCGTGAGGGCTGGTCGGGGGCGATTTCCGCGTTTCGGGTCGGCATCGCCCAACGTTCACCTGCCGGTCGTGCCGGGTTCGGCGTCGAGACCTCTGGACGATGGCTATACACCTGTGTAGTATCCGATACGTGCGTATTGCGGATGCCCCGACGGGCGATGCCCCCACCGGCGACGCCCCGGCCGACGAGTCGCCCGACGGCGCGCTTCCGCCGAGCGACCTCACGGCGCGGGCCCGCCTGCGCGATGCGGCGATCGAGTGCTTCGCCGCCGAGGGCTTCACCGCATCGGTGCGCACCATCGCGGCACGGGCGGGCGTGAGCGCCGGGCTCATCCGCCACCATTTCGGCTCGAAGGAGGCGCTGCGCGCCGAATGCGACGAGGCCGTGCTCGCGATGCACCGCACCGCGAAGGTCGAGGGCCTGACCTCCCCCCTGAGCGCGCTGGCGCAGTACGCCGAGGCCGACGAGTACGGCGCCATGCTCGTCTACATCCTCCGCAGCGTGCAGGACGGCAGCCCGGCCGGAGCCGCCTTCATCGAGCACATGATCGCCGACGCGCTCGCCTATTCCGAGACGGCGGTCGAGGCCGGCATCCTGCGCCCGAGCCGCGACCCCGAGGGGCGCGCCCGCCTGCTCGTGACGAACTCCATCGGCGGGCTCATCGTGCAACTGTCGCTGCATCCCGAGATCTCGCTCGCCGACTTCAAGGGCGTGCTCCACGAGACCTTCGAGTCGACGGCCCTGCCCTCGATCGAGCTCTACACGCACGGCGTCTTCGCCGACAGCACCTACCTCGACCAGTACCTGCTCTACATCGGCGACCCGCCCGGCTGAGCGCGACCGCGCACGCCCGAACCCCGTCACCGAATCCAGATTGCAAGGAGCCGTCATGAACGCAGCATCCACCCCGGCGATCGAGGTCGCCGGCCTCGTCAAGCGCTTCGGCGCCGTCACCGCCCTCGACGGACTCGACCTGCGCGTCGAGCAGGGCCAGGTCATGGGATTCCTCGGGCCGAACGGCTCGGGCAAGTCCACCACCATCCGCATCCTCCTCGGCCTCGCCCGAGCGGATGCCGGCAGCGCACGCCTGCTCGGCGGCGACCCGTGGCGCGAGGCGGTCGAACTGCACCGCCGCATCGCCTACGTGCCCGGCGACGTGAACCTCTGGCCGAACCTCACGGGCGGCCAGGCCATCGACATCCTGTCGCGGCTGCGCGGCGGCGTCGACCGCGCGAGGCGCGACGCCCTCGTCGAGCGCTTCGACCTCGACCCGTCGAAGAAGGCCCGCACGTACTCGAAGGGCAACCGGCAGAAGATCGCCCTCGTGGCCGCGCTCGCCTCCGACGCCGAGCTGCTGATCCTCGACGAGCCCACGTCGGGCCTCGACCCGCTCATGGAGGGCGTGTTCACCGACACCATCCGCGACCTCACGCACGAGGGCCGCAGCGTGCTGCTCTCCAGCCACATCTTCGCCGAGGTCGAGAAGCTCTGCGACCAGGTCACGATCATCCGCGCCGGGCGCACGGTCGAGGCGGGCACGCTCGCCGACCTGCGGCACCTGCACCGCACGTCCGTGTCGGTCGTGCTGCCGGGCGGCCCGGGCACCCTCGCCGAGCGCACCGACCTGCACGACCTCGCGGCCGACGGCGAGCACGTGAGCTTCACGGTCGACGACGCCGACCTCGGGCCCGTGCTCGTCGACCTCGCGTCGCGCTCGCCCCGCTCGCTCGTGTCCACGCCGCCGTCGCTCGAAGAGCTCTTCCTCCGCCACTACGGCATCGACCTGCCCGCCGGCGAGGCGGTGAGCGCGTCATGACCGCGATCGCCCCCGCCCGGCCGACCGCGACGACGCCCGGGCACACGTCCCCGGTCGCGACGTTCGCCGGCTTCCCCGACCTCACGGCGTTCATCCTGCGCCGCAACTGGCTGCGGCTGGCGCTCTGGATCGTCGTGCTCGTCGCCATGGTCGCCATGGTCTTCGAGTCGCAGCGCGTGGCGTTCCCGACGCAGGAGTCCCGAGACGCGTACGCGGCCGTCGCCAACACGCCCGCGGTCGCCGCGCTCACCGGCCTGCCATACGGGGCGGGCACGCTCGGCGGCATCCTGAACATCAAGATCTGGATGACGCTCGCGGTGTCGATCGGCTTCGCGTCGATCTTCCTCGTGACCCGCAACGGTCGGGCCGAGGAGGAGAACGGGCGAACCGAGCTCGTCCGCGCCGGCGCCGTCGGGCACCACGCGTACAGCCTCGCGAACCAGCTCGTCGTCGGCGGCCTCAGCGTCGTCATCGGCCTGCTCATCGGCCTCACCTGCATCGGCCTCGGCCTGCCCGCCGAGGGGTCGCTCGCGATGGGCGCCTCGATCGCCGGCGTCGGCATCGCCTTCCTCGGCATCGCCGCGATCGCCGGCCAGCTCACCTCCACCAGCCGGAGCGCGAACTCGCTCGCCTCGATCGTGCTCGGCGTCTCGTACCTCGTGCGCGCGATCGCCGACGTGCAGGCCGAGGGCGACACGCCGAGCCCCCTGAGCTGGGCGTCGCCCATCGGCTGGGCGCAGAACATGCGCTCGTTCGGCGAGAACACCTGGTGGCCGCTGCTCCTGCTCGTCGGCCTCGGCGTCGGCGGATGCCTCGTGGCCGGCGCCATCGAGTCCCGCCGCGACGTCGGCGCCGGCGTGCTGCCCGATCGCCCCGGACCCGCACGCGCGAGCCGATCACTCACGACCACGCTCGGGCTCGCCGTGCGGCTCCAGCGCGGCCCCATGATCGGCTGGCTGATCGGCGGCATGGTCGGCGGTGCCTTCTATGGCGGCGTCGCGACGGCGATGGCCGACCTGCTGGAGCCCGGCAACGCGTTCGCCGAGGCGTTCGCGGGCTCCGCGGACTCGATGCTCGACGGCATCCTCGGCCTGTTCGTGATGGCGGCCGCGATGGTCGCCGCCGGATTCGCCGTGCAGGCCGCGACCACCGTGCGGCTCGAGGAGGCCGCCGGCCGTCTCGAGCCCCAGCTCGCCGGCGCCGTCTCGCGCACCCGATGGGCGCTCGTGCACCATCTGCTCGCCGCCGGCTGGGGCGTGGTGATCCTCGCCGCATCCGGCCTCGTCTTCGGGATCTCGTACGCCGCGACGTCGTCTGACCCCGACCAGGTCTGGCGCATCTTCGCCGCGTCGCTGGCGTACATCCCGACGATGTTCGTGCTCACGGGCGTGGCGGTGTTCCTCACCGGGTGGATGCCGCGGGCCACCGTGCTCGTCTCCTGGATCGTGTACGGCGCGAGCGCCGTGATCGCGATGTTCGGCCCGCTGTTCTCGATGTCCGAGGCGGCGATCGAGTCGACGCCGTTCGCGGCCACCCCGCGCCTGCCCGGAGCCGAGTTCGAGCTCCTGCCGCTCGTCGTGCTCTCCCTCGTGGCGCTCGCGCTCTGGGTGCTGGGACTCCTGCGGTTCCGGGCGCGCGACCTCACGCAGGCCTGACCGGGTGCGTGCGGGCGCCGACCCGCCCGCACGCATCGCGCCTAGACTGGGCCCATGAGTTCGGACGACGACAAGACGACCACGGGCGAGACCGGCGCGGACCAGAACGGCACCGGCCCCTCCGATGACGTCAAGCGAAAGTTCCGCGAGGCGCTGGAGCGCAAGAACAAGCAGCAGCACCACGGCGAGGCGCACCTGAACGGGCGGGGCGCGGTCGACCACGCGCAGGGCAACGCCGCGACGAAGCAGGAGTTCCGCCGCAAGAGCGGCGGCTGAGCGCGCCGACGCCCGATCAGGGCGGGCCCTGATGACGGCGGGGCATCCGACTCGGTAGCGTGTGGCCGACCATCCCAGGTCTTCCGCAGGAGCCGCAGATGTCCGAGCCAGTCCCGCACGATTACGTGAGCTTGCACCTCGACCGCGCCGCGGTGGCGGGGTCGGTCCCCCGGACCTACGGCACCTTCCCCGAGCCCGAGGGCGTCGACGCCGCACCGGAGTTCGCCGGCGACGTCAACGCCCGCGTGTTCCTGCCGTCGGGCGCGTCCCCGTACGCGGCCCGAGGGCTGCGCATCGCCTTGGCGATGAAGGGCGGCGTCAGCCTCGCCGTGTGGATCGGCGGGGCGGTCGCCGAGCTCGACGTGCTGCGGCGCATCCGCATCTACCGCGATGCCGACGACACGGCGCAGGCGCTGCTGATCCGGCCCGCCCCGTCGGACGCGTCCGCGGTCGCACCCGACGAGCTGCTGCTGCTCCGCGCCGACGCCTACGCCCGCGTCCTGCACCGGCACGGCTACGACAAGATCGAGTTCGACGTGCTCGCCGGCGCGAGCGCGGGCGGGCTGAACGCCGTCATGTACGCGGTGGCGCAGCGCGCGGGCGTCGGACTCGACGGCATCCTCGGCACGTGGCTCACCACGGGATCGGCGTGGGGCCTGCTGCAGACGGGCGAACCGTCGCAATTCGACTCCGTGCTCCGCGGCGACACCTTCTTCTGGCCCGAGCTCACGGGCGCGCTCGAACGCATCGCCGCCGGCGACGTCGGCGGCGCGGCACGCCCCGCCGAGGTCGGCGAATCGGACCGCACGAGCGCGGCGCGCTCGGCACTCGCCTCGCCGCACGTCGTCGTCGACCTCTCGGCGACGCTCATCGACGGCACCGACACGACCGAGCGGGGCACGGCCGAGGGCCACGCGCATTTCCGCTTCGTCGGCGACGACACCGACACGGTGCCCGATCGCGGCATCCCCGGACTCGATCCCGACGCCGATGCGGCCCGCGCCTGGTCGCGCCTCGCCTACGCCGCACGCACCACGTCCTCCTTCCCGGGCGCGTTCGAGCCGGCGCTCATCTACTCCGGGGAGGGCCCGCTCGGGACGACGGATGCCGCGGACACCCCTGACATGCGCAACGTCTTCAGCGCCCATCGGCCGAAGGCCCGGAAGCATCCCTTCCGCGTGGTCGACGGCGGCGTGCTCGACAACATCCCGATCGACCGGGCGCTCCGCGCGGTGCGGAACGTGCCGGCCAACGAGCACGTCAACCGCGCGCTCGTCTACCTCGATCCGTCGCCGAAGGAGCGTCTGAAGGCCCTCGTGCGCGCGACGAAGTACGACGGGCCGCCGCCCGTCCGCCCGCCGCTCGCCCCCGAGGTCCGGACCGACCGGCTGTCCCGCATCGTGTTCGCGGTGCGCTCGGCGCTCGGCAAGCGCACCGGCGAGTCGACTGAGGACGAGATCGACGCGGTGTTCGCCGAACGCACCGCGGCCCTCGTGCGGAAGGGACGCGACGAGCTGCTCGCCGTGCGCCTCGACACCACGCCGACGGCCGGCGAGCAGCCCGCCGAGCCGTGGCTCAGCTCGCTCGCCGCGTACACGCGCCTGCGTTCCACCGCCGACGCAGAGCTCCTCTGCTCGGTCTTCGCCAAGCCGGGCGAGTGGACGCTCGGCACGAACCTGGAGCGCCGCCCGTCCCGCCGCGCCCTCGACCGGCTGAGCCTGTCGAGGTTCGCGGGCCGCCTGCACGACCTGCTCGAGGCCATCAGCCGCGAGGAGCCTGCCGACGCGCGGATCCCGTCCGACGCGGTCGCCCTCGGTGCCCAGACCCTCGTGGACGCCTCGTTCTGCGTGCTCTCATGGGTGCGCGCCATCGAGGATCAGGCGTTCTCGACCGCGTCGCTGCCCGCCTTCGATGCCGAACTGAAACGGCAGGGCATCGGGCGCACCCGCGCGGCCGTTCGGGAGTCGCTCTACCAGGTGCTCCGACGCGCCCGCGACCTGCGCGACCTCGCCGTGCAGGAGGCGCTCGACGTCATCGACGCCATCACGCCGTCCGACGGGCCGATCAGCGCCCCGCAGGCCGCCGAGGTGGCCGTCGTCTGGCTCACGGAGAACGGTGCCGAGCAGGTCCGGCGCACGCAGCTCTGGACCGATCTCGACGGCATGGTCGCGTGGCTGCAACAGGCGAACGCCGTGCTCGCGACGCTCCCGGAGCAGGCGAAGTGGGCGACGTCGCCCTGGCACCGGATGCCTCCCGCCGGGGTCGCGTTCCCGGCGAGCGACCTGCCGCTCGTCTTCGCGGGCAGCGGACTGCCGACGGCCTCGTCGCTGATCCGGTTCCACGCGATCGGCTCGGACACGCAGCCCGCGAAGGTGCGGGGCTACCGGACCCTGCTCGACGCACAGCTGCTCGACGGATACCGGGCCGCCCTCGCCAAGCCGAAGCAGGAGCTCGACGCCGAGACGCTCCGCCGCCTGCTGGAGGACGACAAGCTGTACTCGTCCTCGAAGCTGGCGGGCCTGCGCATCGCGAACTTCGCCGGGTTCCTCAGCACCGACTGGCGCCGCAACGACTGGTGGTGGGGGCGGCTCGACGCCTCGGCCGGCATCATCTCGTTCCTCCAGGCCATGGAGCCGGCGCCCGGCGCGCCGCGCGTCGCCGAGTCCGAGCTGGAGACCGTGCACACCGCCCTCCTCCGGGAGCTGAACGCGAGCGACGATCGCCCGTACGTGGGGGCGGTCGGGCCCGTCGACGCACCCCACGACGTGGAGCCCGAGAAGATCCGCGAGCGGATGGTGCGCGGCACGCAGGACCTCGAATCGCTGCGTTCCGGGTACCGCATCGCCCTGTCCTCGCGGGTCGTGCGGGCGGCCTCCTCGGCGCTCGTGCGCGACACGGCCCGGCTCTCGCCCGCGCGCATCTCGCAATGGCTGCTGCGACCGCTGCTCGTCCTCGCGCCCGTGCTGCTCTCGACGCCCCGCCTGATCCTCGCCCTCATCGTGATGGCCTGCGGCCTGATGCTGACCGTGCGCGAGCTCACCGGCACGCTCGACGAGTCGGCGGGGCTCTCGCGAAGCCTCCTCGGCGCCGGCATCGCCACCCTCATCGCCGCCGCGATCGTCGCCGTGCGGTTCGCGACCGCGATCGGCGCCGCACGCGCACGCCGCAAGCTGATCCACGCCCATCTCGACGGGAGCGCGAACGGCCTCGTCGACGCGGAGCGCGCCCGCCGCGTCGTCGACACGGCCGAGCGTCGCGCGCGGTCGCCTCGGCTCTGGCTCGTCGTCATCACGGTCGCGCTGCTCGCCGTCTTCTTCACCGTGTCCTGGCGCTTCGGCCTCTGGACCCTGCCGTTCTGGGTGGCCCTCGTGGTGCTGGTCGGCATCACCGAGCTCGCGCATCGCCAGTTGCAGACCGTCGCGGTCGCCAGGCGCCGGCGCCCGGGCCGCTGGGTCCTGCTCATCGCCTTCGTCGTCGCCGCGATCGCCGTCACCAGCATCCTGCCGACGTGGCTCGACCAGCTGACGGCCGAGCTCGCCACGCCCTACGCCGAACTGGTCTGGCGCTCGATCGCGGCACTGGTGGTCGTCGCCGCGATGACGCTCACGCTGTTCGCGGCGACCATGCGGACCCGCCACCTCCTCCTCGTGCTCGGCGTGGCGCTCGTCTCGACGGTCGCGGCGGTCGCGGCGACGACGCTGCTCGCCTCCCTCGACGACGCCGCGACGGGAACCGATCCCACGGCCGTCGCGATCGCCGCGGGCATCACGGCGGCCCAGGGGTGGGCGGCGTACGCCCTCACCGCCTGGCTGGTCGGCACCGTGCTCTGGTGGGCGCCGTGGTTCCGCGGCTTCGAGACCGACGTGGAGCCGCCCAGCGATCGAGTGTGGGACCTCGAGCCCGACTCGCTCGTCGGCGGCTGACATCCTCTCGTCGCGGCATCCGCGATGGTGCACCGGCGCACCGCCGTGCTCGTGTTCACGGCCCGGCACGTGCCGTTCGCCCGGATCACCGTGAACCTCGCCGCGGGCGCAGACCGCGGGCCCGGCGCCGGTGTCGGCGTCGGGCCCGTTCGGTCAGGCGGAGATCACTCCCCCGCGAGGCCGCCGATGAGGTGGCCGGTGGGCCGGTCGAGCGCGAACGGGTCGTTCACGAGGTCGGCGCGGTCGCTCCGCTCGACGAGGTCCGCGAACTCCTTGGCGCCGCGGAAGATGCGGTCGGGCAGCGACCGCACGCCGTCGCCGCCGTCGCCCCAGTCGCTCGTGGCCGCGTACACGCCCGTGGACACCGGGATCGCGTGCAGGTAGGTGAAGAGCGGACGGATCGCGTAGTCGATCGCGAGCGAGTGCCGCGGGGTGCCGCCGGTCGCACCGATGAGCACGGGCAGGTCGGTGAGCGCCTGCGAGTCGATCACGTCGATGAACGACTTGAACAGGCCCGCGTAGCTCGTGGTGAAGATCGGCGTGACGGCGATGAGCCCGTCGGCCGAGGCCACGGCCTCGAGCGCCTGCTCGAGCTTCGGCGGCGCGAAGCCCAGCAGCAGGTTGTTCGTGATGTCGTGGGCGAGGTCTCGCAGCTCGAAGGTCTGCACGTCGACCTCGATGTCCCGCCCGCCGAGGATGCTGACGGCATCCGCGGCGAGGCGATCGGCGAGCTGGCGTGTCGAGCTCGGGGTCGAGAGCCCCGACGAGATGACGACGATGCGCTTGATGGTCATCGTGGACTCCTAGCGGACGGCGGCGGGGCCGAAGGCCGAGCCGGTCTTGACGGGTGCGGGTGCGGCCTGCGCGTCCTGGTAGGGCGAGGGGCCGGCGAGGTTGTCGCCGCGGTTCGCGTTCGGCGTGGCCTGGCGCGGGGCCTCGTCGCCGTACTTCGCGGCGACGAGCGAGGCGTGGGTCGGGGCATCCGGAACCTCGGCGGGGCGGTTCTTCGCGAACTCGCGACGCAGGACCGGCACGACCTCTTCACCCAGCAGGTCGAGCTGCTCGAGCACGGTCTTCAGCGGCAGGCCCGCGTGGTCCATCAGCCACAGCTGGCGCTGGTAGTCGCCGACGTAGTCGCGGAACCCGAGGGTGCGGTCGATGACCTCCTGAGGGCTGCCGACGGTGAGCGGTGTCTGCTGCGTGAAGTCCTCGAGGCTCGGGCCGTGCCCGTACACGGGCGCGTTGTCGAAGTACGGACGGAAGTCGCGCACCGCGTCCTGCGAGTTCTTGCGCATGAACACCTGGCCGCCGAGGCCGACGATCGCCTGTGCGGCGGTGCCATGGCCGTGGTGCTCGAAGCGCTGGCGGTAGAGGGCGATCATGCGCTGCGTGTGCGAGGCGGGCCAGAAGATGTGGTTCGCGAAGAAGCCGTCGCCGTACGAGGCGGCCTGCTCGGCGACCTCGGGGGTGCGGATCGAGCCGTGCCAGACGAACGGGGGCACGCCGTCGAGGGGGCGGGGCGTCGAGGTGAAGCCCTGCAGCGGGGTGCGGAACCGGCCCTGCCAGTCGACGACGTCTTCACGCCAGAGGCGGTGCAGCAGCTCGTAGTTCTCCATCGCGAGCGGGAGGCCCTGACGGATGTCCTTGCCGAACCAGGGGTAGACCGGCCCGGTGTTGCCGCGGCCGAGCATGATGTCGACGCGACCGCTCGACACGTGCTGCAGCATCGCGAAGTCCTCGGCGATCTTCACGGGGTCGTTCGTCGTGATGAGCGTGGTCGAGGTGGTCAGCTGCAGGGTCGAGGTCTGCCCGGCGATGTAGGCGAGCGTCGTGGTGGGCGAACTCGACCAGAACGGCGGGTTGTGGTGCTCGCCGAGTGCGAAGACGTCGAGTCCGACCTCCTCGGCGTGCTTGGCGATGGTGAGCGTCGCCTGGATGCGCTCGGCCTCGGTCGGGGTGCGGCCCGTGGTCGGATCCTGGGTGATGTCGCTGACGGTGAAGATTCCGAATTGCATGGTGCCCCTCCCGGGTGTTCCCTCTGACGCATTCAGTATATGCATTTGCATATATCTCGTCCAACGGATGCCCCGGCCAACCTATTCCCGATTTCCTCCCGCCGATTTCACCCCGGCCGCGAGGCCGCCGCGCACACGAGAGCGGGGGCACCCGAAGGCACCCCCGCTCAGTCGTGGAACGTCGGATCAGACCGCGTCGAGCGGACCGTGGCCGTGGTCGGGCGAGAGCCCGCCACCGCCGCCGACGGTGCCCTCGGGCCCGGCCGGATCCGGCAGGAGCTCGAACGGCAGCCTCTTGCCCTCGACGCCGTTCACGTCCTCGGTCGAGTACGCGTAGGTGAGCACCGCCGTGGCGATCGCGCCCAGGTTCACGCTGAGCGCCTCCGCGCTGATGTTGTCGATCGTGTCGCACACGAGGTGGTAGCACTGGTCGAACTGCTCACCCGCGACGCCGCCCCAGATCGCCTGCTGCTCCTCGGTCTTCACGACTTCGGCGCCAGTGAACAGACCGCCCGACGGGATGCCGTTCAGGATGAAGGCCTCGTAGTCGCTGCGACCCGAGAACTCCGCGTCGTCGTACGGCGTGTTGGTGACCGTGAAGTAGCTCTCGAAGAGGTCCTCGATGGCGACCGATCCCTCGGGCACCACCACGGGGGCCTCGTAGCCCGACTCGTCGCTGTCGTACACCATGTAGATGTAGTTGGGCGATGCGACCATGTCGAAGTTGAGGTACAGCGCGATCTCGTCCTTCTCAGGCTGCGACAGTCCGTCGACGTAGGCCGCCGAACCGAGCAGGCCGCTCTCCTCCGCACCCCACCACGCGAAGCGCAGGGTGTTCTCGGGCTTCAGCTTGCTGAGGTTCTGGGCGATCTCGAGGAGCGAGGCCGAGCCGCTGCCGTTGTCGTTGATGCCGGGTCCGGCCTGCACCGAGTCGAGGTGCGCGCCGGCCATGACGACGTTGCCGTCGTTCTTGCCCGGGAGCTCGGCGATGACGTTGACCTGCGGCCGCTCCTCGGGAGCCGGGACGAAGATCGACGCCGCCGACGACGGCTGCGCGAGCGCCACGCCCTGCTCGAAGCTCGCACCGACGACGGGGATGTCCAGCGCCTCGGTGTTCTGCCCGAAGAGCGTGCCCACCAGCGGTCCGGATCGTTCGGGCGTGTTGCCCTGGTTGAAGATGATGACCGCCTCGGCGCCGGCATCCTGCGCGTTGCGCGCCTTGATGCCGAACTCGCACGTTCCGCGCTGGATCAGCGCGATGTCGCTCGTGCCCGAGAAGTCGAGTCCGTCGAAGTCCTCGGGCTCGCAGCCGCTGTCGACCGGATCGTAGGGCGCCGTGAGCACGAGGTCGACCGGGATGACGTTGCCGTCGACCGAGCCGTAGCCGGTTCCGGTGAAGGAGTCGGTGTCGTACTCGGCCTCGATCGGCGCGGTCTGCGACAGCGTGGCCGGCCCGACGAACGTGTACGGGAACTCGTCGAGGGTGACGTTCCACCCGGCGGCCTCGAGCGTCTCGACGACGTACTCGACGCTCGCGTCGTAGCCGGGCAGGCCCGCCGCGCGATTGCCGCCGTTCTCGTCGGCGATCTCCTGGAGTGCCGTGAGGTGCTCCAGGGCACCCGCGGTCGAGGCGCATTCGAGCAGTTTCGCGACCGTGTTGTTGTTGCGGTTGTCGCATTTCGCCGCTGCGCCCGCCTGTCCGCCGGCGGCCACCGCGGCCCCCGTCGGGACGAGCACCAGCGCGAGTGCGGCGGATGCCGCGACCGCGATGGTTCGGATGTCTCTGGATCGTGGTGCTGTTCGTCGCATCATGTTCCCTTCGCTGTTCCGCACGGGCATCTCCGTTGACACCCGTTTGGGCCGAAAGCATAGGATGCGCGCGCGACCGCCGTAAGGGGAAGGCGAGCACCCGCCCGAGAGACGCACGAATCGTGCGTCCAGCCCTCTCGCAGCGAACATCGGGTGAGTGCCGAGCACGAGACCGTACGCTTGACGCATGGCTACCGTCGCACTGACCCTGGAGACCTTCGAGCAGACCATCCTCGAGGGCGGCACCGTCTTCGTCGACTTCTGGGCCGGCTGGTGCGGCCCGTGCATGCAGTTCGCCCCCAACTACGAGGCGGCGTCCGAGGCGAACCCCGACCTCGTCTTCGCGAAGGTCGACACCGAGGACCAGCAGCAGCTGGCCGCGGCGATGAACATCACGTCGATCCCGACGATCATGGCGTTCAAGGACGGCATCGGCGTCTTCGCCCAGGCCGGCGCGCTCCCCCGCCCGGTCTTCGACGACCTCGTCTCGCAGGTGCGCGACCTCGACATGGACAAGGTCCGCGAGCAGATCGCGGCCGAGCAGTCGGAGTCCGTCGAGGCCTAGGCCCGCGCGAGCGCGTCCGCGAGGCCGCTCACGTCGAGATCGACGCCGAACGGGCGGTCTGCCCCCGTGATGAGCGCCGGGACACGCACGAACACGCCTTCGCCCCGGAGCTCGTCGATCCGGTCGAGCCACGGCTCGGCCGCGGCATCCGCGATGAATCCGGCGTGACGCGGTCGGTCGCCGCCGACGAGCTGCACGCCCACCCGGTATCGGCGGGACAGCCAGCGGCTCGAGCGCGGCACGAGCACGGCGTGCTGCTCACCGCCGCCGTGGATGCGCGCGAGGTCGATGGCCGCCTGGTGGCGGTGCACGTCGGCGACCGGCAGCAGGGTGCGTACCTCCCGCTCGCGCTGCGGCGCGTCGAGGATCACGAGTCCGTCGAGCGTCGAGAGGTCACCCCAGCGATCGGGGTTCGGACGCTCGTTCCGCCCGCGCACCAGCGGCACCACGAGCCACGCGAGCGCCGCCACGAGCACGACCGTGAACGGCCAGAAGAGCCACGGCGACGAGCTCGGACGCACCAGTCCGGTGAGGATCAGGAGCACGAGCAGCACGAGGTACGGCGCCGGCTCCCACGCCAGGATGGGCTTCGAGCGGGGTGCGGGCATGCAGGTCAGGCTATCGCGGCGTCGGCGAGCAGAAGAATCGAGCGGATGCCGCATCCGCGCGTCTCAGCGCAGCGCGGGCAGGCGCGAGGCGACCTCGTCGAGCACGGCGCGGTCGCCCGCGTAGATGCCGTGCTCGCGGGGCCAGTGCGCGACGACGTCGGTGAAGCCGAGCTCGGCGGCCCGTCCGACGGCGTCCTCGAATGCCCCGACGCTCGTCAGCGAGTACCGCGCCGACGAGTCGAGCAGCAGCGTGCGCGGCATCGTCGCGGCGTCGCGTCCGGCGGCCGCGCAGGCGTCCTCGAGGCGGCGCGAGAGCACGCCCGCGTACGCCCACCACTCCTCGGTGTCGTCGACCGACCCGGCCGTGGTGACCCAGCCGTCGCCGAGGCGCACGGCGAGCGCCATGGCCTTCGGGCCGTCGGCGGCGATGTGCAGCGGCATCCGCGGCGCCTGCGCCGGTGCGCCGACCATGCGGGCGTTCACCGCGCGGTACCACTCGCCGTCGTAGGAGATGCCACCGGATGCCGCGTCGGCGCCGCGCCCGTCGGCCTCGCCCTCGAAGCGCAGCAGCACGTCGAGCGCCTCGGTGAACTCGGCGAACCGGTCGAAGCGGGCGCGCGGGGAGATCTCCTCGTCGCCGAGCACGAACGCGTCGAAGCCGGTGCCGCCCGACCCGACGCCGAGCAGCACGCGGCCGCCCGAGATCTGGTCGACGGTGGCGATGTCCTTCGCGAACGGCACCGGATGCCGGTAGTTGGGCGAGGCGACGAACGTGCCGAGCCGGATGCGCTCGGTGACCATGGCGGCCGCGGTGAGCGTCGGCACGGTCGCGTGCCAGCGCTCGCCGGCGAGGTCGCGCCACGAGAGGTGGTCGTAGGTCCAGGCGTGGTCGAAGCCGTACTCCTCGGCGCCGCGCCAGAGTCGGGCGGCTTCGGGCCAGTCGGCCTGGGGCAGGATGCAGATTCCGAATCGCATGGTCTGGAGTCTAGGTCTCCGACCGGCCCGCCCTCGCGTCGACGGGCACGGGCTCCGCGCCGAGGAGCAGGTCGGGTTCGCGTCCCGTCGCGAGGCCCGCGACCGGGCGCTCGAAGCGCACGAGCACGATGCCGCCGAGGATGAGCAGGCCGCCGAGCAACTGCACCGGGCCGATCGCCTCGCCGAGCAGCACCCACGCGACGATGCCGGCGAACACGACCTCGGACAGGCCGAGGAACGACGCCAGCCTGGTGCCGAGGATCTGGATCGCCTGGATGCCGGAGACGTAGGCGAACGCCGTCGAGACGGCGCCGACCGTGAGCACCGGCACCCACCACGGCGCCATGCTCCCGAAGAACGCGACCTCGCCGAAGCGCGCCTCGAACGGCACGAGGCCGATGGCGAGCGAGAGGCCGAGCACGAGGCATCCGATGAAGAGGCCGACGGCCGCGAGCGCGATGGGCGGGATGCCCGTGTCGCTCCGCTCGCCGAGCACGTAGTAGACGGCGACGCCGATCATCGCGATGGCGGCGAAGGCGATGCCGATCGGGTCGAGCGCGCCACCGCCCGTCGGGCCGATCACGAGCACGAGCCCGGCGATGGCGACGACCGAGCCCGCGAGCACGACGAACTGGGGCACGTGACGGGTGCGCACCCACGCGAGTGCGACGAGCGCGACCGGCGCGAGGTACTCGATGAGCAGGGCCGTGCTGACGGGGATGCGCGAGATCGACATGTAGAAGGCGAGCTGCACGCCGGCGACCGCGACGACCGAGTAGACGAGCACCGTCCACTTGGCGCGCCAGAGCGGCCGCAGGTCGAACTTCAGCGCCACGAGGCCCGGGACGAGCAGCAGCAGCGCGCCGACGAGCACGCGGAAGAACACGGCCGCACCGGGCGACCAGCCCGACTCGAGCAACGGCTTCACGATCGCGCCGCCCGCGCCGAACGCCAGGCCGGACCCGAGGCCCAGCGTGATTCCGAGGATGCCGCGTGAGGCGCGCATTCCGACCCCGATCCGTTCGTTCGCGAGTCGAGCCCCGTCATGCCCGAAACTCGTTATGCTCGTGACAGTACTCGCGAGAGCGGTCAGGAGTCAAATGTTTTTCACCCATGACACGGAGTCGGCGCTCGTCTTCATCGCGGCCCTCACGGACACGGTCCCCGAAGCCTCGGACTCGGGCGACGACGAGCTGCGCACCATCGAGCAGCTGAACGCGCTCATCGAGCACTGGCGGTACTCGGGCCGGCACGACCGCGACGCCCGCGAGCTCACCGAGGTGCGCGAGGTGCGCGGACTCCTGCGCACCCTGTGGCTGCTCGAACGCGACGACGCGGCCGAGGCGGTCAACGACCTGCTGGCCGACGCCCATGCGCTCCCCCGGCTCGTGCGCCACGACGACCTCGACTGGCACATCCACGCGACCGCGAACGACGAGCCGCTGGCCACGCGCATCCTCGTCGAGGCGGCGATGGCGTTCGTCGACGTCATCAGGTCCGACCAGATGGATCGCCTGCGCCTATGCGACGCCGACGACTGCGAGAGCCTCTACGTCGACCTCTCGAAGAACGGCTCCCGCCGGTTCTGCACCAGCCGCTGCGGCAACCGGATGGCGGTTCGCGCCTACCGCGCGAGGGCCGAGGCGGAGTAGGCGCCGCAGCGCCGCAGGCGCAGCGCCGCAGGCGCAGCGCCGCAGGCGCAGCGGCTCAGGGGCAGCCGGCCTCGACGCGCAGGACCGCGTCGTAGTCCTCGGGCGCGATCGTGAGGCCGTACGAGAGCAGCACATCCGCGAACCGGTCGACGTACGTGCAGGCGTAGTCGGCGGCCGGCGGCATCCATTCGGCGGGGCCCGAATCCGACTTCGACTGGTTGGCGGGCCCGTCGACCGCGGACAGGTTCGCGGGGTCGTTCGCGAAGGCCTCGCGCACGTCGTCGGGCCACTCCGACGCGCCGTGCTGCCATGCGTACGACAGGGGCACGACGTGGTCGATCTGCACCGCCTCGGAGGTGTCGGGCCCGCGCACGAACGAGATCACGGTGTTCGTGTACGGGTCGGTCAGCGTGCCGGTGCGGACGATGCAGTCGGCGCTGTCGGCGCGGAACCGCACGTCGGCGAGGTCGCGGATCAGCACGTCGTTGCGGGTGTCGCATCCGTTGCCGTCGACGTCGAGCCAGGCCTCGCCGAACAGGTCGCGGTCGTACGGCGATGCCGACGACGGCGGGGCGACCACGAGCCCGGCCAGGTCGGGGTCGGGCGCGAGCGCCGGGTCGGATGCCGCGGGCCCGCCCGTCGCCGCGCCGCCGGCCGCCAGCGAGCCGTCGCCCTCGGGGCCGTAGACGTAGACCCACATCGCGACGGCGATGACGACGACGAGCATGACGGGCAGGGAGATGCGGCGGGAACGACGACGACGGGGCATCCGCTCATTCTGGCGTGGACGGCGGACACCCGATGACCACGGCGACCTCGGCGCGCGCGACCGGGGTTCCGTTCTCCTGCTCGTCACCCCGGGCGACTACGGTGTCGATCGTGCCAGCTGACGACGCCGCCGACTCCGATCGGGCCGAGGGCACGCCCGGCGAGGTGTTCCGCGCGTTCCTGAAGCTCGGCGTGACCTCCTTCGGCGGGCCGATCGCGCATCTCGGGTACTTCCGGGACGAACTCGTCACGCGCCGTCGATGGGTCGGCGAGCGCGACTACGCCGAACTCGTCGCGCTCAGCCAGTTCCTGCCCGGCCCGGCCTCCAGCCAGGTCGGGTTCGCCCTCGGCCTGCTCCGGGCGGGACCGCTCGGGGCCCTCGCGGCGTGGCTCGCGTTCACCCTGCCGTCGGCCGTGCTCATGGTCGGGTTCGCATACGGGTCGTCGCTGCTCGGCGGCGTCCTCGGGAGCGGGATCCTCGAGGGGATGCGGATCGTCGCGGTCGCCATCGTCGCGCAGGCCGTGTCGGGAATGGCACGCACGCTCACGCCCGACGCCCGGAGGGCCTCGATCGCCGTGGGGGCCGCGATCCTCGTGCTCCTGCTCGCGGGAACCGCCGGGCAGCTCGCGGCGATCGTGCTCGGCGCCCTCGCCGGGCTCGCCCTCTGCCGCACCCCGGCGGAGGTCGCCCCGGCGCCGCTGCCGTTCGCCGTGTCGCGACGCGCCGGCGTCGTCTGCCTCGCGACGTTCGCCGCGCTGCTCGTCGTACTCCCGATCGCGGCGTCGGCGCTGCCCGGACCCGCGTTCGACCTCGCCGACGGCTTCTTCCGCGCGGGCGCGCTGGTGTTCGGCGGCGGGCACGTCGTGCTGCCGCTGCTGCAGGCGGAGTTCGTCGGAGCCGACTGGCTGACGCCCGAGCAGTTCCTCGCCGGGTACGGTGCGGCGCAGGCCGTGCCCGGGCCCCTGTTCACGTTCGCCGCATACCTGGGCGCGCTCGCGGCGCCGGGGGCCGCGGGGCTCGTCACCGCGGCGATCGCCCTCGTCGCGGTGTTCCTGCCGGGCATGCTCGTCCTCGTCGGCGTCCTGCCGTTCTGGAACGGCCTCCGCAGCCGGCCCGGCGCCCAGTCGCTCATGCGCGGCGCGAATGCGGCGGTCGTGGGCATCCTCGCCGCCGCCCTCTACGACCCGGTGTTCGTCACGGCGATCGTGTCACCCGCGAGCTTCGCGCTCGCGCTCGCCTGCTTCGTGCTGCTCGTCTCGTGGCGCACCCCGCCATGGGTCGTCGTGATCGTCGGCGCGCTCGGCGGCGTGCTGCTCGCGCTCGCCTGAACCCTCATCCCTCGGCCGAGGAGCCGAGCGCCGCGGCGACGCGACGTTGCAGATCGGGCACCAGCTCCTCCTCGAACCAGGGGTTCCTGAGCTGCCAGCCGACGTTGAGCGGGGACGGATGCACGATCGGGATCAGGCCCGGGCCGTAATCGCGCCACCCGCGAACCGTCTCCGTGAGCGTCGACGCACGACGATCGCCGAGGTGGTGCCGCTGGGCGTACGCGCCCACGAGGATCGTCAGCCTCGGCGCCATGAGCGAGAAGGCCCGCGGATGCCACGTCTCCGCGACTCCGCGGCGGGGTGGCAGGTCGCCCGACGCGCCCTTGCCCGGGTAGTAGAAGTCCATCGGGACGATCGCGAATCGCGAGACGTCGTCGAACTCGGCCCGCGTCACGCCCAACCACTGCACCAGCCGGTCGCCGCTGGCATCGTGGAACGGGATGCCGCTCTCCTGCGCTCGGCGCCCCGGAGCCTGGCTGACGATCACGACCCGCGATGACGGCGAACCCGTGAGGAGCGGCCGCCAGCCCTGCCCGGTGAACGCCGCATTGGCGGGGTCCGCGGCGATCGCGTCGCGGAGCTCCTCGAACGGATCCGGCGAGGTGCCGCGTCCGCGGCGGGCGGTGACGTCCACCGCACCATCATGCCCCCTAGAATCGGCCGGGTGACCCGACGCCCCCGCCGCGATGACGACGCGTCCGCGGCATCCGCCACCGCCGCGACCGGGATCCCCGACGACGCGATCCGCGACGACCGCCCGCGGCACACGCCGCTCTGGGCGCTGCTGTCTGGGTGGCTCCTCGCGCTCGAGGCGTGGCTGCGCTCGCACGGCGGGCGCGGCCTCCGTCGTGGCATCCGCGTCTTCTGGGCCGTGGTCGCGGCGGCCGGTGTACTCCTCCTCGTCGGACCCGTCATCAATCCGCCCATGACGCTCGACGACATCACCTCGTCGGCCTCGCACGCGACCGACGACTGGATCGCCAAGCAGTTCGCCGCCGACTACGACATCGAGCGCGACGGCGACGGCCGGCTCCGGGCCGAGGTCGAGGAGCGGATCACGGCGTCCTTCCCGGCCGACGTCGAGGAGACCGGCATCCGACGCGTGCTCGCCGCCGAGTACGAGGGCCACTCCCTCGACCCGTCGTCGATCACCGCGACGCTCGACGGCGAACCCGTCGACGCCGACATCCGACGCGAGCCGACGCAGGTCACGGTCACCATCGACGCCGGCGAGCGCCTCACCGGCGAGCACGAGTTCGGGCTGCGGTACCGCATGCAGGACCTCGCGTACATCGCCGTCGACGACGCGACCGGCGCCGAGGTCGACCTGCTCGAATGGGACGTGTTCGGCCCGTCGTGGCCGCAGGCCCTGGCCGGGCTCGACGTGGCGATCACGCTGCCCGACGACCTCGCCGACCGGCTCATCCGCGAGCCGCGCGGCAGCCTCGCCTGGACGCTCGTCGGCGGTGGCGAATGGCTGGAGCCCGAGGACGACAGCCCGGCGGGCCACTCCACCTACCGACTCACCAACGACCAGAACATCCCGCCGCACGCGCAGGCCTGGTTCACGATGAGCTTCGAGGCCGGCACGTTCGAGATGCCGCCACCGTCGCCCCTGTTCATCGTGCAGTCCTTCGGACCGCTGGTGCCGCTCGCGCTGCTCGCCATCGCCCTGCTGTTCGCGCTGGCGGCGCGCGCCGTGGCCTGGGCCGACGCCCGCGGCCGGCCGTGGTTCGTGGCGCAGCACGAACCGCCGGGAGTGGACTCCGCCATCGCCGCGCACGTGCTCGGCGCCCCTCGTGCCGTCGAACTCGGCGAGGCGCTCGAGGACATCCCGCGGTGGAAGCGGACTCGCGCCGCCGACGTCGCATCCGCCCGAGTGCGCGCCGCTCGCGCCGCCCGGCGCACCGGCCGCGTGGGCGACCTGCCCCGCGCGCTGACGCGGTACTGGTTCGGCGCCGACCGCCGTCGGATCGTGGCCGAGGGCCTGCGCCGGGTCCCCTCCGGCTTCGTCCGCGACGCGTTCCTCGCCGCTCCCCCCGCGCTCGTGCTCGTGCAGTGGGGGCTCGTGCGCCAGCTCTCGCACCAGGCCAAGCTCACGGTCGTGTGGTGGCCGGTGGCCTTCGTCATCGCCTCGACGGTGATCGCCGCGATCGTGCTGTGGATCGCGTGGTCGTCCCGGCCGCTCACCCGTCGCGGGGCCCTCCTCAAGCAGCACCTGCTCGGCATCGACGTCTTCGCCGAGCGCACCCGGCTCCTCGAGCGCGGACCCTCGAACGACCCGGCGCTTCCCTACGCCGTGCTCGGCGCGGAGCCGCGCGCGGCCGGACGACGCGTCGGGGCGATGCTCGACGCCGAGATCGGCGATGCGTCGGCGACGCGCGGCTGGCGCACGCCCGGCTACCTCACCTGGCCCCGACTGCTCGTGATCGGCGGCTCCCTGCTGCTGCTCCCGGCCATGATCGCGATGATCGCGCTCGTGCCGAACCCGTACGAGCGCGACATCCGGTACGCCGCGTACGACCAGGACGTGCCCGGCACGCTGTGGACGAGCGTCGAGTCCGCGGACATCGTCGGCGAGCTCGTCAGGACGAGCGATGGCCGCGCCGTCCTGCACGTCACCGAGCGCTTCGAGGTCGCGTTCGACGATTCGAGCAGCCGGGTGCCGCAGTTCGCCGACCAGTGGCGCAACCGCGTCCAGGGCCAGCCGCTCGACCTGCGGGTGGACGCGGTGCGGATCGACGGCGACGACGTGCCGTTCGCGACCGAGCAGGTGCGCGACACGCTCCTCATGTACACGACGCTCACCGAGGTGCTGTCGGGCACGCGCGACGTCGTCGTCGAGTACACGCTCGATTCGGCCGCCGTCGCGACCGCGGGCGACGAGGGCGGCTACGGTCGGGGGCCGATCGTCGACCGCGTTCGGTGGGCGGCGCTGATCGAGAACTGGGACCTCGCGGGGTCGTGGCGCAACAGCGAGACGTACGACTTCGCGCCCACGCGGATCGAGTTCCGCGTGGCCGACGACCTGCTCGCGCTGGCGACCGAGGCCGGCTGGATCACCCGCGACACCGACGCCGCCGAGGAGGTGCGCGACTGGCCCGAGACCGTCGTGCCGTTCGGCGAGGTCGACGCGGTCGTGACCGATCCCGAGATGCACGGCACGGAGGAGACGACGGATGACGCCGACGGCACGTTCATCGCGGCCGTCTCGTTCGAGGACTCCGAGTACGGCGTGCCGCTCCCGCTGACCGTCGACGACCTCGGCGTGCGCATCGACTTCCCGGCCGGCACGTTCACCGGCCCCGACGTCGGCGCCCTCCGTGCATGGCAGACGTTGAGCGCGCTGCCGTTCGCCGTGACGCTCGCGCTCGAGGTGCTCGCGATCCTCATCGCCGGACTCGGCGTCCTCGCCGGCCTCGCGCAGGTGCCGGCCGCGTTCCGGCCCGGCGTGTTCCGCGACCTCGTCGTCTGGTTCGCGCCCCTGGCGACGCTCACGGCGACCGTCGGGTTCTTCTGGCTGTGCGGCGATATGGTGCCCGATCATCCCGTGCTCCCCGCGCTCGGCCTGCCCCTCATTGCGGCGATCGTCGCCGCCATCGCCGCGCTCGTGCTGACGGCGCGCCGGCGCGCCCCCGAGGAGATCCGGGACGAGCTCGCCCGGCGTTGACCAATACCCCCGGCCGCCACGAGGGCGCCCCGACCATTCGGGCTCAGCCGCAGTCCGAAACGATGCGGGCCATCGCATCGAGATCAGACTGCGTCACCGTGAGCCCGTAGACCGCAGCGACGTGTACGAACCGCTGGACGTACGGGCACGCGTACGCAGAATTTGGTGGCATCCACTCCGCTGGTCCCGAGTCCGACTTCGCCCCATTAGTGGGACCGTCCACCGCCTGGAGATTCACCGGATCGTTTGCGAAGGCGAGGCGTTGGGCATCAGACCAGCCGGATGCCCCGTGTCGCCACGCGTACGCCAACGGCACGATGTGATCGATCTGCACTGCCTCCGACGTCTCCCAACCCCTCGTGAACGGAATCGTCGCGCCCGTGTACGCGTCTTCCAGCACTCCAGACCGGACAATGCAGTCCGGGTTGTCGGAACGGAACCGCACATCGACGAGATCGCGACGAAGTATGTCGTTGCGGGTGTCGCACCCGTTGGCGTCGACGTCGACCCAGGCTTCGCCGAAGTACGCGCGTTCGTACCGCGGATTGTTCGTCCCCCCGTCGACCGCAAGCGTCTGCAGTTCGCGCAGCGCGGCCGGAGACGAAGGGCCCGTCGGTGCGGACGGTGTCTGTTGGGCTGCGGTCGGGGTGCTTCGGTCAGTCGACGCGCTCGGCCCTACAACACCCGGAGCCGCCGATGTGCCGACGGCGTCGACCGAGGACGCACCGGTCGTTGCAGGTGAGTTCGCCACGACGATGGCCACACCGACCAGAAACGCGACAGCGAGTGGCACGGCGACCATCGCCGTCCGCTTGGCACGCACAGCTCGTGAGACGGGGAGCAGGACATCCGAGACCACCGCCGCAGCGCCGTCTCGCGGCATGGCCGGGGCGCGCCGTACCGCGCCGGGGGGTCGAGGCGGATCCGCCTCCTGCCAGTCGGCCTTCGAGCTCAGACGTGGTCGGGGCTTCGGCGGTTGCGGGAGCGGGTCGCGCGGCAGGCGAGGCGGCCTAGACACCTGAGTACTGGCCAGAGCGTGGTCGGTCCTTGCGTGGCACCACACGCTCAGGCTCGGCGCCTGTTCCCACCGGTGAGATGCCCAGCCGCACCGCGTCGACCGGGATCGGTCCGATGAGGTCGATGCGAATCGCTGCCTCGAACGATCGGGACCGGTCGTCGATGGTCCGCACACTCAGATCGGCTCGGGCAGAGAGACCGAGGATCTCAGCCACCTTCTCGCGCGCCAGCGCGAAGGACCTGACCTGCTCGTGATGACCATCCTGAAGCTGGTACCTGCTGATGGCCAGCGGCGTCAGCGGCGTCGCCCGGTCGGTCGGGTCGCCGAACGGTGCTCCGAGGAACTCGCTCCACCCGATGCGCGGAGACGAATCACCGTCGACGAGCTCGGCAAGCGGGTCGGGCATGAGCGGCACGACATCCGAAATCGCCGCATTCAACGGTGCGAAATCAGCATCGTGGCGAATGCGCTCGATCTCGTACGCGCCTACCTGTTCGAGCACCTCGTCGCGCCCCATGTTCTCGCGCGCGATCTTCCGGGCTTGGTTCGGCAGATGCGGCAGATCGCGGTCGAGCGCGTCGAGGTCGACCGCCTCAGCAGCGATGCCCTGCGTCGTACTGATCGCACCTAGCAGTTCAACGAACGCGTCGGACCGCCACCCGCGCTTCACGAGTGCCTCGGCCGCGGTCCGACGGTACTGCCGGGCCAGCGCCTGATCGGAAAGATCCGCAGTCGCGAGACGCAGCGCGAACGGCAGTTTCGCCGCACGCTCGGCAGAATCGTCCGACCCCGCATCCTCGCCCAATGCATCGCCGGCCCGCCCCGAAGGTTCCTGGGCAGTCCAAGGTCGCCGCATCGCCGCGGCGAGCAGATCGAGCCAGTCACGCGTCTGCTCGGACATCCCCGCCAGGCGAAACGCCTCACGTCGAGCGGTCATCCCTCGATCGTGAAGTTCGAAGAGTTGTGATTCTGCATCGAGGATCGATCGGTGGAACGCAGACCAGTCGCGGTAATAGCGAACCAGCAGCAACACGAGACCCACGAGCAAGAAACCAAGCCCCGCCAACCCGAACACGAGCCATCCCGGCCAGTCTCCCAGCTCGATCGACGGATCCCACAGAATGACTCCGGCGACGAGAAGGACGACGACCGCTGCCAGGATCGCCGCTCGGCGGTGATAACGATCGCGCAACTCTCGGAGCCTGCCGGTGGCCGGCAGTCGAAACGTGGTGAGCGCCGTCGCCGCAGCCGAGGCGTCCAGCTCAGCGGACTCGCGCTCGGTCTCCACTGCATGAAGCAGACCCGCACCGACGTTGCTGCCTTGGCGCGCAGCCCAGGTCTCGAAGTTTGCACTCAGCCGCTCGGCATCCCGGATGGCACGGATCGCGTCCTCCTGACCGAGTTCTGCCTCATGGCGGAGCGCAACGAGGGCAGTGCTACGAGCAAGCGACTCCTTGAACTCGCGGAACGTGGCGGCGACCTGCGCCCGGTCGACGCCAGGCGGCAACGCCACCTCCTTGAGCTTCAGCAGTCGATCGTGTCCGTCGTCATCGGTCTCGAGCACGCCGGCGTGAGCGAGGAACGGGCGCGCCTGCGCGCGTCGATCCGCGAGCTCGACCGTCTCCCGGTCGAACCCGGCGATCGCTGCTTCGGCCGTGGCCTGCGCGGTCTGCGCGTTCGCAAGCCTCGATGCGATCGCACTGCGCACGGAACGCTGACTGCGCTCGTCCAGTGGCTCCACCTGTTGGAGGCCGTCGACGAGTCCGGCCGGAGCATCCCAGACGTCGCCCGGATCGTGCAGAACGTCGGCGACGCGCGCGAACACGGGGATCCGGCCCTCGACGACGGGGAATCCGCGCTCCTCCGGATCGCCGCCGCCATCGAGCGCACCGAACACAGCCTGCCGCAAGGCAGACCAGAGCATCGGAGTCGAGCCGGCCGCTGCCGCCGGGACCGGGAGTTCGAGGGAGATCCCGAGATCGGCCTGCTGCGACCTGACGTTCGCGAGCGCATCCGCGATCATCCGATCCTGCTGATCGAGCCGATCGAGTTCGCCGTCGACCACGTACAGTCCGCGATCATCGCCCTGCAGCCGGCGCCCGAGCATCCGCGCGAAACCGCGGCGGACGTAACTCCACCAGGCTGCCGGCGAGCCGGCGAGGACTGCTCTGCAGAACCCGACGAACGCGCGCCACTGCCTGCTCGGCGAGATCCTCGGGCGTTCCGCGGACGGCTCGGCATCCTGCCTTCGATATCGCAGCACCGCGCCGTCGTAGTCGATCGCAGCACGGACCATCGCTTCGCGATACCTGGCGACATCGCGATGCGGGATCGGCGCAGTACCGTCGGCGAGCACGCCACTGTACGGATCAACGATCCGCGAGTCGGGGTCGGCCGCGGATCGCACCACGTCGAGTGTCGCGGCGTTCTCGAGCGTCGTGGTCACGATGCCTCCGACGAACACGCGGGTGAGCCAGACGCCGGTGGTGGCGGAGTGGTCGCGTTCGAGGAGTTCGGGCAGTCCGTACGGGAGTCCGATCCACGCTCCGACGGCCGTCACCGCATGCATCAGCACGAATGCTTCGAACCGCTCATCGTCGCGCACGAACGCATCGCCCGACCACGGCGTTGCGCGATCCTCCGGCGACGCGACGACCGTCAGCGTGTCATCGCCCGCGACCCAGTCGACCCGCTCCTTCAACGTGAACTCCGTCGGCGCGCAGATCAACGTCACCCTCGACAGGTCGATCCGGAGGCTCGCGGCCGTGGAGCCGACCGGCTCCTTCGGCACGGCGTGCTGCACATACTCGGTGATCGTGCGTCGTATCGAGTCCTGAGCGGCATCCCCCGCTTGATCGGGACGTGCGGAGCGCACCGTGAGCAGCGTGATGCGGTGCAGCGAACGGGTCGCCATCAGATGGAACAGGTCCCGATGGACCTCCTTCAGCGCACCACCGAGATCGCGTCCGAAGACTGTGGCCGGAACAACGGGCGGCGCGTCTCCACGTCGTTGGACGTCTTCGGGGCGCACCCAGAATGTCCGCCCCAAATAGCCGAAACTGGTCCAGTCCCGTGCGAGTTCGAGCAGGCTTGCACCCTCTGCGCCGCCCGGCAGCACGATGATGACGAGCGCGGGATCGGCTTCGACCACGGCACTCATCAGACGCCCGATCTGGGTTCGCGGAGTTCCCTGACGGCGTCGACGAGCGCGTCGAGTGCCGACAGCACCGTGTCGCGGATCTCCCAGCTCACCGGATATGCGTAGACGGACACACCCGGCTCCTGGTCGACCACGTCCTCGCGGAACCTCTGGCGCTCGTCGTGCAGCAGGTATTCCGCGACCTTGGCCTGACGCGCACGCATGCCCTCATCTGACGTACCGGCACGGTCGGCACCCGGCGTCGGCGCGCCGTCGAGGACCCGGCCCGCCTCGATCCAGCCTCTGAGCGCTATGCCGAGCTGCCGATCGCGTCCGCCGAGATCCATGAGCTGGTGGTACGCCCGCAACGGTTCGAGCGAGCCGGCCCCATTCGACAGCGCGAGCGCGACGGTGAGCGATTCCATCACGACGCCGATGAAGTCATGCGGCTGAACCTCGACGCCCGACAGCAACGGATGCGGGAAATCGGCGCGGCTACGGCGCTGCGGGTCCCAGATCGACAGTTTCGGTCCTCGCTGCTGGTTGCTGTCATCGACCTCGAGCAGACCGAGCACCTTTGCCACGTACCATCCGCGGACCATCTGATCGAATACCTCAGGTGCAGCAGGTGCCGATTCGCGGAGCAGGCGCGAACGCTTCCATTTCCAGAACGCCGCGCGACTGTCCTGGGTGTTCGACTCTGCCAGCCAGGACTTGGCGATCGGCGCCATCACTGAGTCCATCACGATCGGCTGGTAGGGGTACCCGAGCATCGCGAAGATCTCGAGCGAGCTGACCTTGACGTCCTTGAACCATCCTGGCGACTGCGCTTCATCCCAGTAGCCCTGGGACGCCAGGACCGACTTGGTGAGTTCATAGAGGTCGCTGTGGGCCGCGAACGGGATGGAGCTGAACACCGTGCGCACGCCGTCACCGATCGCCTTTCCGTGCACCTCGGACAGGAGCCCGGGATTGAGCTTCACGAGCGGCTCACTCGAACCGAGGGCGGCCGTCAACTGCTCGCGGAATCGGTCCTTGCGTTGCTTGAATTCGCCCGCGCCCACCCGCTCCTCATCGAAATACGTCGAGAGGTCTTCGGTGATGTAGGCGTGGAACGTCGTTCCCTCGCGCTGCATCCACTGCTTCGCCCGGACGATGTATTCCGCCGGGTCGTCTTCGAACTGGAATCGCGGACGCTGTGCGCTCGTCTTCTCGCCGACGGCGGCCGTGGCCGCAGGGCGCCAGCTGCGCGGGTAACTGATGAGTCGGGGCCCGCGGCGCATCATGCCCGCCTCACCGTCGGCACCATCGACGCCAATGAGGAGACTCGTCATGACATCGAACATCGCGTCGTCGGATCGCGTTTGGAGCGACGATGCCGCGACGAGACGGTCGAACTCTGCGGGATACTCGCTGTGCTCCACGAGGAGACGCTCGTTGGGCGACGGCTCATACTTACGAGGCACGGATCGGCTGTTCCTCGTCGGCCACTGCTCATAGTCGTTCTCGCGCCCGTCAGTGCGTGTGCCCTCCGTGACGTGAGCGAGGAGAGACTGTCGCCCCTCGGTCAACGCATCGGCCAGCGGATCGAGGAACTCGGTCCGGAACTCCGTGAGCAGTACTGAGGCCGACTCGCGCAGGGCGGCCTCGGACTGCCATTCGAGGCCCTGAACCGCACGCTCGACCGCGTTCAGCCACACATCACTCTCGGGTCTGATCGCCGCGATATCGGGAGCCGCAGCCAGCTCCTCGTTCACGAATCCGCGCAGTCGACGTGCCCAGCCGCGGTTCGTCTCGGCCTCGCTCACGAGTTGCTCGGCGGCAGTCTTCACGCTGCCTGAGAGACGACGCAGGAGTTCGACGGTGACCGAAAGGCCGACGGTGGCGACGTACTGCTCGACGAGGGAGAGCACGCGCTCGGGGGTTTGGTCGACCCATTCGGTGAACTTGACACCACGATTGCCGCGGTCCTGCTCGAGCAGGGAACGCTCGCGCGCCGAGTACGACGATATGATCCGCTCGACCCACTCGCCCTGCGAGAGCCCACCCGTCTTGGCGTCGAGCGACCCGGGGGTGTTGATATCGGCACGGATCGCGGCATTGAGTTCGTCGCCGAGCGCACGGATCTGCGGCAACGCGCGCAATGCGTCGATGACGTCGTTCCGATCTTCGGTCTCTTCATCAAGACCGCTGGCCCTGATGAAGCCCTCGAGCGCGCGGCTCGCGCCGAAGTCGACCCACTCGCCCTGCGTGCGCTCCTTCAACATTCGGTCGTCTTCGATGTGGGCGTAGAGCATCTGGTCGACGACACTGCGGGCGAACCGTTCGCCCGCGTAGTCGAGGAACTTCTCGCGACCGAGAGTCACTCGGCCGAAGCCGATGGCCGAGAATGGCGGGGTCTGGTCGAGCGGCGACATCAGGCGAGAATTGTCGGGCAGCACGTTCGCCCCGGTGTTCGCGTTCCAGTTCGTGACCGCATACTCGTCGATTTCGCCCTGCACCTTGTCATCGGTCATCCATGCCGCCACGCTCGTCGAGACCGCGGAGTACACGGACCCCTGGCTCGGGAACGCCACCTTGGAGTTCTGACGGCCCACGATGAATGGATACGCAGCGCCGACTCGATCGCGCGCACCGCCGTAAGAGGGCTGGAGTCCGCGCGACTTGAAGATCTCGAGCGTCGAGCGAGATGGGGCCTTGGTCCAGAACCCGGCCATGGTCTCGGCAACGGTGCCGAGTGCATTCGACGGGATCCCGGCAGAACCCGAGACCTGATCGAAGACATCCGGTGCGTACAACATGCTGAAGATGTTGTGCGCCCAGTCATGCGTCTTGGCAACCTCCTTCACGGCCTCGACCACGTCGAGGTACTGGCCCGCACCGGAACCGCCGGCGATCGACGATGCGACGATCACGGTCGGACTCGGTGTAGCACCGGCCCGCGGCTTCGCCCCAAGTCGCTCGCCGAGCGTCTCGAGTTCGCCGAGCGCATCGGCCGCGGTCATCCGGTCGATCGCCCGGCGAGCTGCGGCCGAGACATCCGCGAGCTTGGAGAGCACGACGGTGCGTCCGACCGCGCGGAATTGGCCCGCCCCCTTCGCTACCGTCACCGGAACACGACCGGAGTCGGGAAGCTGGCGCTTCACGTCGTCGACGACGTCTGCAGCGAGGCGCTGCCCGTGCACGACCGACCCATAGACCGTCTCGTAGGTCGCGCCCGATGCGATCAGCCCGTGGTAATCAGAAGGCGGGAGAAAGGGCAGCACGAAGTCGGTGCCGTCCTGCGAGGTCGGCGTGTCGATGTGCAGGAACTGCCACGCTGTCGGAAGACCGCCCTTCCAGTCGGCCTGTTGGAGGCGAAGTTCGAGCGCGTGGCGCAGGCCGCGAAGCGTCTTGCCGCCGGAACCGCCGACACCGATGACGAGGAACGGGCGAAGCATGTGGACCTACTTTCTCAGGTGGATCTCGTGTGAACTGAATCAGCTGCGGCGACGCGGCGGAGGTGGAGGGGGCGGTCCGTCAGCCCCGGTCGTCGGCGATGAGGATCGGTCGCGTGGCGGGGCACCCCTCGGTCTCTGTTCCGGATCGGTCGACGGTGTCGGCGTGGATCGCGACGGTGAAGCCCCTGTCGGTGCACCCGATCGCGTGGGTGCGGCAGCACGTCCAGTGCCTCCGGCTGCGCGATCGTCGTTGGAACGCGGTGGCGGGGGTCCTTCGGATCCCCGACCGGAGCTCAATGTCCTCTGCGGGATCGGAGCGGACGCATCGTCACGTGGCGGTGGCTCTCTGAGTGCTCCGGGTGCACTCGAGGCAGTCGTCGCAGTCGTCGCGTTCTGCAACGACGCCCGTGCGGCCGCCAGCTTGGCCGTGAGCTTCGTCTGCAGCACTTCGGACAGGCGAGCGCTGAACTGGTCTGCACCTGCGCGACTCACCTGGTACACCACGAGCGTGCCGATGACCGCCTCGTTCGCCGTCTTTCCGCTGAGCTCGGCCTCGGGCACGATCAGCGCCCAAACCCGGCCCAACACACCGCCGAACGGCGCGGCCCCACCTCCCACGTACACGCCGCGGCGTGCGACGCTGCCCTGCGCATCGGGGGCGAACACCCGGAATCCGGGACGCGGACGGATCTCGAACCACGGGTCACCGAACGGCGACTTCGGCGTCAGCGCGACGAGCGATCCGAGCACCGGGTCATCGAGCCGTTTCACGGCTTCGCGTGGCGGCTCGTTCTTGAAATGGTCGGCGCCGACTTCCTCCGAGCGCAGGTCGATCTCGGTCCCTGTGAGTCCATCGGCTGTCAACCGTACCGGGAACTCCGCACGCAACAGGTTGCGCCCGGTGGTGATCTTCGCCGCCTGGCGGTTCATGGCCCAGAGCGCGGCCAGCGGCAGCAGGGTGCCGACGACAAGCAGGATCACCAGGAGCCAGCCGAACTGTGCCAGGTCGAACGGCTTCGTCGTCGGCACGGTGACGTCGAGCTGCACGCCGTGATCGGTCTGGTCTGCGTCGTATGTGGTGAAGTCGAGAGAGAAGCTCGCGTCGGCGTTTGCGCTCTCGGAGTTCGCGAGGGTGTACGTGACCACCTTGGATTCACCGGCAGCCAGCTCGATGTCGGTCTGGTCGGGGCCGTCCGCGTCCCAGGTCGCCGATCGGTCGGCAGGAGCGGTGTCGGTGATCTGGTCGGCGGTTGGCGGTGCGGGAAGCATGACACTGCCCATGCCATTAACCGGTGCCGTGAGACGCACCTCGATCTCGGCAACGCCGTGCGTGCCGGCGATGTGCGACACCGAAACGAGCTCGACCGTCGGGAATGCCGACACGGCCTTGACCTTCACCGTCTGCGGCTGCGAGACGACGTCTTCGAGGCGAAGGTCGTGCCCGACTGTCGTGAGATCGGTGATGCGTGCGACCGTGTTGAGGTCGTCTTCGTCCGTCGGGGTCGACCACGGCACAGTGAAGGAACCGTCGGCTGCGACATTCTCTGGCCCGATTTTCGCCGTCGCTCCGTCGATCGCCGTGATATCGATCGTGAACTCGTAGTCGTCGAGGTCGAGCGGCGTCGCCATGCCGTCGTCCGCGACCCGGATGACCTTGCCTTCAAGCCCGCGGGCGTCGCCGACGACGAGCGCGTTTTCCGGATCCATCGTGAGTGCGAGCCCGCTGAATCGATAGACGATGCCGCCGCCTGCGCCGGTCCAGTGCCATTTACCGACGTCCATGCCGACGTCGATCGTCTGCGTGATCTGGGTCGCCCCGCCGATGACGGCCTCCGTGCCGCTGGCGCCCGACTGCCAAACGGTACCGTCGGGCTTGGTGAGCACGCCGCTCTGCGGTGACGCGAGCACGAACCGCGAGACACCGGGGTCGATCCAGAACCCCCCGTCGGCGTCGAGTTCGCCTTCCGCGCCTCCCGCAAGTTGAGCGCCCAGCTTCATGAATAGGAATGCGAGGTCGCTCGGGCCGTGCGCATTTAGGAAGATGCCGTCGGCAGTGTCTTCGACCAGCGGCCGCATCTCGTCGGCCGCCGCAGCGGAATCGCTGCCTTCGCGATTGAGCATCACGCCGATGGTGGTGACGTCGTCGTCGTCGAGCGCCTGTAGCGGACCGTCGTCGCTCTTCAACTCGGCGCGGGCTCTCGCGGTGTCGGCAGGATCGCCGAGGTCGAGACGACCGTCGGTGAGCCAGACGAGCAGCTTGCATCCATCGGTAGAGTCGACGGCCGTGAAGGCATCGGATGCCCCGGTCAGCCCGGCCGCCCAGTCGGTGCTGCCGAGGCTCTCCTGTGCTCGGATTTCGTTGGCGAGCGCTCCACCGCTCGCGGGCGTCACGCCCGTCCACGCGGTGCCTGGCACGAAGCCCGTGCCGAAGTACCCCGAAGCGTATCGGGAGCTGACACCGGGCAACGTCGCGACCTGCGTGAGGCTGTTGCCGAGCACGTCCGCACGCACGAACTCGGGGTCGGAAGGATGATCGTCATGTTCGGCGAAGAGGCTTCCCGAGGCATCCGTGAGGTAGTAGACCTCGAGGGTGCGCGTTGCCCCGTCTGCAGGGGCGAGGCAACTCCGCAGTTCGGTGATCTTCTCCTGGTCATGGGGGGTCAACGTGCCGTCGTCGGTCGCCGCCCCGGCGGCGCCGATCGGTATCAGCACCATAGCTGCCGCCGCCGCAAGTATGGAGCCGATGCGTGTCACGCCTCTCATGCCGCCGCCCCGTCGGCGATGAGGGATGCAATGGCGTAGGCGATGTTGACGACGTGCCAGATTCCGAGCAGCCACGAGACGATCGCGAGTATGCGGAGCGTCCGCGAATAGTCGCGGCGCGGCGCGAAGTTGGGATGCACGGCGGCACGACGCTGCAGAATGCGGTCACGCCCGAATGCGACGATGACGAGCATCGGGGCGAACAGGTATCCGACGAAAGACAGCCACACCCACGGCCCGGTGATGAGCGGCAGCGTGATCGGGCCGAGCTGCTGCGGCACGGAGACGACCAGTTCGATCACGAACACCATGAGTCCGGCGAGCATCGCGACCCCACCGACGATGAGCGGGACTCGGCTCGCTCGCGGCGTGGGTCCGTAGAGGGACGAACCCGCCGGTTGACGCACCGGAACCGGAGGGGTCGACCCCGATACTCTGGCCGCGGGTGCGGCGTGTTCGAACGACAAGGTCGACTCCAAGTGACGCGAGGGAGGCGAGTTCCGCTCGAGAAGCAGACTTCACCTCAATAGCTGCTACACGTCCGATACCACTGTGAACGAGATTGATTCGTATGCCTCGAACGGCACGATCCATCGTTTCACCGAAACTGGCGGTCAACCGACAGACAACTACCCCCAGAATGGGGGCTCATCGGAATGACGAAAGCCCCCGGCCGGCTCCGAAGAGCGGGCGGGGGGCTTTCGCAAGAAGCTCGCGGTATCAACGAGAGCCGCAGCGCCGCACGAATGCGGCAGGGTGCTGCTTAGCGGCGCAGGCCGAGACGCTCGATGAGCTTGCGGTAGCGGTTGATGTCGACATCGGCGAGGTAGCCGAGGAGACGACGGCGCTGACCGACGAGGAGGAGCAGGCCACGACGCGAGTGGTGGTCGTGCTTGTGCTCCTTCAGGTGCTCGGTGAGGTCCTTGATTCGCTTCGTGAGGAGCGCGATCTGGACCTCGGGGGATCCAGTGTCACCGGGGTGGGTCGCGTACTCTTCGATGATCGCCTTCTTGACGTCTGCTTCGAGTGCCATAGATGGGATCCCCTCTCTCTTCGTTGCGCGCTGCCCGGGGCAGGATGCCTGGGCTCTCTTGATGCGCGGCCGTTTCACGGCAACCTGAAGAGTCTACCAGAGCGGATGCCGCGCGGCCGCCCCGCGGCCATTCGACCCTTGCGGCGGGGCCGAACCTGCGAGATGCTGCCGCCATGCGAGTGATTCTGGTCGTGCTCGGTGTGATCGTCGGCCTCATGGGCGTGGTCTTCATGCTCCAGGGCTACGGCGTCATCGGCGGCAGTGCAATGTCGGGCTCCCTCCTGTGGGCGGTGCTCGGCCCGGTCATCATCGTGGTCGGCATCGCGCTCGTCGTCTTCGGACTGCGCAAGCGGCCCGAGCGCTGAGCCGCACGGCCCCCATGAGTTTCGCGGTCAAGCGCATCTACGCCGCGCCCGAGGCATCCGACGGGTTCAGGATGCTGGTCGATCGGCTGTGGCCGCGCGGCGTGAGCAAGGAGCGCGCCGAGCTCGACCAGTGGAACAGGGACATCGCCCCCTCCCCTGAACTGCGCACCGAATGGCACCACGACCCCGCGCGGTTCGACGAGTTCGCGGCCCGGTACCGGCGAGAGCTCGACGAGAACCCGGCCGCCGCGGCGCTCATCGCCCTCGGCACGGAGCACGATCGGGTGACGCTGCTCTTCGGCGCGCGCGACGAGCAGGTCAACCACGCGACCGTGCTGCTCGACTGGCTCGCCGGCCGCGGGGCATCCATCGAGCGGACCCCGCCGGCCGCGTCGGGGGCGGTCGGGTAGCGAAGCCGCTCGAGACCCGCCGGTCGAGGAGCGAAGCCATCGAGACCCCGCCACTCCCTCAGACGCTGCGATCATCCACCCGCGCCTCGGCCATCGTGAGCCCCGGCGTCGCCTGCTTCCACAACTGGCGCGTGAGCACGAGCGCGAGGATCACGACCACGAGCAGCATCCACCCGGGCCAGCCGAGGATCGTGCCCCACGGCCCCACGGGCAGGTCGTCGGCGTGCACGAAGATGAGCCACTGCGCGGTCGCGGTGTTGATCGCGCCGTGCGCGATCACCGCGGGCCACACCGACGCCGAGCGCAGCCGGAGCCATCCGACGACGACGCCCGTGAGCACGCAGAAGACGACCATGGCGAGCACGCCGAGCAGGTCGGTGCGCTGGTAGTTGTAGCCCAGCAGGATGATCGGCGAGTGCCAGAGGCCCCAGATGACGCCCGTGAGCACGAGCGCGGGCACCGTGCCGAGCGGCCGGAGCGAGGGAAGCAGCCAGCCGCGCCAGCCGATCTCCTCGCCGAATGCGGCGGCGCTGTTCACGACGGTGACGATCGGCAGCGTCACGAGCGTGATGAGCACGACCGTGGCCGGGTCGATCGCCACCCCGCCTGACGCCTCGAAGGCGGCCGTGATGCCGCTGAGGCCGGCGAAGTCGAGGCTGATGAGCCCCATCGCCTGTCCGAGCAGCATCGCCAGCAGCGGCAGCACGGTGAAGAGCACGAAGGCGATCGCGACGAACAGCCAGGTGCGTCCGGCGGGCCGGATCGGCGAGAGCCCGAGGTATCGCGGGATGTTCGCGGGCCGGCGCACCCACAGCACCACCACGACCGTGGCGAGCGCGGGCGTGTACATGAGGGCCAGCGCGAGCAGGCCGAAGAGCGGGTCGGTCAGGCCCTCGCCGCTCAGCCAGACCGGCAGCACGACGAGCCATCCGGCGCCGCACGCGATCAGCGTGAACACCGCGACCGCGACCCACGGCACGCTCGTGGGGAAGATCTGCCCGCGGTCGGCGTTCTTCGCGCGCTGGCGATCGGCCGCCGCGCGCCGGCGATCGGCGGGGCCCATCGGGGCGGGTGCGGATGCCGGGGGCGCCGCCGGCATCGCCCGAACGGCCGGAATCGGCGCGGGCAGGGGCTGGTCGGGTGTGGCGGAGCGCACGTCGTCGGTCATACGTCCATGCCACCACCCATCAGGGGTCGGGCGGATCCCCCGCAGTGCGGATTCCGCGTCTCCGTCGAACGGCGGATGCCGCGGCATCCGCGAGGCGCGCAAGGGGCGCGGCGCGACGCTACGGCGCGAGCAGGAAGATCGCCGGCCAGCCCGTGTGCGCGTAGACGATGACCGCGAAGACGACCGCGTCGAAGAGCATGTGCACCGTGAACACGTAGCCGAGCGACTTCGTGAGCTTGAACGTGTAGCCCTGGATGAGCGCGAACGGGATGGTGAGCAGCGGCCCCCACGACTGGTAGCCGAGCTCCCAGAGGAACGAGACGAAGACGATCGACTGCAGCAGGTTCGCCTGCCACGACGGGAAGTGGCGGCGCAGCAGCACGAAGACCGTGCAGATGAAGAAGAGCTCGTCCCAGGTGCCCACGGCGGCGACGCCGACGAACAGGCGCGCGATCGTGTCGGGCTCGGTCACGGTCGGCCAGTTCTGGTAGACGCCCGAGGTGATGAAGTAGAACGGCAGGATGAGCCAGCCCGCGAGCGTCACGAAGATGAGGTAGAGCCACTGCGTGCGGTTCCAGCGACGGCCGGTGCGCCACGGGAAGCGGATGGTGCGCTCGCGGTACACGAACCTCGAGATGAGGAACGGCACGAGCACCGCGAGGCCGAGCACGACGGCGAACCGCACCATGCCCGTGTCGCTGAGGTCGGCCTTCATCGACGCCGTCGAGATGATGACCTGGCCGATGGCGATGAGCGCGAGGTCGGCGAGCAGCCGCTCGGTGCGCCCCGAGCGGTCGCACAGCCACGCGACCACGAGCCCGACGGCGAGCATCGCGTAGCCCGCGACCGGCAGCAGGAACCCGAACAGCAGCACCGCGGCGCCGCAGACGAGCAGCGCCGGCAGCAGGGCGATCGGATGCGTCCGCAGCGCGGCGACGTCGGCGGTGTCGGCTGAGACGTTCGCGCGCGGCATCCGCTGCCCGCTACTCGTCGTCGGCGAGGTCGCCGCGGCGCGAGGCCTCGGCCCAGCGGGAGAGGAAGACCGCCCCGGCCTCGTCGTGGATGAGCTCCCCCGCCGTGAGCACTGGGTACGCGGTCGCCGGGATGCCCTCGGCCGGCCGCACGTCGACGTGCCGCACGGACTCGCCGCGCTCGGCGAGCCAGTCGGCCATGCGGTAGTCGCCGCGCGAGTCGCCCATGGTGCGCCAGTGCTGCGGGCGGATGCCGCGCTCGGCGAGCAGTGCGACGGCGCGCTCGGCGCCGAGGTCCTTGCCGAGGCGCACCGACTCGATGTCGGTCGAGATGATCGTGGGGTCGATGCGCCAGTGCACGCGCCCTGCGGCATCCGGTCGCTCATCGCCCTCGCGGACCGTGCCGAACCCGCGCGCGGCGAGCGTGTCGTGCGCGTGCGCGTCGAAGCGCGGCTGCGCCTCGAGGTAGTCGTCGGATGCCACGTGCACGTGCTGCTCGACCGAGACCATGGCGCGCTTGGTGCCGTCGAAGAACGCGAACTCGTCGAAGTGCTCCTCGACGTACGCGCGCATGTCGGCGGCGAAGTCGGCGGGCATCGCGAGGTCGAGGTCGACGAACACCTCGCCGAGGCCGTCCTGGTCGATGGCCGCCCAGACGGCGCCCTTCTCGCAGATCGCCCAGACCGGCGCGACCGGTTCGAGGCCGGCGGCGAGCAGCGGCGGCACGACCTGCTCGGCGATGAAGGCGTCGGATCGGCCAGTGTTGAAGATCACCGGGTTGCCGGCGTTCGCGAGCATCGCGAGGTCGCGCGCGATCGACGGGATCGCGATCGACCGCGTCACGGGGCTCGCGATGGGGCCGTCGACGTCGAGCAGGAGGCCGAGGAGCGGGGAGGTGGTCACCGGTCCAGCCTATTCGGGCGGCGCGCGCCGCGCGCCGTTCCCCGAGATGTCGGCGGCGGGTGCGAGCATCGACGCATGCCGACGATCGTTCCGCCCTACCTGCTCGACCGCATCGCCGAGGCCGGGGAGCCGCGGTTCCCACTCGCCGCCGAGGCCGCCCGCCGGGCCCTCCTCCGCGAGCCGCCGGCGCACCTCGGGCCGCTCATCGTGCCCGACGTGCCCGACCAGCCGAGCGCCCTGCCCGACGCCCCCTCCCAGCCCGACCGGCGCATCTCCGACGCCGAGGGGCGCGAGGTGCTTCCCGGCCGCCTGGTGCGCCGCGAGGGCGAGCGCGACACGGGCGACGAGGCCGTCGACGACGCCTACGACGGGCTGGGCGACACGCATCGCCTCTTCGACCGCGTGTTCGGCCGCGACTCCATCGATGGCGCCGGCATGCCGCTCGAGGCCACCGTGCACTTCGGCCGCGCCTACGACAACGCCTTCTGGGACGGCGAGCGCATGGTGTTCGGCGACGGCGACGGCGAGGTGTTCCGGGGTTTCACCGATTCGCTCAGCGTCATCGGGCACGAGCTCGCCCACGGCGTCACCGAGCACACCGCCCGACTCCGCTACCAGGGCCAGTCGGGGGCGCTCAACGAGCACGTCTCCGACGCGTTCGGCGCGCTCGTCGAGCAGTACGCGCTCGGACAAGACGCGACCGCCGCCACGTGGCTCATCGGCGAGGGCATCTTCACCGACGAGGTGCAGGGGCGGGCCCTGCGGTCCATGCTCGAGCCCGGCACCGCCTACGACGACGACGTGCTCGGCCGCGACCCGCAGCCGGCGCACATGCGCGACTTCATCGAGACCACCGACGACAACGGCGGCGTGCACGTGAACTCGGGCATCCCCAACCGCGCGTTCGCGCTCGCGGCGCGGCAGATCGACGGGTTCGCCTGGGAGAGCGTGGGGCGCATCTGGTACGACACGCTCACGTCAGGCAACCTCGATCAAGACGCGACGTTCGAGCAGTTCGCCGACGAGACCGTGAGGCAGGCCGAGCTCCGCTTCGGTGCCGACTCCACCGAGCACCGTGCCGTCCGCGAGGGCTGGCAAGAGGTCGGCGTGCTGTCGGCGTAGCCCTGCGAGGGGTACCTTGGGCAGCATGGACGTCTTCGTGGCGCGCAGCGGCGGCATCGCCGGCATCCGCCTGACGTGGCATGTCCGCGTCGACGACCAGCCCGACGCCGACGACTGGTTCGTGCTCATCGAGGAGATCCCGTGGAACGACGTGCCCGCGGCGCCGCCCGAGCCCGACCGGTTCACGTGGGACATCCGGTGCGAGCCGGCCGAGCAGGGGGTGCCCCCGCTGAAGGCCGCCGAGGCGACGCTCGCCGAGCGTCAGCTCACCGGGCCGTGGCGGGAACTGGTCGACCGGGTTCGCGAGACGTCGGAGCCGCAGCGCGAAGCGCCGCGAGCACCCCGAGCGAGATGAGCAGCTGCGCCGCGAGGTAGGTCGACATGACCGTGAGGTCGTGCAGCGCGAACTCGTAGCCGGGCAGGAACCGACCGAGGCCGAGCACCGAGTCCGAGGTGACGAAGAGCGCGCCGCCGACCGCCATCAGGGGTCCGCGGCTCGCCGCGAACGCGGCCATCAGGCCGAGCACGAGGCCGTACACGGCGACGGGCACGAACAGCACGCCCGTGTGCGGACCGAGCAGCACGAGGAATCCGGCGAACCACGCGACGTAGACGAGCGTCCAAAGCGGCGGGCGGCGGCGACCGCCCGGCATCCGCAGGAAGACCGTGATGTACGCGACGTGCGCGAGCAGGAACGCGCCGAGGCCGACGACGAACATCCCCGGGAACGACAGGGCGACGTCGCCCGCCCACGAGAGGGCGATCGCAAGGAGCAGCAGCCACGGCGACCTCGCGCCGGCGGACCGCGCCGCGAGCACGACGCCGAGCGCGAGCAGCGGCATGAGCAGCGCCTTCGAGCCGGTCACCGCCCAGTCGGGCCCGGTCTCGAGGAGGACGAGGTGGGCGGCGCAGAGCACCAGGTAGGGAGTGAACGTCATCGGCACCCGCCGATCGTAGCCGAGCGGATGCCGCGGTCCGAACGCCGACCGCGGCACGGGCTGCGATCAGGAAGGCCGCGCGACGGGCGGGCACGACGAAGGCCGGCGGGGTTCGCCCGCCGGCCTCCGGATGGTTCAGGTGTCGCTCGGGCTCAGCTCACGCCGAGCAGGTCGATCACGAAGATCAGGGTCTGGCCCGAGAGGCGGTGGCCGCCGCCGGCGGGGCCGTACGCCTTGTGCGGGGGCACGATGAGCTTGCGGCGTCCGCCGACCTTCATGCCCGGGATGCCCTCCTGCCAGCCGGCGATGAGCGCCTGCAGCGGGAAGTTGATCGACTGGTTGCGGCTCCACGAGGAGTCGAACTCGTCGCCGGTGTCGTACTCGACACCGAGGTAGTGGACGTCGACCGTGGAGCCGGGCGTCGCCTCGGCGCCGTCGCCCACCACGATGTCCTCGATGATGAGGTCGACGGGGGCCGGACCCTCAGGAGCGTCGACCTCGGGCTTGCTGTTCGTGTCAGTCATGTCCTCCATCCAATCGGAGCGACCGGTCACGGACAAGCGTCCACCCCCCTCTTGCGCTGACTGCGAACATGACGCACGCTGGTCTCCTAAGAACTCGTCGCCCCGCTGAGTCGTCGGCATTGCCACACCGCAGGGCGGCGAGTTTCTTTTGCCTCCGGGAGGCGATTGCAGGATCGGAAACCGCCCGCGCTGTCCCCGTAATTGGGGTACGGGAGACGCGGATGGTCCCGATGCCCGCGTATAGGGTTCGAGATGGCCTGACGCTCCGGTGCGATTCGGAGGTCCACCGAGCGGAGTTCCGAGGTCGCGTCGACGTCGAGGTTGGAGACCGGACCCCATGAGGTTTTTCAAGGCGAGGGTGCTGCTGTGGCCGGTCATCCTCGTCATCACGGTGTTCGTCGCGGGCACCGGCTCCGCCTTCGCCGCCGGCGGACTCAACGCTCTCGCACTCGGTTCGCTGTTCACCAGCAGTTCGAGTGAACGCGATTCACAGGTGATCCAGTCGGTGACCAGCGTGCAGGAGGTTGCCCTGCTCAGCCTTCACATCGAAGGCGTCACAAGGCATCACGATGACGGTGAGATTCTCGGCATGGCCGTAGACGCGATCGACAGGACGACGCTGATCCAGTACAGGTTCGACGCCAAGCTCGGCATCGATGGATCCCAGGTGACGATCGAGCCGAACGGACCGGGGTCGTACCGAGTGACGATTCCGGAATTCGTCGGCATCGGCTTCGACGATCCCGTGTTCGAAGACCCCATGGAGAGCAACGGCGCGCTCGGTTGGTTGGCACCGCCCGCGGTGCAGACGCGCATGATCAACAACATTCTCAGTGACGAGAACAAGCAGACGTACATCGACCAGAACGAAGCGGCGCTGAAGGAGCAGGCTCAGGTCTTCTACCGGGGAATCGTTGCGAGCGTCGATCCCGAGATCACCATCGACTTCGAGTTCGCCGACTAGTTCGATCCAGACTTCTCCGGGTCCGCCCGCTCGCCGAGCAGCACGTCGGCGTCGCTCGTGATGAAGTCCCCCGCCGGATAGCACATGGGCGAACTTCCGTCGCAGCATCCGCCCGACTGGTGGAACATGAGCGGGCCGTGGGTCGCCAGGCGCGGGTTCGGCAGAGTCCTCGGCGTGGTCGCCCGCGTTCCGCGCATCAGCCGGAGATCGCGCGCCGATCGGCCGCGACCCGGTCGAGCAGGTCGCGCTCGTCGGCGAGCCGCCGCTCGTCGGCCCGGCCGCTCACGATCGCCTGCCGGGTGAAGGCCAGGCGCGTGGCATCCGCGATGAACCGCCTGACCTGGTCGGTGCGCGGCGGATGCTGCGACCGACCCCAGGCGATGGCCGCCGCCCGGCCGGACGCGGTGGCGAGGCCCTCGACCTCGTCGGGGTTGAACCAGCCGGCCGCCGCGTACTCGCGCAACCGGTCGCGCGTGATCGTGCGCTCCTGGCGGCGGAGCAGCACCGTGAGCGCGATCGCGCCGAGGAAGATCGGGACCTGGACGACCAGGTAGAGCACGACCGCGTCGTCGGCGAAGGTGAGCGAGCCGTTCCAGAGCGCGTGCAGCGCGATGGCGCACGCGAGCCCGCCGAGGAACCACACGAGGATGCCGGGGCCGCGCGTGCGTCGCGCGCCGAGGCCGACCGCCACGCCCGTGCAGATCGTGAAGAGCACATGGGCGAACGGCGAGAACAGCCCGCGCACCACGAACGTGGCGCCGAGGGCCGCCCCGCCGCCCTCGATGAGGGACGAGCCGAAGTAGAGGATGTTCTCGGTGAACGCGAAGCCCGCCGCGACCGTGGCCGCGTACACGAGCCCGTTGACCGGGCCGTCGAAGTGGCTGCGCGAGAAGGTGAACAGGAGCAGCACGCCGATGCCCTTCGCCACCTCCTCGACGAGCGGCGCCTGCACGACGGCCTGCATGGCGTCGTCGGGCCCCGTGGTCGCGAATGCCAGGGCCAACTGCACGCCCGTGTCGACGATGAGCGCGATCGCGACCGAGACCGCGGCGCCCCAGAGGAACGCGAACCAGAGCGCCCACCGCGGCTCGGGCTCCCAGCGGTCGATCCACCGGATCGCGAGCAGCACGATCGTGAGCGGCACGAGGGCGAGCAGGGTGCCGACGACGAGCGTCGAGGTGCCCAGGGCCCACGCGAGGTAGGCCAGCACGAGCGCACCCACGATCGCGGCGACGACGAGGCCGATCGGGCCGAAGAGTCCGTCGCGGATGCGCCGGCGCGGCGGCGCGGCGAACTGCGCGAGCACGTGCGGGCTCGGCTCCGGATTCACCACCGGACCGCCCGGGTACCCGTAGGGGGTCGGCCCGCCCATGGGATCGCGGCCGCTCATGCCGCACCCCCGAACATGACGCCGGGGTTCAGGATGCCGGTGGGGTCGAAGAGCGCCTTGATGCCCCGCTGCAGCTCGAACGAGTCCTCGCCGAGCTCGTCGGCGAGCCACCGCCGCTTCAGGACGCCGACGCCGTGCTCGCCCGTGAGCGTGCCGCCGAGGGCGACCGCCTCGCGGAACATCTCGTCGGCCGCGGCCCAGACGTGCTCGGGCACCTCGCCCGGGTCGCCGTCGAACACGAAGTTCGGGTGCAGGTTGCCGTCGCCCGCGTGCGCGAGCGTCGGGATCTCCAGCCCGTGGGCGGCGCCGATGCGCTCGATCGCGCGGAACATCTCGGGCAGTCGCGAGCGCGGCACGGCGACGTCCTCGATGAGCACCTGGCCGCGGGACGCGAGCGCGGGGTGCATCGCGCGGCGGATCGCCACGAGCCGGTCGCCCGACGCGGCATCCGTCGACGTCGTCACGCGGCCGCCGGCCCGCGCGAAGATCGCCGCGATCGCCGCAGCCTCGTCGGCCGCGCCGGCGGCATCCGCCTGTGCCAGCAGGAACGTCTCGCCCGGGGCGAGCGTCGCGAGCGGCGTGCCCTCGAGTGCTGCGGCGCCGAGGTGCTCGGCCACCCGCGCGAGCCCGGCGGCGTCGATGAGTTCGAGCATCGCGGGCCGGAGGCGCGCGGCCGTCACGGCGGCGGATGCCCCGGCGGCCGCCTCGACGTCGGGGAACATCGCCGCGACCGTGACCACCTCGCCCGCGACGGCCGGGCGGAGTCGCACCGTCGCCTCGACGATGACGCCGAGCGTGCCCTCGGAGCCGGTCATGAGCGCCGTGAGGTCGTAGCCGGTGACCCCCTTGACGGTGCGGTGCCCCGTGCGGAGCAGGCGCCCGTCGGCGAGCACGACCGCGAGGCCGAGCACCGACTCGCGGGTGACGCCGTACTTCGCGCAGAGCAGGCCCCCCGCGTTCGTCGCGATGTTGCCGCCGATCGAGGAGATCGCCCGGCTCGCGGGGTCGGGTGCGAACCAGAGGCCGAGCGGCGCGAGGGCGTCGTTGAGGTCGCCGTTCAGCACCCCCGGCTCGACGACCGCGAGCTCGTCGGCCTCGGAGATCTCGAGCACCCGGCGCATGCGGGAGAGGTCGAGCACGACGGCGCCCGCGCTCGCGATGGCGCCGCCCGCGAGGCCCGTGCCCGCGCCGCGCGGCACGACGGGCGTGCCCGTGGCGTGCGCGATGCGCATGACGGCCTGCACGTCGTCGACGGATGCCGCGTGCACGAGCGCCAGCGGCGCGACGGCGCTCCGCCACCCCGAGCGGTCCTCGCGCGTCGCCTCGAGCGCGTCGGGCTCGATGGTGACCGCGGGTCCGAGGGCGGCGCTGAGCTGGGAGACGACGTCGTGCGGCATGCCGCCAGCATAGGCGTCGCCGGTGATGTCCGATTTCCGCGAGTCGATGTCGGCGGGGCGTGCGAGGGTGGAGTCATGCCCGCACTCGAATCCCGCACCGCCGACCCGACGTTCGACGAGCGCTATCGCGCCATGCAGGCCCGCGACGCGCGCTTCGACGGCCAGTTCATCACGGGCGTGCACTCCACCGGCATCTACTGCCGGCCGAGCTGCCCGGCCGTCTCGCCGAAGCCGTCGAACGTGACCTTCTACCTCACGGCGGCCGCGGCGCACGAGGCGGGGCTGCGCGCGTGCAAGCGGTGCCTCCCCGACGCGGTGCCCGGCTCCCCCGAATGGAACCTCCGAGACGACCTCGCGGCGCGCGCCATGCGGCTCATCGCCGACGGGCTCGTCGAGCGCGAGGGCGTTCCCGGGCTCGCCGCGCGCCTCGGCTACACCCCGCGGCACCTCACGCGCGTGCTCACGGCCGAACTCGGTGCGGGGCCGCTCGCCCTCGCGCGGGCGCACCGGGCGCAGACGGCCAGGTCGCTGCTCACCTCGACGACCCTGCCGGTCGCCGACGTCGCGTTCGCCTCGGGGTTCGGCAGCATCCGGCAGTTCAACGACACGATCCGCGAGGTCTACGAACGCAGTCCCCTCGAGGTGCGCGCCGCCGCACGGGTCCGCGAGCGCGCCCCACGCCCGCCCGTCGGGCGCGCCGACCTCGTGGCCACCGGCGAGGCCCCGGCCGCGGAGCCCGAGTCCGGGCACGGGACCGGCGCGACCGACGCGGGCGTCGTGCGCCTGCGCCTGCCCGCGCGAGCGCCCTTCGACGCCGCGGGCGTCTTCGCCTGGCTCGCCGCGCGTGCCGTCGTCGGCGTCGAGGAGGCGTCGACGACCGCCGACGGGCGGCCGGCGTTCCGCCGCACCCTCGGGTTGCCGGGCGGCCCCGCGCTCGTCGATCTCGCGCCCGGCGGCGACGCCGCGTCGCCGAGCATCGAGGTGACGGCGCGGCTCGCCGGGCTCGGCGATCTCCCGCCGCTCGTCGCCAGGGTGCGTCGCCTCTTCGACCTCGACGCCGACGCCGTCGCCATCGACGCCGCGCTCGCGGCCGATCCCGCGTTGGCAGGCTCCGTCGCGTTGGTGCCCGGCATGCGCGTGCCCGGCTGCCTCGACCCGCACGAGCTCGTCTTCCGAGCGCTGATCGGCCAGCAGATCTCGGTCGCCGCCGCCCGCACCGCGCTCGGGCGCCTCGCGAACGACCTCGGCGTGCGCGTCGACCGCCCCGCCGCGTCCACCGATCCCGCCGACCCGGCGGCCACGACCGTGGGCTCTGATGCCGCTGCGCCGGCGATCCTCTTCCCCACCGCCGCGACCATCGCCGAGCACGGCGCAGCAGTGCTCCGGGGTCCCGCCGCACGCATCCGCACGATCGTCGACGTGGCCGACCGGCTCGCCTCGGGCGCACTCGTCGTCGCCGCCGATCGCGAGCGGCACGACCTCGAGGCGCGCCTGCTCGAGGTCCCGGGCATCGGCCCCTGGACCGCGGGCTACGTCGCCATGCGCGTCACCGGCGCGCCCGACGTCCTGCTCACGGGCGACCTCGCGCTCCGCAACGGCGCCGCCAACCTCGGGCTCCCCCATTCCGCTCGCGACCTCGCGGAGACGGGCCTGCGCTGGGCGCCGTGGCGCAGCTACGCGTCGATGCACCTCTGGCGCGCGGCGTGAGGCCGCAGGCGCGGCCTCGACACCGCGACATCCGCGCTCGCAAAGATCGGATGTCTCGCAGGTGCCACGCTACGATGCCCCTATGGCCGTCACCGACGAAGCGATCCTGAAGATCAAGGAGATGATCCTCGCGGGCGAGCTCGCTCCCGGCGATCGGCTGCCGCCCGAGAAGGAGCTGAGCGAGCGGCTCGGCCTCTCCCGGTCGTCGCTGCGCGAAGCGGTGAAGGCCCTCGAGGTCATCCGCGTCCTCGACGTGCGGCGCGGCGACGGCACCTACGTGACGAGCCTCGAGCCACGCCTGCTCCTCGAGGCGATGTCCTTCGTGGTCGACCTGCACGACGACCAATCGGTCCTCGAGATCTTCGCGGTGCGGCGCATCCTCGAACCCGCGGCCGCGTCCCTCGCGGCCCGCAAGGTCGACGCCGAGACCGTCGAACGCCTGCGCACCGTGGTGGCCAGCGTCGACGACGCGACCGACGTCGAGGGACTCGTGACGCACGACCTCGAGTTCCACCGCGGCATCGCCGAGGCGACGGGCAACGCCTACCTCGCGAGCCTCATCGACTCGATCTCGGGCCACACCGTTCGCGCCCGTGTTTGGCGTGGCATCACTGAAGAGAACGCCGTCGATCGCACGCTCCACGAGCACCACGCGATCCTCGACGCGATCGCCATCGGCGACGCCGACCTCGCGCACGCGCTCACCCTGACGCATGTGAGCGGCGTCGAGCACTGGCTGCGCTCCGCCCTCTGACCGCGCACGCATCGCGTCGGCCGCGCCGTTCCGTCCCGCGGCCACGCCGTCGCGTCCCGCGGTCGGCGAGGTCAGCAGCGCGCCTTCGCGGCAGGCCGCCCGCGGCCGGCCACCTCGCCGGGCACGACGAAGGGGCGCCGACCGCGTCGACGCCCCTCCGTGCGAACCGTCCCTACTCGTAGAGCACGGCCTGGATCTCCTCGTCGTCGATGTTCGTCGAGTCGTACCAGTAGAAGCCCGTGTCGATGGTCTTCGGCAGGTCCTTGCCGTCGATCGCCTCGACGGCGGCCTTCACCGTCTCGTAACCGATGCCGACGGGGTTCTGGGTGATCGCCCCGATCATCAGGCCGTCGCGGATGGCGTCCATCTGCGCCTTGCCGGAATCGAAGCCCACGACCGCGAGGGTGGCGGGATCGATGCCGAGCTCCTTCACGGCCTGCACGACGCCGATCGCCGAGCCCTCGTTCGAGCCGTAGATGCCCGCGAGGTCGGGGTTCGCGGCGATGATCGCCTTGGCGAGGTCGGCCGACTTCGCCTGGTCGCCGCCGCCGTACTGGATGTCGACGATCTCGATGTCGGGCTCGTTGTCCTCCATGTACTGCACGAACCCGTCGCGACGCTCCTGGCCCGTCACGGACGTCTGGTCGTGCACGACCAGGGCGACCTTGCCCTTGTGGTCGACGGCGTCGGCCATGTGCTTCGCGGCCTCGGCGGCGGCCGCGAGGTTGTCGGTCGCGGCGGTCGTGACCGGGATGTCGCTGTCGACGCCGGAGTCGAACGCGATGACCGGGATGTTCGAGTCCTTCGCCTGCTGCAGCAGCGGACCGGCGGCCTGGCTGTCGAGCGCCGCGAAGCCGATCGCGGCGGGGTTCTTGTCGAGGGCGGTCTGCAGCATCTGGATCTGCTGGTCGACGTCGGCCTCGGTGTCGGGGCCCTCGAACGTGATCTCGACGTCGAACTCCTCGGCGGCCTGCTCGGCTCCGGACTTGACGGCCTGCCAGAACTGGTGCTGGAAGCCCTTCGAGACGAGGGCGACGTACGGCTTGTCGCCGCTGGCATCGTCGCCGCCCGTGGACCCGCTGTCGGCGCAGCCCGCGAGGACGAGGGCTGCCGCGACGAGACCGGCGACGGTGCCGATCGTGCGCTTCTTGAACATGTCACTCCTTGGTGTTCGGATTCGGTGGTGCGTTTACTTGCCTCCGCGGCCCCGTGCTGCCGGCCGCGGATGGATCAGGATCGACGGCGCCGCAGCATGTCGAGGTACACGGCGACGAGGATCACGATGCCGACGGCGACCGACTGCCACTCCTGGGGCACCGAGATGATGCGCAGTCCGTTCGTGAGCACCGCCATGATGAGCGCGCCGATCACGGTTCCGACGATCGATCCCTTGCCGCCCTGCAGGGACGTGCCGCCGATGACGACCGCGGCGATGGCCTCGAGTTCGAGCCCCATGCCGCCCGTCGGCTGCGCCGAGGAGAGCCGCGAGGCGCTCAGCACGCCGGCGAGCCCTACGAAGAGTCCGGCGAGCGTGTAGATCACGATCTTCCAGCGGCGCACGTTGACACCGGACAGCGCCGTCGCCGCCTCGTTCGAGCCGATCGAGAACGTGTAGCGGCCGAGGATCGTCTTCGAGAGCAGCACCGCGGCGATCACGATCATGACGATGAAGATCGCGACGCCCATCGGGAACCGGATACCGGGGATGATCGACAGGTTCATGATCGACTGGAAGTCGGGGGTCTCCGAGAAGTAGATCGGCTTGGTGCCCGAGATCACGAGCGAGAGGCCGGCGCAGATGAGCATCATGCCGAGGGTCGCGATGAAGGGCGGGATGCCGAGCACCGAGACGTTCACGCCGTTGACGATCCCGATGAGCCCGCCGAAGACGATCGTCGCGAGCACGCCCGCCCAGATCGGCCATCCGAGGTAGGTGAGGAAGACGCCCGCCATCACGCCGCAGAGCACCATGCCGGTGCCGATCGAGAGGTCGATGCCGCCCGTGATGATCACGAACGTCGTGCCGAGGGCGAGGATGCCGGTCACCGTCGCCGCCGTGAGGATGGAGACCAGGTTGTTGGCGGTGAAGAAGTGCGGGCTCGCGAGTGAGAAGACCACGACGATGAGGATGAGGCTCGCGAACGCCAGGAGCTGCTGCAGTGATCCGCGGAGGCGCGCGAAGCGGGGCGCCCCCTTGTCGATCGCGGCGAACGCCGTGGTGGACGGGGACCGATCCGACTTCGGCGGCGTCACGGTGGGGCTGGTCATGCGATCGTTCCTTCGCTCGAGAATCGGGTTGCGGCGTCCATGAGGTTCTCCTGCGTGGCATCCGCGTTGTCGAAGATCGCCGTGAGCCGCCCTTGGGCCATGACGGCGATGCGGTCGGAGAGGCGGAGCACCTCGGGCAGTTCGGAGGAGATCATGACGATCGCCTTCCCCTGTTCGGCCAGGCTCTTCAGCAGGGCGTAGATCTCCTCCTTGGCACCGACGTCGATGCCACGGGTCGGCTCGTCGAAGATCAGCACGTCGCAGTCCTTCGCGAGCCACTTCGCGATGACGACCTTCTGCTGGTTGCCGCCGGAGAGGTTGCGCACGAGCTGCGCGCTGGAGGGGGTCTTGATGCGCAGCTTGTCGATGTAGTCGCGACCGGTCGCCTCGATGCGGGCGTCGTTGACGAAGCCCAGCGCCGACGTGTAGTCGCGCAGCGCGGAGAGCACGATGTTCTCGCGCACGCTCCGCTCGAGCAGCACGCCCAGGTGCTTGCGGTCCTCGGAGAGGTAGCCGATGCCGTGCCGCGACGCCTCGGCCGGGTTGCCGATGGAGACCGGCTTGCCGTGCATGCGGATCTCGCCGGATTCGCGCGGGTCGGCGCCGACGATCGCCCTCGCGACCTCGGTGCGGCCGGCGCCCATGAGGCCGGCGAAGCCGAGGATCTCGCCGGCGCGCACCTCGAAGCTCACGTCGCGGAGCAGCGACCTCGTGCTGAGGCCCTCGACCGCGAGCACCGGCGCGGTGTCGAGGATGCGCGGCACGGGGCGCTGCTCGCCGGAGATCTCCCGACCGACCATGAGCGAGATGACCTCGCGCTGATCGGTCTCGGCCGTGACGCGAGTGCCGACGTTGCGCCCGTCGCGGAGGACGGTGATGCGATCGGAGATGCGGTTCAGCTCCTCCATGCGGTGCGAGATGTAGATGACCCCGGTGTCGGGTCGGCGGAACCGGCCGATGAGCTCGAAGAGCACGTCGACCTCGGCGTCGTTCAGTGCGGCGGTCGGCTCGTCCATGATGAGCACCTTCGCCTCGAACGAGAGGGCCTTCGCGATCTCGACCATCTGCTGCTTCGCGACGGTGAGCTCCTCGACGCGCTCGCTCGGGTCGAGTGCGAGCCCGAGGCCCTCGAAGAGCTTGCGTGCGCGGCGGTTGAGGCTCCGGTCGTCGAGGAAGAACCCGGCGGCGCGCTGCTCGCGCCCGATGTAGATGTTCTGCGCGACCGTGAGGTCGGGCATGAGGTTGAACTCCTGGTGGATGATCGAGATGCCGAGCTCCTGCGCGTGCTTCGGTCCCTCGATCGCGAGCTCCTCGCCGTTCAAGCGGAAGGTGCCGGCGTCGGGCGTGTAGATGCCGGCGAGCAACTTCATGAGCGTCGACTTGCCGGCGCCGTTCTCGCCGACGAGGGCGAGCACCTCGCCGTGATGCAGCTCGAGGCTCACGTCGTCGAGCGCCTGCACGCCCGGGAACCCCTTGCTCACGCCGCGCAGGTCGAGCAGTGGGGCCGTCTCGGCAACGTCGGTCATGCCGGCACCTCGCGAAGGCGGATGCCGCGCCAGGTGTACTCGTGCACGGAGGCCTCGTGCATCTCGGTGCCGGCGCCGGGCGCCTCGGGCACGAGGTAGCGGCCGCGCTCGACGACCGCCGGGGTCACGAAGTGCTCGTGGAGGTGGTCGACGAATTCGATCATGCGACCGTCCATGCTGCCCGAGACGGCGACGAAGTCGAACATCGAGAGGTGCTGCACCGCCTCGCAGAGCCCGACGCCGCCGGCGTGCGGGCAGACCGGCACGCCGAACTTGGCCGCGAGCAGGAGGTTCGCGATGTTCTCGTTGACGCCGCCGACCCGGGTGGCGTCGATCTGCATGACGGCCATGCCGCCGGCTTGCAGCAGCTGCTTGAAGACGACGCGGTTCGCCACGTGCTCGCCCGTCGCGACCCGGGTGGGTGCGACGCCCCGGGCGATCGCCGCGTGGCCGAGGATGTCGTCGGGGCTCGTCGGCTCCTCGATCCAGGCCACGTCGAACTCGGCGAGCGCGTTGACCCAGGCGATGGCGTCGGCGACGTCCCAGCGCTGGTTCGCGTCGATCGCGATCGGGAAGTCGGGTCCGACGGCGGCCCGGGCGATGGCGAGGCGACGGCGGTCGTCGGCGAGGTCGCTGCCGACCTTCAGCTTGATCTGCGGGAACCCGTCGGCGACCGCCTCGCGGCAGAGCCGCTCGAGCTTCTCGTCGGAGTAGCCGAGCCACCCCGGCGTCGTGGTGTACGCGGGGTACCCGATCGCGAGCAGTTCGGCCTCACGCTCGGCGCGCAGCGGCTCCGCGGCGCGCAGGATGTCGAGGGCCTCGTCGCGGGTGAGCGCGTCGGAGAGGTAGCGGAAGTCGACCAGGTCGACGAGCTCCTCGGGCGACATGCGCGAGAGCAGGCGCCACAGCGGCATGCCGGCGCGCTTGGCCTTGAGGTCCCAGAGCGCGTCGATGGCCGCGCCGATCGCCATGTGCATGACGCCCTTCTCGGGGCCGAGCCACCGGAGCTGGGAGTCGTGGGCGAGCAGGCGCCAGGTGGCGCCCATGTCGTCGAGGAGCACCTCGACGTCCTGCCCGAGGAGGTGGTCGCGGAGCGCGTCGAGTGCGGCGACCTCCACGTCGTTGCCGCGCCCGATGGTGAACACGAAGGCATGCCCCGCGAGACCGTCGGCGGCGTCCGTTCCGACGGTGATGTACGCCGCCGAGTAGTCGGGGTCGGGGTTCATCGCGTCCGAGCCGTCCAGCTGGAGGGAGGTCGGAAAGCGGATGTCCGTGGTGTCAACGCTGACGATCGTGCTCATGAGGTCCTTTCGTGGGCACCACCGAGCATAAACATCCGATGTCTGCTGCGTCAAGAGGCAAGTTCATGCCGCTCGGGCGTGAGGACTCCCGCTGCAGCCCGCAATACTTCGGATGTTCGCGCCCCGATCCGCCGCTGCCCGATCGTCTCCTGCATGACCGCCCAGTCGACATCGTGTCGTGTCCTCCATCGGATCTTGTACGTTGTGCACAGCAGTCGGCCGTAACCGGCGGATAGTCTGGACAGGTGAGATTTGCGCACCTCAGAGTCGAAGGCCAGACGACCCCCCGACTCGCGGTGGTGGAGGGCGAGTCCGCGATCTTCCTCGACGAGGTCATGCGCCGGGCGCCCCGCGACCTGCAGGATCTCATCGAGCAGGGCCCCGAGGGCCTGGCCCGGGTGCGTTCCGCCGTCGGCGCCCCCGAACCCGCCGAGACCGACCCCGAGCCCGCAGCCGAGACCGACCCCGAGGCGCCGGGCGCGCTGCCGCGGCATCCGGTCGCCGAGCTCCGCCACGCCTCCGCGGTGCTCCGTCCGGCCCAGGTCATCGCGATCGGCGCGAACTACGCCGCCCACGCGTCCGAGCTGAAGCTGCGCTCCGAGACGGCGATGACGATCTTCTCGCTGTGGCCGAACTCGCTCACCGCCCACGGCGCCACCACCACCTGGCCCGAAGACCTCACGACGCAGGTCGACTACGAGGCCGAGCTCGGCGTCATCATCGGCCGGCCCGCGCGGGGCGTGCACGCCCGCGACGCGCTCGACTACGTGTGGGGCTACACCGTGGTCAACGACATCACCGCCCGCGACATCCAGTTCAGCGAGGCGCAGTGGTCGCGCTGCAAGTCCTTCGACGGCTTCACGCCCACCGGCCCGGTGGTCGTCACGGCGGACGAGATCCCCGACCCGCAGAACCTCTGGCTCACGACGAACCTCGACGGCAGCATCATGCAGGACGCCTCGACGGCCGAGATGGTGCGCAGCGTCGCCGAGATCATCTCGCTGCTGTCGCGGTCGGCGACGATCCCGCCCGGCACCCTCATCTCCACCGGCAGCCCCGGCGGGGCCGGGTACTCCCGCAAGCCGGCCGTGTTCCTCCGCGACGGGTCCACCGTCACGGTGAGCATCGAGGGCATCGGGTCGCTCACGACCCACTGCCGCGTCGTCTGACGATGCGGGCGGCGCCGGAGCGCCACCCCGCACGCGGTCACTCCGCCGGTTCGCCCTGCAGGTCGATCACCGGGATCGCCTGCGTGATCGGGCCGATGCCCGACAGCTTCGACGGCACCAGCTGCGCCTCGACCGCCTGACGGGTCATGAGGCCCGCCTCGACCACGAGGTCGGCCACCGGTCGCCCGGTCGCGAGCGCCAGCTTCGCCACGGCGGATGCCTCGGAGTAGCCGATGAACGGGATGAGCGCGGTGATCATGCCGACGCTCGATCCGACCATCGCCGCGAGGTGGTCGGTGTTCGCCGTGATGCCGTCGACGCAGTTCACGCGCAGGGTCCAGCAGGCCTGGCGCATCCACGTGATCGACTGCAGCAGGGAGTGCGCGATGACCGGTTCGAAGGCGTTCAGCTGCAGCTGCCCGCTCTCGGCGGCCATGGTCACCGTGACGTCGGCGCCCGCGATCGCGTAGGCGACCTGGCTCACGGCCTCGGGGATGACCGGGTTCACCTTGCCCGGCATGATGCTCGAGCCGGCCTGCCGCGGAGGCAGGTTGATCTCGCCGAAGCCGGCCTGGGGCCCGGAGGAGAGCAGCCGGAGGTCGTTGCAGATCTTGGACAGCTTGATCGCGCTCCGCTTCAGGGCGCTCGAGAAGGTCATGAACACGCCCGTGTCGCTCGTCGCCTCGATGAGGTCGGGCGCGGTGACGAGCTGCTGGCCGGTGATCGCGCTGAGGTGCGCGACCGCGCGTGCGGCATAGCCGGGGTCGGCCGTGATGCCCGTGCCGATGGCCGTCGCGCCGAGGTTCACCTCGCCGAGGAGCTTGATGGTCTCGCGCAGCCGTTCGAGGTCCTCGCCCAGCGTCGTCGCGAACCCGTGGAACTCCTGGCCGAGCGTCATCGGCACGGCGTCCTGCAACTGGGTGCGACCGACCTTCAGCACGCTGTGGAACTCGCGCCCCTTGGCGGCGAACGAGCGCCGCAGCAGTTCGAGCTCGTCGAGCATGGTGGTGAGGGAGAACGTCATCGCCAGCTTCAACGCCGTCGGGTACGTGTCGTTCGTCGACTGGCTCCGATTGACGTCGTCGATCGGGTGCAGCACGTCGTAGCGACCCCGGCCGTACCCGGCCAGCTCGAGTGCGACGTTGGTGATGACCTCGTTGGCGTTCATGTTCGTCGAGGTGCCGGCGCCGCCCTGGATCACGCCGACGACGAACTGCTCGTGATAGGCGCCGTCGATGATCCGCTGGCAGGCGTCGTCGATCCAGGCGGCCTTCTGCCGGTCGAGCACGCCCACGTCGTGGTTGGCTCGCGCCGCGGCCTGCTTGACCGAGGCGAGCGCGACGATCAGCTCGGGGTAGACCGAGATGGGCCGCTTGGAGATCGGGAAGTTCTCGAGTGCGCGCATCGTGTGCACGCCCCAATAGGCTTCGGCCGGGATCTCGACCGAGCCGAGCGAGTCGGTCTCGGTGCGGGTATGGGCAGGGTTTTCGGACGTCGTCGTCACGTGCACCTCCGGGTCGATAGGCACCTTCGAGCCTACCGCCGCACCGAGACCGCTTCCTGAGAGCTCAGTCCTTCGCGGGACCGCCCGCCGGGTCGGGCACGGCGCCCTGGCCGTCGACGCCGTCGGCGGCCAGGAGCTGCTCCTCGACCGTGCCGCCGTACCCTTCGGCCTGCGGGTCGCCGTGGAGTCCGCCGGAGACCGCGTACTCCTCCTCGGGCGAGAGCACGAGCCGGTGACGGCCCCAGAACGCGAAGATCGCGAGCATGACGGCGTACACGACGATGATCGCGATGATCGCCGGCAGGAACGTCGGGTTGAGGAGGAAGCCGACGAAGATGAGCGCCGCGATGATCGCCGCGGTCACGGCGCCTCCGACGCCCCACGGGCTGCGGTAGGGCCGCTTCGCATCCGGGTACTTGCGTCGCAGGATCACGAACGACACCATCTGCAGCAGGTAGGCCAGCACTGCGCCCCACACGGCGATGTTCAGCACGATCGCCCCGGCGACGCCGCCCGCACCGCCGGCGGCGTCGACGACCACGAGGGCGACGAAGCCGATGAGCCCGCCGGCGAAGAGCGCGACGTACGGCGTCTGCCGCTTGCCGGTCAGCGAGAGGAAGCGCGGATAGTACCCGGCGCGGGAGAGGGAGTACATGTTGCGCCCGTAGGCGAACATGATGCCCTGCAGGGAGGCGAGCAGGCCGATGAGCGCGAAGAGCGCGAGCACCGCCGCGGCGCCGTCACCGACGATCGCCCGGAATCCGTCGAGCAGCGGCTCGCCCGCGACGCCGGTCGCCTCGGCGCCGACGACACCCGTGTTCAGCACGAGCACGAGCAGGCCCGTGACGATGAGGGTTCCGCGCGCCCAGAGCCCGGCCCGCGGGATGTCGCGGACGGGGTTGTGCGACTCCTCCGCCGCGAGCGGGAGCTCCTCGATGCCGAGGAAGAACCACATCGCGAACGGCAGTGCGAACAGGATCGGGAAGACCCCGTGCGGGAGGAACGCCGTGGCACCGGCATCCGGCGCGATGTCGTAGAGGGCGTCCCACGAGAACTGCCCCGAGAAGATCGCCATGGCGCTGAACACGAGCAGGATCGCGATGGAGATGATCGAGACCACGATCGCGAACTTGAAGGAGATGCTCGCGCCCGCCGAGTTCAGGGCGATGAAGACGAGGTAGAGGACGACCCACCAGATCCAGGCCGGCATCGAGAAGCCGAGCAGCTCGGAGGTGATGCTGTCGGCGTACGCCGCAGAGAAGTAGACGATCACCGCGGTCGTCGCGACGTACTCGATCGTCTCGGCGAGGCCCGTCACGAATCCGCCCCACGGGCCCATGGCCGCGCGCGAGAACGAGTACGCCCCGCCCGTGTGCGGCATCGCCGAGGCCATCTCGCCGATCGAGAAGATGAGGCCGTAGTACATGACCACGAGGATCGCGAACGCGATGAGCATGCCGCCGAACCCGGCGAAGTCGATGCCGAAGTTCCAGCCCGAGAAGTCGCCCGAGATGACCGCGGCGACCGCGAGTCCCCAGAGCCCCCAGACGCCGGCGGTGCGCGTGAGTCTGCGCTTCTCGAAGTAGCCCTGCTCGGCGGTCGTGTACTTCACGCCCGAGACCTTGAGGGTGTCTTTCGCCATGACGGCTCCCTTGTGCTCGTCGCGCAGGCCGTCGGCCGGCGCAGGGGGGTGCGATGCTTGGGGCTGACTGTAGGGGTCGGAATGGTAGCCTGTCCAGACCTTTCTTGCAGCAGGGCCGCCCGACAGCGCGATCGACTCCCCCGCAACACCTACCGAGCCGTGCGCGACTGTGCTCTAATGGTCGGAACACCCGACCATTTCGTTCGCAGAGGAGCACGGATGCCGGCACCGAAGGGGTTCCTGGACCTCGAGGCACTGCGAACCGCGGTGTCCGAGGGCGACGTCGACACGGTCATCGTCGCCTTCACCGACATGCAGGGCCGACTCGTCGGCAAGCGCGTGTCGGCGCGGCTCTTCCTCGACGATGTCGCGGAGCACGGCGCCGAGGCGTGCAACTACCTGCTCGCCGTCGACGTCGAGATGAACACCGTCGACGGCTATGCGATGTCGAGCTGGGAGCGCGGCTACGGCGACATGGCGCTCATCCCCGACTTCACGACGTTGCGCGCGGCGCCGTGGCTCGAGGCGACCGCCCTCGTCACCGCCGACCTGCAATGGCTCGACGGCACCCCGGTCGAGGCGGCTCCCCGGCGCATCCTCCAGCGCCAGCTCGATCGCCTCGCCGAGCGGGGCCTCACCGCGTACGTGGGCACGGAGCTCGAGTTCATCGTGTTCGACGACTCGTTCCGCGACGCCTGGCGCAAGGGCTACCGCGAGCTCACGCCGGCGAGCGACTACAACATCGACTACGCGCTGCTCGCGTCCACGCGCATGGAGCCGCTCCTCCGCGACATCCGCAACTCGATGGACGGCGCGGGCATGTACTGCGAGGGCGTGAAGGGCGAGTGCAACCTCGGCCAGCAGGAGATCGCGTTCCGCTACACCGACGCGCTCGGCACCTGCGACAACCACTCGATCTACAAGAACGGCGCGAAGGAGATCGCCGACCGCCACGGCAAGTCGCTCACCTTCATGGCGAAGTTCAACGAGCGGGAGGGCAACAGCTGCCACATCCACATCAGCCTGCGCGGCACGGGCGGTGAGGCCGTCTTCGCCGACGACGACGCGCCTCACGGCATGTCCACGCTCTTCCGCCACTTCCTCGGCGGCCAGCTGGCCGCGATGCGCGAGCTCACCCTGTTCTCGGCGCCGAACATCAACTCGTACAAGCGTTACGTCGCGGGCTCGTTCGCGCCGACGGCCATCGCCTGGGGCCTCGACAACCGCACGTGCGCGCTGCGCGTGGTCGGTCACGGCCTCGGCATGCGCGTCGAGAACCGCGTGCCGGGCGGCGACGTCAACCAGTACCTCGCCGTCGCGGCGCTCATCGCCGCGGGCCTGCACGGCATCGACCACGGCATCGAGCCGGGCGACGTGTTCCGCGGCAACGCCTACGAGAGCGAGGTCGCCCGCGTGCCGGCGACCCTGCGCGAATCGGCCGACCTGTTCGCCGGCTCGGCCATCGCGCGCGAGGCGTTCGGCGACGAGGTCGTCGAGCACTACCTGAACAATGCGCGCGTCGAGCTCGCCGCCTACGACGCGGCCGTGACGGACTGGGAACGGGTACGTGGCTTCGAACGACTCTGAGCCGGCCACCGAACTGCTCGACGGACCTCGGGGGACGGGGACCGGTGCGGATGCCGCGGTGGGGGCCGCGGCATCCGCACCGCTGATCGGCGTGACGACGTACCTCGAGCAGGCGAGCACCGGCGTCTGGGACGTGCCGGCGTCGTTCCTGCCGAAGGCCTACCTCGATGCGGTGACGGATGCCGGCGGCATCGCCGTGCTGCTCCCCCCGCAGCCGGCCTCCCCCGAGGTCGCGCGCACGCTGCTCGACGCCCTCGACGGGCTCATCGTCGCCGGCGGCGCCGACGTCGACCCGGCGCGCTACGGCCAGGCCCCGCATCCGCGCACGGGCGCGCCGCGTCCCGACCGCGACGAGTGGGAGCACGTGCTGCTGACCGAGGCGATCGCGTCGGAGACCCCGTTCCTCGGCATCTGCCGCGGCGCCCAGGTGCTCAACGTGGCACTCGGCGGCACGCTCGTGCAGCACCTGCCCGACGTCGTCGGATCCGAGCGGTACCAGCCGGCGCCCGCGGTGTTCGGCGAGGGCGACGTGCACGTCGAGGCCGACACGCTCCTCGGCTCGCTCGTCGGGCAGCGGCGCCTGCCCGTGCACCTCTACCACCACCAGGCGCTCGACCGGGTCGCCGAGGGCCTGGCCGTCACCGCCCGCAGCGACGACGGCGTCATCGAGGCCGTCGAGGTCGAGGCCGTGCCGTTCGGACTCGCCGTGCAGTGGCACCCCGAGCAGGATGCGGCCGACCGGCGACTCTTCGCGGGTCTCGTCGACGCCGCCCGCGCGCATCGCGCCGCCCGATCGACCGCCGCCACCGCGAGGAGCCTCGAATGACCCGCACCATCATCAATCCGGCCGATGGGCAGGTCGTCGCCGCGGTCGCATCGGCCACGATCGAGGAGACGGATGCCGCGATCGCCGGCGCGGCCGCGGCGCAGCGTCACTGGGCCGGGCTCGCACCCGCCGATCGCGGCCGGATGCTGCGACGCTTCGCCGAGGCCGTCGACGGCGCGGTCGAGGAGCTCGCCGCCATCGAGGTGCGCAACTCGGGGCATCCGATCACGCAGGCGAGGTGGGAGGCCGCCCATGTTCGCGACGTGCTCGAGTACTACTCGGCGTCGCCCGAGCGCCTCTTCGGCCGGCAGATCCCGGTCGCGGGCGGACTCGACGTCACCTTCCAGGAGCCGCTCGGCGTCGTGGGCGTGATCACGCCGTGGAACTTCCCGATGACGATCGCGTCGTGGGGCTTCGCGCCCGCACTCGCGGCGGGCAACGCGGTCGTCCTGAAGCCCGCCGAGTGGACGCCGCTCACGAGCCTGCGGCTGGCCGAGCTCGGCCTCGAGGCCGGGCTGCCCGAGGGGCTCTTCCAGGTGGTGGTCGGCAGCGGATCCGTCGTGGGCGAGCGGTTCGTCACGAACGAGACCGTGCGCAAGGTCGTGTTCACGGGATCGACCGAGGTCGGCAAGCACATCATGGCCGGATGCGCCGACCAGGTGAAACGCGTGACGCTCGAGCTCGGCGGCAAGAGCGCGAACATCGTCTTCGCCGACTCCGACCTCGAACGCGCCGCGGCCACCGCCCCGTACGGGGTGTTCGAGAACGCCGGGCAGGACTGCTGCGCGCGCAGCCGGATCCTCGTCGAGCGCAGCGTCTACGAGCGGTTCATGGAGCTGCTCGAACCGGCCGTCGCGGGCGTGAAGGTGGGAGACCCGACCGACCCGGCCACCGAGATGGGTCCGCTCGTGGCGCGCGAGCACCTCGAGCGCGTGCGCTCGTTCGTGCCCGACGACACCGACGTCGCGTTCCGCGGCACCGCACCCGAGGGCGAGGGCCACTGGTTCGCCCCGACCGTCCTGACGCCCGCGCGCGACGCCCGCACGGCGCGCGAGGAGATCTTCGGCCCCGTCGTCTCGGTGTTCCCGTTCGACGACGAGGCCGATGCGATCGGCTTCGCCAACGCGAGCCGGTACGGGTTGTCGGGCTCGATCTGGACCCGCGACCTCGGCCGCGGCATCCGCGTGGCCCGAGCCGTGGAGGCCGGCAACCTCAGCGTGAACTCGCACTCCTCGGTGCGCTACGCGACGCCGTTCGGCGGCTTCAAGCAGTCGGGCCTCGGCCGCGAGCTCGGCCCCGACGCGCCCCTCGCCTTCACCGAGACCAAGAACGTCTTCCTCGCGGTCGACTGACCCGAACGAATCCCACGACAGGAGCACCATGACCGCACTCGCCCGCATCGACCTCACGCAGCGCCTCGCGGGCCGGGTCGCCGTGATCACCGGCGGCGCCTCCGGCATCGGCCTCGCGACCGCGAAGCGCCTCGCCGCCGAGGGCGCCCGGGTCGTCATCGGCGACCTCGACGCCACGGCCGGCGCGGCCGCCGCGCAGCTCGTCGACGGCCTGTTCGTCCAGGTCGACGTGACCGACGAGGCGCAGGTCGACCACCTCTTCGACACCGCCGCAGCCACGTACGGATCGGTCGACATCGCCTTCAACAACGCCGGCATCTCCCCGCCCGACGACGACTCCATCGAGACCACCGAGCTGCCGGCGTGGCAGAAGGTGCAGGACGTCAACCTGAAGTCGGTCTACCTCTGCTCGCGCGCGGCGCTGCGGCACATGGTCGCGCAGGGCCGCGGCTCGATCATCAACACGGCGTCCTTCGTCGCGGTGCTGGGATCGGCGACCTCGCAGATCTCGTACACCGCCTCGAAGGGCGGTGTGCTCGCCATGAGCCGGGAGCTCGGGGTGCAGTTCGCCCGCCAGGGCATCCGCGTGAACGCCCTCTGCCCCGGCCCGGTGAACACGCCGCTCCTGCAGGAGCTGTTCGCGAAGGATCCCGAGCGGGCGCAGCGCCGCCTCGTGCACATCCCCGTCGGCCGGTTCGCCGAGCCCGAGGAGCTCGCGGCCGCGGTCGCCTTCCTCGCGAGCGACGACGCGTCCTTCATCACCGGGTCGACGTTCCTCGTCGACGGCGGCATCAGCTCCGCCTACGTGACGCCGCTCTAGGCTGGACGCCATGAGCTCCCGTTCCGCGTCGCATGAGGCTCCGGACGCCGCATCCGAGGCCGTCGCCGACGCGGGGGCGGGTGATGCCGCAGCCGGCGCACCGAGCGCCGCGCTGCTGTTCACGCCCGCGCGACAGGCGAACGCGTTCGAGGAGACCGTGCAGCGCCTGCTGCAGTCCATCCGCCTGGGCCTCATCGGCCCCGGCGACCGCCTGCCGCCCGAGCGCGAGCTCGCGGGCATGCTCGAGGTGAGCCGCGACACGCTGCGCGAGGCGATCGCCTCGCTCGCCGACGCGGGCTGGCTGGTCGCGCGCCGCGGGCGCACCGGTGGAACCTTCGTCTCCGACGTGCTGCCCACGCCCCGACCGGTCATCGCCGGCGAGGCGACCGAGGACGAACGCGCCCGGCACGCGGCCCGCATCGAGGACACGCTCGCCCTGCGCGCCGTCATCGAGGTCGGCACCGCGCGACGGGCCGCCGAGAGCGAGCTGAGCGCGGCAGAGCGCGAGCGGCTCTGGCAGGCGTACGAGGCCTGCACCGACGCATCCGCCGACCAGTACCGCACCGCGGATTCGCGCCTGCACCTGCTGATCGCCGAGCTCCTCGGCGTTCCGAGCGTGATCCCGCTCGTGGCCGACGTGCGCATGCGGGTCAACGAGCTGCTCGACGGCATCCCCCTGCTGGCGCCGAACATCTCGCATGCGAACGACCAGCACCGCGCGATCGTCGCGGCGATCCTGCGGGGCAATCCCGACGAGGCCGCTGCGGCGATGGCCGAGCACATCGGCGGAACCGAGGCGCTGCTGCGCGGGTTCTACGCCTGAGGCGGGCGCCCCGTGCGGAGCGCCCGCCTCGAGCGGTGCGTGCGGCCCGATCGGGCCCCGATCCTCAGATGAACGCGAACGGCAGCATCACGAGGCCGAAGACGAGCGCGCCGAGGGTGACGAGCACCGTGCCGGCGAGCATGACGCCGTTCAGCACGATGCCCCAGATCGCCATGGTGCGCGAAGCCGGCTCGCGCTTGAGCGCCATGATGCCGAGCACCAGGCCGATCACGGGCGCGAAGAAGGTGAAGCTCGCGAAGATCGACACGATGCCGAGCACGAGGCTCGAGATGCTGAAGCCGTTCGTCTCCGTCGCGGCGGTCGCGATGTTCGGCGTGGTGGCGGTTGCGGTGGTCATGGAAACCAACTCCTGTTCTCGGTGGTGATTCCACGCTACGGATGCCGCGAGCCACGCGATATCCGGTGAACCCCCGGATACGCTCTCAGGGATCCCCGAGAAACCGAACGAACGGAACCCCTATGAACCTGCCCTGGACGGTCCACGGCGACGGCCGGAACGTCGCGCCGGGCGAGGTCGTCGCCCCCGGCGAACGACTCAGCTGGCCGCGCACCATCGGGCTCGGGTCCCAGCACGTGGTGGCCATGTTCGGTGCGACCTTCCTCGTGCCGATCCTCACCGGGTTCCCGCCCGCGACGACCGTCTTCTTCTCCGGCATCGGCACGATCCTCTTCCTCGTGATCACGCGCAACCGGGTCCCGAGCTACCTGGGGTCCTCGTTCGCGTTCATCGCCCCGATCACGGCGGCGCTGGCGGCGGAGAACGTCGCGGACCCGATGGGCGCCGCGCTCTTCGGCATCGTGGCCGTCGGCGCGCTGCTCGCGCTGGTCGGCGTGATCGTGGTGTGGCTCGGCACCCGGTGGATCGACGTGCTCATGCCGCCCGTCGTCGCCGGCTCGATCGTCGCGCTCATCGGCTTCAACCTGGCTCCGGCGGCGCGCGACAACTTCATGGCGGAGCCGTTGACGGCTCTCGTGACCCTCTCGGCGGTCATCATCTCGAGCGTCGCCTTCCGCGGTCTGCTCGGGCGCATGTCGATCCTGGTCGGCGTGGTCATCGGCTACGTCGTCGCCGCGACGCTCGGGCAGGTCGACTTCGAGCCGATCGCGCAGGCGGCGTGGGTCGGGCTCCCGACCTTCCACTTCCCGGCGAATCCGTTCGCCGACGCCGCGGTCTGGGGCTACCTGCCCGCCTTCCTCCCGGTCGTGCTCGTGCTCGTCGCCGAGAACGTCGGGCACATCAAGGGCGTCGCCCAGATGACGGATGCCTCGATCAACCGCTCGACCGGGCGCGCGCTGCTCTCCGACGGGCTGGCGACGATGCTGGCCGGATCGTTCGGCGGTTCGGGCACGACGACCTACGGCGAGAACATCGGCGTCATGGCGGCCACCCGCGTGTACTCGACGGCCGCGTACTGGGTCGCCGGCATCGTCGCGGTGCTGCTCGGCCTCTCCCCCAAGTTCGGTGCCGTCATCAACACCATCCCGCCCGGGGTGCTGGGCGGCGTGACCACCGCGCTGTACGGGCTCATCGGCATCATCGGCGTGAAGATCTGGGTCGACAACAAGGTCGACTTCTCACGCCCGGCGAACCAGTTCACGGCGGCGACCGCGCTCATCATCGGCATCGCCGACTTCACGTTCGCCGTCGGCGGCGTCTCCTTCAACGGCATCGCACTCGGCACGATCGCGGCGATCGTGATCTACCACGTGATGACGGCCATCGGCCGGGCCCGCGGCACGAACTGACCCGCGGCCGCTCCGTCGCGGCATCCGAATTCGCACCGGAACGGCGGATGCCCCGGGGTCGACCGACCCCGGGGAATCCGACTCGCCGATCGATCAGCCGCCGAAGAGCGCCTCGATCGGACCGCGCGCGAAGTACAGCACGAAGCCTGCGGCCACGATCCAGAGGAGCGGGCTGATCTCCTTCGCCTTGCCCGAGAGCGAGCGCAGGACGACCCACGTGACGAAGCCCGCGCCGATGCCGTTGGCGATCGAGTAGGTGAACGGCATGACCGTGATCGTCACGAACACCGGCAGCATGACCGAGAACGCGTCGAACTCGATGAACCGGATCTGCGACATCATCATCGCGCCGACCACGACCAGCGCGGCCGAGGCGACCTCGGACGGGACGATCGAGGTCAGTGGCGTGACGAACATCGCCAGCAGGAACAGGGCACCGGTCACGAGGTTCGCGAGACCGGTGCGCGCACCCTCGCCGATGCCCGCTCCGGATTCGATGAAGACGGTGTTCGACGAGCTCGAGGTGAAGCCGCCGGCGACCGCGCCGACGCCCTCGACGATGAGCGCCGAGCGCAGGCGCGGGAAGTCGCCCTTCGCGTCGGCGAGCTCCGCCTCCTTCGAGAGGCCCGTCATGGTGCCCATGGCGTCGAAGAAGTTCGTGAAGACGAGCGTGAAGATCAGGCCGAGCGCGGCGAGGGCGCCGATGCGCTCGAAGCTGCCGAAGCTCACCTGGCCGACGAGCGACAGGTCGGGCCAGCTGAACCAGGACGCCGGGAGCGTGGGAACGCCGAGGCCCCAGCCGCCGGGGTTCTCGGCCCCCGAGCCGAGGTGCCAGATCGCCTCGACGATGACGGCCACGACCGTGCCGGAGACGAGGCCGATGAGGATGCCGCCGCGCACCTTGCGGGCCACGAGCACGCCCGTGAGCAGCAGCGTCAGCACGAAGATCAGGCTCGGGACCGTGGCGATCGACCCGGCGGCGCCGAGCTGGACCGGCGGGGAGTTGAAGCCCGTCGCGGTCACGAAGCCCGCGTCGACGAACCCGATGAAGGCGATGAACAGGCCGATGCCCACCGTGATGGCGAGCTTGAGCTGCATCGGGACCGCGTTGAAGATGAGCCGGCGCAGGCCCGTGGCGGCGAGCAGCACGATGATGAGGCCGTTGATGAGCACGAGGCCCATGGCCTCGGGCCAGGTGACCTCGCCGACGACCGCGACAGCGAGGTAGGAGTTGATGCCGAGGCCGGCCGCGAAAGCGAACGGCAGTCGTGCGACGACGCCGAAGAGGATCGTCATGACGCCGGCGGTGAGCCCCGTGACCGCCGCGACCTGCTGGAACGCGAGCACGTCGCCCGCGACATCGGGGCTGCCCGAGAGGATGATCGGGTTCAGGATCACGATGTAGGCCATCGTCACGAACGTGACGAGGCCGCCCCGCACCTCGGCGCCGACGGAGGAGCCGCGCTTGGTGATCTCGAAGAAGCGGTCGATGAACGAGGTCGGCGCGTGCTGCTCGGGCGGCGCCTCGGAGGTGGGGGTTTCAGTCATGCGATGAGAGTAGCGGCGCGCAGGTTACGAACGCACGTCGGGAGGTTCGGGGCGGCGCGGAGGGGTCGGAGGGTCACGAGAACATCTTGAGGACGTGGTCGCCGATGATGAGGTAGACGCCGTAGACCACGGCGAGGGCGCTCACCACGAAGCACGCCCAGGCGCCGACGAGGGCCATGCGCTTCTGCCCGTCGGTGAGGGGGCTCTTGCGAGCGGCCTTCGCCGCGCGCTTCTCGGCCTTGCGGATCTCGGCCGGCGACACGATGGTGATGGCGTCGGTGAACTCCGCGGGCGAGACGATCGGCGTGCGGCCCGAGACGGTGAGCAGGCGGATGCCGAGAGCATACGCCGAGACGATGACGCACGCGCTGACGAGCGAGGCGACGAGCACCAGCAGGAAGGATCCCCAGTCGATCACTTCGTCACCCTGCCCTTCTTCGGCTTCGGGTTGCGCTTGATCTTGACCGCGCGACCCGAGTCGGCGACCTCGCTGACGACGTTGTTCGCCGACACTTCGTTGCGCTGGGACAGCAGGAAGATCCCGATGATGACCGCGGCGCCGACGATCATGTCGATGATGATGCCGATCGGGCCCAGGAGCGCGACGAACGCGGTGATGGCGCCGACGGCGCCGGCCGCGGGCAGGGTCAGCAGCCAGCCGACGCCGATGCGCCCGGCCGTGCGCCATCGCACCTTCGAGCCTCGTCGTCCGAGGCCGGAGCCGATGACGGAGCCCGAGGCGACCTGCGTGGTCGAGAGCGCGAAGCCGACGTGGCTCGACGCGAGGATGGTCGCCGCGGTCGCCGTCTCGGCGGCGAACCCCTGCGCGGGCTTGATGTCGGTGAGGCCGGTGCCGAGCGTGCGGATGATGCGCCAGCCGCCCATGTACGTGCCGAGCGCGATCGCGACGGCGCACGAGACGATGACCCAGGTCTGCACCTCGTCGCCGGAGGACTGGAGCCCGGCCGAGACGAGCATGAGCGTGATGACGCCCATCGTCTTCTGCGCGTCGTTGGTGCCGTGCGCGAGCGCGACGAGCGAGGACGAGAAGATCTGCGCGTGACGGAAGCCGTCGCGCCCGTCGGGCTTGCCGTCGTAGCGGCGGGTGATCGCGTAGGCGAGCTTCGTCGCGAGGTAGGCGACCAGCCCGGCGGTCAGCGGCGCGAGGATGGCCGGCAGGATGACCTTGGAGACGACGACCGAGAAGTTGACCGCACCGAAGCCCGCACCCACGATCGCCGCGCCGATGAGGCCGCCGAACAGGGCGTGGCTCGACGAGGACGGCAGCCCGAGCAGCCAGGTGACCATGTTCCAGATGATGGCGCCGATGAGGCCCGCGAAGATGAGCTGCGGCGTGATCAGCACACCGCCATCGCCCTCGTTGATGATGCCGCCCGAGATGGTCTTGGCCACCTCGGTCGACAGGAACGCGCCGATCAGGTTGAGGACCGCCGCGAGGGCGACGGCGACCTTCGGCCGCAGCGCACCGGTCGCGATGGGCGTCGCCATCGCGTTCGCGGTGTCGTGGAAGCCGTTCGTGAAGTCGAAGAAGAGCGCCAGTGCGATGACCAGCACGACGATGAGGGTGAGATCCACCGGCGTCTTTCTTGGTTCGGTCTGGGACGGTGCGGAATATCACCGGATGAACTGGCGCCGAAGGCCGAATGGACCTGAGACGAACGCCGCGTAAATCCTACGCGACGCTCCCCTGCTGATCCACCACGCTGGCGAGGTCGGCGCCGAAGGTGAACGTGCGGCGTACGGAACCGCCCGCGAGCACGCCGGGCACCCAGTGCGCGGCGTCGTCCCACATGAGGTCGTACGGCACCTCGTCGACCGGGAACCACTCGGGATCGAGTTCGTCGGATGCCGTGGGCTCGCCGCTCCACGACCGGCACACGAACACGCTGGACTCCTGGCTCCACGCCTCGCGGTGCGGGAACAGGTACGTCAGGAGGCCGCGCGGCTCGAGGTCGGCGGCCCGCACGGTGAGGCCCGTCTCCTCGAACACCTCGCGCACCGCGGCATCCGCGGCCGACTCGCCGGGCTCGAGCTTGCCGCCGGGACCCACGAGGCGCCCCTCGCCCAGGCCGTGCTTCTTGCGCCCGAGGAGCACCTCGGTGCGACCCCCGTGCTCGCGCAGGAGGTAGCAGACGCAGACCTGTGGCAGTGGCATCCGGTCGTGGATCCGAACGCTTCGGCGACTAGCCGAAGAGGATGCGGGCCTCGTCGTAGCGACTCTGCGGAACGCTGTTCAGGGTGCCGACGGCCTCGGCGATCGACACGGTCTCGATGTCGGTGCCGCGCAGCGTGACCATGGAGCCCCACGCGCCGTCGTACACGGCGTCGACGGCGGCCATGCCGAGGCGCGTCGCGAGCACGCGGTCGAACGCGGTGGGCTCGCCGCCGCGCTGGATGTGTCCGAGCACGGTCGCGCGCGACTCGATGCCCGTGCGCTCCTCGATCATCGGTGCGATGAGCTCGGCGATGCCGCCGAGCCGCGGGCGGTTGAACGCGTCGAGGCCCTTGTGCGAGTGCGCCTCGGTCATGCCGTCGAACTTGAAGCCCTCGGCGACGACGACGAGGGGCGCCCGCCCGCGATCGCGCACCGACTCGACCCACTCGGTGATCTGCTCGATGGTCTGCGGCTGCTCGGGGATTAGGATGGCGTGCGCGCCGCCGGCCATGCCCGAGTGCAGGGCGATCCAGCCGACGTGGCGGCCCATGACCTCGAGCACCATGCAGCGCCCGTGCGAGTCGGCCGTGGTGCGCAGGCGGTCGATGGCTTCTGTGGCGATCTGCACGGCGGTGTCGAAGCCGAACGAGTAGTCGGTGGCCGCGAGGTCGTTGTCGATGGTCTTCGGCACGCCGATGACCTTGATGCCGCCCTCGTCGTAGAGGCGACGGGCGGCGGTGAGGGTGCCCTCGCCGCCGATCGCGACGATCGCGTCGATGCCGTTGCGGTCGAGCATCTCCTGGATCTTCTCTGGGCCGCCGCCCTCGCCCTCGAAGGGGTTGGTGCGGCTCGAGCCGAGGATCGTGCCGCCCTGCTTGGCGAGGCCTCGCACGTCATGACGCACGATCGGCATCAGGTCCTCTTCGACCACGCCGCGCCAGCCGTTTCGGAAGCCGACGAACTCGGTGTCGTACGAGATGACGCCCTTCAGCACGGACCCGCGGATGACCGCGTTCAGGCCCGGGCAGTCGCCGCCGCTGGTGAGAATGCCGATCTTCATGGTGTGAACGACTCCAAGGTGCTCGTCAGATCAAGAGATGTGCCGGATGCCACAACGGCGGGGCTGTTCGACTGCGGCAGTCTATAGCTTCCCGTCAACGCGGACGTGCCGTGCCGGTCGGACCGCACGCCGCGGCGCCGACCGGACGGCCTCGTCGACCGCCCGTCGGAGCCCGGTTCGGGCGTCGGTCAGAGCGCCCCGTCGAGGGCCGCCCGCAGCAGGTGCTGCAGGGCATCCATCTGCACCGAGTCGGCCGACCCCGGCTCGACGTCGCTGCCGTCGAGCGCACGCGCCGCGAGGCCCTGCTTGGAGTCGATGAGCTCGGCGATGCGCGCGTCGATCGTGTGCGCGGCGATGATGCGCCACGCCGTGACCGGCTCGTCCTGGCCGATGCGGTGCACGCGGTCGATCGCCTGCGTCTGCTCGGCGGCCGTCCAGCTGAGCTCGGCGAGCACGACGTTCGACGCGGCCTGCAGGTTGACGCCGACGCCCGCCGCCGTGAGCGAGCACACCGCGACCGCGACATCCGGTTCGGTGTTGAACGCGTCGATGGCCGCCTGGCGCTGCAGGGCCGTCTGGTCGCCGCGGAGCGACACCGTGCGCAGGTCCCGCGCCGCGAAGGCGGCCTCGGCCTGGTCCATGACGTCGATGTGCTTGGCGAAGAAGACGACCTTGCCGACCGAGCGTGCGAGCTGGGCCGCGTAGTCGGCGGCGAGCCCGGCCTTCGCCTGGCCGATGCGGCGCACCATGGTGAAGACGTTCTCGCCGGTCTTGGCCGACTTCGACTCCTCGAGCTCGGCGGACGCGACCGCGCGGATGAACTGGTCGCGCTGGTCGTCGTCGAGGTCGCCGATGCGCAGGTGCCTGGCCTCCACGAGCGCCCGGAAGCGCCCCAGCAGGCGGTTGCCGAGCTCGCGCTCGGCGGCGCGCACCGAGCGGCCCAGCTCGTCGTCGAGTTCGACGGGCAGGTCGGCGATGCGCTTGGCCGGCAGGTCGGCCGCGACGTCGACCTTGCGACGGCGCACGATGCCGAGGTCGATGACGGTGCGCCTGGCCGCGGAGTAGAAGCCCTGTTCGGCGGGCGTCAGCCCGTTCTCCTCGAGGAGGCCGAGCAGGCGCGGCGACGGCTTGTCGCCCTCGATCCAGCCGAGGAACTGCCAGATCGCGCGGAAGTCGTCGACGTCGTTGATGAGCGGGGTGCCCGTGAGGGCGAGCAGCAGCGGGTCGTTGCCGGGCGCGGTGCGGCGGATGCGGTCGGCCAGGGCGAGCACGTTCTTCGAGCGCTGCGACTGCAGGTTCTTGATGAAGTGCGCCTCGTCGACGACCATGCCCTTGAACCCGAGCGTCGAGAGCCAGGCCATGTGCCGGTCGAGCACGTCGTAGTTGACGACGACGACGTCGGCGAAGGCGTCGAGGGTGTCGCCGTCGCCGTGGATCACGGTCGCGCGGCGGTGCGGGGTCCAGCGCTCGACCTCGCGGGCCCAGTTCATCTTCACGACGTTCGGCACGACCGCGAGCAGCGGATAGGCGTCGGCGACGGATGCCGCGAGCACGGACTGCGCGGTCTTGCCGAGGCCCGGCTCGTCTGCGAGCAGGAACGTGCGGTGGCCCTCGCGGGCGGCCTCGATGAAGCGCGCCTGGTGCATCATGAGCTCGAGCCCGCGCGGCGCGAGGCGGTCGATCTTCGGCGCCTCGGGCAGCTCCATGGTCGCCGCCTGGCCTCCCGAGCCCTGCTCGAACGCCTTGAACAGCGGGCCGAGGAGCTCCCAGTTCGCGAGGCGGCGCACCGGCACGGGCGGTGCCGTCGGCTTGGAGAAGTCGGGGGCGAGGAACGGATTGGCGAGCTGCCGGGACCGCACGGATGCCGGGATCACCTGGTTCTCGGCGAGCACGGGCTTGGCCTCGGCCTCGCGCGTGATGATGAGCTCGTCGGGGCTGAGCTCGGCACCGGATTCGAGCAGCCAGTCGCGGCGGAACCGCTGCGCGACCGTGGAGATCGAGGCATCGGGCTCGAGCAACGCGATGAGGCTCGTGTCGCGGGCGGCGGTCTTCGCGAGGATCTGCGCGATGCCGTCGAGGCGCTTGAGCAGTTCGGGCCGGGCGTTGTCGGGCACCTCGGGGTCGGACTTCACCCGGGCGCGCTCCTCGCGCATGAGCAGCGCGATGACCTGGAACTTGGTGCGGTTGGTCGGGCCCAGCTTGCCCTTCTGCGCCTTCTGCTCGACCTCGCGCACCTTGCGCGCGAGGATCGGGATGATGGGGGCGTCGTCGTCACGCGAACGCGTTCGCGTTCGCTGCCTCGTCTGGGCCATGATCCTCCGGGTATCGGGGCTCGTCTCCTGGGCGCCTGCCCGTCACCGATCGCGATGGCCGGGACCGCACGCCGCACCTGGATGCGGACGAGAGCGGTTCGGGCGAATCTTTGCACGTGATGAGCACGGCGGTTCGAATGAACACTGCCCGAGCAGCATGCGGGCGGAGCTCGCATGGTCGGACGAAGAACGGATTCGCCTGGGCGCAGGGTCCAGTCTAGCCGTAGGCGGCGCGATGCCGCGAGATGACGCGCGCGGGCGGGCTCCGATCGATCAGCCGGCGGTGTGCACGGCGAAGCTCAGCAGGAAGCCCGAGGTCGCCAGCAGTCCGGTGAACGCGTGCGTCGTGCGGAACGCCTCGGGGATCATCGTGTCGCAGATCATGGCGAGGATCGCGCCCGCGGCGAGGGCCGTGATGAACGCCGTCGTCTGCCCGCTCGCCCCGTCGAGCAGCACGAAGCCGAGCAGGGCCGCGACCGCGCTCGCGAGGGCGATGCCGATCCAGAGGGTGAAGACGTAGCGCGCCGAGCGGCCGTCGGCCTTCAGCGCCGCGGTGCTGGAGAGGCCCTCCGGGACGTTGGAGATCACGATCGCGAGCAGCACCGGCACGCTCACGCCCGTACCGCCGACCATGCTGAGTCCGAGCACGGCCGACTCGGGGATGCCGTCGAGCAGGGCCCCGAGCGCGATGCCCACCCCCGTGCCCGCGCTCTCGCCCCGGCCCCTCGGATTGCGCTGGTCGAGCCGGTCGAGCAGGGTGTTCGCGGCGACGTAGACCACCGCGCCGGTCGCGAAGCCGCCGACGGTCGGCCAGAAGCCGCCCTCCTCCTGGGCCTCGAGCACGAGGTCGTAGGCGAGCGCCGAGATGAGCACGCCGGCGCCGAAGGCCATCACGGACGCGACGATCCTCGTCGGCACCTCGATCGTCCAGGCGATCACGGCGCCGACGACGAGCGCGGCGCCGGCGACGAGTCCGGCGAGCGCCGCCCACATCCAGTCCGCGCCGAGCCAGTCCATCATGGTCGGAGCCTAGGCCCGCCGGCCGCACGGGCATCGACGGCTCGCGGATGCCGCGTGCACGGTGTCCGCGATCCGGTGCGGCAGCGTGCCGACGGGCCTACACTGCCCCCATGAGCGAGCTTGCGGGGGCGGCCGCGGAGCCCCGAGACGCCGAGTTCACCGTGGCGCAGGACACCGAGTTCGACGAGGTCGAGTCCGTGATCGACGACGAGCATCGTCCCCTCGACGACGACCTGGCCGACGAGGTGCCCGGCATCGACGCCGAGCGCCGGGCCGACCTCGGCGACGAACGGGACCCCAGGGCGGGCACGGGCGGGTCAGACGCCGCCGCCTCCGCCGCCGCCGCCTCCGCCACCTGAGGACCCGCCGCCGCCGGAACCCGACGACGACGAACTCGATGCGGAACCCGACCACGAGGTGGTCGACGCGGTCGCGAACGAGGAGACCGCGATCGAGAACGCGGCCGCGTCGAAGCCGGACGGCCCGGCGTACCAGCCCGGCTGCTGCCCGGCGGTCTCGTAGAGCGATGCGAGCTCGCGCAGCCACTCCTTCTCGAGGCCGAACAGCGCCGCGTACGGCAGCAGCCGCTCGGTGAGTCGCAGCATCTCGGCCTGATCGACGCCGGGAGTCGCCGAGGCCGCACCGACCACGTCGACGGGATCGCGCAGCGCACCGCCCGGGCTCTGCAGCATCCGGATCCGGTCGGCCTCCGCGAGCCGGATGAAGAGTCGGAGTCCCTCCAGGTGGTCGCGCACGCGCCGTCCCTCGACGGTCAGCGGCCGCACCCCGATGACCGCGATGCCGGCGCCGATCGCGAAGACCAGCCCGGCGAAGAGCGCCACCGCCGGCCAGAACCCGCCCATGTCCGCCTCGAGGGCGATGACCGCGGCGATGAAGCCGAGCACGGCCGCGAAGAGCGCGACGACCGCGATGACGATGCGCACGCCGAGCGAGGGGCTGCGACGCAGGCCGCTCGCCACGCTGCGACCGGCGACGGCCTTGCGGATCGCGAGCAGGCGCTGGCCGAGGCTCGTCGACTTCTCGCTGAGGAGGCGTTCCTGGCCGACCTGGGGATGATCGTCGAAGAGCGCCCGCACGACCGACTGGGCGTCGGCGTCGCCGAGCGGCCCTCCCGTGAACTGCACCGAGTAGGCCTTGGCCCCGCGATCCAGGATGCGCACCTCGCCGGCGACGGCGCGCTCGAGGATCGTCGCGGTCACGCCTCGCGACGGCTGGTCGACGAGGTCGGCCGCCAGGAGTGCGCTGACGCCGGCCGGCGGCTCGTACTGGGCGATGATCGTGCCGCGGCGTGCGGGTCGCCACCTCGTCAGGCGCAGGATGAGCGCCAGGACGAACATCGCGAGCGCCACGAAGGCCGAAACCGCGGAGGTCAAGGCCGCGGGCGAGGAGGCGAACGAGTCGTCGCGCGGAACGAAGGTGCCCGGTTCGAACGCCGCCGCGATCGTGAGGTTCTCGTACGGACCGATCGCGTCCGCGCGGGCGACGAGCAGCGGATCGGGTGCCGCTCCGACCTCGAGCGCCTCGCACGGCGCGCCCGAGCCGCTGCCGCCTCGATAGCACGCGGCATCGCCCGTGAACGCGTCCTCGAGCGACGCGTCGACGCGCAGTTCGGCCCGCACCGTGGCGAACGGCTGCGCCCAGCCGACGCCGTTGACGTCCCAGTAGAACTCGTCGACCGCGGCGTCGTCGGGCTGGAGGGTGACGTTGTGCTGACGGTAGGTGATGACGTAGGTCTGCTCGCCGTGCACGTAGTCGGAGCCGGCCACCGTCACGAGCAGGAACTCGTCGTCGTCGTCGGTCTCGGCCTCGTAGGGGCGGGGCTCCCCCGCGGCATCCGTCACCGACAGCACCTGCACGTCGACCGGGTGGCCGTCGTACTCGAGCGGGATCGCCCGTCGGATGCCGCGGTTCTGGTCGAACTCGGGGAAGACGGCGACGAGGGTCTCGGTCGTCTCGAGCACCGACCTGCCGTCGCCGTCGCGCCCGAGGTCGTAGACAGCGTCGAAGGAGGCGAACGTGAAGTCGTCGACGCCCGCGGGCACGGCCGCGACGGGCGCCGCGGCGACGGCGGCCGGGACCGGCGCGGCGGCGATCGCGACGGTGGCCGGAACCAGCGCGAGCACCGAGGCGACGGCGATCGCGGGGACCGCACGGAGGAGGAGTCGGATGCGCACGGAGTCAGGCTAGTCCCGGTCGCCGTGAGCAGCCGCCTCCGGTGAGGGTGCGGCGCTCCGCCTCGAGGCTCGGGGCACGTACAGTCGACAGGTGATCATGCACGAGAAGCCGCAGCGCCTGGAGGTCACCGTCGTCCACGACGGTCGCCTGCTGTTCGAACTGCTCACCCAGAGGGGCCTCACCCTCGAGATCGGCGAGTCCGACGTCGACGATGCGGGTCGTACCGTCGATCTTCTCCTCGCCTGGGCCGCCGCCCCCGCGCGGGAGGCCAGACCCCGATGGCAGGCACGTACCGACCGCTCCCCCGACTTCCGCGACGGCGTCACGGTCGCGGTGTCGTCCGAACTGACGACGAGACCCGCGGGATGGAGCACGGCCGGGCTGCGTTCGTCGTTCGACCGGGCCTTCGGAGCGGGCGCGGCCCCGGCCTCCGAGGCCCGGCCGTTCGCGGAGCAGCTCGCCTCGGCGCTCGCGCGGTTCCTCCGGCGAAGCCGGGAGACGGCTCGCGTGCGCCTCGCCGGCGGCGCCTACGTGCCGGTCATGCAGGAGGCACTCGAACGGCTCCGCGGAATCGTCGCCGTCGAGGATCAGATGTGGCATGACACGCTCGAGGGCCAGGCCTTCGCCGAGATCGTGAGCCAGGAACGAGTTCTCGCCCTGAGCGAGGATGCCGCGGCCCGGGAGCTGCATCTCGCGGTCGCCGGGCAGCTGAGCAGCCTCTACAACTGGTACATGGACCTCGCGAAAGGCGGGAGCGCGCACCCGAGGCGGTGATCGGGGGCATCACGCCCCGTACCCCTCCGGGGTAATGCACGCCGGGCGTACGATGGTCTGGTGATCGACGACATCAAGAAGCGCGCACTGCACCGCACCAAGATCATCGAGGGCCAGCTGCGCGGCATCGAGAAGATGATCGAGAACGAGGACTACTGCGTCGACATCATCACCCTCTCGCTCGCGGTGCAGAAGTCGCTCGGATCGCTCAACAAGCTGCTGGTCGAGAACCACCTGCGCACGCACGTGAGCGACATGTACGACGCGGGCGGAGAGCAGCGCGATGCGGCGGTCGCCGAGCTCCTGCGCATCTTCGAGCTCTCGAACAACCGTGGGTGACACCTCCTCGACCTCGCTCCTCGCCGCCCTGGCCGAACGCCCCGTCGTCCTCGACGGCGGGCTCGGCACCCTGCTCGCCGAGCGCGGGGCGGATGTCGCGGCGCCGCTCTGGAGCGCCAGGACCCTGATCGACGAACCCGACGCGATCCTGGCCGTGCATCGCGACTACGCCGCCGCGGGTGCCGAGATCGCGGTCACGGCGTCGTACCAGGTCTCCGAGTCCGGCTTCGCGGGGGCGGATCGCACGGCGCGCGAGGCGCGCGCGATGCTCGCCCGCAGCGTCGACCTCGCCGTCCGGGCGCGCGACGAGGCCGGCCGCGGCTGGGTCGCGGCATCCGTCGGCCCCTACGGGGCGTCGCTCGCCGACGGCTCCGAGTACCGCGGCGACGACGGGCTCGGCATCGCCGAGCTGCGCGCCTGGCACCACAACCGGCTGCGCATCCTCGCCGACTCGGGCGCCGACCTGCTGGCCGTCGAGACGATCCCGTCGCTCCGCGAGGTCGAGGCGATCGTGCGCGAACTCGACGGCGCCGGCATCGACGCGTGGGTCTCGGTGACCCCCGACCGCGACCGGCTGCGCACGGGCGAGCCGCTCGCCGAGGCGTTCGAGCTCGCCGCGGCATCCGATCGCGTGCTCGCCGTCGGCGTCAACTGCTGTACGCCCGATTCCGTGCTCGACGCGATCGGCCTCGCCCGCTCCGTCACCGGCAAGCCCGTGGTCGCCTACCCGAACAGCGGCGAATCGTGGGATGCCGTGACCCGCACATGGCACGGCGCGCCCGGCTTCGACGCGGCCCTCGTGCGGGCCTGGCACGAGGCGGGCGCGGGACTCATCGGCGGATGCTGCCGCACGGGCCCCACCGAGATCGCCGCGGTCGCGGCCGCGCTCGGCTGATTTACGCCGCCGCAGCGCCGCCGCAGTGCTCCGGTGCCGCGGTGTCACTGACGGGCGCGGATCAGGTGCCGGGCGCGGTCACGGCGAGCCACTCGTCGAGCTCGCTCGGCTCATCGGTGATGATGCCGTCGACGCCGAGCGCGCCGACCTCCTCCCACCGGTCCTCGGTGTTCAGCGTGTAGCAGAGCACCGCGACCCCGGCCTCGTGCAGCGCGACCAGGGCCTGCGGCTGGGCGGTCACCGACCTCGCCGTCGTGCCGTAGCCGATGAGGCCGAGCCGCTCGGCCATCGGCACCGGATCGGCGGGCAGCTCGCGGATGAGCATGATGCGTGGCGTCGTGGGCGAGACCCGCTGCACGGCGAAGAGCGTCTCGAGGCTGAAGCTCTCGAGCACCACCCGGCCCCGCAGTCCGAACTGCTCGACGAGGTCGACGACCGTGCGCACCTCGTCGTTCGTCCAGTCGGCCTTCAGCTCGACGAGCGCCCGGGCGTCGGGGCGGTCGGCGAGGGCGGAGAGGAACCGCTCGAGCGTCGGCATCCGCTCGTCGGCGAACTCGGGGCCGTACCAGGCGCCCACGTCGAGCCGCCCGAGCTCGTCGGCGTCGAGGTCGCCGACCGAGGCGTCGTCGCCGGTGATGCGCTCGAGGTCGGTGTCGTGGAAGAGCATCGGGACCCCGTCGCGGCTGAGCTGCACGTCGGTCTCGACGTAGGCGAGCCGGTCCATGGCGAGCTCGAGCGAGGGCATCGTGTTCTCGGGTGCCTCCGCGCGGTCGCCGCGGTGCCCGATGATGAGGGCGGGCTCCCCGGGGCCCCGGAGCGCGCCGAACACGTCGATGGCCGTGGCGCTCGTGGGCGTTCCGAGGATGAAGATGAGGGCGGAGACGCCCGCGACGCCCACCGCCCCGAGGAGCACGCGCACGAGCCGCCTCGGCGGATGGAGGTCGAGCCTCCTGCGGGCGGACGCGGCCGATTCGAGCGGCCGGGATGCCGTGATCGTGGAGACGGGCAGCTGGGATTCAGGGGGTGCGATCGTCGGGTCGATCGCGCCGGGAACGCGAGTCACGGGTCGGGCCTTTCCACCGATCGCGCGTCCCTGCGCGATGGTTCCCGTCACTCTAGCAAAGAGCGTTACCGTTTCGTTATCTTTTTTCGGAGCGTTCGGATGCCTCCGCCTCCGCCGTGATCCGGTTCGCCATCCCGGCGAAGATGACGCCGTGGAACGGCAGGATGCCGAACCAGTAGAGCCGGCCCGCGAGCCCCTTCGGGAAGAACACCGCCCGTTGGCGATACGCGGAGCCGCCGCCCGGCGCCTCCGCCGCCGAGAGCTCGAGCCAGGCCCGCCCCGGCACCCGCATCTCGGCGCGCAGCCGCAGGAAGGACCCACGGTCGATCGCCTCGACGCGCCAGAAGTCGACGGCGTCGCCCACGCGCAGCGTCTCGGGGTCGAGACGCCCCCGACGCAGGCCGACCCCGCCGGTGAGCTTGTCGATCCACCCGCGCAGCGCCCAGGCGAGCGGGAAGGAGTACCACCCGTTCTCGCCGCCCACGCCCTCGATCACGCGCCAGAGCGACGCCCGGCTCGCGGAGGAGTCCCGCCGCCGCTCGTCGACGAACACGGTGTGCCCGGCCCAGTCTGGATCGCTCGGCAGCGGGTCGCTCGGCGCGCCGGCCACCTCGGCGTTGCGCCAGCTCGTCTCGACCTCGCCCGCGCGCTCGCGCTCGAGCGCCAGCCGCACGGCGGTGCGGTACGGCAGCAGTCCTTCGGCGGGCGGCGGGATGACGTCGTCGATGTCGTGGTCGTGCACGACGCAGTCGAACTGCAGCGATTCGATGATGGGCACCGCGAGCCGCCGAGGGATCGGCGTGACGAGGTTCACCCACTGGCCGGCGAGCCACGGCGTGAGCACCGGCAGCGCGGCGATCGGCCGCTGCGGCAGGCCGGCCTCGACCGCGTACCCGTTCATGAGCTGCCCGTAGCGGTGCACGTCGGGTCCGCCGATGTCGAAGGCCCGGTTCACCTCGGACGGCACGTCGACCGCGGCGACGAGGTAGTGCAGCACGTCGCGCACCGCGATGGGCTGGATGAAGCTGCGCACCCACCGGGGAGCGGGCATGTACGGGAGCACCTCGGTGAGGTGGCGGATCATCTCGAACGACGTCGATCCCGACCCGATGACCACCCCCGCCTGGAGCACGATCGTCGGCACGCCCGAGCGCAGGAGCACCTCGCCGACCTGCGCCCGCGAACGGAGGTGCCGCGAGAGCCGCCCGCCCTCGGGATGCAGCCCGCCGAGGTACACGATGCGGCGCACGCCGTGGCGGAACGCGGCATCCGCGACGGTGCGCGCGATCGCGAGCTCGGTCTGCTCGAAGTCGCCGCGCCCTCCCATCGAGTGCACGAGGTAGTAGACCGCGTCCATGCCGGCGGTCGCGGCGTCGACGGCGGCCGCGTCGGCGAGGTCTCCCGTCACGACGTCGACGGATGCCGCCCACGGGACCTCGCGCAACCGCTCGGGTCGGCGCACGAGGACGCGCACCTCGTGGCCCGCTGCGAGCAGGCGCGGCACGAGCCTGCCGCCGATGTAGCCGGTCGCACCGGTCACGAGTACGCGCACGAGTCCCCCGTTCCGAGACCGACGCGGCGCGTCAGGCCCGTTCGTTCCCTCGACGATAGTTGCCGCTCGCCCGCGCCAGCAGGTGCTGCGCCTGTGAATCGTCCGCACGCTGCAGGGCGTCGATGAGTCGCGCGGCGTCGCCGCCGCCGACCGTCATGACGGGCCGGCCGCCGCGATACACGATCACGCCGCCGCGGCCCGTCAGCCGGTAGTCGAACGGATCGGACGAGAGCCGGCCCCGCTCATCGGAAGCTCCATCGCGTCCGGACATCGTGGCGCCTACCGCATGCTCTTCGTGTGCCAGACCGTCTTCGTCTCGGTGAACGCCGTGATGCGGCCGAGCGCCGGCGCCGCGGCATCCGGACCCTGCTCGGGCCGGAGCACGCGCTTCAGGGTGTCGGCGGCCGCGATCTCGAGGTCGATCCAGTCGAGGTCGCCCGCGCCGACCAGGTCGAGCGCGTTCACGTCGGCGTGGCTCGCGAGCCACGGCGCGATCTCGGCCGGCGACCCGGTGAGCACGTTGACGACGCCCTTCGGCACGTCGCTCGTGGCGAGCACCTCGGCGAGGCTGATCGCCGACAGCGGGAACCGCTCGCTCGCGACCACGACGACCGCGTTGCCGGCGACGAGGGCGGGCGCCACCGCCGAGACGAGCCCCACGAGCGAGGAGTCCTGCGGCGCGACGACCGCGACGACGCCCGTGGGCTCGGGCACCGAGATGTTGAAGTAGGGGCCCGCGACCGGGTTCGCGTTGCCCGCGACCTGGGCGTACTTGTCGGCCCATCCGGCGTACCAGACCCAGCGGTCGATCGCCTCGTCGACCTGGGCGGATGCCGCGGCGCGGGTCGCGCCCTCGGCGTCCTCGATCTCGGCGACGAACTGCGCCCGACGCCCCTCGAGGAGCTCGGCGATGCGGTAGAGCACCTGTCCGCGGTTGTACGCGGTGGCGCCCGCCCATCCGCCCACGGCGGCGCGCGCGGCGACGACCGCGTCGCGGGCGTCTTTGCGGGAGGCCTTCGCGGCGTTCGCGAGGAAGGCGCCCGAGGCGGAGAGCACCTCGAAGGTGCGCCCCGACTCGCTGCGGGGGAACGCTCCCCCGATGTAGAGCTTGTACGTCTTCGGCACGGCGAGGCGGCTCATCGCTTCGATCCCTTCGTCGCGGCCTTGGCTGTTCGGGTCGCACGGGTGCGACGGGTCTTCGGCTCGGCCGCGGCATCCGTCGCCGCCGACTCGACCGCCGCGCGCGACGCCGATCGGGTCACCGAGGCCTGACCGCCGATCGCCGCCGGGGCGAGGTACGCGGCGAGCCCGTGACGGCCGCCCTCGCGGCCGTAGCCCGACTCCTTGTAGCCGCCGAACGGCGACGCCGGGTCGAAGCGGTTGAACGTGTTCGCCCAGATCACGCCGGCGCGAAGCTGGTCGGCGACCGCGAGGATGCGGCTGCCCTTGTCGGTCCAGATGCCGGCCGAAAGGCCGTAGGGCGTGTTGTTCGCCTTGGCGATCGCCTCGGCGGGCGTGCGGAACGTGAGCACCGAGAGCACCGGGCCGAAGATCTCCTCCCGGGCGATGCGGCTCGAGGTCTGCACGCCCGTGAAGATCGTCGGCGCGTACCAGAATCCGTTCTCGGGGATCTCGCACGGCGCGCTCCAGCGCTCGGCGCCCTCGGCGACGCCCACGTCGGAGAGTTCGCGGATGCGCTCGAGCTGCTCGCGCGAGTTGATCGCGCCGATGTCGGTGTTCTTGTCGAGCGGGTCGCCGAGGCGCAGCGTCGACAGGCGAGCCTTGAGGCGGTCGACGACCTCGTCATGGATGTTCTCCTGCACGAGCAGGCGACTGCCCGCGCAGCAGACGTGGCCCTGGTTGAAGAAGATGCCGTTGACGATGCCCTCGATCGCCTGGTCGATGGGCGCGTCGTCGAAGACGATGTTCGCGGCCTTGCCGCCGAGCTCGAGGGTGACCTTCTTGTCGGTGCCGGCGATCTGCTTCGCGATCGCGCGGCCGACGGCGGTCGATCCGGTGAACGCGACCTTGTCGACGCCCTCGTGCGAGACGAGCGCGGCGCCGGTGTCGCCCGCACCCGTGATGATGTTCACGACGCCGGGCGGCAGGTCGGCCTGCTGCAGGATCTCGGCGAAGATGAGCGCCGTGAGCGGCGTCGTCTCGGCCGGCTTCAGCACCACGGTGTTGCCCGCGGCGAGCGCCGGCGCGATCTTCCACGCGAGCATGAGCAGCGGGAAGTTCCACGGGATCACCTGGGCGGCGACGCCGAGTGCGCGCGGGTTCGCCCCGAGGCCCGCGTGGTCGAGCTTGTCGGCCCACCCCGCGTAGTAGAAGAACCACGCCGCCACGAGCGGCACGTCGACGTCGCGCGACTCCTTGATGGGCTTGCCGTTGTCGAGCGACTCGGCGACCGCGAGCTCGCGGGCGCGCTCCTGCACGAGGCGCGCGATGCGGAAGAGGTACTTGCCGCGGTCGCGGCCGCTCATGCGCGACCAGGTGCGGTCGTAGGCGCGACGGGCGGCGGCGACGGCGTCGGCGACATCCGCCTCGTTCGCATTCGAGATCGTCGCGATGCGCGCCTCGGATGCCGGGGAGATGGTCTGGAACGGGGTGCCGCGGCCGTCGACGAACTCGCCGTCGATGAAGAGGCCGTACTGCTCGCGCAGGTTCAGGACCGCCGTGGACTCGGGGGCGGGAGCGTATTCGAGGAAGCTCATGATCTCGTCTCAGTCGATCGTCACGTAGTCGGGGCCGGAGTAGTGCGAGCTCGCCAGCTTCTGGCGCTGCAGCAGCACGTCGTTGAGGAGGCTCGAGGCGCCGAAGCGGAACAGGTGCGGCACGAGCCACTCCTCGCCGACGGTCTCGGCGACGGTCACGAGGTACTTGATCGCGTCCTTCGAGGTGCGGATGCCGCCCGCGGGCTTCACGCCGATGCGCTGGCCGGTGGCGAGGTGCCAGTCGCGCACGACCTCGAGCATGAGGAGAGTCACGGGCAGCGTCGCGGCCGATGGGACCTTGCCGGTGGAGGTCTTGATGAAGTCGCCGCCCGCGAGGATGGAGAGCCAGGACGCCCGGCGCACGTTGTCGTAGGTGACCAGCTCGCCGGTCTCGAGGATGACCTTGAGGCTCGCGCTCGTGCCGTCGGCACGGCGGCAGGCCTCCTTGACGGCGGCGATCTGGTCGAAGACGAGGCCGTAGCGGCCGGCGAGGAAGGCGCCGCGGTCGATCACCATGTCGATCTCGTCGGCGCCGGCGGCGACCGCCTCGGCGGTGTCGGCGAGCTTGATCTCGAGCGACGCGCGGCCGCTCGGGAAGGCCGTGGCCACCGCCGCGACCGAGACGAGGCCGTCGTCGGGGTCGCCGTGCGCCGCTCCGAGCGCGTCGATCGCATACGGCACCATGTCGCCGTAGACGCAGACCGCCGCGACGCGGGGCGTCGACGCATCGGCCGGGTCGGGGTTCAGCGCCTTCGCGACGAGCGAGCGCACCTTGCCCGGGGTGTCGGCGCCCTCGAGGGTGGTGAGGTCGATGAGCGAGATGATGTGATCGAGCGCCCACCGCTTGGAGGTGGTCTTGATGCTGCGCGTGCCGAGGCCGGCGGCGCGCTGCTCGAGGCCGACCGCGTCGACACCGGGGATGCCGTGGAGGTACCTGCGCAGCGTCGCGTCGTCGGGCTCGCCGCCGAGCACGGCGAGCGCGCGCTCCCGGGCGGTGATGAGGGATGTTCCTGTCATGGGATGACCTGACTTTCGAGGAGTCGGTTGGCGACGGCGGGCGTCAGCCGTCGAGAAGGTGGAGGGCGGTCGCCTCGTCGGTGACCAGCACCGAGCAGAGGCCGCTGCGCACGACCGCGTCGGCGACCGCGTGCTTGGCGCGGCCGGCGATCACGGCGACGCCGAGGGTGGCCGCGCGCAGCTCGTCGAGCGTCAGTCCGACCGTGCGCGCATCGAGGGCCGCGTCGACGATGTTGCCGTCGGAGTCGATGTAGCGCCCGACGACGTCGCCCACGGCGCCCTTCTGCACGAGGAGGTCGACGTCGGCCTCGGAGAGGTACCCGCTCTCGACGTGCACCGACGTGTGGTCGGCCGCACCGGCACTGAAGAGGTACGCGTCGGCCGAGCGAGCGAGGTCGATGACGCCGGCGACGACCCGGTCGGCCTCGATCGCGTGCTTGGTCTCGAGGCGCTCGAGGATCGCGGGGCTCGGCAGCAGGGTGGCGCTGCCGCCCGCCTTCTGCGCGATGCCGACGGCCGTCGCCGCGGCCGTGCCGGGGCGACGGTTCAGGCTGACGCCGCCGTTGATCTGCACGACGTTGACCCCGGAGGCCCAGCCGTTGCGCAAGTGCTGCGAGATCTCGAACAGCGTGCGGCCCCAGCTGACGCCGAGCGTGCGCGGCACCGGGCGGAGCGAGGTGAGGTAGTCGGCGGCGGCCTGCGCGGTGCGCGACTGCAGCTCCTCTGCCGAGGCGACCCCCGCCGAGGAGACCACGACCGCGTCGGTGAGCCCCCGCTCGTCGCGGAGACGCCGCTCGATGGGCAGTCGCCTGGCTCGCGGGTGCACGATCTCGATGCGGATGAATCCCTGCTGCTTCGCCTGCGCGAGGAGTCGGCCGACCTTCCACCGGGTGAGGCGGAGGGCCTGCCCGATCTCGTCCTGCGTCTTGTTCTCCTCGTAGTAGAGCTCCGCCGCTCGGATCGAGAGGAGTTCGTCGATCTCGTCCACACCAGTCCTTCCGCCGTACCCAGCGTAGGCACGCCCGTGCTCATCGGCAACACTCGCGGCAGATCGTGCTCATATGAGCAGGATGCCGCCGGTCGTGCGCGCCCTATGCTGGCGGGGTGACCCGCCCCCTCGCCCTGGCCGTCGATCTCGGCGGCACGAAAGTCGAAGCCGCCCTCGTCGACGACACCGGAACCGTGCTCGGGGCCTCCCGCCGTCGCCGGCCCACGGGGCCGACGGCCTCGAGCGCGCAGCTCGAGCAGGCCGTCCGCGAGGTCGTGGTCGCCACGCACGGCACGCTCCCCGACGGGGCCGAACTCGTCGGCGTCGGCATCGGGTCCGCCGGGCCGATCGGCGTGGCCGCGGGCACGGTCTCCCCACTGAACGTCCCGGCCTGGCGCGGGTACCCGCTTCGCGACTTCGTGGCCGGCCTCCTGCCGGGCACTCCGGTGACGCTCCGCATGGACGGCGTCTGCATCGCCCTCGCCGAGCACTGGGTCGGCGCCGGTCGCGGTGCCGGCAACCTGCTCGGCATGATCGTCTCCACCGGCGTCGGCGGCGGACTCGTGCTCGGCGGCCGGGCCACGCCGAGCCCGACCGGCAACGGCGGCCACATCGGCCACATCGAGGTCGGCGGGTTCGAGGATCCCTGCCCGTGCGGGGGCCGCGGATGCCTCGAGGCCGTCGCCTCCGGCCCGCGCACCGTGGCCTGGGCGCGCAGCCACGGCTTCGCCGGGACCACCGGCGAAGACCTCGCGGTCGCCCACGCCGCCGGAGACCGGGTCGCCCTCGCCGCGGTCGAACGCGCCGGCACCGCGATCGGCCGGGCCGCGGCATCCGCCTCGAGCCTGCTCGACCTCGACGTCGTCGCCATCGGCGGCGGCTTCAGCCGCGTCTCGCCCGCACTGTTCGAGCACGCGCGCGCCGCCCTCGCAGAACGCACCACGTTCGACTTCGTCACGCGCACGCGCATCGTGGCCTCGGGCCTCTCCGACGAGGGCCCGCTGATCGGCGCGGCGGCGCTCGTGCACGAGGCCGACCTGCTCGCCTGAGCGGTCGGCGAGCCGCGACCGCCAACCGGCGACGCGCGACCGGCTCCCGCTATCGGGCCGCGCGCTCGTCCTCGAACATGCGCGGACGCGACACGACCAGCCCGGCGACGGCGGCCGGAACCGCGGTGGCCGACAGGATGACGAGCGGCCAGAACCAGCCGCCCGACGCGTCGTGCACGAGCCCCACGAGCAGCGGACCGACCGCCACGATGAGGTAGCCCACCGACTGCACGAAGCCCGAGAGCGCGACGGACCCCGAGTGGCTCTTCGTGCGCAGGTTGATGAGCACGAGCGAGAGCGGGAAGAGCAGCGGCCCGAGGCCGGCCAGCGCCACCCAGAGCCAGGTCGCGACCGACGGCACGAGGAGCAGCCCGAGGTAGCCCGCGACGAGCGAGAACACCGAGATGCCGACGAGCAGTCGCACGCGACCGTACTTCGCCGCGACGATGGGCACGAGCAGTCCGGCCGGCAGCCCCATCGCGGCGTACAGCGAGAGCAGCGCGCCCGCCTCGGCCGCGGAGACGCCCGCGAGGTCGGGCAGCATCGAGGGCAGCCAGGCGAAGAGCGCATAGGCGTTGAAGCCCGACACGGTGAACGTGATCGTGATCGCCCACGCCAGGGGCGAACGGACCGCGTAGCGCAGCAGGCCGCGCTCGGCCTCCTCGGGCATGACCGCGGGCGCCTGGCGCCGCGGGTGCACGAGCAACGCGATCCACGGCACGAGGGAGAGCGCCGCGATGATCGCCCACTCCCCCAGCGAGACGCGCCAGCCCGCGGCCTCCGCCACCGGGACCGCGATGAGCGGCGGGACGAAGGTGCTCACCGACATGGCCGTGACGTAGATCGTCGTCATCACGCCGATGCGGTCGGGGAAGTAGCGCTTCACGAGCGGGGGCAGCAGCACGTTGCCCACGCCGATGGCCGCGAACGTGAGCGTGCTCGCGGCGACGAGCCAGAGCGCATCGGGCGCGAGGCCCCGCCCGAGGAGACCGACGGTGAGCGCGGCCAACGCGATGACGAGCGTCGGCTCGAGGCCGAGGCGCTTCGCGAACAGCGGGGTCACGATGCCGAACACCGCGTAGCAGAGCGGCGGCAGCATGCCGAGCAGCCCGACGAGCGTCGGGTTCAGCGGGATGTCGACCTCGAGCTGCGTGATGATCGGCGACAGCGACGCGACGGCGGTGCGGAGGTTGAACGCCACCAGCACGATGCCCACGAGGGCGAGGGTTCGTCCGGCCCACAGGGAACGGGGCTGGGCGGATGTCACTCGATCGAGTCTACGGCCCGTCGACGACGGGCCCGGCCAGGATCTCCCTCGCGCGCACGACGTCGCCGCGCATGGTCTCGATGAGGTCGGGGACCGACGTGAAGGCGACCATGCCGCGGATGCGCTCGACGAACTCGACGTCGACGACGTGGTCGTACAGGTCGAGCTCCCGGTCGAGCACGTACGCCTCGACCTGCTTCGCCGCCACGCCCTCGAACGTCGGGTTGTCGCCGACCGAGATCGCCGCCGGGTAGCGGGTGCCCGCGTCGGTCAGCCACCCCGCGTACACGCCGTCGGACGGGATGAGCCCCTCCGACTCGGGCGTGAGGTTCGCCGTCGGGAAGCCGAGCTCGCGGCCGCGCTTCGCGCCGTGCACGACGATGCCCGACACCGTTGGCGTATGCCCCAGGAGGCTCGTGGCGTGGCGCACGTCGCCATCGGCCAGCAGCTCGCGGATCCACGTGGACGACGCACGACGCTCGCCCTCGGGGCGCACGTCGTCGACCACCTCGACCGTGAAGCCCAACGTGCGTCCGAGGTCGATGAGCAGGTCGACGTCGCCCGCACCACGGGCTCCGTAACGGAAGTCGCGCCCGACGAGCACGACCTCGGCGTGGAGGGCGTCGACCAGCACGCGTTCGACGAACTCGGTCGCGGGCACCGACGCGAGCGCACGATCGAACGGCAGCATCAGCGTGGCGTCGACGCCGGTGGTGGCGAGCAGCTCGAGCTTCTGGCGCACGCTCACGAGCGGGTCGGGGCACTTGTCGGGTGCGAGCAGCGCGAGCGGATTGCGATCGAACGTCACCACCGCGGAGATGATGCCGCGCTCGTCGGCGATCGCGCGGATCCGCTCGATGAGCGTGCGGTGCCCGCGATGCACCCCGTCGAACTTGCCGATCGTCACCACGCTCGGGCCGAAGCCCGCGGGCACGGCCGCGAGGCCCTTGAAGGTCTTCATGCGGCATCCGCCCCCTGTGCCGTCTCGTCGTCGACGGCCGATGCGCCGGCCTCGACGGGATGATGCCGCGCGAGCCACCACATGCCGAGCACGGGCAGCACGAGCGGGATGAACACGTACCCGCGGCCGAAGAACGACCAGACCGTGTCGTGCGGGAAGAGGTTCGGGTCGAGGATGCTGAGCACGCCGACCACGAGCACCCCCGTCAGCTCGAACCCGAGCGTCGCCCAGGCGATGCGGTACCAGACGCGACCTCGGCGGACGAGCGCGACGGTCGCCACGATGTACACGACGGCCGCGAGCGCAGAGAGCGCGTACGCCACCGGTGCCTCGTCGAACTTGGTCGCGATCTGGTAGAACGAACGCCCGGTCGCGGCGACCGCCAGCACGGCGTACACCGCCACGAGCACCCGCCCGGCACCGCTCATGCGGGGTCGGGACGGCGTGCGGCTCGAATGGTTCGACGAGTTCTGGGCCGCGGCGGTCGGGGCGGGGCGCTCAAGCGATTCGGACATGTCGTTCAATTCTCTCAGACCGCGCTCAGCCGGCCTGCACGGTCCAGATCTGGAACATGCGGTAGATCATGACCGCGACCGACAGGGCGCCGACGCCCAGCACGACCGTGCTCCACCGGCTGCGTTCGAGCAGCGCCCAGAAGATCGCCGCGGGCGGGATGAGCAGCGCCGCGAAGAGGTAGATGCCGAACTCGAGCGGATTGCCCGTCGGGGTGTTGCCGAAGGCCGGGGCCGCGATCGCGACGACGACCTGCACGACGAGCAGCAGTTCGACGAGCGCGAGCGCGCCGTTCGACAGGTCGCTCGGAACGCGGCCGGCGAATCCCAGCCCGAGGCACAGCAGGCCTGCCGCGACCGCGACGCCCAGCTGCACCCACATGAACCACTCGATCACGACGCGGCCTCGTCGGCCGGGAAGCCGGCGACGACCTTGAGCGTCTCGCCGCGACGCTCGACGATCGCCACGAGCCGCCCGCCGGGGGCCACCGCCGCGATCGGCTCGCCCTTGCCGGTCGCCGGTGCCGAGTCGGCGTCGACGCGCTTGCCGTGCCCGAGGTCGATCGCCTGCTGGTCGGTCAGCCGCACGACCGGCATCGCCCGCTCTGCGGCATCCGCAGCTGCGATGAGCGCCGACGCGACGTCGAGCTCCTCGAGCACCGACGCCTCGGCCACCGTGAACCGCCCGATGCGCGTGCGGCGGAGCGCCGTGAGGTGCCCTCCGATGCCGAGGTCGGCGCCGAGATCGCGCGCGAGTGCCCGGATGTACGTGCCGGATGAGCATTCGACGCGCACGTCGACGTCGACGAAGCCGTCGACACGTCGTGCGGCGAGCACCTCGAACGCCGAGATCGTCACCCTGCGGCTCTTCAACTCGACCTGCTCGCCGTCGCGCACGCGCTGATAGGCGCGCTTGCCGTCGACCTTGATCGCGCTGACGGCGCTCGGGACCTGTTCGATCTCGCCCGTCAGCTTCAGGATGCCGGCGGCGATGCGCGCGTCGTCGACCGCCGCGACGAGCTCGGCGGATGCCACGTCGAGCAGCTCGCCCTCAGCATCGTCGGTCGTCGAGCCGGCGCCCAGGCGGATCGTGGCGACGTACTCCTTGTCGAGGCCCACGAGGTACGTGAGGAGCCTGGTCGCCGAGTTCACGCCGAGCACCAGCAGGCCCGTGGCCATCGGATCGAGCGTGCCGGCGTGGCCGATCTTGCGCGTGCCCGCGAGGCGTCGCGTGCGGGCGACCACGTCGTGGCTGGTGATCCCCTGCGGCTTGTCGACGAGGAGGATGCCGCTGTTCACGCGGTACAGGCTAACAGTCGGCCGGGCGGCCGCCGCACCCGGGCGCGGCAGGCCCTCCCCTGCCGCCCCTACGCTTGAGAGGTGAAGATCGGCATCATCGGCGCCGGAGCGCTCGGCGGAACGTTCGCGGCCCTGCTCACGAGAGCCGGTCACGACGTCGAGGTGACCGCGCGCGGCCGCGGCCTCGAGGCGATCCGCGCCGACGGCATCCACCTGAGCGGCGGATACGGCGAGGTGCACGCGCGCGTCCGCGTCGGCGAGCGCCTCTCCGGCGGCGCCGACCTCGTGCTCGTCTGCACGAAGGCGCAGGACGCCGAGGCGGCGATCGCGGCGAACCGCGAGGCCGCCGACGGCGTCCCCGTGGTCGTCGTGCAGAACGGGCTCGACGGCGTCGACACGGCGGCTCGCCTGCTGCCCGGCTCGGTGTGCCTGGGCATGCTGTCGGTCATCGCCGCGAACTACGTGGAACCGGGTGCGGTGCGCATCACCGCGACCGGCGAGAGCTACCTCGGGCGCGGAGACGGCCCCGCCGACGACGCGGCCCGCTCCGCGGCTGAGCTGCTGTCGCAGGCCGTCCCCGTGAAGGCCATCGACGACTTCCGGGGCGCGCAGTGGACGAAGCTCGTCGTCAACATGGTCAACGCCATCCCGGCTGTCGTGGGCAAGGACCTCGAGGCGGTGGCGGCCGACGACGGCCTGCTGCGGGTCATGACGGCGTCGATGCGCGAGTGCGTGCGCGTCGGGATCGCGCGCGGCATCCGATTCGGTGCACTGAACGGGCTCGACGATGCCGGCCTGCGGCGGTTCGCGAGCCTGCCGCTCGAACTCGGCAGCCGGATGCCGAGATCCCTCGTGCAGCGCATGGGCTGGGAGCGCAACCTCGGTTCGACGCAGCAGAGCCTCCGCCGCGGCCAGCCCACCGAGATCGATTTCCTGAACGGCGCGGTCGTGCGCGAGGCATCCGTCGCCGGGCTCACCGCCCCCGTCAACGCCGCGCTCACCGCGCTCGTGCACGAGGTCGAGGAACTCGGCCGTCCGCTGCCGGCCGAGCGCGTGATCGCGGTGCTCGACCGCAGCTGAGCCGGAGGCCGGTGGCGTCATGCTCGGCGCCGGTCCGAACCGATCTCGCTCGGTCGACGCTCGACCGTGCCGCATTGCCCGCGAACACGGAAGAGGGGGCCCGGCGAACCGGACCCCCTCCTCACTCAGCGGATGCCGCTACGCCTTCTTGCGGCGTGCGCGCGCGACCACCAGGAAGGCTGCGCCGGCGAGCACGATGAGGCCCGCGACGATCGCGATCGAGGTGCCGGCGAAGCCGGTGCTCGCGAGGCCGCTGCCGCCGGCCGTGGTCGTCGTCTCGCCGTCGCCCCCGCCGTCGGTCACGACGGTCGGACCGTTGGCGCAGTCGGGCGTCGCCGGCGGGTAGCTCAGGTCGACGGCCAGCTCGGGGTTGACCTCGATCTTCGCGTCGATGTCGCCACGGGTCCAGGCGAAGTTGCCGGTCGTCTCGACCCAGGTGCCGTCGGCCTCCTGCTCCCAGCCGGGCCAACCGGTCGGGTTGCCGTCGGCATCGACCGAGGCGCCCGGCCACAGAACCTTGTCGGAGAGGTGGTCGGCGTCGTCGAGCGTGCCGAGCGAGCGCGTCTCGGTGTTCGTGCCGTCGGTGATCACCAGGAACACCTCCGCGTTGGCGGGCACCGAGTCGTCGGTGTCGTTCAGCTGCACGGTGTACAGGATCCACGGCACGTCGGCCTGGCACTCGCCGACCGCGACCGAACCGTCGAGGGTCGGACCCTCGGGGTCGACCGGCGGTGCGGCGCAATCGGACTCGTCGAGCGTGTACGGACCGAAGTCGACCGACTGCGACTCGCCCGCGAAGGCGTAGCCCTCGGCCGGCTTCGCGTTCAGCGTCACCGCTCCGGCGGCGACGGCCTCGGTCCAGACGACGCCGGTGAGCTCCTTGTCGTAGGAGAGCACGTAGCCGCCGACACCGCACTCGTCGGTGAACGTCGGCGTGACGTCGAGCGTGATCGTGGTGACGCAGTCGGACTCGTCGAGCGTGTAGGGACCGAACGACTTCGAGGTGCTCTCGTCGCTGAAGACGTACCCGTTGTCAGCGGTGGCGGTCAGGGAGACCTCGCCCCCGGAGACGACCTTGCTCCACGTGACGCCCTCGAGCGTCTCGTCGTACTCGAGCACGTAGTTGTCGAGACCGCACTCGTCGGAGAACTTCGGCTCCGCCGGCAACGGGATGGAGTCGACGCACTCGGACTCGTCGAGGGTGTACGGCCCGAAGTCGATCGACTGCAGGTCGCCCGAGAAGGCGAAGCCGGTGTCGGGCTTGGCGTTCAGCCGGACCACGCCACCGTCGACGACCTCGCTCCACAAGACGCCCACGAGGGACTTGTCGTAGGACAGCGCGTAGTTGCCGACGCCGCAGGTGTCGGAGAACGTCGGCGTGACGTCGAGCGTGATCGTCGTGACGCACGCGGAGTCATCGAGCGTGTACGGCCCGAAGTCGATCGACTGCGCGGCGCCCGCGAACGCGTAGCCGGTGTCGGGCTTGGCGTTCAGGGTCAGCTTGCCGTCGGCGACCGCGAGCGACCAGATGACGCCGGCGAGCGCCTTGTCGTAGTCGAGGACGTAGTTGCCGATGCCGCACGAGTCGGAGAAGGTCGGCTTCACGTCGAGCGTGATCGTCTTGACGCACTCGGACTGGTCGAGCGTGTACGGACCGAACGAGACCGTCGAGGTGCCGTCGCTGAAGACGTAGCCCGACTCGGCCGTCGCGGTCAGCGAGACCGTGCCGCCGGAGACGACCTTGTTCCACACGACGCCCACGAGCGTCGTGTCGTAGTCGAGGACGTAGTTGTCGACACCGCACGAGTCGGAGAACGTCGGAGCTGCGGGAATCGGGATCGACTCGACGCACGGCGACTCGTCGAGCGTGTACGGACCGAACGACTTCGTCGAGGTGCCGTCGCTGAAGACGTAGCCGGGCTTCACCGTCGCGGTGAGGGACACCTTTCCGTTCGCGACGACCTCGTTCCAGACCACTCCCTCGAGCGCCTTGTCGTAGCTCAGGGCGTAGTTGCCGACACCGCAGGTGTCGGAGAACGTCGGGACCGCCACGGTGACCTTGGTCGCCGGCTTCACGCAGTCCTCGTACGTCAGCAGCGACTGATCGCCCTGCGCAGGCGCGGTCTTCGTCTGGGGGCTGGTGTGGAAGATGTCCCACCAGGGGTACGTCGTGTACGTGTACGACGGGTGGATGTCCTTGTCGTGCGAGTCGTGACCGTCGCGGAACGTGCTGACGGCGAGCGAGAGCTTCTCGTACGCGCTCTTCTTGGCATCCCAGTGGCAGACCTGGATGGTCTTCTCACCGCACGTGATCTCGCCGGTCCAGTGGAAGTTGGTGCCCGCGACCTGCACCCACGTCACGGTCCAGCTCTTCGGCTTCGGCCAGTCCTTGTGGGTGGCGAACGTGAAGGTCTGCGTGCCCGACCAGGTGCCTGAGCCCTTGTGGAAGTTGAGCGTGAGCTCCTTGCCGTCGGCGATGATCCGGACGTTGACGTCGTTGGCCTGGCCCGAGGGGATGTTCGAGGGGTAGACGACCTTCAGCGCCTCGCACGTCGGCGCGGCGTACTGCCAGTTCCAGTCGAACGGCTTGACGCAGTCGGAGTACTGGAGCAGGCTCTGGTCGCCCTGTGCGGCGACGTTGATGGTCTTGCCCTGCTTCACGTAGCTGAAGGCCGGGTAGATGTCGCCCTTGTTCTGGTGGTCGTCGTGTCCGGCGTTGAAGAACGCGTTCACCGACGTCGTGATCCGCTCGTACGGGTTCGATGCGCTGCCGGTCGCGTGACAGAAGGTGATCTTGTCGGAGTCCTTGCCGCAGTCTCCCTTGAGGCCCTCGATGCGGCCGTCGGATCCCTTGCCGAATCCGTCGCTCCACTTGGTGTACGCGTAGACCCACGGCGCGGTGGTGGTCGTGCCGGGCAGCGACTCGGTGCCGAGCGTCAGCACCGCGTTGCCCTTGGAGGCGATCGGACCGCGATCCATGTTCTGGTCGCTCGTGGGGGTGCCCGCGAAGCTCGTGCTGCCGACGCGCCACTTCGTCGAGCCGGTCAGCTTGCTGTCGACCTCGGTGAGCTGCAGCGTGTAGGTGACGTCGTACTGACCGGTCTCGGGGTTGCAGACGGCGTTCGCCTTGAGGTCGCCGGTGTGCGCCGACGCCGGAGCGGCTGCGGCGACGATGCTGAGGCCGCCCGCGAGCGCGAGGGTCGTCAGGACGGCCGCGGCACGACGCCACAGGCTCGGGGACTCGGATTTCGCGCGCGCACGCCGGAGGCGCAGGGCAGCACGCACCGAACCACTGGGGTTGGGCATTCGGGGTTCTCCATCGATCGAACTGGCGGCGAACCGGATGAAGCCGGGCGTCGCGCAGGCGCGACGGGTCGATGCACCGGGGAGGGCGCATCGAAGCGGGTCTTAGGGTGGGGCTTGGGGGTTCGCACGGAAGGGGCAAGGGGCTGTGAACTTTCAGTATGGCCTGTCACCGTCGGACTCGTCCACCGCTTTCGGCCACCTGTGGAAACTGTCCCTCGAACTGGGGGCATGAACCATCATCCGACCCGCAGTTCGCGACCGATGCAGAGGAGGGGGCCCGGCGAACCGGACCCCCTCCTCGACCAGCGGATGCCGCTACGCGTGCTCGCGACGGACGCGCGCGATCACCAGGAACGCGGCGCCTGCGAGCAGGACGATGCCCGCCCCGAGTGCGCCCGGCATGCCGGCGAAACCGGTGTGCGCGAGGGCCGTCGTCGACGTCGCGTCGCCGGCCGGAGTCGACGGGGCGTCACCGTCGCCGCCGCCACCCGTACCGGGGTCGGTCGACGGATCGGTCGACGGGTCGGTCGACGGGTCCGTCGACGGGTCGGTCGGCGGGACGCTCGTCGGCTCGGTCGCGCAGTCCGGCGTGGCCTGCGGGTAGCTCAGGGCGAACGTCGACGAGACGGGATTTATCTCGAGGTGCGCCGAGACGCCCTCGCGGGTCCAGTTGAAGTTGCCGTCGGTCTGCGTCCAGGTGCCGTCGGCGGCCTTCGTCCAACCGGGCCAGCCGTTCGGGACGCCCTGCGCGTCGACTGAAGCACCGGGCCAGAGCACGGCGGTGTCCAGCTCGTCGTTCTCGTCGAGCGTGCCGACCTCGATGCGGTGCGTCTGCTCGCCCTTGGTCAGCACGATGAACACCGTGCGGGACGTGAGCTGCTGGTCGGGGTCCTCGACCGCGACCTGCACGTCGATCCACGGCGCATCCGCGTTGCAGACGCCCGTGGCGACCGCGGACTGGAAGGCGGGCGCCTGGGGGTCGGCGGGCGGAGCCGCGCAGTCCTCGTTGCTGAACGTGTGCGTGAAGGTGCGCGTGCGCTCCCCGTCGCTGAAGAGCTTCTCACCGAGCACGGTCGCGGTGACCGTCTGGACGAAGCCGACGATGGCGCTCTTCTCCCAGTCGATGTCGGCGCTGTCCTCGGGCAGGGTGTAGCCGTCGCCCAGGCTCCCGCACGCGTCAGCCCACTGGGGCTCGCCCGGGATGGCGACCTTCCTCGGGTCCTGCGTCGGCGGGGTGTCCGTCGGCACGTCGACGTAGCTCACCGAGTAGTGGCTGACCGAGCCCTTGTCGGGGTGGTCCACGACCACGGTCTTCGCGGGCGGGTCGATCGGGATGTAGTACTTCGTCGTGCCGGCCTTGACGCAGTAGCCGTCGATCAGCTTGCCTTCGGGCGCGGTGACGGTGACCGTCGAGGGGTTGCCGGTCGTGTCGACCTTGCCGGAGTCGAGCGCTTCGCAGATGAACGACGGCTGGGCCGCCTGTGCCGGAAGCGCGCCGGCGGCGAGGGTCAGGGCGAGTGCGCCGACCACCGTCGCCGCGACGCGGAGTGCGCGGGTTGTCCTCATCGAGTGGTTCTCCTGGGGTCGGCCGGCGTGGGCCTGCGATCTCCGGAGACCCGACCGCGGGCGCATGCGCCTGTTCGCGCGCAGGCCGATCGGGTCCGTGCCGGGTCTTCACTCGGCACGATCGGGGGTGGAGCGCGGCGACGATCGAGGAACGCAAGCGCCGTCGATCGGTTCGGGTGGTTCGGGTGGTTCGGGTATCGCTGCTGCCGGGGGCTGGTGCAGTGTGCTCAAGTATGGCGGCACGATCGAGGGCCTGTCGACGTTCGCACCCCCGAACACCGGAATCGCCCCCGAACTGGGGCGTGTGCGCCGCTCGACGGAATCAGGCGCGCCGCGGGGACCCCTCGTCGGCGACGTCGACGACGACGGATGCCACGACCCTGGGGTCGGACTCGGCATAGGCGATGACGTCGGCCGAGTCCGTCGGCTCTCCGTCGAGTGCGATGCGCACGTCCCAGAGGTCCGCGAGTCGCGGCCGCAGCACGAACCTGCCGTCGAGGACGAGGATGGCGTCGGCGGGTCCCGTGACCCACTTCGGCTGCACCCAGGTGTCGCGCGCGGGATCGAAGACCGCGGTCACGAAGGCCGTCGACCCGCCCATGCGGAACGGCTCCACGAGCACCCTTCGCAGCGCGGACTCGTCGAACCCGTAGCGGAAGTAGCGATCGGCGGTGTCCGCGCCGAACGCGTCCTGCGCCTCGCGCGAGCGGTGGAAGCCCTCCATGCTCGCCCGGAACACACGGTGTCCGCGCTCCCGCAGCACCTCCGCGAGATCGTCGCCGAACCGGGTCTTCCCGCTCTGCACCGGCCCGTCGATCGCGACGATCATGCGCCCGAGCCCGTACTGCCCGAGGATCTCGTCGGCGAGCTCGCGGAGGAAGCTCACGCGGGGCGTCGTCACGAGTTGCATGCGCTCATGCTAGCCGGGCGGCCTGCTCCCGGCATCCGTGCTCGTAGGCTTGGAGGATGCCCGCAGACCCCGCCGCGTCCGACCTCGCCGAGGCCGTCAACGACTGGTTCGCGGATGCCGCGAGGCCGCTGCCGTGGCGTGCCGCGGAGGTGTCGCCCTGGGCGGTCCTCGTGAGCGAGTTCATGCTGCAGCAGACGCAGGTCGCGCGCGTGATCCCGCGCTGGGAGGCCTGGATCGCCAGGTGGCCGACCCCTGCCTCCATGGCCGCCGCTCCCCCGTCCGAGGCGGTGCGCGCATGGGATCGCCTCGGCTACCCGCGGCGCGCGCTCTGGCTGCACCGGGCCGCGACCGCGATGGTCGAGCGCCACGACGGCGACGTGCCGCACGACCTCGACGACCTGCTCGCCCTCCCGGGCGTCGGCCCCTACACGGCGCGGGCGGTGGCGGCGTTCGCGTTCGGCGCGCGGCACCCGGTGGTCGACACCAACACGCGACGCGTGATCGCCAGGGCGGTACTCGGGCAGGGCCATCCCGGCCCGCCGTCGACGACCCGCGACCTCGCCGCGATGGCGTCGCTGCTACCGGCGTCGGATGCCGCGGCGCGCACGTTCAACGCGGCCGCGATGGAGCTCGGGGCCACGGTGTGCACGGCCCGCGCGCCGATGTGCGAGGCCTGTCCGATCGCGGCGCGATGCGAGTGGAGACGCGCCGGCTACCCCGACTACGACGGGCCCCGGGCGGCGCGGCAGGCGCGCTTCGAGGGGTCCGACCGCCAGGTGCGCGGACTCGTGATGCGCGAACTCCGAGCCGCGCATCGACCGCTCGCGCGGGCCGAGCTCGCGCCCGTGTGGGCGGATGCCGCGCAACTCGATCGCGCGATCGAGACGCTGGTGCACGACGGCCTCGCCGTGCCCGACGCCCACGGCGACGGCCTGACGCTGCCGGAGGCGTGAGCGAGCGGGAGCCGGCTCACGCGTTCGGCAGCGACGCCGTCGGCCTCAGCGTGCGACCGACTCGTCCTCGTCGAGGTCGTCGAGATCGTCGTCCTGATCGAGGGCGTCCTCGACGTCGACCTCGGCGGCCGAGTCGTCCTCGTCGAATTCGCGCGGCTTGACGTACGGATCCGCGTCGCCCGCGTACTCGGCCGTGCTCGCGGCGGCCTCGGTCTCGGCGTCGCGTGCGCGGGCCTCGCGCAGCAGTGCCGCGATGTGGTCGGCGTTCTCGGGGATCGCATCGAGGATGAACTCGAGCGACGGCGTGAGGCGGGCCGTGATGTTGCGCCCGACCTCGGTGCGGAGCATGCCCGTGGCGGCCTTCAGCGCAAGCGCCGAGTCGCGGCGCTCCTCATCGGTGCCGTAGACGGTGTAGAAGATGCTCGCGTGCTGCAGGTCGCCCGTGACGCGGACGTCGGTGATCGTCACGAAGCCGAGTCGGGGGTCGCGAAGGCCCTTGTCGAGTCGCCGGGCGACGATCTCCTTGATGCGGTCGGCCATCTTCCTGGCGCGTGCCGGATCTGCCATTGCCTGGACCTCTTCCTTCCTTCACCCGACACCGGATGCGCGGGATGCGACATCCGGTTGAAGGGGTTCCCGGTTCTTCCTTTGAGTGAATCGGGGTAGGGGTCCCCGGTTCTTCACTCAAGGAAGAACCGGGGACCCAGATGCCACGACTAGACGCGGGGCTTCTCCCGCATCTCGGTGGTCTCGATCTCGTCGCCCACCTGGATGTCGTTGAACTTGCCGAGGCCGATGCCGGCCTCGTAGTCCGTGCGCACCTCGGTGACGTCGTCCTTGAATCGACGCAGCGATTCGATGGCGAGGTTGTCGCCGACGACGACGCCATCGCGGATGACGCGCGCCTTGGCGTTTCGCGTGATCGTTCCGGACCGCACGATGACACCGGCGATGTTGCCGAACTTGGAGGAGCGGAACACCTCGCGGATCTCGGCCACGCCCGACTGGACCTCTTCGAACTCGGGCTTGAGCATGCCCTTCAGCGAGTCCTCGATCTCGTCGATCGCGTTGTAGATCACCGAGTAGAAGCGGATGTCGACGCCCTCGCGAGCGGCGCGCTCGCGCGCCTTCGTGTCGGGACGCACGTTGAAGCCCACGATGATCGCGTTGTCGATCGTCGCGAGGTTGACATCGCTCTCGGTGATCGCACCCACACCGCGGTGGAGGATGCGCAGCTGCACCGAGTCGTCGACCTCGATCTTGAGGAGCGACTCCTCGAGGGCCTCGACGGCACCCGAGACGTCACCCTTGATGATGAGGTTGAGCGACTCGACCTTGCCCTCTTCGAGTGCACGGGTGAAGTCCTCGAGCGAGATGCGCTTGCGGGCCTTGGCCAGCTGGGCGTTGCGCTCGGCGGCTTCGCGCTTCTCGGCGATCTGACGCGCGGTGCGGTCCTCCTCGGTGACGAGGAAGGTGTCGCCGGCGCGGGGAACGCTCGAGAGCCCCTGCACCTGGACGGGGCGCGACGGGGTCGCGGCGAGCACGGGGTCGCCGTTCTCGTCGGCCATCGCACGGACGCGGCCGTAGGCCGTGCCCGCGACGATCGCATCGCCGACGCGAAGCGTTCCGGACTGGATGAGCACGGTCGCGACCGCGCCGCGTCCCTTGTCGAGCTTCGCTTCGATCGCGACACCGCGCGCGTCCTTGTTCGGGTTCGCGCGGAGGTCGAGGCCGGCATCGGCGGTCAGGATGACCGCGTCGAGCAGGTCCTGGATGCCGATGTTGTTGCGAGCCGACACGTCGACGAACATGACGTCTCCGCCGTACTCCTCGGCGACCAGGCCGAACTCGGTGAGCTGCTGGCGCACCTTGGCCGGGTTGGCGTCGTCCTTGTCGATCTTGTTGACCGCCACGACGATCGGCACGTTCGCCGACTGCGCGTGGTTCAGGGCCTCGATCGTCTGGGGCATGATGCCGTCATCGGCCGCGACCACGAGGATCGCGATGTCGGTGACCTGCGCACCACGGGCACGCATGGCGGTGAACGCCTCGTGACCCGGCGTGTCGATGAAGGTGATGGGACGGTCGATGCCCTCGTGCACGGTGTGCACCTGGTAGGCACCGATGTGCTGCGTGATGCCGCCCGCCTCGCCTGCGACGACGTTGGCGTTGCGGATCGCGTCGAGCAGTCGCGTCTTACCGTGGTCGACGTGACCCATGACGGTCACGACCGGCGGACGCTGCTCGAGCACGTCGTCGCCCTCGTCGTCGAGTTCGCCGTCGAGGTCGATGTCGAAGCCCTCGAGGAGCTCCTTGTCCTCATCTTCGGGCGAGACGACCTGGATCTTGTAGCCGAGCTCGGCGCCGAGCACCTCGAAGGTGGCCTCGTCGAGCGACTCCGTCGCCGTGGCCATCTCACCGAGGTGGAACAGCACGGTCACGAGCGAACCGGGGTTCGCGTCGATCTTGTCGGCGAAGTCGGAGATCGAGGAACCGCGACGCAGGCGGATGACGGTGTTGCCGTCGCCGCGGGGAACGCTCACGCCGCCGAGCGACGGAGCCTCCCGCATCTCGAATTCCTGGCGCTTCGTGCGCTTCGACTTGCGGGCCTTGCTCTTGCCGCCACCGCGACCGAACGCACCTGCCGTGCCACCGCCGGGACCACGGCCACGGCCGCCGCCACCCGCGGGACGCGGGCCGCCGAAGCCGCCGGCACCTGGGGCGCCACCGCCGGGGCGCTGGAAACCGCCACCGCCGCCGGGACGTGCACCGGCACCGGCACCTGCGCCGCCGGGGCGCTGGAAGCCGCCGCCGGGACGACCGCCGGCACCCGCCGGACGCGGGGCGCCGGGTCGCGGCGAACCGGGACGCGGTGCCTGCGGGCGCGGGATGTTGCCGGGGCTGGGCCGCTGGCCCATGCCCTGCGCGCTCGAGAACGGGTTGTTGCCCGGGCGCGGCTGGGCGGGCCGCTGGCCCATGCCCTGCGCGCTCGAGAAGGGGTTGTTGCCCGGGCGCGAGGCGCTGGGGCGGGGAGCGCCGGGGCGCGGGGCGGCGCCGCCGGGCTTCGGCGCGGAGCCGGGCTTGACGGCGTCGGATGCCTCGGGGGCGGCGGTCTCGACCGCACCGGTCTTCTCGGCGGCCGCCTTCTCGGCAGCGGCCTGGGCCGCACGCTCCTCGGCCTGCGCCTGGCGCTCGGCCACGGTCAGCGGGGCGTCGACGGGCGCCGCGGCGGCCGGGGCCTCCGCGGGCGCCTCGGGCGCGGCGACGGGCTTCGGCGCCGGCTTGGGGCCGGGCTTGACCGCGGACGGACGGGCCGGTGCCGCGGGCGCGGCAGCCGTGGCGGCGGGCGCGGCGTTGGCCGCAGCGCCTGCTGCTTCGAGCGCGGCCTTCAGGCGGCGCGCGACGGGGGGTTCGATGGACGACGAGGGTCCCTTGACGTACTCGCCCATCTCCTTGAGCTTCTCAAGGGCGATCTTGCTGTCGACACCGAGTTCGGATGCGATCTCGTGTACGCGTGGTTTGGCAGCCACTTCTCTCCTGTTCCGGGCCTGACCCCGGACAGGGGCAGACCATCAATAACGGACGGGACTCATTTCGAGCCGCTCATTAGTTGTCACTCATTGGTCATCACTTGTGTGTTCAGCCTGTTCTCTACGTTGCCGGTGTCCACCTCGCCGCGAATGCGGAGTGCGCGCCCGAAGGCACGCTTCCGAACGGCGAGCCGGTAGCACTCGAGTGTCGGATGCAGCCACGCGCCCCTCCCCGGAAGCACGGCCGCGGCATCAGCCACGACCTGCGATTGTTGGGAGACGACCCTCAGAAGTGAGGATCGTGGGGCGCGCGAACGGCATCCGATGCACGTTCTGACGGGGTCCATCCTACACCTCCGAGGCTGGGCGCCCACCGACGCCCGCGCCAGGGTCAGTTCGACTCGAGGACCGAATCGGGCTGGATGTCGATCTTGGCACCCGTCAGCTTGGCGGCGAGGCGGGCGTTCTGGCCCTCCTTGCCGATCGCCAGCGAGAGCTGGTAGTCGGGAACCAGCGCACGGACGGCGCGCGTCTGTTCGTCGATCACGAACGCGCTCGTGACCTTCGCCGGCGACAGTGCGCTCGCCACGAAGGTGGAGAGGTCGTCGGAGTAGTCGACGATGTCGATCTTCTCGGCGCCGAGCTCGGCCGTGACCGCGCGGACGCGCTGTCCGAGCTCGCCGATGGCCGCACCCTTGGCGTTGATGCCGGGCTGCGTCGCACGGACCGCGATCTTGGTGCGGTGGCCGGCCTCGCGAGCGAGGGACACGATCTCGACGACGCCCGACGCGATCTCGGGCACCTCGAGCGCGAACAGCTTGCGCACGAGCGCGGGGTGCGTGCGCGACACCGTGATCGAGGGGCCCTTCTGGCCCTTCGCGACGCTCGTGACGTACACCCGGATGCGCTGGCCGTGCGGGTACTCCTCACCGGGAACCTGCTCCTCGGGCGGGAGGATCGCCTCGACCGTGCCGAGGTCGATGTGGATCATCCGGGGGTTCGGGCCCTGCTGGATGACACCGGCGACGATGTCGCCCTCGCGTCCGCGGAACTCGCCGAGCACCGCGTCATCCGCGATGTCGCGGAGTCGCTGGTTGATGACCTGCTTCGCGGCGAAGGCCGCGATGCGCCCGAAGTCGCTCGGGCTGTCTTCGGCCTCGCCGATGACGTTGCCCTCTTCGTCGAGTTCGGGGACGTACACCGACACGTGGCCGGTCTTCCGGTCGAGCTCGGCACGCGCACCGTCGGGGTTCGCGTGGCCGTGCTGGCCGGGGTTCGTGTGCTTCAGGTAGGCCATGAGAATGGCCTGTTCGATGATCTGCACCAGTTCGTCGAACGGGATCTCCTTCTCGCGCTCCATCATGCGGAGCACGCTGAGGTCGATATCCATCGCCGGCCTCCTCTATTCAGCTCTAAATGCCGCTCCCCACGTGCGGACGACTCTCTAGGTTAGCGGATGTCACGGGGCGCCGGGAGCCACGGGCGCCGGATGCCTCGGCGCAGTGCCGCGACATCCGACCTCGCCGAACCGGAGGAGACGACGGGTGACGGATGCGGGGCATCCGGCACCCGACGGACCGAGCGCCTAGGCGCGGAACACCTGCACGACCGAGGGCCTCGGCGCCGCGACGTCGCCGCCGCCGTGCGCGGGCACGTAGTCGGGGAAGTAGGAGTGCTGGTCCCCCACGGTGCCGTTCTCACCGGGGTGCTGGACCGACACGAAGACGAGGCCCTCGCGGTCGTGGATGACCGGCCCGCAGGTCTCGGCCTCCCGAGGCACCGCGAGGAACTGCTGCACGTTGCCGCGCTGGTCGCCCTCGAGCGGCACCTTGAACAGCCCGTCGTTGTAGCCGATGGTGCCGGGAGCGCCGTCGGTCGAGATCCACAGGTTGCCCTCGGAGTCGAACGCCACGTTGTCGGGGCACGAGATCGGAGAGACGAGCTCCTTCGGGAAGCCCGCGAAGTAGGTGGATGCCGTCGCGGACGGGTCGCCGCAGAGCAGGAGGATGCTCCAGCCGAACGTCGTCCCCGCCTGCCCGGAGGTCTCGGTCAGCTCGATGACGTGACCGTAGCGGTTGCCCGAGATCGGGTTCGCCTCGTCGACCGGCGCATTCGCCCCGCCGCGGTTGCTGTTGTTCGTCAGCGCCACGTACACCTTGCCCGTGATCGGGCTGGGCTCGACGTCCTCGGGCCGGTCCATCTTGGTCGCGCCGACCCGGTCGGCCGCGAGCCGCGTGTGGACGAGCACCTCGGCGGTCGACATGCCGGGGACGGCGCTCTCGCCGTTGCGCGTGAGCGGGATCCACCGGCCCGTCCCGTCGAACGCCCCGTCGCCCGGCAGGGCGCCGGTGCCCGTGATCTCGCCGACCGGCGAGTCGCCCGTGAAGCGCGCGACGAAGAGGTCCCCTTCGCTGAGGAGCCGCAGGTCCTCGCGGCGGCGTCCCCTGCCTCGGCCCCTGCCCGTGAAGCGGTTCTTCGAGACGAACTTGTAGAGGTAGTCGTTGCGCTCGTCGTCGCCCATGTACGCGACGACGCGGCCGTCCTCGGCGATCGTGACGTTCGCGCCCTCGTGCTTGAACCGCCCCATCGCGGTGTGCTTGACCGGCGTCGACGTGGGGTCCTCGGGGTCGATCTCGACGATGTAGCCGAACCGGTTCGGCTCGTTGACGAAGTCCGGATCGTGCGCGTCGAACCGGGGGTCGTAGGCCTCCCATCCGTTCTCGGTCGAGGTCGTCGCCGTGCCGCTGTAGCGCTTCTGCGCGGGAGTGTCGGCGGCCCACGCGAAGTAGCCGTTGAAGTTCTCCTCGCCGGACAGCACGGTCCCCCACGGGGTGGTGCCGCCGGCGCAGTTGCCGAGCGTCCCCTTCACCCAACGACCCTCCGGATCGTCGGCCGTCTTCACGAGATCGCTGCCGGCTGCGGGGCCGGTGAGTTCGAAGACCGTCTCGACCGTGATCCGGCGATTCCGCCGGCCGTCGACGACGTACGACCAGGGGTCGCCGACCTTCCGACGGCGCAGTTCGACGACCGACATCCCCTGGGCCGCCTTGTAGATGTCGCCGCGGCGGCGCTTCTCGGCGGGATCCGCCGTGGCCGGGAACATGATGTTCGGGTTGACGTACTCGTGGTTGTTGACGAGCACGCCGGTCTTTCCGCTCGGATCGGCGATGATGTCGAGGTAGTCGCTGTTGTAGCCGAACTGACCGGCCTGCGCCTCGGCGGTCTGGTTGTCGAACTCGAGCGCCGGAACCGACGAGAAGAGCGGGTCGCCCCAGCGGATGATCGGCTGCCAGCGATACCCGGCCGGCACCGTGAAGTCGTCGACCAGGCGGTCGACGGGATCGATCGGGCCGAATGCGAGGCCGGCCCTGCCCGGCTGCGCGGCGAAGGCGGCGCTCGTGCCGCCGCCACCGCCGAGACCGCCGACCGCGAGGCCGATCGCCCCCGCGAGGCCGAGGCCGAGCACGGAACGGCGCGTGAGCGCCGCCGAGGCGATGTCGCGGAAGTGGGCGTTGTCCGACGTGTTGCACTCGGGCCCGAGGCACGCGTTCGCGCACTTCAGCTGGCACGTCACGGCCGAGCGCTTGCCGCGCACGTGGTCGGCCATCGGAAGCGATCGCAGCGGGGTCTGGTCGGAAAGCGTCATTGCAGCGGGTCCTCACGATCGACGAAGGGGTCGTTCCGAGGCTGGTCGGCTCAGTCGACGCGGAGGCACCGCCGCGGTGAACGGGAGATGTCCTCCGGGTGAAGCGTCGCGGAGGCGGCGGTTCGCCACGCGTACTACCCCCGAACGCGTGCGGACGCAAGGGGGCGAGCGCCGGACGGAGTCGTCGATACGCTGCACGGATGAACCCGGATTCCCTCAAGTCGACCGCGAGCGCCGCCCAGCGCTCGAGTACGTTCCGCACGCTCGCCCGCGTGGGCTACGTCGTGCTCGGCATCGTCCACATCGTCATCGGCGCCATCGCCGTGTCCGTCGCCGTCGGCTCGGGCGGTGGCCAGGCCGACCAGAGCGGCGCGATGGATCAGATCTCGCGCGTGCCGTTCGGAGTGGTCGTGCTCTGGATCATCGCGCTGGGCCTGACCGCGCTCGCGCTGTGGCAGGTCGTCGAGGCGTTCGTCGAGCAGGATGCCGACGCCAAGAAGAAGTGGGGTCGTCGCGCGAAGGAGATCGGGACCGCCGCCGCATACCTCGCGATCGCCGTCACCGCGCTCGTCTACGCCCTCGGCGGTTCCTCCGACTCCTCGCAGTCGACGACCTCGTTCAGCGCCAACCTGCTCTCGAGCCCCGGCGGCGTGTTCCTGCTCGTCCTGATCGGGCTCGTCATCCTCGGTGTCGGCGTCGCGTTCGTCGTCCGCGGCATCCGCAAGGACTTCGAGCGTCAGCTGTCGCTGCCCGCGGGCAAGCTCGGTCGCGGCATCAGCACGCTCGGCACGGTCGGCTACGTCGCGAAGGGCGTCGCCGTCGCGGTCGTCGGCGTGCTCTTCGTCGTCGCGGCCTTCACCCACGATCCCGAGAAGGCCGGCGGCCTGGACACCGCGCTGAAGAGTCTCGCGGAACTGCCGTTCGGCCAGCTCATCCTCTGGATCGTCGGGGCCGGCGTCATCGTCTACGGCGTCTACTGCTTCTTCCGGGCACGCTACGCCAGGATCTGACGCACTGGGCCGGAAACGGCGATCGCCCGCTCGGAGGAGACGGCGAAGGGGCGGATGCCACGCGGCATCCGCCCCTTCGATCGTTCGTCAGCGGCGCAGCGCGGCGACCGCGTCGGCGGCAGCGAGGGTCTCGCGCTCCCCCGTGCGACGGTCCCAGAGCTCGACCTGCCCGTCGGCGGCGCCGCGGCCGACGATGAGGATGCGCGGCACGCCGATGAGCTCGGCGTCGCCGAACTTCACGCCGGGCGACACCTTGGGACGGTCGTCGTAGAGCACGTCGAGGCCGGCCCGCTCGAGCTCGCCCGAGAGCTGCTCGGCGAGCTCGAACGCCACGGCGTCGCGGCCGGTGGCGACCACGTGCACGTCGAAGGGCGCGACCGAGGCCGGCCAGACGAGGCCCTTCTCGTCGTTGTTGCCCTCGGCGATGATCGCGAGGATGCGCGTGACGCCGATGCCGTACGAGCCCATGGTGACGGTCGCGAGCTTGCCGTTCTCGTCGAGCACCTTGAGCCCCAGCACTTCGGCGTACTTGCGGCCGAGCTGGAACACGTGGCCGATCTCCATGCCGCGCGCGAGCTCGACCGGGCCGGACCCGTCGGGCGCGGGGTCGCCCGCACGCACGTTCGACGCCTCGATCGTGCCGTCGGCGACGAAGTCGCGGCCGGCCACGAGGCCGAAGACGTGCTTCTGGTCGAGGTTGGCGCCGGTGATCCACTCGGTGCCGTCGACGATGCGGGGGTCGACGAGATAGCGGATGCCGGTGCTCGAGGCCTCGCCGAGCACGGCGCCGTCGGGCGACCAGGGGCCGATGTAGCCCTTGACGAGGCCGGGGTTCTTCGCGAAGTCGGCCTCGGTGGCGGGCTCGACCTCGGCGGGCGCGAACGCGACCTCGACGCGCTTCATCTCGACGTCGCGGTCGCCGGGCAGGCCGATGACGACGATCTCGCGGGTGCCGTCGAGGTTCGTGAGCGCGAGCACGACGTTCTTCAGCGTGTCGGCGGACGTCCAGTCGCGCCCGTCGGGTCGCGGGTGGTTCGCGTTCGCGAGGTCGACGAGCGTCGCGATGGTGGGCGTGTTCGGCGAGTCGAACACCTCGGCCGCGGGCAAGCCCTCGATCGGGGTCGGTTCGGGCGCGACGGTCGTGAACGCCTCGACGTTCGCGGCGTACCCGCCGGCCGAGCGCACGAACGTGTCTTCACCGACGGGTGTCGGGTGCAGGAACTCCTCGCTCTTCGAGCCGCCCATCGCACCGGCATCCGCCTTGACGATGACGTACTCGAGGCCGAGGCGCGTGAAGATGCGCTCGTAGGCGTCGCGCTGCGCCTGGTAGCTGGCGTCGAGGCCCTCGTCGGAGATGTCGAACGAGTAGGCGTCCTTCATCGTGAACTCGCGGCCGCGCAGGAGGCCGGCGCGGGGGCGCGCCTCGTCGCGGTACTTGTCCTGGATCTGGTAGATCGAGAGCGGCAGGTCCTTGTAGGAGTTGTAGAGGTCCTTCACGAGCAGGGTGAAGACCTCTTCGTGCGTGGGCGCGAGCAGGTAGTCGGCGCCCTTGCGGTCCTGCAGGCGGAACAGGCCGTCGCCGTACTCGGTCCACCGGTTCGTGACCTCGTAGGGCTCGCGCGGCAGCAGCGCCGGGAAGTGCACCTCGTGCGCGCCGGCGTTCGTCATCTCGTCGCGGATGATGGCCTCGATCTTGGCCTTCACGCGCAGGCCGAGCGGCAGCCATGCGAACACGCCCGGAGCCTGTCGGCGGATGTAGCCCGCGCGCACGAGCAGCCGGTGACTGGTCACCTCGGCGTCGGCGGGATCTTCACGGAGCGTGCGGAGGAAGTAGTTGGAAAGGCGTGTGGGCACCCGACCAGTCTAGAAGCCGGTCGGATGCCCATGGTGCCGAGCGTGTCGGCGGGGTTCAGGTCACTCCGCGAGGATGAGGTAGAGCGCCTTGCGCGTCTCGTCGATCTTCGCGGCGGCCGCGGCGCGCTGCTCGTCGGTGGCCGCGTGGCGGAACTGCCCCGCGACGCCCATGAGCTTGCCGAGCGCCTGGAAGAGCTCGGTCGCCGACTCGCTCGGCTTGGGCACGGAATCCCAGGCGCTCGCGAGCTCGGCCTCGTGGTCGGCCACGTAGGCCCGACCCTCGTCGGTGAGCTGGAACTCGGTCTTGCGGCCCTCGCCGACGGCGACGATGAGGCCCTCGTCGACGAGCTGCTGCAGCGTGGGATAGACCGAGCCGGGGCTCGGCCGCCAGGCGCCGTCGGTCTTCTCGCCGACGGCCTTGATGATGGCGTACCCGTTGCTCGGGTTCTCGGCGAGCAACGACAGGATCGCTGCGCGCACGTCGCCCTTGGGGCGTCGGCGCGGGCCGCGCCCGCCGAATCCGGGCCCGAATCCAGGCCGGCCGGTGAATGCGGCGTCGTCCCACGAACCGGGTCCGCGGAACGGGTGCCCGTGACCGGGGTCGTGGTGGAAGCGGCCCTCGCCGCGGGTGTGGGTGCGGTACATCCGGTCGTGCCGATCGGCGGAGCGGCGGATGTCGCCTTCGGTGAAGTGTTCGCGTGTCATGAGCGCGGACTCCTTTCGTCCTGCCCTGATGAAGAGCATTCGCAGAACGTCTGCGATGCGTTAACGATATATCGCTAGAACTCACTTGTCAACCGGACGCTAAGGTGAGCGCGTGCGCGCACGATGCCTCCCCCTCCGGCCCCTGCCATGAGGGTCGGCGTCATCGGCGGCGGCGCGGCCGGCCTGACGACCGCCTGGCTCCTCGACGAGCACCACGAGGTCACGCTCTACGAGCGTGAGACCCGACTCGGCGGGCACGCCCACACGATCGAGTTCGAGGCGCTCGGACGCCGGCACGCCATCGACGCCGGATTCGCGTTCTTCTCCCCCGGCGCGAACTACGCGAGCTTCAACCGCCTCCTCGACGCACTCGGCGTGCAGCGCGAGACGTACGCCGCCACCCTCACCGTGTACGACGCCGACGCGCAGCATCCGATCGCCATGCCGCCCATCCGCGGACGCATGCCCGTCTGGCCGTCGTTGGCACCCGCATCGCTCGGCACGCTCGTGAGGTTCCGCGCGTTCCTCGACCGGCTGCCCGCGTTCCTCGCTCGGCACGACACGTCGATCACCGTGGCCGAGTACCTCGAGCGAGCACGGCTGCCGAAGGCCTTCGTCGACGAGTTCCTCCTGCCGCTCCTGCTCGCGTTCTGGTGCGTCGAGCGCACCGCCTTCCTCGGATTCGCCGCGTACAACGCGCTGTACTACCTCGGCGCGAACGCGGCCGGCGGGTTCCGGGCACCGGCGCAGAGTGAGATCGTCGGCGGCATGCGCGTCTACGTCGACGCGATCACCGCGTCCCTCGAGCGCGCCGCGGTCCTCCTGGCCGCCGAGGTCGTGCGCGTGCGACGCGATGACGGCATCTGGCAGGTGACGGATGCCGCGGGCGAGGTCCGCACGTTCGATCGGCTCGTGCTGGCGTGCAATCCGCGTCGCGCGCACGCGCTCGTCGAGCCCGTTCCCGAACTCGCCGCCGTCGCCCGCGAGCTCGCGCGGTTCGAGACGTTCGAGACGACCATCGCGATCCACGGCGATCGCCGGCTCATGCCCGACCACGAGGCATCCTGGTCCGTCGTGAACGCCCGCCACGACGGCGAGCACAGCTCGCTGTCCGTGTGGAACCCGCGTCTCGGCCTGCCCGTGTTCAAGAGCTGGGTGACGTACGACGCACGACTGCCAGAGCCGCTCTACGCGCTGGCCGTGTACGAGCACGGCAGCATCACGCCCGCGTACTTCGACGCGCAGGCGCGACTGAAGCCGATGAACGGCGGGCACGGCCTCTGGCTCGCCGGCCTCGCCATGCACGACGTCGACTCCCACGAGAGCGCGGTGCGCTCGGCGATGACCGTCGCCCGGGCGCTCGCGCCCGATTCGTCACGCCTCCGCACGCTGGCCGGCGCGCACTGACGACGGATGCCGGCATCCCCGATGGACGCCGGCATCCGCCGTTCAGCGCGTGCTCGTCAGGCCCCTCGACGACGCTCGACCGCGGTGACGGTGAACGCCGCCGCCCCCGCCAGCAGCGCGAGGAGGGCGATCCACAGCGCGGCGACGGGGTCGACGCCGGTCGAGGCGAGCGCCACGGCCTCCGTCTCGGCGACCTCGGACACCGGAACCACGGCCACGGCCGGCACCGCCGCGGGTGCGGCGACCGCACCGGGCACGGGCTCCGGCGCCGGAGTCGGCGTGGGAGCCGTTCCCGGAGTCTCGAAGATGGCCCGCCCGCCGACCTTGCCGAAGGCGAAGATGAACGTGTTGGGCGAGCCGCCCGACGGGTCCGTCGACGTCTGGCCGAAGGAGTACACCTCCGCACCGACCGCGGCGAGGGCCGCCTCCGCCTCGGCCTCGGAGGCCGCGGCGCCGTAGAAGATCACGAAGCTGATCGACCCGCCGGCCGCGAGCGGCCCGAACGCGAAGTCGAACAGTGCGCCGTGGTCCTCAGGGCCGCTGTCGGTCGCGTCGCCCTGGAACATGATCTGCGACGGCCCGGCCAGCGGATTGGGACTTGCGAACCCGTCGTCGCTCGAGAACACCAGCGCGCTCGCGCTGCCGCCGTCGATCGTCACGAACTCGTCGAACGCGGTCGGCTCGACGTCCCAGTCCATGACGCGCCGGTACTGCACGGTCGCGATCGGCGCACCCGAGAGGTTCTCGATCGTGACGGTCACCTGGTAGAGGTTCGGCGTCGCGGGCGACGGCACGTAGTGGTGCGTGACCCGGAACACGGGCTCGTCCGCCGCATCGTTCACCAGGGTGACGGATGTCGCGCTGGACGCGGTGTGCTCGAACGACTCGACGACGAGGTTCTGTCCTCCCTGGCCGAACGTGTCGAGGTTCGCTCCGCCCCAGACCCCGCTCGCGGGATCCGCGACGCCCCAGCCCTCGCAGAGGCATCCGGGAGAGGTCGCGTCGTTCAGCGTCGGCACGTACGTGAGTCCGGCGTCGCCGGGCCCGGCGAGCGAGCCGTCGGCGTTGCTCGTGTTCAGCTCCCCGGTCGGGTTCACGGCGAGCAGCACGGTGCCGTTGGTGATGCAGACGGCCGGATAGCAGGGGTCGCCCGGCTCCGGCGCGGCTGCGGCCACGACGTCGGCGGCCTCCTCCGTCTCGGGGAACAGGGTCACGGTGGGCGTCGCGACCTCCTCCTCGAGCACGTCCTCGACGCTCTCGCCGGGTTCTGCGACCTCGACGACGGGCGGGACGACGGGGTCGGGTTCCGGGGCCGGCTCGGGAGCGGGCTCAGGTTCGGGCGCGGGCTCAGGTTCGGGCGCGGGCTCCGGTTCGGGCGCCGGCTCCGGGGCGGGCTCGGGTTCGGGCGCCGGCTCGGGGGCGGGTTCCGGGGCGGGCTCGGGCGCGACCGGCTCGGCGCTCGACTCGACGGCGGCCGGGGGTGGACTCTCCTCGGCGCTCGCGACGAGCGGGGAGAAGACGAGGCTCGCGGTCGCGACGACGACGCCGGCAGTCATGCCGAGCCCGAGTCGCGCGCGAAGTGGGATTCGATCGGACATGGGATCCACTTCCGTTCCAGTGATGCCCGGGGCCGACGGTTCCGCATGCGCGGAACGCGACGATCGGCCTCGCACGCCCACAAGCTACGAGAGGCGAGCCATCCTCACGTCAGTGGTCGCACTGGCCGCAGGTCCAGACCAGCCCGGAGCCCCCGACCCTGTCGCGGCGCGTCAGACCCCCTCGTCGTCCTCCTCATCGGCCATCGCGAACGACTCGAGCTCCGACTCGACGGCGTCGAGGCCGTCCTCGTCGAAGCCGTCGTCGACGGCGAGGTCGACGTCGTCGAGTTCGTCGTCGTCGAGGTCGAGGTCGAGGTCGTCGTCGACCTCCTCCACCTCATCGGTCGACGGTTCGCGGGTCCCCTCATCCAAGGTGCCCATCCCGTCGGGGTACCCGGCCTCGTCCGGGTACTCGAACGCGGTGTCTCCACTCATCACGATCCCCTCTCGCGAGCGGATGCCGCACGACGGGCACCCGTGCGGCCCACGATAGCCGCGAGACCCCGCCGCCGCGACCGGTCGATCCGAGGACGGGCCGGCCCGAAACCGGTCCGGTGCGACTACGGCGTGAGGACCTGCGGGCTTCCGACCGGGGCATCCGCCCCCATCTCGTCGGCGATGCGGTTGGCCTCCTCGATGAGGGTCGCGACGATCTCGGACTCGGGCACGGTCTTGATGACCTCGCCCTTGACGAAGATCTGGCCCTTGCCGTTGCCGGATGCCACGCCGAGGTCGGCCTCCCGGGCCTCGCCCGGTCCGTTGACGACGCAGCCCATGACGGCGACGCGCAGCGGCACGGTCATGCCCTCGAGTCCGTCGGTGACGTCGTTCGCGAGCTTGTAGACGTCGACCTGTGCGCGGCCGCACGACGGACAGGAGACGATCTCGAGCTTGCGCTCGCGCAGGTTCAGGGACTGCAGGATCTGCAGGCCGACCTTCACCTCTTGCGCGGGGGGCGCGGAGAGGGACACGCGGATGGTGTCGCCGATGCCCTCGCCGAGCAGGATGCCGAACGCGGTCGCCGACTTGATCGTGCCCTGGAACTCGGGGCCGGCCTCGGTGACGCCGAGGTGGAGGGGCCAGTCGCCGCGCTCCGCCAGCAGGCGGTACGCCTTGACCATGACGATGGGGTCGTTGTGCTTGACCGAGATCTTGAAGTCGTGGAAGTCGTGCTCCTCGAAGAGCGATGCCTCCCAGACGGCCGACTCGACGAGCGCCTCGGGGGTGGCCTTGCCGTACTTCTCGAGCAGGCGCGGATCGAGCGATCCCGCGTTCACGCCGATGCGCAGCGACACGCCCGCGGCCTTGGCGGCCGCCGCGATCTCGCCGACCTTGTCGTCGAACTTCCGGATGTTGCCGGGGTTCACGCGCACCGCCGCGCAGCCGGCGTCGATCGCGGCGAACACGTAGTTGGGCTGGAAGTGGATGTCGGCGATGACCGGGATCTGGCTCTTCTTCGCGATGATCGGCAGCGCCTCGGCATCGTCGCGGCTCGGCACGGCGACGCGCACGATGTCGCAGCCCGACGCCGTGAGCTCGGCGATCTGCTGCAGCGTCGCGTTGATGTTCGTGGTGGGCGTCGTCGTCATGGACTGCACGCTCACCTGGGCGTCGCCGCCGACGAGCACCTTGCCCACCTTGATCTGGCGGGACTTGCGTCGCGGGGCCAGGACTTCGGGGACTTTCGGCATTCCGAGATTCACAGCAGGCACGACGTCAGTCTACTTCCGGCTCGATGGGCGTCGGCCGCATTCGCCGGCGCCGGTGCCGACGAGGTCGGCTACGCGCACCCGTCGGCGACCATCACCGGTGCCCCCAACCACTTCACCGTCGAACCGTCGTCGGAGGGTGTTGCGACGACCGTCGCGGTCTCGAGCCGTCCATCGACGCCGGCGTACTCGAGCGTCTCGATCGGGGTTCCGACGCACGTCCAGAGCGCAGCGTCGAACACCGGGTCGCCCGCCAGCGACGCCCAGGGGTCGGTGGCATGGAATCCCTGCTCGCTGGCGAGATCGAGACCGCGCACGCTCGGGCCGTCGAAGTACACGGCGAACCGCGGCCAGACGTACTCCTGCCCCTCGCTGTCACGGCGCTCCTCGTCGTAGAACCGCTCATCCAGCACGAGGTCGTCCCATGCGTGGAAGACGCCCGGCGGTGTGTGGTTGGTCCCGTCGTACGACTCGTCGGCCGGCGGGGCGTCGAACAGGTCGGTCAGCACCGCGACGGCGGCGGACGGGTCGGACAGGTAGTCGAGCGAGTCGACCACCTCGCCGTCCGCATCCCTCAGTTCGAGCACCTGCGGTCGTACGACCATGGCGACGACGCCCGCGAGCGGCTCCACCGGCTCCGCACTGGGGGTCGGCTCGGGGCTGGGAGTCGACTCCGCACCGGGCGTCGGCGCGCTCGAGCCCGATTCGGTCGGCGCCGACGCCGGAGCCGCGCACCCCGCCAGGGCGAGGGCGACGGCCAGGGCGAGCACTGATCCGCCACGGGTTCTGCGAGGCATCCGACACCATTCCCTTCGCGGCATCCGGTGCCGCTGGCTGGATTCTGCCAGTGACATGTGCTCCGGGAGAAGCTCCCGGAGGCAACGATCGGAGAACGGCCCCGCGAACCGGGGCTGCGCTGCATCAGTCGATCGCGAGCGGGGGCTCCGTCGCCGCGACGACCTCGTCGACGCTCACGCCCGGCGCGCACTCAACGAGCCGCAGCCCGGCTGGCGTCACGTCGATGACGGCGAGGTCGGTGATGATGCGGTCGACGACGCCGCGGCCAGTGAGGGGCAGCGAGCACTCCTGCACGATCTTCGGCGAGCCGTCACGGGCCACGTGCTCCATGAGCACGATCACGCGCCGCGCGCCGTGCACGAGGTCCATCGCCCCGCCGGGGCCCTTGACCATCTTGCCGGGGATCATCCAGTTCGCGAGGTCGCCGCCGGCCGAGACCTGCATGGCGCCGAGGATCGCGGCGTCGATCTTGCCGCCGCGGATCATGCCGAAGCTCGTGGCCGAGTCGAAGTACGCCGCCCCGGGCAGCACGGTCACCGTCTCCTTGCCCGCGTTGATGAGATCGGGGTCGACCTCTGCGTCGCGGGGGTACGGTCCGACGCCGAGGATGCCGTTCTCGGACTGCAGCACGAGGGTCACCCCGTCGGGCACGTGGTTCGGCACGAGGGTCGGCAGGCCGATGCCGAGGTTCACGTACGACCCGTCGGCGAGCTCGCGGGCCGCACGGGCGGCCATCTCGTTCCTGGACAGGGCCATCTCAGGCCTCCTCTCGCACGGTGCGGCGTTCGATGCGCTTCTCGACGTCGGGGCCGACGACGACCACCCGGTCGACGAAGACCCCGGGCAGGTGCACGGCGTCGGGATCGAGTTCGCCCGGCTCGACCAGGTGCTCGACCTGCGCGATGCAGGTGCGCCCGGCCATCGCGGCGAGCGGCGAGAAGTTGCGCGCCGACTTGTCGAACACGAGATTGCCGTGTCGGTCGCCCCGGAGCGCGTGCACGAGCGCGAAGTCCGTCGTGATGGCCTCCTCGAGCACGAACTCGCGCGCGCGCCCGGCGACCTCGAAGGTCTGCACCGGCTTCGGCGGGCTCGCGACCGCGATCGACCCGTCCGGCGCGTAGCGCTGCGGCAGCCCGCCCTCGGCGACCTGGGTCCCCACGCCGGTCTGCGTGAAGAACGCGGCGATGCCGCTGCCGCCGGCGCGGAGCTTCTCGGCGAGCGTGCCCTGCGGTGTCAGCACGAGTTCGAGCTCGCCCGAGAGGTACTGCCGCTCGAACTCCTTGTTCTCGCCCACGTACGACGAGGTCATCCTGCGGATGCGACCTGCGGCGAGCAGCACGCCGAGGCCCCAGTCGTCGACCCCGCAGTTGTTGCTCACCACGCTCAGCTCGTCGACGCCGCTCGCCAGCAGCGCGTCGATGAGCACCATGGGGATGCCGCAGAGCCCGAATCCCCCGACCGCGAGACTCGAGCCCGACCCGATGTCGGAGACCGCCTCCGCTGCGCTCGCCACGACCTTGTCGAGTGCCATGTCACGACCTCCTCGTCGACTCGATGACGGGGCGATCCAGCACGGACTTCGTGAATCCGGTGAATGCTCCCTAACCGAATCGTAGGATGGAACCAGCGCACAGCCAACCCCCGACGAAGGAGTCTCCCGGATGCCCACCATCGATGTCGTCATCATCGCCGGCGCCCGCACGCCGTTCGGCCGCATCAGCGGCAACCTCGCGACCCGGTCGGCGGTCGAACTGGGGGCCGTCGCGGTGCGCGGCGCGCTCGAGAAGGCCGGGGTCTCCCCCGCCGACGTCGACCAGGTCGTCATGGGACAGGTGCTGCAGGCCGGCGCCGGCCAGAACCCCGCCAAGCAGACCGCCGTCGCGGCCGGCATCCCGTGGCGCGTGCCGGCCGTCACGCTCAACAAGGTCTGCCTGTCGGGCCTCGCCGCGATCACGGATGCCGCTCGGCTGATCCGCCTCGGCGAGGCATCCGTCGTCGTGGCCGGCGGCCAGGAGTCCATGACGCAGGCTCCGCTCGTGCTGCCGGGCTCCCGCAAGGGCTGGACCTACGGCAGCGTCGAGATGCTCGACCACGCCGCGCACGACGGCCTCACCGACGCCTTCGACCGCGAGTCGATGGGTGCGTCCACCGAGCGCGTCAACGGCCGCATCGGCCTCACCCGCGCCGAGCAGGACGAGATCGCGGCGGCCTCGCACGTGCGCGCCGGGGCGGCCGCCGCGCAGGGCCTCTTCGACGACGAGATCGTGCCCGTCGAGGTGCCGCAGCGCAAGGGCGACCCGATCGTCGTGTCCGCCGATGAGGGCGTGCGCCCCGACTCGACCGCCGAGGTGCTCGGCCGCCTGCGTCCCGCGTTCAGCGAGGGCGGCACGATCACGGCCGGCAACTCCTCGCCGATCTCCGACGGGGCCGCCGCGGTCGTCGTCGCACGCCGCGACTGGGCGGAATCGCGCGGACTCCCCTGGCTCGCGCTCGTCGGCGCCTCCGGACAGGTCGCCGGCCCCGACAACTCGCTGCACTCCCAGCCCTCGAACGCGATCGCCGCGGCCCTCGAGAAGGCCGGGCTCGCGGCGTCCGACCTCGACCTCGTCGAGATCAACGAGGCGTTCGCCGCGGTCTCGCTGCAGTCGATGCGCGACCTCGACCTCGACGCCGAGAAGGTCAACGTGCACGGCGGCGCCATCGCGCTCGGCCACCCGATCGGGGCCTCCGGTGCGCGCCTCGCACTGCACGCCGCGCTCGAGCTCGCGCGCCGCGGCGGCGGCACGGCGGCGGTGGCCCTCTGCGGCGGCGGCGGGCAGGGCGAGGCTCTGCTGCTCTCGCGGTAGCGCTCGCCGCGCAGCACGCGCGACCCCGACGAACAGCGGATGCCGCGGCATCCGCTCGCTCGTCGGCGTCGCGTCATGGCACGATGTCGCCATGAGCTCGCCCGCGCATCCCCCGCTCGACCACCGGCTCCGACGCATGACGGGCCGCGACCCCGACGAGGCGCACCGCTCGTCGACGCCGCTCGAGCTGCTCTTCGACCTCATGTTCGTCGTCGCGTTCAGCCAGGCGGGAGCGCAGACCGCTCACCTGCTCGAACTCGGGCACTGGGGGCCGGCGATCGGCGGGTTCGCGTTCGCGGTCTTCGCGATCTGGTGGGCCTGGCTCAACTACTCCTGGCTCGCGTCGGCCTACGACAACGACGACGTGTTCTTCCGGGTCGCGACGATGGTCGAGATGCTCGGCGTGCTCGTGCTCGCGCTCGGCCTGCCGCAGCTGTTCCACTCGCTCGACGAGGGCGAGCACGTCGACAACGCCGTCGTGATCGCCGGCTACGTCGTCATGCGCGTGGCCACGATCGCCCTGTGGCTGCGCGCCGCGAAGCACGACCCGTCGCGGCGGCGCACCGCACTCACGTACGCGTGGTCGGTGTCGGCCGTCCAGGTCGGCTGGGTGGTGCTGCTCTTCGTCAACCTGCCGCTGGCCCCGACGCTCGCGTTCACGGCGGTGCTCATCGCGCTCGAGCTCGTGGTCCCCTACGTCGCGGAGCACGGACCGCAGGGCGGCACGCCCTGGCACGCGCATCACATCGCCGAGCGCTACGGGCTCCTCGTCATCATCACGCTCGGCGAGGTCGTGCTCGGCACCATCCTCGCCGTCTCGGCGGTGATCGAGGCCCAGAAGTGGTCGGTCGAGGCCGTCACGCTCGCATTCGCCGGCACCGCACTCGTCTTCGGCCTCTGGTGGGTGTACTTCACGATGCCGTCCGGCAAGGTGCTCACCCGCTTCCGCGAACGCGGATTCGTGTGGGGCTACCTGCACTACTTCATCTTCTTCGCCCTCGCGGCGACGGGTGCCGGCCTGCACGTCGCCGCCTACGAGATCGAGGGCGTCGCCCACATCGGCATCGTCCCGGCGCTGCTCACGGTGGTCGTGCCGGTCGGCATCTTCCTCGTCGCGCTCTTCACGGTGTACTCGTTCCTGCTCCGCCGGTTCGACCCGTTCCACATCTGGCTGTTCCTCGGCAGCCTCGTCGCGCTCGTCCTCGCCGTCGTGGCGGTCGCCGCGGGTGCGAGCTTCGGCGTCGGCCTCCTCATCACCGCCGCCTCGCCGTTCGTCGTCGTGGTCGGCTACGAGACCGTCGGGCACCGCCACCAGGCGGCCGCCCTGCACCGCGCGCTCGGCGACTGAGCCCGGGCCGGCCGACGCGACGAGGGGCGGATGCCGCGGCATCCGCCCCTCGAACGCGACGGGTCAGGCGTTCGGCCGGTTCGCCCGGAGCACCTCGAGGCGGGCGCGGTACTCGACCTCGTCGATGTCGCCCTTGGCGAAGCGCTCGGCGAGCGTGGACTCCGCGCTCGCGCCGCGCGCCCACGGCGCACCGGGACCGTAGCCCTCGGCCGCCCAGGCCCGGCGTCGACGGCTCACGCCGAAGATGATGAGGCCGATGACGAGCAGCCAGAACAGCGGGATGAGGAAGAAGACCCAGCCGAAACCGGCCGCCCAGGGTCCGACGTGCGCGGCCACGGTTGCGGTGGTGGCGAGGGTGGTGAGCATGGTGTGTCCCTTGATCGTGCGACCTGCCCTTCAGGTCGTCGATCCGAGTCTCGCCGGGCCGCGGCATCCGCGAATCCGCCGGCGGGAGGCACTTCGCCTGCTCCCCCGGGAGCATGCGGCCGTGCCCGCCTACTGCCAGCCGGGCGCGACGAGCCCCGACTCGTACGCGACCACCACGAGGTGCACGCGGTCGCGGGCGTGGAGCTTGGACATGATGCGCGACACGTGCGTCTTCGCGGTGAGCGGCGAGAGCACGAGCTCGGCGGCGATCTCGTCGTTCGTGAGCCCCTGGCCGACGAGGCGGAGCACCTCCCGCTCGCGGTCGGTGAGCGCGGCGAGACGTTCGGCATCGGGCGCGTCGCGGAGGCCCGTGGCCATGCGCTCGAGCAGCCGCTTGGTGACGCCGGGCGAGAGCAGCGCGTCGCCGCTCGCGACCACCCGCACCGCGCGGATGAGGTCGACGGGCTCGGTGTCCTTGACGAGGAACCCGCTCGCCCCGGCGCGCACCGCGCGGGCGACGTACTCGTCGAGCTCGAAGGTCGTCACGATCACCACGTGCACCGCCGCGAGCGCCGGGTCGGCGGCGATCTGCTCGGTCGCCCAGAGCCCGTCGCCGTCGGGCATGCGGATGTCCATGAGCACGACGTCGACCGGACGGCTGCGCACGAGCTCGAGGACGTCGGCGCCCGTGGATGCCTCGCCGACGACCTCGATGCCCGGCTCGGCCTGCAGCAGCGCGCTGAAGCCGGCGCGCACGAGCAGCTGGTCGTCGGCCAGCGCCACGCGGATCACGGCGTCGCCGTCCACGGCAGCCTCGCGTCGATCCTCACGCCGCCCTCGGGCGAGGGCCCGACCTCGACCGATCCACCGAGGAGCGCCGCACGCTCCCGCATGCCGAGCAGCCCGCTGCCCTCGCCGGATGCCGCGGCCGGGCCGACGCCGTCGTCGTCGACCGTGAGGCGCAGCTCGTCGCCGTCGCGGGCGACCGTGACGATCGCGTGCGCGGCATCCGCATGCCGCACGACGTTCGTGAGCGCCTCCTGCGCGATGCGGTAGGCCGCGAACTGGGCCGCCCGACCGGGCGCGTCGCCGTCGAGGCGATCGTCGAGGCGTGCGTCGAGGTCGGGGCTGGCGACACCGGCGACCAGGCGCGGCAGCTCGGCGAGCTCGGCCTGCGGCGTGAGCGGCGCGTCGGCGTCGGTGCGGATCGCGCCGAGGACGCTGCGCACCTCCTCGAGCGCCGTCTTGGACGTCGACTTGATGTTGGCGAGGGCCGTGCGGGCCTGCTCGGCGTCGCCGTCCATGAGGTGGAGGCCGACGCTGGCCTGCACGTTGATCTGCGACAGCGCGTGCCCGATCACGTCGTGCAGTTCGCGGGCGATGCGCACGCGTTCGCGCTCCTCGGCGGTCTGACGCCTCGCCAGCGCCTCGATGCGGTACTGGCGCACGCGTTCGGCGCGCGTGCGCACGAAGGCACCGATGCCGAAGCACACGGCGAGCGCGAGCGTCGTGATCGCCGCCCGGAACGGATGCCACGGCTGGCCCATCACGGTGATGAGCACGATCGCGACGGCCCACGCCGCCACCACCGCGCTCGCGGCCCACACGACGGCGCCGCGCGCGACGGCGATGACGATCGCGAACGCGAGGGCGATGTAGGGCGGACCGAGGTCGGGCGCGAGCAGCAGGTCGGCGAGCGCGGTGAGTGCGACGAACGCGACGACCGGTCCGGGCCATCGCCGGATGGCGAGCAACGCGACGGGTCCGGCCAGCGCGAGCAGCACCTGGCCGATGCCCGCCGCCCAGCCGGCATCGGTCCAGACGGCGATGCCGATGGCCGCGGGCACCTGCACGAGCAGGCTGATGACGACCGGGGCGAGCAGCCGGAACATCGCAGGCGGCCGGAAGCGTTCGCCGCCCCAGTCCCCGCCGGGCCGGCCGTCCGCTCCGGGGCGACCGGTCCAACCGGATCGGACCTCCCAGGGCGGCGCGTGCATCTCCGGATCGTATCGCCGCCAGGCGCGCCCCGAATCCTCCGCGGGGCGCCTCACGGCGTACTCCCGTCGGAGTAGGTGATCGCCCGGAACGCGGCGACGGCGGAGCACGATGCGATCAGAACAGCTGCACCGGCTTCACGAGGTCGGCGTAGATGAGCAGCGCGCTCATCGCCCCGAGCACCACGACGACGCCGAGGGTCAGCGGCATGAGCTTGGCCATGTCGACGGGCCCCGGGTCGGGACGCCCGAACAGCTTGGCGAATCCGCGACGGATCGCCTCCCACAGGGCGCCGGCGATGTGCCCGCCGTCGAGCGGGAGCAGCGGGATGAGGTTGAAGACGAAGAGCGCGATGTTCAGCGACCCCAGGATGCCGAGCAGGCCCGCGACCTTGTCGACGCCCGCGAGCTGATCGGCCGCCGCGACCTCGCCGGCGACCCGGCCCACGCCGACCACGCTCAGCGGACCGTTCGGATCGCGCTCCTCGGGGCCGAAGGCGGCGTTCGCCACGTCGATCATGCGCTGCGGCAGGTTCACGATGATGCCGGCGACGCCGGCGATGTTCTCGCCGACCGCGGGCAGCACCGCGGTGGCCGACTGCTGCACGCGGGCGCTGGTCGGGCCGATGCCGACGAAGCCGACGTCGACGGTCACGGGGTCGCCCGAGTCGTCGGTCACGACCTTGCCGTCGTCGCCGACCACGTAGCGCTCGCTGAGCGAGGGCGTGACCGTGAGCGACTGCTCGGCGCCGTCGCGCTTCACGACGAACACGAGGTCCTCACCGGGGTTCGCGCGGATGATCGCGGTGGACGCCTCCCACGAGGTGACGGGCTCGCCGTCGATCGAGACGAGGGTGTCGCCGGGCTTCAGCCCGGCCGCCGCGCCCGGCGCCGCCGGGTCGCCCGCCTCGCAGGTCTGGCGCTCGCTCGTGGCGGGCAGCACGCAGGCGCTCACGGAGGCGACGGTCGTCGTCGACTGCGGCACGCCGAAGCCCATGAGGAGCACGCCGAAGATCACGACCGCGAGCACGAGGTTCATGAACGGGCCGCCGAACATGACGATGATGCGCTTCCAGACGGGCAGCAGGTAGAAGGCCCGCCGCTCGTCGCCCGGCGTGATCGACTCCTGGCTGGAGTCGCGCGCATCCTGCACCAGGCCCTTGAAGAACCCGGTCGAGTCGGCGTGCACCTGCTCCCCCTTCGCGGGCGGGAACATGCCGATCATCGAGATGTAGCCGCCGAGCGGGATGGCCTTCACGCCGTACTCGGTCTCGCCGCGGCGCTTGGACCACAGCGTCGGGCCGAAGCCGATCATGTACTGCGTGACCTTGACGCCGAAGAGCTTCGCGGGAACCAGGTGCCCGATCTCGTGCAGCGCGATGGACACGGCGAGGCCGAGAACGATGACGACCACGCCGAGGATGAACGGCAGCACGGATTCCACCCGATGAGCGTACTGCCGAAGGCTTTGCGTCCGCTGACGCTCCGCTGGGAGCCCGGGTCAGCGCCTCGCGATGCGCGCGTTCGCCGCGGCGCGGGCGATGCGCTCGGACTCGGCGAGCGAGGCGACGCTCACCGCGGACTCGGGCGACTCGTGCGCCTCGACGACCGCGCGCACGGTGTCGACGATGTCGAGGAACCCGATGCGCCCGGCGTGGAACGCCGCGACGGCCTCCTCGTTGGCGGCGTTGAAGACCGCCGGGTAGTCGCCGCCGGCCCGGCCGACCTGCTTGGCCAGCGCGACCGCGGGGAACGCCTCGTGGTCCAGCGGCTCGAAGGTCCACGACGAGGCGACCGTCCAGTCGAGGGGCCGACCGACGGCGGCCACGCGGTTCGGCCAGTCGAGTCCGAGCGAGATGGGCAGCCGCATGTCGGGCGGGGAGGCCTGCGCGATCGTCGAGCCGTCGATGAACTCGACCATCGAGTGCACGATCGACTGCGGGTGCACGGTCACGTCGATGCGGTCGTAGGGCACGTCGAAGAGCAGGTGCGCCTCGATCACCTCCAGCCCCTTGTTCACGAGCGTCGCGGAGTTCGTCGTGACGACCAGGCCCATGTCCCACGTCGGGTGCGCGAGGGCCTGCGCCGGCGTGACGTCTGCGAGCTCCTCGCGTCGCCGCCCGCGGAACGGACCGCCCGACGCGGTGAGCACGAGCCGGCGCACCTCGTCGTCGGTGCCCGATCGCAGGGCCTGCGCGATGGCCGAGTGCTCCGAGTCGACCGGCACGATCTGCCCGGGCCGCGCGAGGCGCGTGACGAGGGCGCCGCCGACGATGAGCGACTCCTTGTTGGCCAGGGCGAGGGTCGTGCCCCGCTCGAGCGTCGCGAGGGTCGGACCGAGGCCGACCGATCCGGTGATGCCGTTCAGCACCACGTCGGCGTCGACGTCCCGCACGAGCTGCGCGGCCTCGTCGATGCCGACCGCGGTGTTCTCGACGCCGAACTCGGCCGCCTGCGCCTCGAGGGCCGCCCGATTCGAGCCGACCGCGAGGCCGACGACCTCGAAGCGGCGCGGGTTCGCGCGGATGACGTCGAGGGCCTGGGTGCCGATCGAACCGGTGGAGCCGAGGATGATGACTGAACGCACACCCCCACTGTACGGTCGCGGCGCCGAGGCGGGTCAGCCGATGACCGCGACCGATGCCGCCCGGCGCCCCGGCACGGGCACGTCGTGGAACACGACGTCGCGCCAGAACGACCCGAACTCCGGCACGCTGCGCTCGATGCGCCCGATGCCGCCGTCCTCGGTGGGGGCGGAGAGCGCCAGCCGCGAGGGCTCGATGAAGTCGCTGTGCCCGAGCGCCCGCAGCAGCGCGTTCTTGCGCGCCCACAGCGCGGCCCTGGCGAGCGCGGCCTCCTCGGCGCCGAGCGAACGGAGCACCATCCGCTCGTCGGGATGCAGGGCCACCTCGTCGATGCCCTCGCCGACGACGAGCACGGCGGGTTCGACGGCGACCCCGAGCGGATGCCGCGTGCCGGTCGCCGCGACGATCGCATCGCCCTCGATCGCGACATCGCCGTACCGCGGTGCGCCTGACGGCGTGAGCGGGTAGGCGACGGTGACCCGGCCGTGGCGGACGCCGCAGTCCTCGCAGGCGTGCACGAGCTCGACGTCGTCGGTGGGCACCGAAGCGGACTCGGCGATGAGCGCGCGGAGCACCGCATCGGGACCCGGTTGCCGACGCGATCCCGCCACGACGCGCACCCGGATGCCCGTCTCGCCGAGCACGATCGGCTCGTCGTCGGAGATCGTGTCCACGCCTCCATCTTGGCGCACGGCGGGCGCCGACGCGCCGTCGACCCTGCAAGCCATATGCCGGCCCTGGAATGGTGCGCCGCCTAGGGTCGGAGGGTGACAGAGCACGACGAGGGCCGAACCGACGGCGAATCAGGGCCGATCGCCACGGGATCCGTGCGGCAGGGCCCGGCGTACCGCATCATCCGCGGCATCCTGCGCCCGGTCGCGCTCGCCGTCTACCGGCCCAAGATCACCGGGACCGAGCACATCCCCGCCCACGGCCCGGTGATCCTCGCGAGCAACCACCTCTCGTTCATCGACAGCGTCGTGATCCCCCTCGCGTCGCCCCGCCCCGTGCAGTTCCTCGCGAAGGACGACTACTTCACCGGCACCGGCTTTCGCGGCTGGGTCTCGCGCACCTTCTTCACGGCGATCGGCGCGGTGGGCGTGAAACGCGGCGCCGGAGCCGACGCGCAGGCCGCGCTCGACGCCGGCCGCGGCATCCTCGAGGCCGGCAACGCCTTCGCCATCTACCCCGAGGGCACGCGGTCGATCGACGGCCGCCTCTACCGCGGCCGCACGGGCGTCGCCTGGCTCGCCCTGCAGACGGGCGCCGCCGTGGTGCCGGTCGGGCTCATCGGCACCCAGGAGATCCAGCCGGTCGGCGCCAAGCTGCCCCGGGTCCGGCCGGTCACCGTGCGCTTCGGCGCCCCGATCGACGTCTCCGGCCACGGCGCCGCCACCTCGGGGCGAGCACGCCGTGCCGCGACCGACGAGATCATGGCCGCCATCCACGCGCTCACCGAACAGGAACTCGCGGGCACCTACAACGAGACGCCGCCGCAGGGCGCGCTCGCCAAGCTCGCCGACCGCGTCGTCCCGCGCGAGCGCCTCTGAACCACCTCGCGACATCCGGTCGATTCACAGCACCCACGAGCGCCGGGCCGATAGGGTCGAGCGGATGAGCACCGTCGGCCGCCTCGCACGTGTCACCACGGCCGTCGTCGCCCTGCTCACCCTCGCCGGCTGCGTCTCCGCCCCCGCCACCCCGTTGCAGGTGGATCGCACCCTCCCCGAGCCTCCCGCGACGGAGTTCGATCCCGGGCTGATCGTGAGCGACGACGCGTTCTACAACAGCGACGCGATGAACGAGGACGAGGTCCAGGCCTTCCTCGAGCAGGTGCCGTGCCGCGCCGACGTCGGCGTCGACTGCCCGGCCGAGTACACCGAGACCACGACGACGACGCCCGCCGTCGGCGGACGTCACTGCGGCGAGTACCGGGGCGGAGCCGACGAGCCCGCCAGCCGCATCATCACGAAGGTCGCGGCCGCCTGCGGCATCAGCCCGCGCACGCTCCTCGTGCTGCTGCAGAAGGAGCAGTCGCTGCTCACCAGGCCCACCGCCGACGGCTACCTGCGCGCAACCGGCTACGCGTGCCCCGACACCGCCGACTGCGACCAGGAGTACTTCGGGTTCTTCAACCAGGTGTACAACGCCGCCTGGCAGTTCCGCCAGTACACCGAGCACCCCGAGCGCCGGTACATGGTCGGCGCCACCGACATCGGCTACAACCCCGATGGTGCGTGCGGCGCGAGCACCGTCGAGATCCGCAACCAGGCCACCGCGAACCTCTACAACTACACGCCGTACCAGCCCAACGCCGCCACCCTGGCCGACCCCGAGGGCGGCGACGGATGCGGCGCCTACGGCAACCTCAACTTCTGGCGCCTCTGGCACCGCTGGTTCGGCGACCCGACCGCCGAGCGGTACCCGGCGTTCTTCGAGCCGTGCACACGGCTCGTCGGCGGTCACGCCTGCCCCGTCGAGCCGACGCTGCCCGCGGTCGAGGTGACGCCCTGACGATCCGCCGGCCGGCGGGCCGTGCTCAGTCGGCGACGAGCACCTCGGGCTCGTGGTGCACCGGGAAGGCGACGGATGCCGCGATGAAGCACTTCGCCGCGGCCTCGGCGTGGATCTCCAGCGCGCGTGCGGCCATCGCGGCGTCGGCGACCACCACGCGCGGTCGCAGCACCACCTCGCGGCACGCACCGCCGCCGCGGCCGTCCTCGACCATGACGCCGGTCGCGGCATCCGTGTAGCCGACCACGACCACGCCGTGCAGGGTCGCGACGTGCAGGTACGAGAGCATGTGGCACTGGCTGAGGGCGCCGATGAGCAGTTCCTCCGGGTTCCACCGCTCGGCGTCGCCGTGGAACACGCGGTCGCTGGATCCCTCGATGACGTGGGATTTGCCCTTCGCCCGCAGCAGGTGGTCCCGGCCATACGCGCGGTAGCCGGTCGTGCCGCCTTCGCGGGCTCCGGTCCACTCCACGTCGACGGCGTAGGCGTGTTCGCCGAGCATCATGCGACTCCGTTCGCTCCGCGCGGTCGGACGTGATCCGCGACCCGGTCCACGCTAGCGGCGGCATCCGGATGTCGCGTGCGAACGCCTCGATCGCCCGCGCGCACCGACGCTCCGGCGCTAGTCTGGAAGGCATCATGACTGACATCCAGACACCCGTAGAGACCCAGGCCGCACCCGTCTACTCGGTGCCGCAGGAGCGCCGCATCGTGACGGCGATCCCCGGACCGAAGTCGCAAGAACTGCACGCGCGACGCGCGAAGGTCGTCTCCGCCGGGGTCTCGTCGGCGCTGCCCGTCTACATCTCGCGCGCGAACGGCGCCGTGCTCGTCGACGTCGACGGCAACCAGTTCATCGACTTCGGCGCGGGCATCGGCGTGACGACGATCGGCCACACCGAGGCATCCGTCGTCGAAGCCGCCGCGGCCCAGCTGCAGGACGTCATCCACACGCTGTTCACGATCACGCCGTACGAGGAGTACGTGCGCGTCGCCGAACTCCTCGCCGAGCACACGCCGGGCACGCACGAGAAGCGCACCGTGCTCGTGAACTCGGGCGCCGAGGCCGTCGAGAACGGCGTCAAGATCGCCCGCAAGTACACCGGTCGCCGCGCGGTCGCCGTGCTCGACCACGCCTACCACGGGCGCACCAACCTCACCATGGCCATGAACTACAAGGCCCACCCGTACGCGACCGGCTTCGGCCCGTTCGCCGGCGACGTCTACCACGCACCCAGCTCCTACCCCTATCGCGACGGCCTCTCCGGCGCGGATGCCGCGGCGCGCACCATCGCGTACCTCGAGAAGGTCGTCGGTGCGAGCGACCTCGCCTGCCTGGTCGTCGAGCCGATCCAGGGCGAGGGCGGCTTCATGGTGCCCGCCGAGGGCTTCCTCCCCACGCTGCAGGCCTGGTGCACCGAGCACGGCGTCGTCATGATCGCCGACGAGATCCAGTCGGGCATGGCCCGCACCGGACGCTGGTTCGCGAGCGAGCACTTCGGCTGGACGCCCGACCTCGTGCTCTCCGCGAAGGGCATCGCCGGGGGGCTCCCCCTCGCCGGCGTCACCGGCCGGGCCGAGATCATGGATGCCGCGCACGCGGGCGGACTCGGCGGCACCTTCGGCGGCAACCCCGTCGCGTGCGCCGCGGCCGTCGCCGTGTTCGAGTCCATCGAGGCCAACCACCTCCTCGACGAGGCGACGCGCATCGGGCAGACCCTCACCGCGGGCCTCGAGCACCTCAAGACGCGCTACGACGTCATCGGCGAGATCCGCGGCCTCGGTGCGATGATCGCGATCGAACTCGTCCAGCCCGGAACCGGCACGACCACGAAGCAGCCGAACCCCGAGGCCGTCGCCTCCCTCGTCGCGTACGCCGCCTCGCAGGGAGTGCTCCTCCTCAGCGCCGGCACCTACGGCAACGTGCTGCGCTTCCTCCCGAGCCTCGCCGTGAGCGATGCGCTCATCGAGGACGCCCTGCACGTGCTCGACGACGGCTTCGCGGCACTCGGTTGATCCGGTGACCGGTACCTTCTCCATCTCAGACGCCGTCCAACTCGCCGTGGTCGAACGCAATGGTTTCACCGAGTCCAGGCACGCCGGCTCCGCCGTCGTGCTCTCACCCGAGGGCGAGCAGCTGCGCGCCCTCGGAGACGTGGCGACGCCCGTCTTCCCCCGTTCCGCGATGAAGCCGTTCCAAGCCGTGGCCGTGATGGCCTCCGGCGTCACCCTCCGGGGCGAGGATGCCGCGATCGCGACCGCCAGCCACTCGGGCACCGCCGCGCACGTGGCGCTCGTCCGCGGCCTGCTGGCTCGAGACGGCCTCCCCGAGTCCGCCCTCGGCTGCCCGCCGTCGGCGCCGTTCGACCAGACCTCGCGCGACGAGTTCACGCGATCGGGCGGCCCACGTGAGCGCGTCTACATGACGTGCTCGGGCAAGCATGCGGCGATGCTGCTCGCCTGCTCGGCCAACGGATGGCCGCTCGACGGCTACCTCGACCCCGCGCATCCGCTCCAGAAGCGCATCCTCGACGTGCTCGAGCGGCTCACGGGCGAGCGCCCGGCGGCGACCGCGCCCGACGGCTGCGGAGCACCGGTGCACGCGGTCAGCCTCACCGGGCTCGCCCGCGGCATCCAGAAGATCACGACCGCGGCCCCGTCGTCGCCGTTCGCGCTCTTCCGCGAGGCCGCCGCGCTCACCGAGGGCGTCCGCGAGAACGCCTGGGCGATCGCCGGCCCCGGTCAGCCCGACACCGTCGCGATCGAGCGCCTCGGCGTGTTCGCCAAGTTCGGCGCCGAGGGCGTCATGGTGATGACCGCGCCGAACGGCACGACGACGGCGCTCAAGGTGCTCGACGGCTCCTCGCGCGCCTCGACCATCATCGCGCTCCGCCTCCTCGCCGACGCCGGAGCCGTCGACGACGGCGCGGTCGACCGGGTGGCCACCGAACTCGATCTCTGGATCATGGGCGGCGAGCGCCGGGTCGGCGAGATCCGCGCCACGATCTGAGCGTCCCGCTCCCGCGGATGCCGTGCCGGAACGGGCTTCCGGCGCGGCATCCGCGGTGCTGCTCGGTTCGGGTCAGCCGAGCTTCGCAAGCCGTTTCGCGCGCGCCGCACGGGACACCTGTGCGCCGATCACGAGCACGATCGCGAAGAGGAACACCGCCGAGGCGATGACGTTGGCCTCGGCGGGGATGCCGCGCGACGCCGAGATGTAGATGTACTTCGGGAACGTGGAGACCGAACCGGAGTTGAAGTTCGTGATGATGAAGTCGTCGAAGCTCAGGGCGAACGAGAGCAGCGCGGCCGCCACGATGCCCGGCAGCAGCAGGGGGAACGTGACCCGCCAGAACACCTGCGACGGCGACCCGTAGAGGTCGCGACCGGCCTCCTCGAGCGCCGGGTCGAGGCTCGCGACGCGCGCCTTGACCGTCACGACCACGAAGCTGATGCAGAACATCGTGTGGGCCAGGATGATCGTGGTCATGTCCTTCGGCACGCCCACCGCGAGGAACTGCGCCGCGAGTCCGGCGCCCAGCACGACCTCGGGCGTGGCCATCGGCAGGAACAGCAGCAGGCTGATGACCGAACGCGCCCGGAACCGGTAGCGCACGAGCGCGATCGCGATCAGCGTGCCGAGCGTCGTGGCGATGAGCGTGGCCACGATGCCGATGATGACGCTGTTGGCGAAGGACTGGCAGACCGCGCCTCCTTCGACGTTGCAGACGTTCAGCCACTTGTCGAAGGTGAACCCGCGCCAGGCGATGTTCGACTTCACCGAGTCGTTGAACGAGAACACGAACGTGTAGACGATCGGGATCAGCAGGAACACGAACGCCATGACGGCGTACGTCGGCAGCAGCCAGGCGCCGAGGCCGACCCGTCGTGGCCGCGGCGGCCTGCGACGCGGTTCGGTCTGCTCGCTCTCGCTGAACCCGCCGAGCACGGCGGCGGCTTGCACTTCTCCGCTCACAGCAGGTCCTCCGTTCCGGAACGCTTGACGTAGATGCCGACGAGCACGAGGATCGCCGCCATCAGGATGATCGACAGCGCCGCCGCCGCCGGGTAGTTCAGCAGCACGAGGAAGTTCGCCTCGATCACGTTGCCCATCATCTGCGTGTCGGGTCCTCCGAGGAAGTCCCGGCTGGCGTTGACGTAGTCGCCCGCCGCCGGGATGAACGTGAGCAGCGTGCCCGCGACGATGCCCGGCATCGACAGCGGCAGGGTGATCTTGCGGAACACCGTGAAGGGGTTCGCGTAGAGGTCGCTGCCCGCCTCCAGGTAGCGCAGGTCGAGTCGTTCGAGCGTCGTGTAGAGCGGCAGGACCATGAACGGGATGAAGTTGTACGTCAGGCCGAAGATCACCGCGAACGGCGTACCGGTGAAGTGCGCGTCGGGAGCCAGGAGCGAGAGCGCCTTGAGCGAGGTGATCACGAACGACTCGTCGGAGAGCAGCTGCTTCCAGGCGAGCGTGCGGAGCAGGAAGCTGATGAAGAAGGGGGCGATGACCAGCACGAGCATGAGGCTCTGCAGGAGCGGCCACCTCCTCGCCGTCACGCCGATGAAGTACGCCAACGGGTAGCTGAACAGCAGGGCGAACACCGTCGCGGTGAGCGCGTAGCCGAACGAGCGCACGATGTGCGGCCAGTACGCGGTCATCACGTCGACGTAGTTCTGCCAGTTGAACGCGTACTGGTACTGGCCGATGTCGCCGTATTCGAGGGGCGCCTGCAACGAGGTCAGCAGCAGCGAGACGAGCGGCGTGAGGAAGAACAGCACCAGGTAGAGGATGCCGGGCAGCAGCAGGAACAGCGCGATTCGGCTCGACTTGCGCGGTGCCTGCTGGGTCGGGGCCTCCGCGGTCGAGAACGCGGCGAAGGCCATGCTCAGCCCTCCTCGAGCTCGGCGACGAGGTCGTCGCGACGCTGCGCGGCGATGGCGGTCGTCGAGTCGTCGGCCGCGAACCGCTCCGCGTCGCCGGGGCCGTCGACGAGTCCGAACCCGTGCTCGACGCGCCAACTCGCCCAGACCTCCGAACCGAGGCCGACGCTGGGGCCGGCTCCCGTGTTCTGCGCGAAGACGAGCACGGTGCCGTGGCCCGGGATGTCGACGAGGTACTGCGTGCTCACGCCGGAGAACGACACGTCGAGCACGCGACCCGGACCGACCACGTTGCGGTCGGGCGTCTCGGCGGGCGCCTCGGTGTGCAGCGTGACCTTCTCGGGACGCACACCGACCGTCACGGTGCCGTTGTGGCGTGCGGCCCTGGCCTTGGGGACGACGATGCGCGAGCCGCCGGCATCGACCGAGACGGCCGTGTCGGTGGCGCCGACCACCTCCCCGGTGAACAGGTTCGACTGTCCGAGGAAGTTCGCCACGAACACGGTTCGCGGCAGGTCGTAGAGCGCCTCGGGTGCGCCCATCTGCTCGATGGCGCCCTTGTTCATGACCGCGACCGTGTCGGCCATGGTCATGGCCTCCTCCTGGTCGTGCGTGACGTGGAGGAAGGTGAGGCCGACCTCCTCCTGGATCGTCTTCAGCTCGAGCTGCATCTGGCGTCGGAGCTTGAGGTCGAGGGCACCGAGCGGCTCGTCGAGCAGCAGCAGGGCGGGGCGGTTGACGATCGCGCGCGCCAGGGCGACGCGCTGCTGCTGGCCGCCGGAGAGCTGTTGCGGACGCCGCTGCGCGAGGTGATCGAGTTCGACGAGGCGCAGCGCCTCGTGCGCCTTGCCGAGCGGATCGCCGATGCGACGACGCTTGAGGCCGAACGCCACGTTCTCGATGATGCTCATGTGCGGGAAGAGCGCGTAGCTCTGGAAGACCGTGTTGACGGGGCGCTCGTGCGACCTCGTCGAGGTCACGTCCTTGCCGCCGATGAGGATGCGGCCCTGCGTCGGCTCCTCGAGTCCGGCGACGAGGCGGAGCGTGGTGGTCTTGCCGCAGCCCGAGGGACCGAGCAGGGCGAAGAACGACCCGGCGGGAATCGTGAGATCCATGTCCTGGATCGCGGTGAACCCTGGGAAGCGCTTCTGGATGCCGACGAGTTCGAGGTCTGCGCCCCGCTCGGCGAATTCGCGTACAGCCATGGTGTCGGTCTCTCTCAGGCGCCGAGCAGGATGCTCTGGAACTGGGCCTGGTACTTCTGCTCCTCCGCGCCCGAGAGCGAGCGGAAGATGTGGGCCTGCGACAGCGTCTGCTCGTCGGGGAAGATGAGCTGGTTGTCGGCGAGCTCGGGGTCGATGGCCGCGGCCGCCTCCTTCGCGCCGACGACGGGCGTGATGTAGTTGACCCAGGCCGCGACCTCGGCGGCGACCTCGGGCTCGTAGTAGTAGTTCATGAGCGTCTCGGCGTTGGTCTTGCGCGTGGAGCCCACCGGCACCAGGAAGTTGTCGTTCCAGAGCGTGCCGCCCGCTTCGGGGATCGCGAACTCCCACTTGTCGCCGGCCTCCGCGTTGATGACCGTGATGTCGCCCGACCAGCAGATCGCGGCGAGAGTGTCGCCGCTCTTCAGGTCTTCGAGGTAGGAGTTGCCCTTGATGTTGCGCACCTGGCCGCTCTCGACCTGCTCGGTCAGCACCTCGATGGCGGCGTCGTACTCGGCGTCGCCCCAGTCGCCGGCGATGTCGACGCCGTTCTGCAGCATGATCAGGCCCATCGTGTCGCGCATCTCGGAGAGCACGCCGACGCGGCCCTTGAGCTCGGGCGCCCAGAGGTCTTCGACCGTGGCGAGGCCGTCGGGGTAGGCCTCCTTGTTCCAGCAGATGCCCGCGAAGCCGCCCTGCCACGGCAGCGAGAACTGGCGGCCCTTGTCGAAGTCGGGGTCGCGGAGCGCCGGCTCGAGGTTCGCGAGGTTCGGGATGTTGTCGTGGTTCAGCTCCTGCGTGTAGCCGAAGCGGATCCATCGGGCGACCATCCAGTCGGTGAGGCAGACCGTGTCGGCCCCGATGTCCTGGCCGAGCGCGAGCTGGTCCTTGACCTTGCCGTAGTACGTGTTGTTGTCGTCGACGGCGACCTCGTAGTTGACCTTGATGCCGGTCTGCTCCTCGAACGCCTGGAGCGTCGGGTAGTTGCCCGAGTCGTCCTCGTCGATGTAAGCGGCCCAGTTCGCCCAGTTGAGCGTCTTGTCGTTCGCGGACTTGTCGGCTGCCGGGGTGGGCTTGGTCACGCCACCGCCGGTCGAACATGCGGCGAGAGCGAGGGCCGATGCACCGGCGCCCGCGCCGGCGAGCATCGTGCGGCGGCTCATCTGCGACGCTCGGGCGCGTGCGATGAGCGAACGGATCATCGGATCCTGGGGAAGGGGCCGAGCGTTCACGGGTGCTCCATTCGGGTCAGCGACGTTGCCATGGGGTGCGTCGATACTGCCACACTGCGGTGCGCAATTCACGCGATGATGTCCGAATCGTTAATTTCTGCGAACTTCTCATTCGGATTCAGTGCTCAAACTGGACATTCGGAGCGTTTTCAGTCGTTTTCCAGCTTCGCCGTGTCGCCGCCCGACCCGGCTCGACCTGCCAGCACTCGCGGTCGGGGTCGCCGAGGAGCGGCGGCAACGGAACGGATCCCGAGCGCGCCGCCGAAACCGGCGCGAGCGACCGGAACTCGCGGAGGCCGCCGCGCACGACGAGGCGCATCGACTCGCGCGCCCGCGCACCCAACGCGTAGGCCGACGCCCAGGCATCCGCGTCTCCGACGACGACCGCGCGCTCCAGGTCGGCGAGCGCGGCCGCCGTCTCGCGCTCGCCGCCCGGCGCGAGCACGAGCGGCGTGAGACCCGCGTCCCGGAGGTCGGCGAGGTCGCGCTGCGGTGCCATCGAGACGATCGCGACGACGGCTGCCTCGAGTTCGGCCTCGGCCGGCCTCGCGGGAGGCTCGACGCGCGGCAGCGGCGCCTCGACGACCTGCAGCCTCCGGGCGCGCCACTGGCCGGCCCCTGGAACGTCGTCGGGCTGCCAGAGCTCGCCGACGCCGCCGGCGTGGGCGAGCTCGGATCGCGAGGCGTGGCGCAGGTGGAGGACGGATCCGAACAGCTCGCGCACACCGCCGCCGAGTCGATGCCCGAGCGCCGCGCTCGCCACCACGGCGAGTCGGGACCGCCGGCCCTCCCTGAGGAGCAGTTCGAGTGCGATCACGGCCGCATGGCGATACTCCTCGGGCCATGCCGAGAAGCAGGCGTCGAGGTCGTCGATGACGAGGAGGCGGCGCCGACCGCCGTGACCCCGGACGTCGCCGCCCCGCACCGCGTCGGCGAGCCCCACGAGCGTGGACCAGTCCTCGCCGCGGCCCCGGCCGAGTCGTACGACCTCGACGCCTGCACCCGCTCGCAGCGCGGCCTCGACTGCGGCGAGCGTCGTGGACCGGCCGCTCCCCGGTGCGCCGAGCACCAGCAGCGGACCGTCGCCGCCGGGCGACCACCTCGCCGCGGACCGACGCTGCAGGTCGGGCTCGTCGAGCAACCCGAAGGCGACCGCATCGGATGCCGCGACCTCGCCGCCCGCGGGGTCGAACGCCGCGAGCTCGGCCTGCGCGAGACGGGTCGGCAGCGGGTCCAGCCACGGCCGACGGACGGGCGTCGAGGTCGCGAACCTCCGTCGCACCTCGTCGATCGCGGCGAGGTCGACGAGGGCCGACTGGAACGGCACCGGTGTGCCGTCGCCCCGGTCGACGATGCCGCGCCCCGGCCGATCGACCGGGATCGCGGCGGCCTCGTCGGTGCCGACCACGACCATGCTGTCGGCACGGTTCATGACGCGGAGGGAGATGCGGATCGCCGCATTGGCGGTCACTTGGTCGCCGATGACGCCGTTGGGTCGCTGCGAGGCGAGCACGAGGTGCACGCCGAGGGACCGGCCCCGCGCGGCGATGTCGGCGATGACCGCCCCGAGTTCTCGGAAGCGCTGGATCATGGCCTGGAACTCGTCGATCACGACCACGAGTCGACCGAGCGGGACGTCGGCCGCCAACTGCGAGATGTCTCGGGCTCCCGCGTCGCGGAGCACGCGCTCGCGGTGGCGCAGCTCCGCGCGCAGGCTCAGGACCGCCCGTTCGGCCTCGGACTCCGCGAGGTCGGTCACGATGCCGGCGACGTGCGGCAGCGACGCCACCGGCTCGAACGCGGCCCCGCCCTTGAAGTCGACGAGTAGGAACGCGACGCGCTCGGGCGGGTGCGCGGCTGCCAGTTGGCGGATCCACGCGAGGAGGAACTCGCTCTTGCCGCTGCCGGTCGTCCCGGCGACGATCGCATGCGGCCCGTCGGCGACGAGGTCGAGCTCGAGCACGCCGCCCCGCGTCACAGCGATCGCGGCCCGCAGCGAGGATCGGTCACGGACCGGATGCTGCGGGGTCGGCAGGTCGCCGACCGGCACGACCTCGGGAAGCGGACCGGCACCCGTGGCGATGCCACGGCGTTCCGCGAAGCCGGCCGCCCCGGATGCCCAGGCCGAGGCCTCCTCGATGCCGAGCATCTCGGGCACGAGGTCGATCGACGCGCTGTCGCCGAGGCGGAGCATCCGCGCGGTCCGCGGCCCGTGCACATCGAGCACGATGCCGAGTCCGGATGGAAGCAGCGACGCCTCGGGGGCCATGGCGATGACGATCTCGGCCCCACCGGTCGGATCGCCGCCGGCGCCGAGCTCTCGCGCCGGGTCGAGGTCGATCACGACGACCCGTGTCGTGCCCGCGTGCGGCAACTGCCCGACCCACGACCACGCCGTGGTCGCCGGTGCGGAGAAGTCGACGAGATCCGGGGCGACGGCATGGGCGCACTGCACGATCAGCGCGCGCGCCGCCGCCCTGACGAGGTGGCTCCGGCCCACGAGGCCGACGCCGTCGCCGATCGGGACCACGACCGGGGCGCGTTCGAGCCGCCGCGCGGCATCGAGCGCTTCGCGATCGGGCTCGTCGACCGGACTGCCCTCCACCCGCACCGTGCTCTCGACGGTCGCGCTGCCCACCACGATCGGCGCGAGCGGCTCGCGACCCCACGCCGGCGGGATGCCGCCGCCGGCGAGCAGCCTCGCGGGCGGATGCCGCGACCAGAGGTCGGCCGCCTCGTCGGCGTGCCGACGGCGGATCTCCTCGTGCAGCCGCCCGAGCGCGGCCCGGCGCTCGGCCTCGGCGAGCCGCCTGGCGCGCCGCACCTGGCGTCGCGCATCGAACATCGTCGCGACGGCGAGGAGAGGTCCGAGCGCCGCGAACGCGAGGGACGCGACGGATCCGGTCGCGAACCACAGCACCAGCGAGGCTGCGACGGGCGCGATCGCGGCGAGGAACGGGAATCCGGGGCGTGCCGGCTCCGCGGCGATCGGGGGCAGCGACAACGGGAGCCGGGTGGGCTCAGGCGGAGCGAACAGGCGTGTCGAGGTCACATGCCATGACACCAGCGCTGCCGCGCGCGCATCGGTGGCCGGCGCGGACCGCGGGCTCTGCGACATCCGGCTCGGGCTGTGGAGGGCGAGTGCGGGTCAGCCCACCGTGAAGCGCTGCTCGGCCATCTCGACGACGGCGCCGCGCGGCACGAGGTACCGCCGCCCGGGCTCGCACCGGAGCGCCACCTCGTCGAGGCGCCGCAGGACCGTGCCGTTGCCGGAGAACCGATCGGCGATCCAGAGCGAATCGTCGTGCACGCCGAACTCGAGATGCGTCTTGGACACCGAACGACTCGGATCCTCGACGTGCACGAGATGGTCGAACGTCTCACCCGGCTGCGGCAGCGGCCGCCGTCCGATGAGGCCCGTGCCGAACACCACCCTGATCTCTCCGGACCCGAACCGGAGCACGAACCGCGGGGATGAGGTCTCGGCCACTGCCACGGGCGGCGTCGTCGCGGGCGCGTCCGTCGTGACGCCGGTGGCGGATGCCGCGGGCGAGCCCTCGCCCACCGGCCCGGCCGCGTCGACCGGGATGCTCACCACGCCGCTGTGCCGGAACCCGCGCCCGAGCGACATCGTGTCTCCGGGCCGGGGATCGGGACGCCGACGGGACTCGGGCGTCGCGCTCGTCGAACTCCCGCAGTGCCCGCAGAACATCGCGCCATCGGGCAGCGCCGCACCGCAGATGCGACATCTCATGCACGACCACCTCTCCGGCTGACAGCGTACCCGCCGAGCGAGGTCAGCGAGACGGCCGCCCTCCAGCGCTCGCGCCTCGTCCGCGGCGCCCCCATGCGCTGCTGCAGCTCGTCCACCGACCGCCACACCCGCTCGTCGTCGCCGGCATCCGGTCCTCCTGGGGCGAAGATCGCCCGATCGACGACCGAGGCCAGCACGAGCGGTGCAAGCCCGCCGACGGTCGCGGCCTGTTCGGCCCGCGTCGCCCCCGCACGGATCGGGTATCCGTAGTCCGCCGCCGTGTCGGCGAACTCGAGCCATCCGCCCTCGATGCGCTCCACCTCGGACCTCGCGCGTCGGCGAAGCCTTCGGCGCCTGAGCTTGGCGACGATGACCGCGAGGAACGGGCTCGCGAGCAGAGCCGCGCCGAGGATCACGATGCCCGTGATCGTCGCGATGGTGCGCAGGATCGCGACCCACTGGTCGGCATCGTCGGACGGGCGTTCCTCCGCCCGATCGGCGGCGTCGTCGTCGCCGTCGATCTGGGTCCGCTCGGGCGGCGGCGGCAGGGCCGCCTGCGGCCGCGAGACGGTCATGGGCTGGTCGGGTTCGCGCTCCGGCACCGGCCGCGGAATCGGATTGGGATCCAGCGCGAGCCACACCCCGTCGCCGCGCTCCACCTCGATCCACGCCTGCAGGTCGGCTCGCCGGATCTGCGTCGCGGTGCCGTCGACCGAGGCGGCCTCCATCGCGGCCGCCGTCGGGCGGTAGCCGACGACCACACGCGCCGGGAAGCCGATCTCGCGGGCCATCATCGCCGCGGCGACGGCGTACTGCTCGCCGTCCCCGAGCATCGGGAGGTCTGTGGCCAGCTGCGACAGCCGGTCGAGCGCGTGTCCGGAGCGGGTCGGGACCTCCTCTTCGGTGCCGTGGCTGACGTAGCCCTCGCGCTGGAACCCGGCGACGACGCCGGCCAGCCGCTCGCCCGCCGGGGCGTCGGCCGGGGCCCATTCCTCGAGCAGGGTCGCGAGTTCACCGGGCAGCTTGGGCGCCGGCGGGACCACGCTGGTGCCGGGCTGGATCGATCGCACGCTGTCGGGTTCCGCCACGACCATGGACCAGGCGAGGTACGAATCGCCCCGCGCAAGGCCGGTGGTCACCGCCGCCGTGCCGGTGGTGTCGTTGTAGAAGAAGCCGTCCGCGAGCGTCTCCGAACGTGGACCCCCGAACTCGATGCGTTCGAGCTTGCCGATGCCCGGCACCCAGACGTCGTCGTAGTCGAGGACCTTGACCTGGAGCCGTTCCTCCCCGCCCCCCGAGTCGCTCTGGTCGAGGCGGTAGGGCACGCGCGTGAACGTGCCCGACACCGAGGTGCCGTCGGAGCCGCCCACCGTGTAGACGACCCCGTCGTAGGTGTCCATCGTGGCGACGCGCAGCCCGGATCCGGACGGGAGTCCGGCGACCTCCAGCATCACGTCGTCGGCGGCATCCGGCGCGAACGCCGCCCGGAAGCCGGCGAGCGGGCTCTCGTGCGCGCGGGGTTCGAACGGCGGCTGCACCTCTGAACGGACCACCGTCCGGGCCTGCACGGGCGTGAGCACGACGACCATGGTGGCTCCGACGAGCGCGATGGCCAGGATCGCGGATGCCCCGATCAGGCGCCGGGCATTGGCGAGGGCGTTCTCGACCGTGCCGTGCCCGGTGATCGCCCTGCGATCGGCGATGGCGATCAGCACCATCCAGGCCACGACCGCGACGAGGAACGCGAGGCCCGCCGGCAGGGCGAAGCCGCCGTGGACGACGCCGAGCACGATGCCCGCCACGAGGAGGCCCGCGGCCGGCAGGATCGCCGCCACCGGATGCCGCGTGCGGAACGCGATCGTGACCGTGGCCGTCGCCGCGATCAGGCCGAGGAGGAACGGGGGCACGAGCAGCGCCTGGTAGGAGCCGACCGGCACGGCGATGGTCACGAGCTGCTTCCAGGAGAGGGCCGTCGCCGCGATCAGGTCGAGCAGGCCCTGGGGCGTCGGCAGCACGCCGCCGACCGCGCGCGAGGGCACCGCCGCGGGCACGCCGAGCACGAGGAATCCGACGACGACGGCGACGAGGACCGCCCACGTGGGCCACGACCGCCATGCCCCGAGGAGGGCGATGGCGGTGCCGGCGAAGACCGCGACCACCGCGGCGACGATGAAGTCCCCGCTCTCGTACACGGGCCACCACGGGATCATCGCCGCCCCGAGCACGAACGCGAGCACGAGCACCGTGAGGACGTTCCGCAGCGGCGAGCCCCCGACGACCGGGGCCGAGCGCGTGCTCATGCGACCGACGCCGATCGTGCGAGCATCGCCCGGAGGTCCTCGAGGTACCCGACGCCGAAGACGGTGAGGCCCGCGACCGTCCGCGCCGTCGCCTCCCCCTCGGGCGAGCACCGGACGGCGATCGTCTCGACGCCCATGGGCAGTTTCGACGCCGCGACGCGCAGCGAGGGGATGCCGCGACCGGTGCCGGTCACGAGGAAGGCCAGCGAGACGCCGGGCAGCCCGTCGGCGGCGGCCCGCGCGACGTCGGCGAGCATCGTCGTGCGCTCGTCGCGCTCGATCACGCAGAGCGCATCGAGGAGCCGGTCGCGCGTGACGGTCGGCAGCTCCCGCATGGCGGCGGGTCCGGCACCGGCGCGGCCGGGGACGACGAACGAGACCGTCCGGGCGTCCCGGATGGCGCGCGCGCCGACGGAGGCCGCGACGCTGACCGCGAGCTCGAACTCGGCGTCGTCGACGTACGCGCTCGGATCGAGGTCGAGCACGACCATGAGCCGGCTCCGCCGGGTCTCCTCGAACTGGCGGACCATGAAGGTGCCGGTCTTCGCGGAGCTCTTCCAGTGGATGAATCGGCGGTCGTCGCCCGGCAGGTACTCGCGCAGCGCGTGGAAGGCGATGTCGCTCGCCGTCAGGTCCCTCGTCGGCGAGCCCTCGAGGTCGCGGATGGACCCGGAGCTCAGGGCCGCGATCGCGATCGTGCGCGGGTGCACGCGCAGCTCGACGACCTGGGACCAGACGATCTCCCGCCGCATGAGTCCGAGCGGGTCCGCCCTGACCGTTCGCGTCGGCCCGACGTGCACGATGCCGCGCCGCTCGGTCGGGACGCGGAACGCGCGATCGAACGTGCCGCCCCGTGGGAGCGCGGGGAGCACCCACTCCATGGTCCGGCGACCGACCGGGAGCTCGAGCTTGACCCCGCCCCAACGCCGGCGACCCGGGTTGGCCGCGACCAGCCTGGCCGTCGCCGGTACTCCCACGACGACCCTCGACACGGGCAGCGAGAGTTCGACGCTCGAGGCGCCTCGCCCGATCAGCCACGCCGTCGCCAGCGCCGCGACGATGAGCAGGCCCCATCCGATCGCGATCAGCTCGACCCAGCCCCACGTGTACCCGAGCGCGAACGAGAGGGCGGCGCCGACGAGCGTCGCCCAGCCGCGCGCCGTGACCACCGAGCCGACCTGCCGCTGCCACTGGACGAGCGCCGTCTCGGTGCGGCCCGCCGCCGCGACGAAGTGCGCGATGAGCGCGGCGAGCACGCCTTCGCGCCGAGCGTCCTCGGGCATGGTCGTGCGGGTGCGGGCGAGGCTCACACCGCTTGCCTCGTGGACGGTGGCGGCGTCTCGATCAGGACCTGAGAGATGAGGTTCGACGCCGTGACGCCGTCGAACTCGGCCTCGGCGTCGAGGATGAGTCGATGGGCGAGCACCGGCTCGGCGAGCGCCTTGACGTCATCGGGGACCACGTAGTGGCGACCCCGACCCGCGGCGTGCGTCTTCGCCGCCCGGATCAGCGCCAGTGCGCCGCGCACGCTCACGCCGAGACGCACCTCGCGGGTGGTGCGGGTCGCGTCGACGAGCCGGGAGACGTAGTCGTGGATGGTCGGGTCCACGTACACCGTGCGTGCGGACGCCGCCATCGCGACGATCTCCTCGGCGTCGAGCTGCGCCTGGATCTGGTGCCCGTGCGCCCGCTGGTCGGCCCCCTCGAGGATGCGGATCGTCGACGCGTGGTCGGGGTATCCGATCGACGTGCGCATGAGGAAGCGGTCGAGCTGGGCTTCGGGGAGGCGATAGGTGCCGGCCTGTTCCACGGGGTTCTGGGTGGCGATCACCATGAACGGATGCCCCACGGGGTGCGACTGCCCGTCGACCGTGACCTGTCCCTCCTCCATGACCTCCAGGAGCGCCGACTGCGTCTTGGGGCTCGCGCGGTTGATCTCGTCGGCGAGGATGATGTTGGCGAAGACCGGGCCGGGATGGAACTCGAACCGACCGCTCCGCTGGTCGTAGACCGTGACCCCGGTGATGTCGCCGGGCAGCAGGTCGGGGGTGAACTGCACCCGGTTGCTCGAGCCGGCCACCGACTGCGCCATAGCTCGTGCGAGCGAGGTCTTGCCCGTGCCCGGGACGTCGTCCAGCAGCAGGTGGCCCTCACTGAGGAAGGCGGTGAAGGCGAGGCGCACCACGCGGTTCTTGCCGAGCAGCACCTCCTCGACCGCGCCTACGAGCCGGTCGAGGTTGGCGGCGAACTGCGCAGCCTCTTCGGGTGTCATCGTCATGCGAGCTCCAACGGACGTCATGGGTTCGTATACCTCACTTTCACGCCGGCGACCTCAACATCCAACCAGACGCGGTCCTCCGGTTGTGCGTTCTGCACCCGGCAGCTCGTCGGACTCTCCGCCGGCCCGCCCGAATCACGACCCTCGACCCCGCAGCTGTAGCTCGCGGGGATGCCGGAGTTGTCGGGGTCGCTCGCCCAGGTCCACGTCGACTGCTCCGGATCCCAGGCGCCCGACGGAAGCGCGAAGGTCAGCGACGGCTCCGCGTTCTCGGGGAGCACCGCGGACCACGGACCGCACGTGCCCCAGGCCGAGCACGCGCGCACCTGGAACCGTGCCGTCTCGCCGAACGGCCGGTTCAGGAGCGCCCTGAGCCATCCCGACCCCGGGAAGGCCCGAGGCTCGCCGATGCGCAGGCCGTTCGCGTCGACCGCGATGATCTGGAGCGTCGACGCTCCCGGTCGGACATCGGAGATGTAGCGGTCCCACGTCTCGGCGTTCATCCAGTCCATCGCGCTGTCGACCGCGTCGACCTCGCCCGGGGCCGGCCGCACCACGATCCCGGCGACGTCGGTGCTGACGCAGGCCGCCCGGTTGAAGCCCCACACCACGAACGAGTACTGCACGGAGTCGGCCACCGCTCCGGGGAAGGTGACGCTCGTGACATCCGGCCCCACCTGCACGAGGTCGGCGACGCCGCCCCCGCGCGCCGGGGAGACGACCGTGCCCGGCGCCGGCGTGGTGACGGTGCACGCCTGCGGTCCGGTCGGCACGGTGCTCACGCCGTCGGCGAGCCGCTGCACGAAGTATCCGCCGATGGGATCGCCGTTGCCGCCGAAGGGCGACCAGTTGACGGTCACGGTGCCGGCCGCGGCATCGCCGGTCACCCCGATGGATCCCGGCACCGGCTGTCCGAACGGCGTCCCGGCGCCCCGGGACTCCGCCCACGTCGCCATCGCCGGGTACGCCTCGTTCCGGGCGCTGACCGAGAACTCGACGAGGCTCCCGTTCTGCAGCGACGAGGAGTCCGTCGAGCATCGCGAGGCCGTGCACACCGATGCGGCGTCCACCTCGCCGGCCACCCCGCCGACGACGATCACGTACGAGTGCACCGGGCTGCCGTTTCCGGCCGAGACGGGCGTCCAGCTGATGCGGAGCCGGCCGTCGAGCGGGGCGGATGCGAGCCCCTGCGGGGCGCCCGGGATCACGTCGGACCAGATCGGGCCGGGGGCGGCGACGACGTCCGACAGGCCGATCCCGTTGCGCGCCTGCACCTGCACCGTCACGGCGTTCGCGCGCCCGTTGCCCGGGGTCGGCACCCGGCACGTCGTGGCCTCGCAGTCCGAGACGGCCACCACCTCGCGCGTGCCGGGGTCGACCAGGCTCAGCCGGTACCCGACGATCGGCGAGTTGTTGAACCCCGCCGCCCCGAACGCGACGTCCAGCGTGCCGTCGCCGAAGCCGGTGACGGTCGGGGCCGTCACGGGGTCGGGTCGGTCCTGCACCGAGATCGTGACCGTGCCCCACGCGTACCGGCTCGGGTCGCCCGTGGCATCCGCCACCTGGTACTGCAGCGTCGTGTTGACGGGATCCGCGTCGGCGGCGACCGTGACCGTGAGCTTCGAGCGGTCGCCGTTCGGCGTGACCGTGAGGTCGCCGGGCAGCACGCCGTCGAGCCCGCGCACCGACACGACCCGCAGCGGGTCGTGGAACGGATTCGTCGGATCGTCGTTGGCGAGCACGTCGACGACCGTCGTGCGTCCGCGCTGCACGGGCACGAGGTCGGCGACGGGTTGGGCGAGCGGCCGGGTCGACGGCACCACGCCGAGGGTGATCCGTCCGGGCGTGCCCTCCCCTGCCTCGTCGAGGACGGAGACGGCCACCGATCCGGTCGTGCCGATGGGCGTCGCCGGCGACGCCGTGATCGTGAGCTCGTCGCCGTCGAGCTCGAACTCGAATCCATCGGGAGTCGGATCGATGACCTGGTACCGCAGTTCGTCGACCTCGCCGAGGTACGGCTGGATGAGCTTGTCGAGGTCGATGAGCTTCGATTCGCTCTGCTCGAAGTCGATCGATCCTCCCGCGAAGGCTGGTGCCTGGTCCGTCTTCGGCTGCACGCGGATCGGGATCACGATCGTGCTGGTGCGTCCGGCGGGGTCCTGCGCCGACTCGCCGTCGGTCACCGAGAACGAGATCGACGCCGGACCGAAGTACCCCTCCTCGCTCCGGAAGGCGACCGTCCGGTCGTCGACCCACGGGTCCTCGCCGTCGCTGTGAGCAGCCCGTACGCTCGCGGCATCCGTGATCCGCACCGGCCGCCCCGACGCGGCGATCACGAAGTCCTCGATGTCCAGTTCGACGCGCTCGCCGCTGGTGACCGTGACCGACGGCGCATCCCGCCGCAGTTGCGGCACCGCGTCGTCACGCCCGGGCACCCAGATGAAGGCGTACGTCTTCACGGTGGGATCGTCGGGGTGGGAGACCTGGAACGGGATGATCCTGCGCTGGTCCTGGACGTCCACCCTGATGCGGCCGTCGGGCAGGACCTCCGCCGCCGTCCGATAATCCGGGAGCAGTGCGACCCCGAGATCCGCCGTGTCGCCGTCGGCGAGGAACGCCTTCGCGAGCACGTCCACGTCGACCCGCTCGCGATCGACGATGTCGCTGAGGGTCAGCACGGTGTCCTCGACCTCGGGCCGGGACAACGGCGCGTCATCGCGCGCGTCGATCGTCAGGAACGACGTCGCCGTGCCGAGGTGCTCGTTCTGGATCGTGTAGATGAACCCGTAGTCGCCCTCGACGTCGGGCACCGGGATGTCGACGTGATCGTCGGCGACCTGCGGCTCCGCCTGGTTGTCGGTCGGCTCCACCGATTCGATGGTGAGCTCGCCCCCGTCGGGGTCGCTGTCGTTGGCGAGGACGCGCACCGAGACGGTCCGCCCGGGGCGCACGACGACGTGATCCTTCACGGCGACGGGATTGCGCGCCGCGTCGGGCCTGGCCGCGATGCCGACCCGCACCGTGCCCGTCGCGCCCTCACCGAGCGCGTCGATGACCGAGTACTCGAAGCTGTCCGTTCCGGCCGAATAGGGACCGGCCTCGTAGTCGAGCCACCCCGGCCCCGTCTTGACCACCACGCCTCGATCGGGATTGGACTCCTGCCCGACCAGTTGCACGGAGTCGCCGTCGGGATCCGTTCCGACGAGCGGGACCGCGATGCGCACGATGTCGCCGGCGAGGGCGCGCGCCGTGATGGCCGGCGGCACCGGCGGCGAGTTCGTCTCGGGATCGGCCTCCCGGACGGTGATCCGGACCGTCGCGGTCGCCTCCTGGCCGTCCTCGGGGGCGACGACGCGGTACGTCGCCTCGTACTCCCCCGGTTCGTCGGGTGCGAAGTAGCGCAGCCGGTCGCCGCTGACGAACAGGAGCCCGGCCTCCGGCTCCGTCTCGAGGTCGGGCGCGAGTTCGAGCTGGAGTGCGTCGGGGTGCTCGTCGTTCGCGAGGACGGGCACGTCGATGACGTCCCCGACCCGCGCCGAGGCTGTGTCCGCGTTCGCCACGGGCGGCTGCGTGCTCGCCGGATCCGGCACGTGCACGACCGTGACCACGCCGTCGGCCTCGCCGAGCCCGTTGCTCACCCGATAGCCGAACGAGGTCGACCCGAGCGGCAACGGCGCGACGAGCTCGACCCGGAGGATCCGGTGCTCGATCACCTCCACGGTCACGAGCCCCTCGTCGACGCCGTCGATGCCCGTCACCACGAGGACCCCTCCCGTGGGGTCGATGTCGGTCGCGAGCACGTCCACGTCCATGGGCCGTTCCATGCGGAGGAAGGCGGTGTGCGGCACGGTGATCGGCGTGGTGTCGCGTTCTGGCGGCGCCTCGACCTCGACGCGGATGAGTCCCGTCTCCGTCGCGCTGCCGTCGGTCACCACGTACTCGAGGTACTGCGTCCGCTCGACCGAACTGCGGAACCGGAAGGTGCCGCCGTCGTAGTCGGGCGTGATCTGCACCTCGTCCTTGGCGGGAACCGAGCTGAGCGTGATGCTGCCGGTGCCGCCGTGCGCGTGCCGCAGCGGATCGATCCGGATCTCCTCGCCGGTCGTCGCGAGCACGACGAACGGCTCGGCGACCAGGGGCACGTCACCGGGCATCCGCACGTCGACCTCGAGCTCGCCTCCTCCGTCGTCGCGCCCATCGGATGCCACGAGCGCGACGCGGCGCGTCGGGCCGACGCCCTTATCCTCGTCGAAGACGACCGCCCCGTCGGCCGTGAACGAGACGTCGTCCGCGCCGTCCGGGGTCGCCGACCGGAGGAAGAACGGATCGCCGTCGGGGTCGACCCAGTCGCCGAGGACGGGAGTGGTCGCCCGGCCGCTCTCCGCGACCGTGGCGACGCGATCCCGCGCCTGCTCGGGTGGCGAGTTCTCGTCATCGGTGCGCACGTCCACGCTCACCGACGCCGACGCGCTCCCGCCTCGACCGTCGTCGACCGTGTAGCCGAACGTGAAGCCGTCGGCGACCGTCGCGTCGAGGGTGACCTGCACCTGCTGCCGATCGGACACCACGTCGACCCTCACCCCGTCGGGCACGGTCGCCTCGACCGCGTCGATGGCCAGCACGTCGCCGTTCGCGTCGGAGTCGTTCATCAGGACGGGCAGCGTCGAGGAGCGTCCCGGCCTCGCACCGAACTCGTCGTCGACCGCTTCGGGTTCGACCTGGCTGCGTTCGAGCGGGGCGTCGTCCTCCGCATCGTCGACCTCGACGGTCTTGTCATCGGGCTGCGTGGCCAGCAGCGCCGCCCAGTTGTCGATGAGTCCGTAGTCGGTGCCCGCCGCCCATCCGGTGCCCGACGCCCGATCGTTCAGGACGAGCGAGTCGCCATTGGCGAAGAACGCGAGGTCGGCGCCGCCGCCCAGCCCGTCGAGGGGGATCGGCGTTCCCGCCCGCTCGCCGCACGCGCGCCAGGCGGTGCCGTCGGCCCACGCCGCGTTCAGGCATCCGCCGTGGCGCACGGGAGTGGCCGCGTCGCCCTCGGCGCCCGGGACGACGTCGCTCGTCACGGCCCCCGTGCCGAGGTCGACGAGGATCAGCCCGGATCGGCTCGCGATCGCGACCGATTCGCCGTCGGCGGACGGCTCCTGCAGGCGCGCGTCGTCCGTCACCGAGATCACCGTGCTGAGGTCGATCTCCCGCTTCTCGATCAGGAGCCTTCGCGAAGCCTCGTCGTAGACGGCCCATCGGGCACCGGCCGAGGTGATCTGCAGGCCCGAGCCCTCGACGGCTTCGGCCGTCGGCCACTGCTGGCTGACGGATTCGGATTCGGCCGCGTCCACGCGCTGCACCAGCCCCGTCCCGGGCGTGTAGGCGAAGAGCACGCCGTCGGGATCGACCGAGACGACGGCCTCCGGTCCGAAGTTCAGCGTCGGATCGGCGCCGAGCTGCAGCTCGGCGAGCTGGTCGCTCGGCCCGGTCCAGACCTTGCCCTCGGAGGCGACGACCACCTGCGACCCGGCGAGCGCGATCGTGCTCCCCGGCGGCACCGCGACGGTGTCCGTGACCTCCGACGTCGTGGGGTCGATGACGGCGACCGTCGCCCGGTCGGGATCGAGCGCGAACACGGTGTGGTCGCGTTGGATGATGGAGCTCGTGGCGCCGCCGGTCTCCACGACGGAGTTCAGCTCGTGGACCGCGGTGTTCGCCCGACCGACGGAGTCGAGCTCGTCGTTCGCGACCCACACCGCCGCATCGCCCAGGTCGACGCGCTGGGCCGAGTAGCCGCCGGACGCCGCCGCGACCGCCACGATCACGGCGACGAGCCCCGCGCTGACCGCCGAGGCGATCACGGCGGAGCGGTGTCGTCCGAGGGCGGCGGGGATCCTCCTCATCATGGCTCCACGTCGACGCAGCGCTGCTCGCTGGGGCTGCCGGACTTGCCGTCGCGTGCGACGCTCACGCTCGCGCAGACGTGATCGCCGCCGGATGCCGCGACCTGGATCCGCGGATCGCGCTGCGCCGGCCGCGCCAGGTCGTCGATCGTGACGATGTAGGCGTCCTCGGGGCGCAGGCCGGGATCGTTCCAGGTGAAGGTCACGGTCTCGCCGCGCACCACGGCCTGCACGTCCGTGACGACGGGGATCGGGGCCGTCGCGGTGGTGAGCACGACGATACCCGTCGTGACGACGCCGACGAGGAGCACGGATGCCGCGGCGATCGTCCAGGCCGCACGCCTGGACCTCCGCGAGGACCGCGGGTCGGCGTCGCCGTCGGCGTCCGTGGAGGTCGCACTCGCGCGCGAGTCGCCCCTGAGCGTGGTCGCCGCCATCGCGTCGTTCGGCCGCCGACGTCGAGGGACCGGCCGCCGTCCGGTGATCGGACCCGCGACGATCCTCGTCCGCTCGTCGACGTCGACGTCGGCGGCCAACGCCATCTCCCACTCCTCGGTGACCACCTCGAGCGAGGTCTGCGGGAGTCCGAGCTCCTCCTCGACGGACTGCAGGTCGCGCCCGAATTCGAGTGCCCCGGCCTGCCGATCCGCCGGGCGCTTGGACATGGCCCTCGCGAGGATCTCCTCGAGCGAGGCCGGAACGTCGGAGCGGCCCGTCGGGCGCGGTCCCGCCCGGCGGATGCGGGCCATCACCTGGTTCGGGCTGTTGTCACCGTTCGGCTCCTCGAACGGGCTTCGGCCGGCGAGGAGCGAGTAGACGGTGGCCCCGAGCGACCAGACCTCGCTGCGCACCGTTCCGCCGATGTCGTCGTGCAGCACCTCGGGTGCCGACCACGGGATCGACATGCCGATCGCATCGGTCGTCTCGACCTCGCCGATCGTCGCCGCGATGCCGAAGTCGGAGAGCACGGGATGCCCGTACGCGGTCGTGAGGATGTTCGAGGGCTTGATGTCGCGGTGCAGCACGTTGTGGCGATGCGCGGTCTCGACGGCGCTCGCCATGCGAACCCCCGTCGAGAGCGCCTCGGCCAGCGGGATCTGCGTGGTCCGGTATCGCTGGCCGAGCCCTGTGGGGCAGAACTCCATCACGAGGTACGGCCGGCCGTCGGCCGCGACCCCGGCCTGGTACACGGTGAGGATCGACGGATGCGACGAGAGCTGGGCCATCACGTTCGCCTCTGCCTGGAACATCTGCCGGAGCTCGTCGTTGACGACCTCGGCGAGCAGCACCTTGACGGCCACGAGGCGCCTCGGCATGTTCTGCTCGTAGAGGAACACGTCGGCGAATCCGCCCGAGCCGAGCACGCGGACGAACGCGAACCCCGGAAGGTTCGGCGGCGTGGACGGCAGACGTCTCGACACGATCCTCCATGACCTCGGTCCGGCTCGGGTACCGGGGCCGCGGGGACCACGGCGACACACCGACTGCCATCATTCTACGGTCGTCGGCTGGCAGGGAGCCCGGTGATCGAGCCGTCAGGCGGAGGCCGCGTGCCCGCCGGTCGCGGGCGCGGTGACGTCGAGCACGTCGACGATCAGCACGGTCACGTTGTCGCGTCCGCCGTTGCCGAGCGCGGCCTCGAGCAGGTGGGACGCAGCCCGCTCCGGTGCACGGTCGGCCATGAGGAAATGCCGGATGCCGTAGGAGGTGAGTTCCTTCGTCAGGCCGTCGGAGCAGATCAGCAGTCGCATGCCAGGTTCGATCGCGATCGCGCGGTAGTCGGGGATCGGGGTCTCATGGAATCCGACGGCCCGCGTGATGACGTTCGAATGCGGGTGCGTGTCGGCCTCGTCGCGCGTGATCTGGCCCGAATCGACGAGCTCCTGGACGATCGAGTGGTCGACCGTGAGCTGCTCGAGCACGCCGCCGACGAGACGGTAGACGCGGGAATCGCCGATGTTGAACACGATCCACGCGGGTTCGTCGGAGATGACGCCCAGCGCGACCCCGGTGACGGTCGTGCCGCTGCCCTCATCGGTGACGCCGCGGCCGTGCACCATGTCCTGCACGGCGAGCTCGAGCGCGTGGTCGATCTCGGCGGTGCCCATGGTGAGCCGGCCGCCGTACTCGGCCAGGCGCGTCACGACGGCCGCGCTGGCGAAGTCCCCGGCCGCGTGCCCGCCCATGCCGTCGGCGACCGCGAACACGGGCGCCTGCGCCACGAAGCTGTCCTCGTTGACCTGGCGCCGATGCCCGGTGTCGGTGGCCGCGGCCCAGGCGATCGTGATCTTCGTGCCGTCGGGCAGCGCGATCGGATGCCGCGAGTTGCCGTGTCCGATCTGCGTCACGAGGTGGGCCTGTCGTCTCTGTTCGGGCTGGTGACGTCCTCTCGGGCGGGGAGGACCTCGACGATCGTATCGTCTCCGAGGTCGAGTGAGCTGCCCTCGATGAGCACGATCGACTCGCCGGCCCGGAGCCGCCGCTGCCCGGCGGGCGTACGGAGGAGCGTCCCGTTCGTCGACCGCAGGTCGGTGGCGACGAGTCGGGATCCCTCGACGCGGAGCTCCAGGTGGGTGCCGGAGACCACGCCGGTCGGCGACCTGACGGCGACGAGTTCGGGCACCCCGGTGCGCGAGAACGGCGTCCGCGGAGCACTGGGTCGCCGGCCGATGAGGATCGGGGCGCCGACGGTCCGCGCCTCGCCGCGGCCGATGCGCACCATCGGCGCCGCCCGCGGCGGGACGGCGTGCGGCGGCTCCGGTGCCGGCGCGTCGGCGAACGCGGGCTGGCCCCCGACCGACGGCAGGTCCCGCGGGATGAGGGGCACCGTGGCCACGTCGGGTGCCGGTCGGGCTCCGCGCAGCACGGTGTCCTCGTCGTCGGGCGTCGGCTCCGCGGCATCCGGCCGACCGGCGTCCTCCGACTGGACCCATTCGACCGTCGAGGCCCGAAGGCTCGCCCTGGCGTGGCGGACGCGCTCGGTGGCCGTGCCGAGCCGGTCGAGCGGTGCCTCGGCACCGGTCACGCGCACGCCGGTGACGTCGCGGAACTCGGCGAGGTGCCAAGGGCGGATGCCTCTCGCGTCGAACCGTCGGGACCCGCCGGGCGATTCGAGGTCGACGATCGCGGTGCCGCGCACCACGGCGGTCACGGTCTCGGAGCCGTCATCCGGCCACCACACGATGGCGAATCCCTGGTCGCGATCCGATGTCGGCCCCGGAACCGACTCGACCAGGCGTTCGATGCCGACGCCCGGGTCGCCCGCCGCCTCCGCAAGGGCGGAGATCGCACGATCGTCGGCGGGAGCCGCCAGTGCCGCGATGAAGCGATCGCCGATCACCACGTCCCAGGCTGAACGCCCGACATGGGACGCGCTCGTCACGGTTCCACCGACCATGTGCCAAGTCTCGCATCACTCGCGGGCGCGGTCAGCCGATCGCGCTCATCACGTGCTTGATCCGCGTGTAGTCCTCGAAGCCGTAGTTCGAGAGGTCCTTGCCGTACCCGGAGTGCTTGAATCCGCCGTGCGGCATGTCCGAGACGAACGGGATGTGGGTGTTGATCCACACGCAGCCGAAGTCCAGGTGCTTCGCGAACCGCATCGCGCGGGTGTGGTCGCTCGTCCAGACCGAGGCGGCGAGCGCGAAGTCCACGTCGTTCGCCTTCTCCAGCGCGTCGGCGTCGTCGGTGAACGGCTGCACCGTCAGCAGCGGCCCGAAGATCTCCCGCTGGACGACCTCGTCGTCCTGGCGGACGCCGGTCACGATCGTGGCCTCCCAGAAGTAGCCGCGATCGCCGTGGCGACGACCGCCGGCCACGACCTTCGCGTGCTCGGGCAGGCGCTCGACGAAACCGGCGACCTGCGCGAGCTGGTTCGCGTTGTTGAGCGGCCCGTAGAGCACGCCGTCCTCTCGCGGTCCGCCGGTGCGGGCGTCGGCCGCCGCGTTCGCGACGAGCAGCTCGACGAAGCGGTCGTGCACCGACTCGTGCACGAGCACGCGCGTGGCGGCGGTGCAGTCCTGGCCGCCGTTGAAGAACGCGGCCGCGACGATCCCGGCCGCCGCGGCGGCGAGGTCGGCATCGGCGAACACGATGGCCGGAGCCTTCCCGCCGAGCTCGAGGTGGACGCGCTTGAGGTCGGATGCCGCGGCCCTGGCGACCTCCATGCCGGCGCGGACGGAGCCGGTGATGGCCACCATGTCGGCTCGGTCGTGTCCGAGGACGGCGGCACCCGTGGTGCGGTCGCCGGTCACGACGTTCAGGACTCCGGCGGGCAGGAACTCGGCCGCCACCTCGGCGAGCAGCAGCGTCGACAGCGGCGTCGTGTCGGACGGCTTCAGCACGACGGTGTTGCCCGCGGCGATCGCCGGCGCGACCTTCCACACGGCCATGTTCAACGGATAGTTCCACGGCGTCACCTGGCCGATGACCCCGATCGGCTCGCGGCGGATGAACGACGTGTGGCCGGAGAGGTACTCGGCCGAGGCCCGTCCCTCGAGGTTGCGGGCGGCGCCGGCGAAGAAGCGCAGCTGGTCGACGGACTGCATGATCTCATCCGCGACGAGGCTCGCCCGCGGCTTGCCGGTGTCCTGGGACTCGAGGTCGGCGAACTCCTCGGCGCGGTCCGCCATCGCGTCGGCGATGCGGAACAGCGCGAGCTGGCGTTCGGCGGGCGTCGTCTCACTCCACACCTCGAATGCGTCGGACGCGGCTCGGTAGGCGGCGGCGACGTCGTCGAGGTTCGAGATCGGCGACGCGGCGTAGACCTCCTCGGTCGCCGGGTCGATCAGGTCGAGTCGCTCCTCGCCCCGGGCGTCGACGTACTCGCCGCCGATGAAGTTTCGGATCGGTGCTGCGGTCATGCTGCTCTCCTCGTCGCGAAGCGCGGTCGACGTGTGCGATCGCGTCGTCCGCCGGCCGCGGCATCCGTTCGTCGGGCGCCGGGATCGTGGGCCATCGTAATCGGATCTCGTGGGTGATTGCGAGCGATTGCATGGGAATCCGTTGCATTTTGCGTGAATTTCAACGGAATCCCTTGCATGGTGGCATTCCGACTGTAACAATCGGCTGCATGACGAACACGGCGCGGACGGGCCCGCCGCGGCCGGTGCACCTCGACGATGTGTCGAAGGCGATCATCGAGCAGCTGCAGGCCGATGGGCGGCGGTCCTACGCCGATATCGGCAAGGCCGTCGGGCTCTCGGAGGCCGCCGTGCGCCAACGCGTGCAACGACTCACGGAATCGGGCGTCATGCAGATCGTCGCCGTGACCGACCCGATGCAGCTCGGGTTCACTCGCCAGGCGATGATCGGCATCCGGGCATCGGGCGACACGCGCGAACTGGCGGCCGCCTTGGCCGACATCCCCGAGATCGACTACGTCGTCCTCACCGCAGGCAGCTTCGACGTGCTCGCCGAAGTGGTCTGCGAGAACGACGACGAACTCATCTCGCTGCTGAACTCGCGAATCCGAAGCCTGTCGGGCGTGCGCTCGACCGAGACGTTCGTCTACCTCAAACTCCAGAAGCAGTTCTACAACTGGGGCACTCGCTAGAAGGGACCGATCATGACCGATCGAGTAGAAGACAACGCGACACTGCAGAAGATGGCGAAGGACCACCTGTGGATGCACTTCGCACGGCAGTCCACCATGGAGACCTCCGGGGTGCCGATCATCACGCGCGGCGAGGGCCACCGCATTTACGACATCCAGGGCCGGAGCTACATCGATGGCCTGGCCGGGCTGTTCGTCGTGAACGCCGGTCACGGGCGCAAGCGTCTCGCCGAGGTGGCGGCCAAGCAGGCCGAGCAGCTCGCCTTCTTCCCGATCTGGTCGTATGCGCACCCGAAGGCGATCGAACTCGCCGACCGTCTCGCGGAGCACGCGCCCGGCGACCTCAATCGCGTGTTCTTCTCCACCGGCGGCGGTGAGGCGGTCGAGACCGCGTACAAGCTGGCGAAGAACTACTGGAAGCTCATGGGTCGCCCGTCCAAGTACAAGGTGATCTCCCGGGCGCTCGCCTACCACGGCACGCCCCAGGGCGCGCTCGCGGTCACCGGCCTGCCGATCAAGGCCCCGTTCGAGCCGATCACGCCGGGCGGCCTGCGCGTTCCGAACACGAACTTCTACCGCGCTGCCGAGATGGGTGCGCCCGCCGACGACGAGGAGGCCTTCGGCATCTGGGCGGCGAACCGCATCGAGGAGCAGATCCTCATGGAGGACCCCGACACGGTCGCCGCCGTGTTCCTGGAACCCGTCCAGAACTCCGGTGGCTGCTTCCCGCCGCCCCCCGGCTACTTCCAGCGCGTCCGCGAGATCTGCGACAAGTACGACGTGCTGCTCGTCTCCGACGAGGTCATCTGCGCGTTCGGACGCATCGGCCACATGTTCGCGTGCGAGGAGTACGGCTACGTGCCCGACATGATCACGTGCGCCAAGGCGATGACTTCGGGCTACGCCCCGATGGGCGCGACGATCATCAGCGACAAGGTCTACGAGCCCTTCAAGCACGGCGACACCACCTTCTACCACGGATACACCTGGGCCGGGCACCCGGTCTCGGCCGCGGTGGCGCTCGAGAACCTCGACATCTTCGAGGAGGAGCACCTCTTCGAGCACGTCCGCGAGAACTCGCCGCTGTTCCGTTCCGAACTGGAGAAGCTCAACGACCTGCCGATCGTCGGCGACGTCCGCGGCGCCGGGTACTTCTTCGCCGTCGAGCTCGTCAAGGACAAGGCGACCCGCGAGACCTTCAACGAGGATGAGTCCGAGCGCCTCCTGCGCGGATTCCTCTCCACGGCGCTGTTCGACGCCGGCCTGTACTGCCGCGCCGACGACCGCGGCGACCCGGTGATCCAGCTGTCGCCGCCGCTCACGATCGGCGTGCCGGAGTTCCAGGAGATCGAGCAGATCCTGCGCAGCGTGCTCACCGAGGCCTCCAACCGCCTCTGACCGCGCCGAGCGCGTGCCGCCGCCGATGGCGTCGGCACGCGCTCACCATCCCCCACTGGCGAATGCCCATTCGGGGAGCGCCCCGGTGCCGATGAAGTCGTCGAGCAGCCGCGCCATCGAGTGTTCGACGTCGATGGCCAGGGCGTGCTCGAGCAGCGCACCGGCGACGGAGCCACGGCCGAGCGACCAGGCCAGCCACGCCGCGATGCAGCAGGCCCCCGGGCGCGCCTCGGTCGGCGCGTTCGCGATGAGTCCGCGCAGCAGTTCGAGGGCTCGTTCCACGCGCCGGCGATCTGGCCTGAGCATCGTCTGCCCCAGGAGGAGCCGTGCGAGCAGATCGTCGACCTCGGCTCGTGCGCGTCCTGCGAACACCGGCTCCGCATCGACGACCGGGCCGACATCTCCGGCCTCGTCAGGCATCGTGACGTCGGCGACGTCGAGCGCGAGTTCCGCGACGACGCTGCCGAAGGCGATCTGGAGCATCATGGCATCGCGGATCGGAGGTCGTGCGGCGAGGTCCAGGAACCACGCGAGTCGCGAGGGAGCCGACGCCGACGAACGGCGACGACGCCCCAGCAGGGATTCGACGAGTTCCACCGGATCGGCGAACCGGCCGAGCGCGGCGATCGCGGCCTCCGCGGTCGCGCTCCCGGCGAACTGCTCGAGCGCGGCCGCGATCGCGATCGCGGTCTGCGGGTCGGGCTCCGGCAGGGCGCCCGCCTGGTCCGAACCCGACGAGCGTTCGGAGACCGGCACCCCCCGTGCCGCGGCGCTGGCCGAGATGAGCCCGAGCGGACGCCCGCCGATCGGTGCCTCCGGGTCGAGCGCCGACGCCCACCCATCACGCGCCTGGCACAGCACGTCCCGCACCACGAAGCCGGCCTGCTCCGCTCGATCGACCAGCAGGTCGAGGAGGGACCGCTGCGGGAGCCCGCCGTGCTCGAGGAAGGTCTCGTCGGTGTAGACGATCGGAACGAGCGCGTCGACATCGGGAAGCCGGCAGATCGTGCCGACGACCGCCGCGACCAGCGCCTCGTGCGCACCGGACTCGGCCGGGAGGTCGTGCCTGAGGACGCCGGCGGTGCGGTTGCCCGTGAAGGCCACGCACACGAGGGAATCGCGCGGGTGGAAACCGGCGAGCTCCGGGACGAGGGCGAGGAAGTCGTGCGCCGATGCGGCGCGGATGATGGCGGTCATGCGACCGATACTCGATGCGATCGCGACCACCGCCGAGGTCGTTCCCCGATCGACGGACGCTCCGGCCTCGGCGCGGCCTGTTGAGGGAGTCTCGCCCACTCGTCCTCGACATCGGCGTCGGGTCGGGATCCGTCGCCGTGTCCGATTCCCGCGAGTGGATGTCGGTCGCCGTGGCTACGCTCGAACCATGACCGAACGCCACCTCGTCCGCATCGACAGCCCGATCGGGCGCATCGAGATCATCGCCGACGGCTCCGCGATCACCGCGTTGTCGATCGAGCACGACGGCACGCTCCTCCACGATGGCGAGCCCGAACACAGCGACGCCGTCCTCGAACGGGCGAAGACGCAACTCGCCGAGTACTTCGACGGAGTGCGCACCGAATTCGACCTCCCCGTGCACCTGGAGGGCACCGAGTTCCAACGCGCTGTCTGGGAGCGGCTCCGCCGCCTCCGCCATGGTGACGCGACCTCGTACGGCGCGCTCGCGGCCGCCGTGGGCAAGCCCGGGTCAGCTCGGGCCATCGGCGGGGCCGTCGGCGCCAATCCGGTGCCGATCATCATCGGCTGCCACCGCGTGCTCGCCTCCGACGGACGCATCACCGGGTACTCGGGCGGCGAAGGCGTCCCGACGAAGCTCTGGCTTCTCGGCCACGAGAAGATCGGCTTCGCCGCGTGAGCGTGATTCCACGTCCCGAGCTCACGCGCGGCGACGACGGGCTGACGCGCTGCGGGTGGAGCGCAGGCGACGAGGAGTATCGCCGCTACCACGACGACGAATGGGGCCGTCCGCAGCACGACCCCACCCTGCTCTTCGAGAAGATCTGCCTCGAGGGCTTCCAGGCCGGCCTCTCGTGGATCACGATCCTCCGGCGCCGGCCGGCATTTCGTGAAGTGTTCCACGACTTCGACGTCGTACGCGTCGCGGCGATGGACGAGAGCGATGTGCAGCGACTCCTTGCGGACGAACGGATCATTCGACACCGCGGCAAGATCGAGGCCACCATCGGCAATGCCCGCGCCACGCTCGACCTCGATCAGCCGATCGACGAGTTCATCTGGAGCTTCGCTCCAGAGACGCCGCGCGAGGCCCCGACCTCATTCGCCGAGGTTCCGGCGATCACGCCCGAATCGAACGCCCTGAGTCGGGAGCTTCGCAAGCGCGGCTTCCGCTTCGTCGGCCCGACCACGATGTACGCGCTCATGCAGGCTGCCGGGCTCGTCGACGACCACCTCGCAGGCTGCTTCCGATCCGGGCCCTCTTCGTCGCCGGCTGCCGCGAGCTGATTGCGTTCACGGCCGCACCGCCAGGCTGACCGCCGCAATCGCCACGTCCCGCTCAAACGCTGCAGGCCGGGCGGGGTCCCGCCGGCACCTGCTCAGGCGACCAGGTCGAGCTCTCGCGGTGTCCGGTCCGAGGCATCCGCGCCGAGGCCGAGCACGAAGCCCTCGCTCGTGGCCCAGTCGACCAGGTCGTCGACCGATTCGATCGAGGGTCGTGTCTCGAGGAACCGACGCGTAAAGCGGCCCTTCGCCTGCTTGTTGAAGTGGTTCAGGGCTCGCCGCCTGCCCTCGCCGTCGACCGAGACCACGCGGACGAACACGCTCCCGTCACGCACCGGCGCGGGCCCGAGATCTGCGTATGCCTCAGACCTGAGGTCGACAATGACGCCCTCGTGCTCCTCGATGCGCGCCGAGAGCGACGCGCGCCAGTATCGACGCAGCGTGATGTCGGGCACCCTCGAATCGTGCGACAGCCGGTACGCCGGAATCGGATCGAGCGCTCCGAGCAAGCCGAACAGCGCCGAATGCACGAACGTGGTCTCAGCCGCGAAACGCCGTGCCTCGGCATCGAGCGACCCGGCGTCCAAGGCGTCGAACAGCACGCCGGTGAAGCGATCGAGCGCGGGCATCGTCGGCGAGGTGAGCAGGAGCCGATCGTGCTCGACCTCGCTCACGAGACGCGGACCGAGCTTCAGCGCGCGCAGTGCGGCCGCCTCATCCGCGCACAGCGCGACGACACGATCGACGAGTTCGGCTCGAAGGCCGGTGAGTTCCGGATACGACAGGCGCGAGAAATCGAGGGCTGCGCCGTCACCGCCCTCGCGCTTCGTTTCCGAAGGCGGCAGGAGGAGGAGCATCTACGACGCGAGGAACGCGAGCGTCGCGTCGACATTCGAGCCGAGCGACTCGACGCTGTCGATGCTCACCCGAGGCAGCGCCGAAGACGGACCGGTCCACGGAGCGTAGCCTTCCAGGCTCTGCTCGACGGCGCGCCACGTCGTCTCCTCGAGGTGAGGGAGCCCACGCTCCCGCTTCTCGAGACGGGCACGGTGAAGGGCCTCATCCGAGCAGTACACCTCGACCACGCGGAGCCTGACCTCGGTGCGCACGGCCAGGTCACGCCACTGGAGCCTCGCGGCCTCGCCGGCATTCACCGCATCGACGATCACCGTGCGTCCGGAGGCGAGCTCCTTCTCGGCGATCTCCTCGGCCACGAGATACGCCGCGAGACCGGTCGGCTCGCCGGCGTCGATGCCGGCTCGCAGGATCGCGGACTCGATCGGATCGACCGAGACGACGGTCGCCCCGAGCCGGGCGCCGACGATCTCTGCGATCGTCGACTTCCCGGCTCCGGGCAGACCTGCCATCACGACCAGTTGTGTGATCGACAGTTCGCCGAACTGTCGATCAAGCGGCTGCTCCCCCTGCATCCGCTGAGCCTCAGCTCAGGCTCGCGCGGGACGCGACGACCTGCACCACGTTCGACTGCACCGACAGGAATCCGTCCTCGGCATTCGCCGTGACCTTCTCGCCGCCGGGCAACGACACGCGCACCTCGCCGCTCGCGAGGACCGCGAGCATCGGCTCGTGGCCCGGCAGGATGCCGATCTGGCCCTCGACCGTGCGTGCGACCACCATGGACGCCTCGCCCGACCAGATCTCCCGGTCGGCCGAGACGACGCTCACATTGAGTGCGGCCATGCTCAGCCGTTCTCCTTCTGGATGCGAGCCCAGTTCTCCTCGACGTCGGTGATCGGGCCGACGTTGAAGAACGCCTGCTCGGCCACGTGGTCGAACTCGCCGCGGGCGATCGCGTCGAAGGACTCGATCGTGTCCTTCAGCGGAACGGTCGAACCCTCGACGCCCGTGAACTTCTTGGCCATGTACGTGTTCTGCGAGAGGAACTGCTGAATGCGGCGTGCACGCGACACCGTGATCTTGTCTTCCTCGGAGAGCTCATCGACACCGAGGATGGCGATGATCTCCTGCAGTTCCTTGTTCTTCTGGAGGATCTGCTTGACCGTCGTCGCGACGCGGTAGTGGTCGGCGCCCAGGTACCTGGGGTCCATGATCCGCGACGTGGAGGTCAGCGGGTCGATGGCCGGGTAGAGGCCCTTCGAGGCGATCTCGCGCGAGAGCTCGGTCGTCGCGTCGAGGTGGGCGAAGGTCGTCGCCGGAGCAGGGTCGGTGTAGTCGTCGGCGGGCACGTAGATCGCCTGGAGCGAGGTGATCGAGTGGCCACGCGTCGAGGTGATGCGCTCCTGGAGCACACCCATCTCGTCGGCGAGGTTCGGCTGGTAGCCCACCGCGGACGGCATGCGACCGAGCAGCGTCGAGACCTCGGAACCGGCCTGCGTGAAGCGGAAGATGTTGTCGATGAAGAGCAGCACGTCCTGCTTCTGCACGTCGCGGAAGTACTCCGCCATCGTGAGCGCGGAGAGGGCGACGCGAAGACGCGTTCCCGGCGGCTCGTCCATCTGGCCGAAGACGAGGGCGGTCTTGTCGAAGACGCCCGCCTCCTCCATCTCGTGGATGAGGTCGTTGCCCTCACGCGTGCGCTCGCCGACACCGGCGAACACGGACACACCGCCGTGGTCCTGCGCGACGCGCTGGATCATCTCCTGGATGAGGACGGTCTTGCCCACACCGGCACCGCCGAACAGGCCGATCTTTCCACCCTGCACGTACGGGGTGAGGAGGTCGATCGACTTGATGCCGGTCTCGAAGAGCTGCGTCTTGGACTCGAGCTGGTCGAATGCCGGCGGACGACGGTGGATCGGCCAGCGCTCGGTGATCTCGATCTGCTCGCCGGGCTCGGCGTTGAGGACCTCGCCGATGACGTTGAAGACCTTGCCCTTGGTGACGTCGCCGACGGGGACGGAGATCGCCTCTCCGGAGTCGGTGACCTCCTGGCCGCGCACGAGGCCGTCGGTGGGCTTCAGGGCGATGGCGCGAACGAGGTCGTCGCCGAGGTGCTGGGCGACCTCGAGGGTCAGCACGGTCGTCTGGTCGCCGATGGTGATCTCGGTCTTCAGCGCGTTGTAGATCTCGGGGATCGAGTCGTGCGGGAACTCGATGTCGACGACGGGGCCGGTGACGCGGGCGATGCGTCCGACGGCGCCGGCGGCACGCTCGGCGACCGGCGCGGTTGCGGTGTCAGTCATTCTGCTCTCTCTTTTCTGAGTTGCTACTTGGCGGCGACGAGCGCATCGGCGCCGCCCACGATCTCGGAGATCTGCTGCGTGATCTCGGCCTGGCGTGCGTTGTTCGCGAGGCGGGTGTAGTCGGTGATGAGGTTGTCGGCATTGTCGCTGGCCGACTTCATAGCCTTCTGGGTCGCCGCGTGCTTGGCGGCGGAGGACTGGAGCAGCGCGTTGAAGATGCGGCTCTCGATGTAGACCGGCAGCAGCGAGTCGAGCACGGTCTCGGCATCGGGCTCGAACTCGTAGAGCGGCTCGACCTCTGCGGTGGCGTCGGCGACGCCCTCGACGACCTCAAGGGGCAGGAGACGGACCACGGAGGGCGTCTGCGTCATCATGCTCACGAAGCGGTTGTACACGACGAAGATCTCGTCGACGCCGCCGTCGGACGCATCCCGGAGGAAGGCCTCGAGCACTGCGTCGGAGATCTCCTTGGCGAGATCGAAGTCAGGACTCTCGGAGCTCCCGGTCCACTGCTGCTCGAACTCGCGTCGGCGGAACGCGAAGTACCCGACCGCCTTGCGCCCGACCAGGAAGTAGCTGACCTCCTTGCCCTCCGAGCGGAGCAGCTCGCTGAGCTGCTCCGCTTCGCGGAGGACCTGCGAGTTGAACGCGCCGGCGAGGCCGCGATCCGACGTGAGGATCACGATCGCGGCCCGCTCGATGCGCTCGGGCTCGGTCGTCAGCACGTGGTCGACGTTCGAGTGCGTCGCCACGGCCGAGACCGCACGCGTGATCGCCTGCGAATACGGCGTCGAAGCTGCCACTCTCGCCTGCGCCTTCTGGATGCGCGAGGCGGCGATGAGCTCCATCGCCTTGGTGATCTTCTTCGTCGTCTGGGCAGACTTGATCTTCTGCCGGTAGACCCGAAGTTGCGCTCCCATGTCTCTCCTGTAGTCCTAGAGTCGATCGATCAGTCGTGCGAAGCTCAGCGCTTCGACTTGACGACCTTCTCCTGGTTGACGTCCTGGGCGTCGATCGGCTCGAACTTCTCGGAGCCGACGGATGCGAGCGGCTTGCCCTCACCGGTCTGGAATTCGAGCTTGAACTTGTCGACCGAGGACTCGAGCGCCGCGACGGTCTCGTCGGAGAGCACGTTCGTCTCGCGGAGGTCGCTCAGCACCGTGGTGTTGCGACCGAGATAGTCGAGCAGTTCGCGCTCGAAGCGCAGCACGTCCTCGACGGGAACCTCGTCGATCTTGCCGTTCGTGCCGGCCCAGATCGAGACGACCTGCTCCTCGACGGGGTACGGCGAGTACTGCGGCTGCTTGAGCAGCTCGGTGAGGCGTGCGCCACGGGCGAGCTGACGACGGCTCGCCGCGTCGAGGTCGGATGCGAACATCGCGAACGCCTCGAGCGAGCGGTACTGCGCCAGCTCGAGCTTCAGCGTGCCCGAGACCTTCTTGATCGACTTGACCTGCGCGTCGCCACCGACTCGCGAGACCGAGATTCCCACGTCGACCGCCGGACGCTGGTTGGCGTTGAAGAGGTCGGACTGGAGGAAGATCTGGCCGTCGGTGATCGAGATCACGTTCGTCGGGATGTAGGCCGACACGTCGTTGGCCTTCGTCTCGATGATGGGCAGGCCCGTCATCGAGCCGGCACCGAGCTCGTCGGAGAGCTTGGCGCAACGCTCGAGCAGACGCGAGTGCAGGTAGAAGACGTCACCGGGGTACGCTTCGCGTCCCGGCGGGCGACGCAGGAGCAGCGACACGGCACGGTAGGCCTCGGCCTGCTTCGAGAGGTCGTCGAAGATGATGAGGACGTGCTTGGAGTCGTACATCCAGTGCTGGCCGATGGCCGAGCCCGTGTACGGCGCGAGGTACTTGAAGCCGGCGGGGTCGGAGGCGGGAGCCGCGACGATCGTCGTGTACTCCATGGCTCCGGCATCCTCGAGCGCGCCCTTCACCGAGGCGATGGTCGAGCCCTTCTGGCCGATCGCGACGTAGATGCAGCGGACCTGCTTGTTGACGTCGCCCGAGTCCCAGTTGGCCTTCTGGTTGATGATCGTGTCGATCGCGATGGCCGTCTTGCCGGTCTGGCGGTCGCCGATGATCAGCTGACGCTGGCCGCGGCCGACGGGGATCATGGCGTCGATCGCCTTGATGCCGGTCTGGAGCGGCTCGTGCACCGACTTGCGCTGCATGACGCCGGGAGCCTGGAGCTCGAGCGCACGACGGCCCTCGAGACCGGTGATCTCGCCGAGACCGTCGATCGGGTTGCCCAGCGGGTCGACGACACGGCCGAGGTAGCCCTCGCCGACGGGGACGGAGAGGACCTCGCCCGTGCGGGTGACCTCCATGCCCTCCTCGATGCCGGTGAACTCGCCGAGCACGACGACGCCGATCTCGTCTTCGTCGAGGTTCAGCGCGAGGCCGAGCGTGCCATCGGCGAACCGGATGAGCTCGTTGGCCATGACCGAGGGCAGTCCCTCGACGTGCGCGATGCCGTCGCCGGCGTCGGTGACGTATCCGACCTCGGTCTTCTGCGCCGTGCCCGGCTCGTAGGCCGAGGCGAACTCCGTGAGAGCCGAGCGGATCTCATCGGGGCTGATGGAGAGTTCTGCCATTGTCTTTCCCTTTTCTGTACCGGTTGTACAGCTACTGGTCTGTCGCGGCGCGAGACGCCGGTCGTTGTCGTCCGGCGTCAGCCGGCAAGCTTCTGCCTCAGCGAGCTGAGGCGCGAGGCGACGCTGCCGTCGATGACGTCGTCGCCGATCTGCACGCGAACCCCGCCGAGCACGGCGGGATCGATGATCGTGTCGAATCGGATGCGGCGGCCCGCCTGTGCGGCGAGGCCCTGCTCGAGCCGGGCGAGCTGGGCGTCGTTCAACGCCACAGCCGTCGTGACCGTCGCGACCGCGAAGCCGCGCTGGTCGGCGACGACGGATGCCGCGCCGCGCAGCATGGCGCCGATGCGACGGCCCCTGGGCGAGAGCACCAGGTGCCGGACGACCGCGAGCGTCGCCGGGTCGACGGAGCCGGTGCCGAGCAGTCGCTCGACCAGCTTCGACTTGGCGTCGTTCGCGCCGAGCTTGGAACCGAGCGCGAGCTCGAGCTCCGAGTCGGAAGCCACCGTGCGCTCGAAGGCGAACAGTTCGGCGTCGAGTTCGACGCCCTCGCCCGCGGCATCCGCTGCGACACGGAAGCCGATCTCTTCGATGCCGTCGAGGAAGTCCGCCTGGCTCGACCACCGGTTCGACGCTGCGGCGGTGAGCAGGCTCAGCGCGCCGGGCGCGAGGCGGCTGCCGAACACCGAGGTGACCAGCTGTCGCTTCTGGGCCTCATCGGCCTCGTTGTCGGTGAGTGCGCTGCGCAGCTGCGCAGAACCGGCGATGAGTCGACCGGCGGCGAGGAGATCCTCCGCGACCTGCAGGTCGGCCCGGCCGAACGACGCGAGCGAGGCTCGTGTCGCGGCCAGGGCTTCTCTCGTAGCACTGCCCATGGGTTACTTCGTCTCCCCTGCGGCGGCCTTCTCGGACGCCTCGAGGTCGGCGAGGAACCGGTCGACCACGGCCTGGGCCTTCTGGTCGTCGGTGAGCGACTCGCCGATGACGCCGGAAGCCAGGTCGATCGCGATCGTGCCGACCTCGGAGCGGAGCGAGACGAGCGCGGACTGGCGCTCGGCCTCGATCTGCGCCTGGGCGCTCGCGGTGACGCGAGTCGCCTCGACCACGGCGGTCTCCTTGGCCTCGGCGACGATCTTCTTGCCGTCTTCGCGAGCGCTCTCTCGGATCGCACCCGCCTCGGCACGCGCGTCGGCGAGCTGGGCGGTGTACTCCTCGAGGGCGGCCTCGGCCTTGCGCTGGGCCTCGTCGGCCTTCGCGATGTTGCCCTCGATCGCCTCGGCACGCTCATCGAGCATCTTCTGGACGCGCGGCAGCACGTACTTCCAGAAGAAGATCAGGATGATGACGAAGCAGACCGACGACCAGAGGATGTCGTACAGCTCGGGAATGACCGGGCTGTGGGTCTCGCCACCCTCGGTTGCAGCGCTCAGTACTGCATGAAGCACGTTGGCCTCCTCAGTTGCGGCGGGTGGATCAGACGAAGATGAAGTAGGTCGCGATACCGATGAAGGCGAGCGCCTCGGTGAAGGCGATACCGATCCACATCAGGACCTGGAGGCGGCCGGCCAGCTCGGGCTGACGGGCGACGCCCTCGATGGTCTTGCCGACGACGATGCCCACGCCGATGGCCGGGCCGATGGCTGCGAGGCCGTAGCCGACCGTCGCGATGTTGCCGTTGATCTCAGCGAGAACGGTGGTTGCGTCCACGTTGGGTTTCCTTTCCTAGGGATGTTTCTGGGCGGGTGCCCGGGCTCAGTGCTCTTCTGCGACCGCGAGCTGGATGTAGACCGCGGTGAGAAGGGTGAAGACGTATGCCTGCAGGACGGCGACGAGGATCTCGAACAGCGTGAACGCGAACCCGAAGGCGAACGTTCCGGCGCCGACGAGGGTCCACCAACCGCCGAGGGTGAAGACGAAGAACTGCGTGGCTGCGAAGAAGAGCACGAGCAGGAGGTGACCGACGATCATGTTCATCATGAGTCGCAGGGTCAGCGTGATCGGGCGGATGATGAAGGTCGAGATCAGCTCGATCGGCGTGACGATGATGTACACCGGCCACGGAACACCCGAGGGGAAGAGCGCGTTCTTGAAGAAGTTCTTGGGACTCTTCTTGATACCCGCGTAGATGAAGGTCACGTAGGAGACGATCGCGAGGACCAGCGGCACGCCGATGACGGAGGTGCCGGCGATGTTCAACCCCGGGATGATTCCCGTGAGGTTCATGAACAGGATCATGAAGAACATCGTCGTGAGGATCGGCAGGAAGCGCCGGGCGTCCTTCTTGCCGAGGAGGTCCTCGGCGACGTTGACACGCACCACGTCGAGACCCATCTCGACGAGGCTCTGGAATCGGCCGGGCACGATACGGAGGTGCCGGGTGCCGAGCCAGAAGAGCAAGAGCAATGCGCCGACCGCGAAGAAGCGGACGAGCATGATGCGGTTGATCTCGAACGGGGTGCCTTCGAAGAACAGCGCTCCAGGGAAGAATTCGTCGATTGACGGCCCGTGGAATTCACCATCGTTGGTTGACATCGGAACCAGAAGGTTCAGAGCGTTAGCTAGCAGCGCTATCTCCTGTTTCGGGGCGTGGAGCTCTGCTCTCGCGACGACGAACATCGGAACGGTTTCACGCACATGCCGAAGCAGGCGTTTACCGGGGGGATCTCCATTACTCTAGCAATACTTCGGGCATCGGACGAATCGCCGGGGAAGTTCGTTCACCCCGACTTCGACACGACGTCGAAAACTAGTCGTCGGTCGGCGCCGGGGGCAGTTCCACGTCGCTGACGTGCGGCATCCGGGACGTCGTGATGACGATCACATCGACGACCAGCGAGGCGATGACGCCCGCGACGAGGCTGAGGAACAGCACGGTCGTGTCGAGCCACGCGGCGTCGCGCAACAGCACGACGAGCACGATGAAGACGATGAACTTCAGGAGCCATCCGCCGAGCACGATGCCGAAGAACGCGCCCACGAACAGGTCGCTCGACGAGAACCGGTTGGCGATCAGGATGCTCGCGGCCGTGATGCCCATGAAGACGACGGCCATGGCCGTGCCGACGAGCGCGCCGGCGAGACCGGGACCGCCGGCGAAGACGAAGCCGAGCACGGCGGTGACCACGAACAGCGCGGCGGCCACGATGCCGCCGAGGGTGAGGGCGCGCCGCAGCACGGGATTCGAGGTCGGCGTGCGATCGGCGGATTCAGGTCGTGCGTCGGTCATCAGGCTCCAGTTCGTGGGTCGCCCGATTCTACCGAGGGCTCGCTGAGCGGACGCCGGTCGAGCTCGTCGACGGCGACGAGCTCCCCGGGGGCGCCGAGCTCGTCGGACACGACGAGTTCCGCGGCCGGCTCGCCCGCCGCGACGGCGCTCTCGGCCTCGGGCATGGCCTCCGCGGCGACCGTGAGGCGCTTGCGGCGTCCGAGCGGCGCGAGCGTGACGATGGCGCAGGCGACGAACCCGACCCCGAGCAGCAGGAAGGCCCACCGCGCGCTGATGCCCAGGTACACGGGGAACACATACGTCAGGAGGCATCCGATGGAGGCGACTGCGGTCCAGCCGTAGAAGATGAGCACGGCGTTCAGGTGCGAGTGCCCCATATCGAGCAGTCGGTGGTGCAGGTGCTTGCGATCGGCCGCGAACGGCGACTTGCCCGCACGCAGGCGACGCACGACCGCGAGGCCGAAGTCGAGCAGCGGGATCAGCAGCACGATGACCGGCAGGATGATCGGGATGAAGGCCGCGAAGAGCTGGTTGAAGCCGACGCCCGCGGGATTCAACTGTCCGGTCACGGCGATGGCCGAGGTGGCCATGAGCAGCCCGACGAGCAGCGCCCCGGCATCGCCCATGAACAGCTTCGCGGGGCGCCAGTTCAACGGCAGGAAGCCGGCGCAGGCGCCGACGAGGATGATCGCGATCATCGACGCGAGGTTGAAGTAGTTGGTCGGCGAGGTCTGCTGGACGAGCAGGTAGGTGTAGACGAAGAACACGCCGTTCGAGATGAGCGAGACTCCGGCGACCAGCCCGTCGAGTCCGTCGATGAAGTTGACGGCGTTCATCACGAGCACGATGACGAACACGGTGAGCGTCGCGAACATCCACGACGAGCCGACGAGGATGCCGCCGATGGGCAGCGACACGATCGACACGCCCTGCCAGGCGATGAGGCCCGCCGCGATGAACTGCCCCGCGAGCTTCGTCGTCCAGTCGAGGTCCCAGATGTCGTCGGCCACGCCGATGAGCACGATCAAAAGGGCCGCCCCGAGGATGGCGAGCACCTGCGCGGGGTCCTGGAAGATGATCGCGACGTTCGCGAACCGCGTCGGGCCGAGGCTCGAGACGAACCACGCGGCGCCGAACGCGACGAGGATGCCGACGAACATCGCGATGCCGCCGAGCCGGGGCGTCGGGCGCGTGTGCACGTCGCGCTCGCGGATCTTGGGGTACAGCCGGTACTTCAGGCTGAGCTTCCAGACGACGTAGGACCCGACGAGGGTCACGAGCGCGGCCACGAGGGCGAGCGCGAGGAAGAGGGTCATGAGGCGGCGGCATCCGTCGCGTCGTCGGATGCCGCGGGCTCGGCGCCCTCGGTCGCGGACCCGCTCGCCGGCGGTGCGCCCACGGCGTCCGCGACACCCGGGGCCTCCGCGGCCGGCGCGAGCAGCTCCTCGCCGACCACCTCGGCGATGCGCTCGCGCGAGATGACGCCGGCCCGCACGATGCGGAGCACTCCCCCGTCGGCGGTGAGCCCCGTCGCGTCGACGATGGTCGAGGAGGTGTCGCCCGGCCGTTCGCCGATGGCCTCGTAGCCCGTGCCCGCGGGCCCGCCGTCGAGGTAGACCGCCACCGAGTCGCCGAGCATCTCGGACGCCTCGGCCGCGGTCGTGGCCGACGGCATGCCGCTGAGGTTGGCCGACGAGACGGCGAGCGGCCCGGTCTCGGAGAGCAGTTCGAGCGCGAAGTGGTTGTCGGGCATGCGCAGCGCCACGGTGCCGCGCGTCTCGCCGAGGTCCCAGCTGAGGGAGGGCTGCGCGTGAAGGATCACCGTGAGCCCGCCCGGCCAGAACGCGGCCACGAGGCGGCGCACCGGCTCGGGCACCTCGCGGGCGAGCGCGTCGAGGGTGGGGATGCCGGGGATGAGCACCGGCGGCGGCGACGTGCGCTCGCGGCCCTTCGCCTCGAGCAGGCGCGCCACGGCGGCGGCGTCGAAGGCGTCGGCCGCGAGGCCGTAGACCGTGTCGGTCGGGACGACGACGAGCTGGCCGCGGCCGATCGCTCCGCGTGCGAGGCGCATGCCCGTGAGCAGCTGGGATTCGACCGAACAGTCGTAGATGGCAGTCATGACCGCTCGATTCTAGACCAGCGCGCCCGGCGGTCCCGGGTTCGCGGGCATCGCGGGCATCGCGGGCGCCGTCGCGATGGAGCGGGGCGCACGGATGCCGCGTGCGAACGTGCGCACGCGGCATCCGCCCCTGGTGTCGGGTTCAGCGACGACCCGCCTTGCGACGGAAGAGCCACGCGCCCCAGAGCGCCGCGCCGACGATGATGAGCAGGCACCAACCGACCGCCCACCACGCCTCGTCGCCCATGGGGGCGTCGGTGAGCAATGCCCGGAGGGTCTCGATGACCGGCGTGATCGGCTGGTTCTCGGCGACGGGCTGCAGCCAGTCCGGCATCGTCGAGACCGGCACGAAGGCGCTCGACACGTACGGCAGGAAGAGCAGGATGAAGCCGTAGCCGCTCGCCGCCTCGGGCGTCTTCGCCGCGAGTCCGATCGCCGCGAACAGGTAGGTGATCGCGAGGATGTACACGGCGACGAGCGCGAGGACCCCGACCCAGTCGAGCGGGGTGGCCGACGGCCGGAACCCGACCAGGAGGCCGACCCCGATGACCACGGCGGTCGCGACGAGGTTGCGCACGAGGCTCGCCACGACGTGTCCGGTGAGCACGGCCCCGCTCCTGAGCGGCATGGTGCGGAAGCGGTCGATGACGCCGGTGGTCATGTCCCGCGAGACCGACACGGCCGTCGAGCTCGCGCCGAAGCCCGCGCACAGCAGGATGATGCCGGGCACGACGTAGTCGACGTAGCTTCCCGTGGGGTCGATCGCGTTGCCGAAGATCCACGTGAACATCAGCATGAGCATCACGGGGAGCATGACGGCCATGAGCATGGACTCGACGTCGCGCACCGAGTGCGTGAAGCTGCGGCCGATGAAGACCCGCTCGGCGGTCAGCGCGCTGAGGCGGGGACGCAGGGTCGGCGCGGCCCCGGTGCGGCGAGCGGCGGCGAGCGCGGTGCCCGCGGACGTGTCGGTGGTCGTGGCGGTCATCGTGACTCCTGGAGCTCGGGGGCGCGGTCGTGCCCGGTGATCTGGAGGAACACGTCGTCGAGGCTCGGGCGACGGATGGAGACGGTCGCGCCGTCGGCGGATGCCGCGGCGAGCAGGTCGATCTCCTCGATCGCGCCGCGGAGCCCGTGCACGGTGCCGTCGGTCGGATGCTCGGCGAGGAGCGCCCCGTCACCGTCACGGAGCTCGACGACCTCGCCACCCACGAGGGACTTGAGCTCGTCGGCGGTGCCCTCGGCGACGACGCGGCCGTGGTCGAGCACGGCGATGCGATCGGCGAGGAGGTCGGCCTCCTCGAGGTACTGGGTCGTGAGGAAGACCGTCGCCCCGTCGTCGGCGAGCGAGCGGATGACCCGCCAGAGCTCCTGCCGGCTGCGGGTGTCGAGTCCGGTGGTGGGCTCGTCGAGGAAGATCACGGGGACCTCGACGACGAGGCTGAGCGCGAGGTCGAGACGTCGTCGCATGCCGCCCGAGTAGGTGGAGAGGCGCCGGGTCGCGGCATCCGCGAGGTCGAAGCGCTCGAGGAGCTCGTCGGCCCTGCGCTTGGCGGCCCGCGTCGAGAGTCCTGAGAGCCGGCCGAACATCACGAGGTTCTCGGCCCCGGTGAGCACCTCGTCGACGGCCGCCGACTGGCCGGTGAGGCTGATGCGCCGCTTGACCTCGTCGGGCTGTGCGACGACGTCGTGGCCGGCGACGTGCACCGTGCCCTCGTCGGGACGGACGAGCGTCGTGAGGATGTTGATGGTGGTCGTCTTGCCCGCACCGTTCGGTCCGAGCAGGGCGAAGATCGTGCCGGCCTGCACGGCGAGGTCGAGCCCCGCCAGCACGTCGGTGCGACCGAAGCGCTTGCGGATCCCGCGAGCGTCGATGGCGAGTTGCATGGTGTTCACTCCGTTCGATGAGTTCTGCGTATCGAATAAACTGTGTAGCGCGTCTACAGTTGTTTAAGTAATACACAGTTCTAGACTGTCGTCAACACCTCAGATGAACGGATGCCGATGAGCGAGCAGCGCCCCGACCCCGAACTGCCGCGCGGCGTCGCGCTCGCCTGGGGGGTCGCCGCCAATCCGCAGCGCGGCCCCAAGCGCGAGCTGTCGATCGAGCGGATCGTCGACACCGCCATCCAGCTCGCCGACGCCGAAGGCCTCGGCTCCGTCTCGATGAGCCGGGTCGCGAGCGCGCTCGGGTTCACGACCATGTCGCTCTACCGCTACGTCACGAGCAAGGACGACCTGATCCTGCTCATGCAGGAGGCCGCCAGCGCCCTCCCCGTGCCCGACGACGCGGTCGACCGGGACTGGCGCGAGGGCATCACCGCATGGGTGCACGGCATCAGGTCCGGCTACGCGGAGCACCCCTGGCTCGTCGACATCCCCGTCTCAGGCGCCCCCATCACGCCGAACGCCCTCGCGATCGTCGACTGGTTCCTCCGCGAGGTGCGCGAGCTCCCGCTGAGCGACGGCGAGAAGATGTCCGCGCTCCTGATGTTCACGAGCTATGCGCGCGCGACGAGCGCCCAGGACCGCGACATCGCCCGTGCCGCGGCGGCCTCGGACCCCGCCGAGGTCACGGGCGAACGCACCTTCGCGACGCTCATGGAATTCGTCACGCCCGAGCGATTCCCCCACCTCGCCCCGCTGTTCCTCGGCGGCGGGTACGTCGAGCAGGCCCACGAGGGGGAACCCCCCGGCCCGAGCACCGACGAGGACTTCGCCTTCGGCCTGCAGCGCATGCTCGACGGCATCGCGACCTACGTCGCGCAGCACGCCGCCGACGCCGGCCGCGACGAGCACCGCGCCGAGACCTCGCCCGCTCCCCTGCCGCCGACCCTCGAGCCGCCCAAGGACAAGGATGCGCGCGAGGCCGCACGAATCCGCCGCGACGCCGAGAAGGCGGTCCGCGAAGCCCAGAAGGCGCTTCGCGAAGCCCAGAAGCGCGAGCGCGACGCGGTCAAGCGCGCGCTCGAGCGCCTCGAACGCGACCGCGAACGCGCAGAACGAGACAAGGAGCGCGACCAGCGCCGCTCCTGAGGCGAACGGCTGCCGTGTCAGCGCACCGCGGTCGTCGCCCGATCCCGCATCGTCAGGTCGCGGTGATGCGAGACGGCGCGCCATCCGTCGGCGGCCAGCAGGTCGGCGATCGGCGCCGACTGCGTCTCGAAGTGCTCGATCACGAGCGCGCCGCCCGGTCGTAGCAGCGCGAACGCCCTCCGCGACAGGGCCCGGATCACGTCGAGGCCGTCGTCGCCGCCGTAGAGCGCGAGCACGGGGTCGTGCAGGTTGACCTCGGGGTCGGCCGGGATCGCCGCGGCCGGGACGTACGGCGGGTTCGACACCACGACCGACACCTGCCCGTCGAGCTCGGGGAGCGCATCCGCGAGGTCGCCCTCGACGAGGGTCACGGCGACGCCGACCTCGTCGACGTTCCGGCGCGCCCACGCCATCGCCTCGGGCGAGATCTCGACCCCGTAGATGCGGGCGTAGGGCACCTCGGTCGCGAGCGCGAGGGCGATCGCGCCGCTGCCGGTGCCGAGGTCGACGGCGATGGGCTCCGCGTCGGGCATCGCCCGCAGCGCGTCGATGGCGAGCTGCGCCACGCCCTCGGTCTCGGGGCGCGGCACCAGAACGCCCGGCCCGACGAGGAGGTCGAGGCTGCGGAACGGCGCCCGGCCCGTGATGTGCTGGAGCGGCTCGCGCGCGACCCGGCGCGCGACGAGCGCGGACAGCACAGCGGCATCCGCCTCGGAGAGTTCGCCGCCCATGACGACCCGCGCCTGGACCCCGCCGCGCGAGAGGCCGAGCACGTGCCCGATCAGCAGGTCGGCGTCGACCTCGGCGTCGAACAGGCCCGCCGCGGCCAGCCGGGCGATCGCATCGTCGCGGCGCGCCCGGATCGAACGATCATCGGCGTCCCGCGGCATCCCAGCATCCATGAAATGGAATGTAATGCACGTGACCGGGAACCTGCCCGGTCATAGGCTGGCCGGTGCACAAGCCCCGCACCCGCACTCCGAGAGGAAGCCCCATGGCCCAGATCTTCGACAACATCACCGAGGCCTTCGGTCGCACGCCTCTCGTGCGCCTGAACCGCGTCACCGAGGGCGCGGGCGCCACCGTGCTCGGCAAGCTCGAGTTCTATAACCCCTCCGCGAGCGTCAAGGACCGCCTGGGCATCGCCATCGTCGACGCCGCCGAGGCCTCCGGCGAGCTCGCACCCGGCGGCACCATCGTCGAGGGCACGAGCGGCAACACGGGCATCGCGCTCGCCATGGTCGGCGCCGCCCGCGGGTACAAGGTCATCCTCGCGATGCCCGAGACCATGTCGAAGGAGCGCAAGTCGCTGCTGAAGGCCTACGGCGCCGAGCTCGTGCTCACGCCCGGCTCCGAGGGCATGAAGGGTGCGGTCTCCCGCGCCGAGCAGATCGTCGCCGAGACCCCCGGCGCGGTGCTCGCGAAGCAGTTCGCGAACCAGGCCAACGTCGAGATCCACCGCCGCACCACCGCCGAGGAGATCTGGGCCGACACCGACGGCGGCGTCGACATCTTCATCTCGGGCATCGGCACGGGCGGCACCATCTCGGGCGTCGGCCAGGTCCTGAAGGAGCGCAAGCCCGAGGTGCAGGTCATCGGCGTCGAGCCCGAGGAGTCCCCGATCCTGAACGGCGGCGCCCCCGGCCCCCACAAGATCCAGGGCATCGGCGCGAACTTCGTCCCCGAGATCCTCGACCGCGAGGTCTACGACGAGATCTTCGACGTCAACATCGACCAGGCCGTCGCCACCGCCCGCCAGCTCGGCACCGAAGAGGGCATCCTCGGCGGCATCTCCTCGGGCGCCACGGTGTACGCCGCGATCCAGATCGCCAAGCGCCCTGAGAACGCCGGCAAGACCATCGTCGTCATCCTCGCCTCCTACGGAGAGCGCTACCTGTCGACGGTGCTGTACGAAGGTCTGCTTGACTGACCTGGTGAGCATCCTCTCCAGTTTGAAGGAAGACCTCGCGACCGCCCGTGCGCACGATCCCGCCGCACGCAGCGATCTCGAGGTCTTCCTCGTGTACTCGGGCCTGCACGCGGTCTGGGCCTCGCGGCTCACGCACCGCCTGTGGGTGGCCGGGTTCCGGTTCCCCGCCCGCGTCATCTCCCAGCTGACCCGATTCCTCACCGGCATCGAGATCCATCCCGGGGCGACGATCGGGCGTCGGTTCTTCATCGACCACGGCATGGGCGTCGTGATCGGCGAGACCGCCGTGATCGGCGACGACGTGATGCTGTACCACGGCGTGACCCTCGGCGGAAAGGCGCCCCGTCACACGCGCCCCGGCACGAAGCGGCATCCCACCCTCGGCGACGGCGTCACCATCGGCGCGGGCGCCAAGGTGCTCGGCGACATCACGATCGGCGCATGGAGCGCCGTCGGCGCAAACGCCGTCGTCACCAGGAGCGCGCCCGCGCACTCCCTGCTGGTCGGCGTGCCGGCGACGCCGCGGCCCCTCTCCGAGGCGACCGCCGATGCGTCCCGCGGCATCCACGACTGGCACATCTGAACGCGTCCCGCTGACGCGAAACGCGCCGACGCGGGGCCTCACGCCGATCCGGCGAACACAGAAGGACGGATGCCGCAGCATCCGCCCTTCTCGTGTTCGTGCCCTCGCGTCGGGTCAGTCGTCGCCGAGGCCGGCGAGCTGCGCCTCCTCGTCGGCCTGCACGGCCGACTCGATGAGCGGATCGAGCGCGCCGTTCATGACCTGGTCGAGGTTGTACGCCTTGTAGCCGGTGCGGTGATCGGCGATGCGGTTCTCGGGGAAGTTGTACGTGCGGATGCGCTCGGACCGGTCCATCGACCGGATCTGGGACTTGCGCGCGTCGGAGGCCGCCGCCGCGATCTCCTCCTGCTGGCGCGCGAGGATGCGGGCGCGGAGCACGCGCATCGCCGCCTCGCGGTTCTGCAGCTGCGACTTCTCGTTCTGCATCGACACCACGATGCCCGTGGGCAGGTGGGTGATGCGCACCGCGGAGTCGGTCGTGTTGACCGACTGGCCGCCGGGACCGGATGACCGGTAGACGTCGATCTTGAGGTCGTTCTGGTTGATGTCGACCTCTTCGGGCTCGTCGACCTCGGGGAAGACGAGCACGCCGGTCGTCGACGTGTGGATGCGGCCCTGCGTCTCGGTCACCGGCACGCGCTGCACGCGGTGCACACCGCCCTCGTACTTCAGGTGCGCCCAGACGCCCTGCGAGGGGTCGGTGGCGTTCGACTTGATCGCGACCTGCACGTCCTTGTAGCCGCCGAGGTCGGATTCGTTCTGGTCGAGGAGCTCGACCTTCCACCCCTTCGACTGGGCGTACTGCATGTACATGCGGAGCAGGTCGCCGGCGAAGAGGGCGCTCTCGGCGCCCCCCTCGCCGCCCTTGATCTCCATGATCACGTCGCGACCGTCGTCGGGGTCTCGCGGGATCAGGAGTCGCCGGAGCTTCTCCTGGGCCTGCGCGAGCCCCTCTTCGAGCGCCGGGACCTCTTCGGCGAAGGCGGCATCCTCCTTGGCGAGCTCACGAGCCGCCGCGAGGTCGTCCTGCGCCTCGTGCCAGGCCGAGTTCGCGGCGACGATGCGGCTGAGTTCGGCGTAGCGCCGATTCACCTTCTTCGCGCGCGCGGCGTCGGCATGCAGCGCCGGGTCGGCGAGCGCCTCCTGGAGCTCGCCGTGCTCGACGAGCATGGGCTGGACGGATTCGAACACGGATGCCTCAGCGGTGGTCGTGCTCGTTCGCGTGCGATGCGCCGTGGCCATTCGCCCCGACCGGCATCGACTTCTGCATGAGCATCAGGAACTCGACGTTGGACTGCGTCTCCTTGAGGCGGCCCAGCACCGCCTCGAGGGCCGGCTGCTGGTCGAGGCCTGCGAGGGCGCGACGCAGCTTCCAGGTGATCTTGACCTCGTCGGGCGAGAGGAGCATCTCCTCGCGGCGCGTCGACGACGCGTTCACGTCGACGGCCGGGAAGATGCGCTTGTCGGCGAGCTGGCGCGAGAGGCGCAGCTCCGAGTTGCCGGTGCCCTTGAACTCCTCGAAGATGACCTCGTCCATCTTGGAGCCGGTCTCGACGAGCGCCGTGGCGAGGATGGTGAGCGAGCCACCGTTCTCGATGTTGCGCGCAGCGCCGAAGAAGCGCTTCGGCGGGTACAGCGCCGATGCGTCGACACCACCGGACAGGATGCGGCCCGAGGTGGGGGCGGCGAGGTTGTACGCGCGGCCCAGCCGGGTGATCGAGTCGAGCAGCACGACCACGTCGTGGCCGAGCTCGACGAGGCGCTTCGCGCGCTCGATGGCGAGCTCGGCGACCGTCGTGTGGTCTTCGGCCGGACGGTCGAAGGTCGAGGCGATGACCTCGCCCTTCACCGTGCGCTGCATGTCGGTGACCTCTTCGGGGCGCTCGTCGACGAGCACGACCATGAGGTGGACCTCGGGGTTGTTGATCGAGATGGCGTTCGCGATCTGCTGCAGCACGATCGTCTTGCCCGCCTTCGGGGGCGCGACGATGAGGCCGCGCTGGCCCTTGCCGATGGGGGCGACGAGGTCGATGATGCGCTGCGTGAGCTTGGTGGGCTCGGTCTCGAGGCGCAGGCGCTCCTGGGGGTAGAGCGGCGTGAGCTTCTGGAACTCGACGCGAGCGCCCGACTCCTCGATGGTCTGGCCGTTGACGGAGTCGACCTTCACGAGGGCGTTGTACTTCTGGCGGCTGTTCGACTCGGCATCGTGCGGCTGCTTGATCGAGCCGACGACCGCGTCGCCCTTGCGCAGGTGGTACTTCTTCACCTGGCCGAGCGAGACGTAGACGTCGCTCGGGCCGGGCAGGTAGCCCGTCGTACGGACGAACGCGTAGTTGTCGAGCACGTCGAGGATGCCGGCGATCGGGATGAGCACGTCGTCGTCGAGGATCTCGGGCTCGAGCTCGTCGCCACCGGTCTGGCCGCGACGCTTGCGGTCGCGGTACCGGTTGCGGCGTCCGCCCTCGCCGTCGACGAGCTGCTGGTCGCCGCGGTTCTGGTTCTGCTGGCGGTTGCCCTCGCCCTGCAGCTTGGGCTCGGCGGCGTCGCCCTGGCGGTCGCCGCCCTGACGCTCGCCGCGGCCCTGACGTGCCGGCTGGTCGTCGCCCTTGCGTGCGTCGCCGTTGGACTGGCGATCGGCGCTGCCGGCGGCCTGGCCGTTCTGGCGGCCCTGGCCCTCGCCCGACTTCTGCGCGTCGTCGCCCGTGCGCTCGGCGCGCTCGCGCTCGCCGCCCCGGCGTCCGCGGTTGCGGCTGCGGCCCTGTCGGGGCTGCTCGCCGGAGGTCTCACCCTCGGCGTCGCCCTCGGCGGTCTTGGGGGCGCGGCCGGCTTCACCGGTCGCGGCGGCGAGCTCCTCGCGCACGGCGGCGCGGGCCGCCTCGCGGGCGTCGTCGGACTCGACGACGGGCTCGGATGCCGCGGGCACGAGGTCGACGCCGGTCGCGGCGCCGTTCGCGTGGCGCGTGGCGGCCGTGCTCGCGCTCGTGGCACGACGCGGCTGGCGGCCCTGCCGTGCGGGCTGCGCAGCGGCGGGGGCCTCGGGGGCCTGCTCGACGGCGGGCGCGTCTGCCACGACGGGAGCCTCGGGCTCCTCGAACGTCGGCTCGGCCGGGGTCTCGACGACGGGTGCCTCGACGGGCGCGTCGGTCGTCGGCGCGTCGACGGCTACCTCGGCGCCCAGGCTCTCCTGGTGTGCGGAGATCAGGTCGACGAGTTCGCCCTTGCGGCGCTTGGAGCCGCCGGGGATGCCGAGCGAGGAGGCGAGCTCCTGGAGCTCGGCGACCTTCAGGGCGGAGAGTCGGGTGCGGTTCGCCACGCCTGCTTCGGCGTGGTCGGTTGCGTTGGTCACTGGGTATGTTCCTTTCCCCCGGTGGCAAGAGCTGCCGACCCAGGAGAGCTGGTCGCTGACACGTCGCAGGTCATGCGCGAAGCGCAGACGTGCGCGAGAACGAGAGCAATGGATTGCTGGGAATCGCACGATGCGACGATGGACGCGAACAGTGCGTCGCTCGTCGGGTGCCCCTCAATGCTATCACCCGACGAGCGCCCCGCGGACTCGCGACCCGCCCTGTGGAGAACGTGCTCGGCCTGGACCGGTCAGCCGTCGATCTGCGTGACCGTCGCGCCCAGGAAGTCGACCGCGAGCGGCAACGGCTGCCACACCGTCTCGGCGGACTCCTCGACGAGTCGGATGGCCTCGGCCCGCTCGCTGGGATCGCTGGAGAGCACGAGGATCGACGGGCCCGCCCCCGAGACGACGGCCGGATGCCCCGCCGCGCGCAGTGCCCGGATGAGGCGATCGGTCTCGGGCATGGCCTGCGCCCGGTAGTGCTGGTGCAGCTTGTCCTCGGTCGCCTGGAGCAGCAGCTCGGGACTCTGGATGAGGGCCGCGACGAGCAGGGCCGAGCGGGACACGTTGAACACGGCGTCTTCGTGCGGAACCGACTCGGGCTGGAGCGAACGCGCCAGCGCCGTCGACATCTCGTGCTCGGGCACGAGCACGAGCGGCGAGACGCCGCGGTGCACGATGAGCTTCTTGTGCCGAGGCCCGTCGGGCGTGACCCATGCGATGGTCAGGCCGCCGAACAGTGCCGGTGCGACGTTGTCGGGGTGGCCCTCGAGTTCGGTCGCGAGCTCGAGCAGGTCGTCGGCGCTGAACCGGGCGATGCCCTCGAGCAGTCCGGACGCGGCGATGACGCCGGCCACGATCGCGGCGCCCGAGGAGCCGAGGCCGCGTCCGTGGGGGATGCTGTTGTGCGCCACGAGGCGGATCGAGGGCATCGGGACGCCGGCGTGCGCGAACGTGTGCGCCATGGCGCGCACGACGAGGTGCGACGCGTCGAGCGGCACCTCGCCCTCGCCGACGCCGTGCACCGAGATGTCGTGGGTCGCGGCATCCGTCGCCTCGATGTCGAGCTCGTCGTACTGCGCGAGTGCGAGTCCGAGCGTGTCGAAGCCGGGGCCGAGGTTGGCGCTGGTCGCGGGCACCTTCACGTGCACGCGGCGCCCGACGACGGCGCTGACGCCCTCGTCGAGTCCGGGTGCGGCCTGGTTCATGAGGTGAGTCCGAGGACCGCGGCGATCTGGGCGGTGTCGACGGGCACGATGGTCGGCGTCACGTCGGAGCCGTCGGCCGTGCGGAGCGCCCACTGGGGGTCCTTCAGGCCGTGGCCGGTGACCGTGAGCACGACGCGCGCGCCCGCCGGGATCACGCCCGCCTCGGCGCGCTCGAGCAGGCCGGCGACCGAGATCGCCGATGCGGGCTCGACGAAGATGCCGACCTCGGCCGAGAGGATGCGCTGCGCCTCGAGGATCTTGTCGTCGTCGATCGCGCCGAAGTAGCCGTCGGTCTCGTCGCGCGCCGCGAGGGCGAGCTCCCACGAGGCCGGGTTGCCGATGCGGATCGCGCTCGCGATGGTCTCGGGGTTCTTCACCGGCTCGCCGCGCACGATCGGCGCGGAACCGGAGGCCTGGAAGCCGAACATGCGGGGCATGCGCGTGCTGTTGCCCGCGGCGAGGTCTTCGCGGTAGCCGCGCGTGTACGCGGTGTAGTTGCCCGCGTTGCCGACCGGGATGAAGTGGAAGTCGGGTGCGTCGCCGTGTGCCTCGACGATCTCGAACGCCGCGGTCTTCTGCCCCTCGATGCGGTCGTTGTTGACCGAGTTGACCAGGTGCACCGCGTAGTTCTCGGCGAGGTCGCGGGCGATGTCGAGGCAGTCGTCGAAGTTGCCCTGCACCTGCAGGAGCTCGCCGTTGTGCGCGATGGCCTGGCTCAGCTTGCCCATGGCGATCTTGCCCTCGGGCACGAGCACCGCGGCCTTGATGCCCGCGTGCGTGGCGTACGCCGCGGCCGACGCCGAGGTGTTGCCGGTCGACGCGCAGATGACGACCTTCGCGCCGTGCTCGACGGCCTTCGTGACGGCCATGGTCATGCCGCGGTCCTTGAACGAGCCGGTCGGGTTCATGCCCTCGTACTTCACCCAGACGTCGGCGCCCGTGCGCCGCGAGAGCGCGGGCGCGGGCAGGAGCGGCGTGCCACCCTCGCCGAGCGTGACGACCGGCGTGGCGTCGGTGACGTCGAGCCGGTCGGCGTATTCGCGGATGACGCCCCGCCATTGACGGGACGTGGCCTTGGGGGTGGGCTGGTTCACATTGCTCCTTCGACTCGGAGGACGGACGCGACGGATACGACGACGGGGTTCTCGGAGAGGGCGGCGACGGTCTCGGCGAGCGCGGACTCCGTCGCCTGGTGCGTGCCGATCACCAGCGTAGCCCGCTCGGAGCCGCCGCTCACCGTCTGCTGCAGCTGCTCGACGGACACGTCGTGCTCGGCGAACACGTGCGCGATGCGCTCGAGCACGCCGGGCTCGTCGGCCACCTCGAGGGTGATCGCGTACCGGGTGGTGATGCGGCCGATCTCGAACATCGGCAGCTCGGCGTGGGTGGACTCGGCCGTGCCGGGACCGCCGACGACGTGGCGACGCGCGATGGCCACGAGGTCGCCGAGCACCGCGGACGCGGTCTGCACTCCCCCGGCGCCGGCGCCGTAGAACATCAGCGGGCCGGCGGCGGATGCCTCGACGAACACGGCGTTGTTCGCTCCGCGCACGGCGCCGAGCGGGTGCTCGCGGGGCACGAGTGCCGGGTAGACGCGGGCGGACACGCCCTCTTCTCCGGTCGTGGGGTCGGTGAGCCGCTCGCAGATCGCGAGGAGCTTGACGACGAAGCCTGCGCGCCGGGCGGACTCCACCTGCTGCGCGGTCACCGAGGTGATGCCCTCGCGGTGCACGGCCTCGACCGGGACGCTCGTGTGGAAGGCGATGCTCGCGAGGATGGCCGCCTTCTGCGCCGCGTCGTAGCCGCCGATGTCGGCGGTCGGGTCGGCTTCGGCGTAGCCGAGCTCGGTCGCCGTGGCGAGGGCGTCCTCGAGCGAGGCGCCGGTGGTGTCCATGCGATCGAGGATGAAGTTCGTCGTGCCGTTCACGATGCCGAGGATCCGCTCGATGCGGTCGCCGGCGAGGCTCTCGCGAAGGGGGCGGATGATCGGGATCGCCCCGGCGACGGCCGCCTCGTAGGAGAGCTGGGCGCCGACCTGCTCGGCCGCGGCGTAGAGCTCGGGTCCGTGCGTCGCGAGGAGCGCCTTGTTGCCGGTGACGACGTCGGCGCCCGAGGCGATGGCCTTCAGCACGAGCGTGCGAGCGGGCTCCAGCCCGCCCATGAGCTCGATCACGATGTCGGAGCCGAGGATGAGGGCGTCGGAGTCGGTGGTCAGCAGGTCGCGCGGCAGCTCGACGTCGCGCTTCGCGTCGAGGTCGCGGACGGCGATGCCGACGAGCTCGATGCGGGCGCCGATGCGCTGGGCGAGCTCGTCGCCGTGCTCGATCAGGAGTCGGGCGACCTGGGACCCGACGGACCCGGCCCCGAGCAGGCCGACCCGGATGGAGCGGTACTCGATCATGCGGTGGTTCCTCCGGTGTGGTTCGGTTCGTGGTTCGAGGCCTCGATGCCCGCGTCGCGGGCGAGCAGGTCGTCGATGGTCTCGCCGTGGACGATCACGCGGGCCGAGCCGTCGCGGACGGCGACGACGGCGGGCCGCGGCACGTGGTTGTAGTTGCTCGCGAGCGACCAGCAGTACGCGCCCGTCGCGGCGACCGCGACGAGGTCGCCGGGGACGACGTCGTGCGGCAGGTAGTCGGAGTCGACGATGATGTCGCCCGACTCGCAGTGCTTGCCGGCCAGTCGCACGAGCGCGGCCGGCTCGTCGGAGACCCGGCCCGCGAGCCGCACCGTGTAGTCGGCGCCGTACAGGGCGGTGCGCGCGTTGTCGCTCATGCCGCCGTCGACCGAGACGTAGTGCCGCCACCCGCCCTCGGTGGGCACGGGCTTGACGGTGCCCACGGTGTAGAGGGTCACGCCCGCCGGCCCGATGATCGAACGGCCGGGCTCGAACGCGAGCTTCGGCACCGGGACGCCGTGGGCCCGGCAGGCCTCTGCGACGGCCCCGGCGATGCCGAGCGAGATCTGCTCGATGGGCGTCGGGTCGTCGACCGACGTGTACGCGATGCCGAAGCCGCCGCCGAGGTTGAGCTCGGGCACCGGCGCGATGCGAGCGAGTTCCGCGTGCGCGGCCAGCAGGCGCTCGGCCGACTCCGCGAAGCCGGCGGAGTCGAAGATCTGGGAGCCGATGTGGCAGTGCAGGCCGAGGAAGTCGAGCGAGGCGTGCGAGCGGATGCGGGTGCCGAGCTCGACGGCGCGGTCGAGGGACACCCCGAACTTCTGGTCTTCGTGGGCCGTGGCGAGGAACTCGTGGGTCGAGGCGTGCACGCCGCTGTTCACCCTGAGCCGGACGCGCTGCACGCGACCCGCCCGCGCCGCGGCATCCGCGACCCGGTCGATCTCGATCTCGGAGTCGATGATGATCGCGCCGACGCCGACCTGCACGGCCCGCTCGATCTCGGCGATCGACTTGTTGTTGCCGTGGAAGCCGAGCCTCGACGGGTCCGCTCCCGCGGCGAGTGCGATCGCGAGCTCGCCGCCGCTGCAGACGTCGACCGCGAGGCCCTCGGCGCTCACCCAGCGCACGATCTCGGTCGAGAGGAACGCCTTGCCCGCGTAGTAGACGGTGACCGAGGTGCCGACGGATGCCGCGGCGGCCTCGAATGCGGCCCGGAACCTGCGGGCCCTGGCCCGGGCGTCGTCTTCGTCGACGACGTAGAGCGGCGTGCCGAAACGCTCGGCGAGTGCGGTGAGCGCGATGCCGCCGACGACGATCGCGCCGTCGTCGTCGCGGTGCGCGCCGGAGGGCCAGACCTGGGCGGCGAGGGCGTTCGGGTCGGCGGGCGCGTGCAGCCATCCGGGGACGGCGGTGGTCGTTGCCACGGGAAACCTCTGGGGACGGAACGGATCTCGAGCTTCGCTCGCGGCGAGCGAACCGGATCGATTCGATGGAGCCTGCAGCGCGCCGCCCTTGTGGGACGGCCTGACCGCGAGTCTACCGAGCGCGATCCGAGTGGCCGAATCGATGACGTCGCGTGCGACCCGCCGCCGGGTCGCCGCGGCGAGCGCGCCGCGAACGCCGCACCGTCGCCCGGCTCACGACGCGTCGCACGTGCCGTTCGTGCGCAGCGACGCCTCCTCGAAGGGCACGTCGCTCGCCGTGAAGGCGACCTGCGCGTGGCCCTCGGTGAGCGTGATCTGCTCGACCTGCACGCCCGCGGGGAGGTACTGCGCCACGCAGACGTCGAGCTGGGCGTCGCCGAGCAGCTGTTGCGCCAGGCCCCCGAGCTCGAACGAGTTCTCGCCCGCCGAGAGCTCGACGCCGACCGGGGTCAGCAGCACGTTCGTGCCGGCCGCCTCGGCCGAGGCGGTGATCGACGCGCCGAGGTCGAGGCCGAGCACCTCCATCGAGGTCTGGTAGCCGAGCGTGCCGTCGCCGATCGAGATCTCGCCGTTCTCACCCGGAAGCTCGACCAACGCGTTCACGGATGCCTCGTCGAGATCGACCGTGCCGCTGACGCGGTCGATCGGGGCACCCTGCTGCACGGGCACGCCCTCGGCCACCACGTGCGCGTCGAGCGGGTTGCCGTCGACCTCGAGCCCGGACGCGTCGAGCGTGATCTGCTCCAGCGACCCCGTCGCCAGCTGGGCCAGGACCGAGAACCCGGCGACGTGCGCCGTGACCTCGCCGTCGACGCCCTCGGGCAGGTTCGCCTCGATCTGCTCGACGATGCGCTGCTCCAGCACGGACCTCGTCACGACGTCGGCGACGACGAGCACCGCGACCAGCGCGAGCACGCACGTGACCACGATGATCCACGGCTTCGCGCGTCGACGCGGGCGATCGGACGGGGTCGTGGCGCCCTCGGCCTGCGCGGCCGGGAGCGGATCGATCACCTCGGTGGCGCGCACGTCGTCGAGCACGGCCGTCGGCGCGAGCTCGTCATCACGGACGGGGCCGGTCGCCGCGGCATCGGTCGGCGCCTCGGGCCCGCGCTCGGCAGCGGCATCCGTGCCCTGATCGCGGTGGTCGTCGCGGGGTGTGCTCACTGGTGCCTCCGTGCTCGTCGTGGTCGTTCGGACCCCGCCCGTCGGGGGCGACGGGTCACATGCGCTCGGGCGCCGAGACGCCGAGCAGGTCGAGGCCGTTGCGGATGACCTGTCGGGTCGCGTCGTTCAGCCACAGGCGCGTGCGGTGCAGGTCGCCGATCGGCTCCTCGCCGAGCGGCAGCACGCGGCAGTTGTCGTACCACCGGTGGTAGAGGCCCGCGAGCTCCTCGATGTAGCGCGCGACGCGGTGCGGCTCGCGGAGCTCCGCCGACTGGGCGACGATGCGCGGGAACTCCTGCAGCGCGCCGAGGAGCGCCGACTCCGTCTCGTGCGAGAGCAGCTCGGGCGCGAAGCTCGACCGGTCGAGGCCGACGGATGCCGCGTTGCGGTCGACCGCGCACGTGCGGGCGTGGGCGTACTGCACGTAGAAGACGGGGTTGTCGTTCGTGCGGCGCGTGAGGATCTCGGGGTCGATCGTGAGCGGCGAGTCGGCCGGGTAGCGCGCGAGCGTGTACCGCAGCGCGTCGGTGCCGAGCCACGCCTGCAGGTCGTCGAGCTCGATGATGTTGCCGGCGCGCTTGGAGAGCTTCGCGCCGTTGATGCTCACGAGCTGGCCGATGAGCACCTCGATGTCGCGATCGGGGTCGTCGCCCGCGGCACCGGCGAGCGCCTTGAGGCGGTGCACGTAGCCGTGGTGATCGGCGCCCAGCAGGTAGATCTTGTGGCCGAAGCCGCGGTCGCCCTTGTCGAGGTAGTACGCGGCGTCCGCCGCGAAGTAGGTGTACGCCCCGTTGCTGCGGCGGATGACTCGGTCTTTGTCGTCGCCGAAGTCGGTGGTGCGCACCCAGACCGCGTCGTCCTCGTCGAAGACGTGGCCCTGTGCGCGCAGGCGCTCGACGGCGGTGTCGACGTCGGACAGCCCGTCTTCGCCCTTCAGCTGCATGCGACGCTCGCTGGTCCAGACGTCGAAGTGCACGTTGAAGCGGTCGAGCGAGGCGCGGATCTCGCCGAGCTGGAGCTCGTAGGCGATCTCGGTGGCGCTGTGCAGGGCGACGTCGTCGGCCAGCGCGAGCAGGTTCGGCTCGCGCTCGAGCACGCGCGCGGCGAGGTCGGCGATGTAGCTGCCGGGGTATCCACCCTCGGGCGTGGGCTCGCCCTTCGCCGCGGCGAGCACCGAGCGGCCGAAGTTCTCCATCTGGTTGCCCGCGTCGTTGATGTAGTACTCGTTCGCGACCTCGGCACCGGCTGCGCGGAGCACGCGGGAGATCGCGTCGCCGAGCGCCGCCCACCGCGTGTGGCCGATGTGCAGCGGACCCGTCGGGTTCGCCGAGACGAATTCGAGGTTGATGCGCTCGCCGGCGAGCTTGTCGCTGCGGCCGTAGTCGGCGCCGGCGTCGACGATGACCTTCGCGAGGGCGCCCGCGGCGGCCGCGTCGAGCCGCACGTTGATGAAGCCGGGACCGGCGACCTCGGCGCTCGTCACGCCGTCGACCGCGGCAAGGCCCTCGGCGAGCTCGGTCGCGATGGCGCGCGGGTTCGAGCCGAGCGGCTTGGCCAGCCGCATCGCGATGTTCGAGGCCCAGTCGCCGTGCTCGCGCTGCTTCGGCCGCTCGAGGACGATCTGTTCGGGGGCGAGCTCGAGGACGACCTCGTCACCCGCGTCACGACGTCGCCGCACCATGGCGGTCACGAGGTCGAACAGGGCGAGGGAGAGATCGTCGGGAGTCACCCGCAAATCCTACCGTTCGACGTTGGTAAGGTCTCTCCATGCCTCGCCCCGCACTGCTCGGCTCCGGCCGCACGCTCCGACCCGTCGTCGCATCCGTCGTGCTGCTCGCGGCATCCGCCGTCCTGCTGAGCGGATGCAGCGCAGGCGATCCGCAGGGGTCGTCGACGCAAGCGCCCGCAGCCGGCGAGCCGGGGTCGACCGAGGGCGCGCAGGCCACCGATCCCGCGCCGGTGCCGACGCCGACCGCCGAGCCGGCGATCCCGTTCGCGATCGCCTGCGACGCGCTCCTCACGGCCGACCAGCTCTACGCCTTCAACCCGAACTTCGGCGCGGACCCCGGGTACACCCCGTCGGCGAGCACGGTCGTCGCGCTCGTCGAGGAGACCGAGGGCACCGCCTGCGGATACCTCAACCAGTCCAGCGGCGAGGTCATCGAGGTCGCCGTCGCGACGCCGACGGAGTCGGCCGGCAAGACCCTCGCGAACGAGGCCGCGGCCACGAGCACCGCCGTGCCCACCTACGGCACGCCGCCCACGGTGAGCGGCTACTTCAGCCGCAGCGGCGACCACGGCAAGGTGCAGGTCTTCTCCGGCCCCTACTGGCTGGTCATCGACTCCACCGCGATCTTCGAGCCGGGCGACGCGCAGAGCCTCGTGGCCGACGTGCTCGGCAACCTGCCCGCGAGCTGACGAGGAGACCCCATGGCGGCGACGAACACCCCAGGCACGCCGTCGTGGCTCGGCGCCGTCAACGACCGTGCCGGACTCGCCGTCCTGCTCGACCACGGCCCGCTGACGCGCAACCGCATCTGCGAGCTCGTCGGCGTCTCCAAGCCGACGGCGTCGCAGATGATGAGCCGGCTCCTCCAGGCGGGATTCATCGAGGAGCAGGGGCTGCTCGCCGGCTCCGCCGGGCGCGCGGCCGTCGTCTACGCCGCCCGGGTGGATCGCCGGGTGGGCATCGCCCTCGACCTCGACGCCTTCGAGGTGCGCGCCACGGTCGTCGACGCCGCGGGCACCGACCGGCCCGTGGTGCGGATGCCGCTGCCGCACGATCCCACCGCCCGTTCGGCCGTCGAGGAGGTGCGTCGCGCGATCGTCGAGGCGAGCGCGGCCGCGGGCACCCTGCCCGACGCGGTGCACACGGTGTGTCTCGGCATCCCCGGGTACGTCGACCCCGGCCCGAGCGGCGAGCTCTTCAGCGAGACCCTGCCCGGCTGGCCGGTGCGGCACCTCCGCACCATCCTCGAGACCGACCTGGGCCGGACCGTGCTCATCGAGAACGACGTGAACCTCGCCGCGCTCGCCGAGCGCGAGGGCGGGGCCGCCGCGGGGCGCGACGTCTTCGCGCTGCTCTGGCTCGGCAACGGCGTCGGCGCGTCGTTCGACGTCGCCGGCGACCTGCACCGGGGCACGTTCGGCGGCGCCGGCGAGATCGGATTCCTGCCGATCTCGACCGAGGCGGCCGCGCTCGACCCCGCGGCGCGCACCGTGCAGGACCTGGTCGGCGGTCGCGCCGTCGCCCTCCTCGCACGCCGGCACGGCCTCGACGCCGACGGATTCCACGCCGCGCGCGCCGCGCTCGCGGACCCGTCCGCCGACGACGTGCGACGGCTCGTGTTCGAGGACCTGGCCGAACGCGTCGCACACATCGCGCTCCCCGTGATCGCGACGCTCGACCCCGGGCTCGTCGTGCTCGCCGGCCCGACCGCCGATCTCGGCGGCGCGACCTTCGCGCAGGCCGTCGGCGCCGGCATCCGTCGCCTCAGCCGGTGGTATCCCGAGGTGGTGGCCACCGCCGTGCACGGCGACGCCGTCCTGCGCGGCGCAAGGAGCCTGCTCGCCAATCGCGTGCGCGACGAACTGCTCGACTCGGTCGCCGCCGTGGCTCGCGCCTGACCCGGTCCCGGGCCTCCCGCGTTCCGAATCGACCCGCGATCGGTGCTATCGTTGCTGGCTGTGCGCCTCCGTAGCTCAGGGGATAGAGCGCCGGTTTCCGGTACCGTAGGTCGGGGGTTCGAATCCCTCCGGGGGCACAGATCGCAGTCGTTCGCGGCTGCCTGCCGGCGAGGCTCGTCGGGTACTCGACGAATCTCGCCGGGTACCCAACGAAACGGCTCGCCCGTTCGTCTCTTCAGATGACGGCGGATCGACCGCCGTCGGGAGGAGCAGCGCGTGCCCCGGTCATGGGACGAGGTCGCCACTCGGCTGGTCGCCGAGCGCGGTGACGCGCTCACGCGCTACGCGTACCTGCTCACGGGCCGTGCCGACGATGCCGCCGACCTCGTGCAGGATGCGCTCGTGCGCACGTTCGGCAGCCCGCGCTTCCAGCTGACGCTGCCGCGCGCCGAGGCGTACGTGCGCCGCGCCATCCTGAACGCGGTCATCGACCGGTCGCGCCGGGACGGCACGTGGCGCCGGGTGCGCCACCTCGCCGTGCCGCCGGTCGCGGCCGACGTGCCGCAGGAGCACAGCGACGCGCGCATCGACCTCATGCGCCGCGTCCGCGCCCTCGCCCCGCGCCAGGCCGCGTGCATCGTCCTGCGCTACTACGAGGACCTCACCGTCGACCAGATCGCGCACACCCTCGGGCTCAGCGCGGGCGCGGTCAAGCGGTACCTCAGCGACGGCCTGCGGGCGCTCTCCTCCTCGATCGCGGCATCCGACGGCCGACCGGCCGATGCCGGGACGACCAGAACGGAGGACGAACATGTCTCCTGACCCCCTGGACCTCTCCGAGGCGCTGGCGCGCGACGCGGATGCCGCACCCGCACGTCCGGTCGACCTCGACGCGGTGCTCCGCGCGAGCCGCGCCCGCCGCCGCACCCGTCGACGGGCGCTCGTCGGCGCGACGGCGTCGGTTGCGGGGCTGCTCGCCGTCGGCGGCCTCGTCCTCGGCCTCGGTGCGCTCGGTCCCCGCCTGGCGTCCTCGTCGTCGGACTCCCAGGTCGCCGCTGAGTCCTCGTCGGAGGAGGCCTCGTCCGACGCGTCCGACGCGGGCGGCGACGCGAGCGGTTCGACCCCCGTCGCGCCGCAGGACGGGGACCAGTTCCCCGACGACCTCCGGGTCGGCGTCGCCGAGACCCTGAACGTGTGCGGCGCGCCCATCGCGGCGGCCACGGACGGCGCCGCCACGGGCCTCGTCGCGACGGTCGAGCACCCGGCGCAGGCAGTGCCGTCGGGATCGGAGGCGACCGTCGCCGTGCTCGTCACGAACACCGGCGCCGAAGTCGTCGAGGGCGTGCTCGGCACGCCGGCGATCACGGTGTCCGAGGCGGGTTCGACCGTGTGGCATCCGCTGCCCTCGAGCGCGACCGAGTCCGTCGCCGTGCGCCTGGGCCCGGGCGAGTCGATCACGCTCAGCGGCCGGTACACGGCCGGATCGTGCGCCGACGGCGGCGACGCGTCGCTGGACTCCTCCGCGCCGGCGCCCCTCTCCCCCGGCACGTACGGGCTCTCGGCCGCGATCTCGTTCGCGGACGAGCCCGGCGTGCTCGGCGACCTCATCGTCTCCCCCGCGGCGTCCGTCACCGTGGGCTGACCGTTCGCCGGCCACCGTGGACGGTGCCGGCGGCCCCGCATAGACTCGAGGCATCCGTGCTGGGGCGGAGAAGGGCAAGGGGTGCATGGCGTCGTCACGTCGCGGTCGGGTATTGGTCACGGCGGCTCTCGCGACCGCGCTCGTGTTCGTCGGCGGTTCGCCCGCCTGGGCCGAAGACCCCGTCGAGTTCGGTTCGAGCCCCATCGTCGACACCGTGGGCGCGCTCGGATCCGATGCCGACGAGGTGCTCGCGGCCATCGAGAAGACGGCCGACGACACGGGTCGGCAGCTGTTCGTCGCCTACGTCGGCGAGTTCACGAACCCCGAGCAGGCCGACACCTGGGCCAACGACACCGCGGTCGCCAACAACATGGGCGCCGAGGACTACCTGCTCGCCGTCGCCGTCGACGGCCGCGCCTACTACCTCTCCGCCGCCGACAACGCCTCGGTCTCGGCCGACGAGATCGACCGCATCAGCCTCGAGGTCATCGAGCCCGAACTGCGCGCGGAGGACTGGGCGGGCGCTGCCGTCGCCGCAGCCCAGGCGCTCGACGACACCGGCTCGGGCGGGTCGGGCTGGGGATGGGTCTGGTTCCTCGTCATCGCCGCGGCGGTCGTGGCGGTCATCGCGATCGTGCTGTCGCGGCGGCGGGGTCGCCGAGGCCCCCCGGATGCCGCGGGCGGACCCGGCGCGCCGGCGCCGCCGGTGCCCCTCGACGAGCTCCGTCGACGCGCGGGCTCGGCACTCGTGGCCGCCGATGACGCGATGAAGACGAGCGAGGAGGAGCTCGGCTTCGCCACGGCCTCCTACGGAGAGGCGGCGACCGCGCCCTTCCGTGCCGCACTCGACACCGCCAAGGCGAAGGTCACCGAGGCGTTCGCGCTGCAGCAGCGGCTCGACGACGACGAACCCGACACCGACGCGCAGCGCCGCGAGTACTACGAGGGCATCCTCGCGGCGACGAGCGAGGCCGACGCGAGGCTCGACGAGCAGACCGAGGCGTTCGACGCCCTCCGCGACCTCGAGCGCAACGCCCCGGCCGAGCTCGAGCGCGTGCGCGCCGAGGCCGCCGCCGCCCGCACCGGCACGGGGCCGGCGCGCGAACGGCTCCGGGCGCTCGAGGGCGTGTACGCGGCATCCGCCCTCGCCGCCGTGGCCGACAACCCGGCGCAGGCCGAGTCGCGCCTCGCGTTCGCCGACGACGAGCTCGCCCGTGCGACCGCCGCGGTCGAGGCGGCGCAGCACGCCGAGGCCGCGGTCGCGATCCGCGCCGCCGAGGAGGCCGTCGACCAGGCCGGCCTCCTGGGGGCCGCCGTCGGACGCCTCGCCGACGACCTCGCCGCGGCCGACCGTTCGCTCGCCGACGGCATCGCCGACCTCGAGGGCGACGTCCAGACGGCGCGCGCGCTCGGCGGTGCCGCCGCGCCCGTCGCCGATCGCACGGCGGCCGTCGCGTCCGTGCTCCGCAGCGTGATCGGAGCCGCCGGCCGCGACCCGCTCGCCGCGAACGCCCGCCTCGCGCAGGCAAACGCCGAGATCGACGCGGCGATCGCGAGCGAACGCGACGCCGCCGAGCAGGCGGCACGGGCGCAGGCGCTGCTCCAGCGCACGGTCGACGGCGCACGAGCGAGGGTGCAGTCCGCCGAGGACTACCTCGTGGCCCGACGCGGGGGCGTCGGAACCGAGGCGCGCACGAGGCTCGCCACGGCGGCCCAGCTCCTGCAGCGGGCCCAGACGAGCCCCGATCCCGCGCTCGCCCTGCAGTCCGCGCAGCAGGCCGATCGCCTCGCCGCAGAGGCGCTCTCGCTCGCGCAGCGCGATGTCGAGGGATTCGGCGGCGGCATGGGGGGCGGCTTCGGCGGCGCGTCGGGCGGCGGCCAGGGCGGCAACATGATGGGCGCCGTGCTCGGCGGCATCCTGATCGAGTCCATGCTCGGCGGTGGGTCACGAGGCGGCGGCCTCGGCGGCGGCCTCGGGGGCGGCTTCGGGGGCTTCGGCGGCGGCGGGAGCTCGCGAGGCGGCGGCTCACGGCGATCCTCGGGCAGTTTCGGCGGGGGCGCCACGCGCGGCCGACGCGGAAGCGGAGGCCGATTCTGACCACTTCGCCCGAGCTGCTCCGCCGACCCTGACTCCACCGGCACCGGCACCGACCCCGCCGACGAGACGAACCACACGACCGCGACGAAAGGAAACCAGCATGACCAAGCAGTCCATCTTCGGGAGGATCTCGACCCTCCTCCGAGCCAACGTGAACGCGCTGATCGACCAGGCGGAAGACCCCGAGAAGATGCTCGACCAGATGGTCCGGGACTTCACGAACAGCATCGCCGATGCCGAGGCCGCCATCGCCGAGACGATCGGCAACCTGCGCCTGCTCGAGGACGACCACCGCGAAGACGTCGAGGCCGCCCGCACGTGGGGCGAGAAGGCGCTCGCCGCGAGCCGCAAGGGCGATGAACTGCGTTCGGCGGGCGACGCCCCCGGCGCCGACAAGTTCGACAACCTCGCGAAGGTCGCGCTCAGCCGCCAGATCTCGGCCGAGAACGAGGCCCGGACGGCCGAGCCCCAGATCGCCGCGCAGACCGACGTGGTCGAGCAGCTGAAGTCCGGGCTGAACGGCATGAAGGAGAAGCTGGTCCAGCTGAAGAACAAGCGCTCCGAGCTCGTCGCGCGTGCCAAGACCGCCGAGGCCCAGCGCCAGGTCCACGACGCCGTGAAGTCGATCGACATCCTCGACCCGACGAGCGAGCTCGGTCGGTTCGAGGAGAAGATCCGCCGCGAGGAGGCCGTGGTCCGCGGCCAGTCCGAGCTGGCCGCGTCGAGCCTCGACGCCCAGTTCAACGAGCTCGACGACCTCGGCGAGCTCAGCGAGGTCGACGCCCGGCTCGCCGCGCTCAAGTCGGGCGGGGCCCGAGGGGCCATCTCCGGCTGACCGGAGTCGTCCCGCGATCGGGTCGGCTGGCACCGGCCGACCCGATCGCGGGATACTTGGCACATGCCCGCAACCTTCGTCGTCGTCCCGCTCTGGCAGGGATCGATCTCCTCTCGTGCGATGAGCCTCGCCGACGGGGCCGCCGCGATCCGCGGCGACCTCCCGTCCGCCTCCACGATCGTCGTCGACGTGCCCGCCGAGGCCGGCGAATCGCTCGGCACGGGCATCCGACGCTACAGCGCCCTCCGGCGCGTGCGAGAGCGCACCGAGGAGCTGCTCGCCACCACCGCGGCGCCCGCCATCACCATCGGCGGCGACTGCGGGGCGGTCCTGGCCGGGGTCGCCCATGCATCGCGTCACGCCGACGGCGACCTCGCGGTGCTGTGGCTCGACGCCCACCCCGACCTCAACACGCCCGACTCCTCGCCCTCCGGCGGGTTCGGCGGCATGGCCCTCCGACACGTCACCGGCGACGGCGTCGACGGCCTGGCCCTCGACGCCGAGACCCGGGTGGCCCCGGCACGGCTCGTGCTCGGCGGCGTCCGCGCCATCGACGCCGAGGAGCACCGCTTCATCGAGGAGCACGGCATCGACGTGCTGACCGTCGACGACCTCGCCGACCCGTCGGTGGTGATCGCGGCCGTCGAGGCGACCGGCGCGTCGCGCGTGTTCATCCACATCGACCTCGACGTCCTCGACCCCTCGGCCATCAGCGGCCTGTCGTACCCGATGCCCTTCGGCGTCGCCGCGCCGACGCTCGTCGCCCTCGTCAAGGCCGTGGTCTCGCGCTTCCCGCTCGCCGGCGCCGCGATCGCCGGGTTCGCGCCGAGTTCGCCCGACGCCGCCGACGACGACCTGCCCACGATCCTCCGACTGGTGGGGGCGCTGGCCAGCGGTGCCGCGGGCGAGCGCCCGGCGTCGGTCGCGGCGACGGCCTGACCCGCCGCAGCCGGCCGGGCGCGGCATCCGCATTCCCGTCGATCGCGCGTCAAGGGGTGTGCTCGCCCTCGCGTCGTGCCTAGGCTTGGTCGGACGCCCGGGTCTCCGGGCACGAGGGGAGACGGATGCAGCGCGAAGTCGACGTGGTCGTCCTCGGCGCCGGACCGGTCGGGGAGAACATCGCCGACCGCGTACGCGCCGCGGGACTCGAGGTGGTGGTCGTCGAACACGAACTCGTGGGCGGTGAATGCTCCTACTGGGCCTGCGTGCCCTCGAAGGTCCTGCTGAGGAGCGCGGCGGCGCTCCGAGCCGCCCGACGCGTGCCGGGCGCGGCTCAGGCCGTCACCGGCGAACTCGACGTCGAGGCGGTGCTGCGCAGGCGCGACTACTGGGTCTCCGACTGGAGCGACGACGGCGCCACGAAGTGGCTCGACAGTGTCGGCATCGGACTCGAGCGCGGGCATGGGCGCCTCGACGGCCCCCGGCGCGTCGTCGTCGAGCGCGACGGCACCGACGCGGTGACGCTCATCGCCCGCCACGCGGTGGTGGTCTCGACCGGCTCCGATCCGGTGATCCCCCCGATCCCCGGCCTGGCCGAGGCCGCGCCGTGGACGAGCCGCGAGGCGACCAGCGTCGAGCGGCTCCCCGGCAGGCTCGCGATCATCGGCGGCGGCGTGGTGGCGTGCGAGATGGCGACGGCGCACGCCGGATTCGGCACCGAGGTGACCGTGCTCGCGCGCGGTGGGCTGCTCTCCCGCATGGAGCCGTTCGCGGGCGACGCCGTCGCCGCGGGACTGCGCGGGCTCGGCGCGACCGTGCGCACCGGCGTCTCGCCTGCCCGGGTCGAGCGCACCGGATCGGGCGAGGTCGTGCTGACGCTCGACGACGGATCCACCGTGACGGCCGACGAGGTCCTCGTCGCCACCGGCCGCACCCCACGCACCGACGCCGTCGGACTTGAGAGCGTCGGGCTCGAACCGGGCGACTGGCTCGAGGTCGACGACACGCTGCGCGTCGCGGGCGTCGACGGCGCCGACGACGGGCCATGGCTCTACGCCGCGGGCGACGTCAACCACCGAGCGCTGCTGACGCATCAGGGCAAGTACCAGGCCCGCGCCGTGGGCGACCTCGTCGCCGCGCGCGCCGCTGGGCAGCCGGTCGACACGCGCCCGTGGGGCGTGCACGCCGCGACGGCCGACCATGCGGCGGTGCCGCAAGTCGTGTTCGCCGAGCCCGAGGCCGTGCAGGTCGGCGTCACCGAGGCCGAGGCCCGGAAGGCGGGTCGCGGCATCCGCATCGCCGAGGTCGCCCTCGAGTCCGCGAGCGGAACCGGCATCAACGCCGACGGCGCGGAGGGGCGCGCGAAGCTCGTGATCGACGACGAACTCGGCACGGTCATCGGCGCCACGTTCGTCGGCCAGGACGTCGCCGAACTGCTGCACGCGGCGACCGTCGCGGTCGTCGGGGAGGTCCCGGTCGATCGGCTCTGGCACGCGGTGCCCGCATTCCCCACGATGAGCGAGGTCTGGTTGCGGCTGCTCGAGGCCCTCGGCCGTCCCGAGGCCCACGAGTGACCCGGTTCACGATCCGGCTGACCCATTCGCCCATCAGCCGCGTCGGCTACTGGTGGGCCACCCTCGTCGGCTTCACCTGGGGCTTCATCTGGAGCACGGGCCGCGTCGAGCGCCGCAACGGCCTGTACGTGTTCACGGGCATGCCGAAGTGGACGTTCGGCCGCGGCGGATCCTGCGTCGGGCGGTGCTACCTCACCGACCGCAACGACTCCGACACGGTCCTCGGCCACGAGGCCGTGCACGAGCTGCAGTGGCGCGAGTACGGCATGCTCCTGCCCGTGCTCTACCTCTTCGCCGGACGCGACCCCCTGCGCAACCGTTTCGAGATCGAGGCCGGTCTCGAGGCGGGCGGGTACCTGCCGAGGCGTCGGCCGACGACTGCCGCGCGCGCGGCGCGCGGCTGACCACGGAAGTCCCCGCGAACGGCGAACGGCCGGTGCGCTCCAAACGGAGCGCACCGGCCGTTCGGCTCGCACCGCTCGGCGGCGCGACCGCGATTACTCGCCGAGGACGCCGGCGATGGCCTCGACGAGGGCCGGCATGCCGCCCTCCCACTGGAAGCTGAGTGCGGTGGGCGGGGAGACCGACGAGACGGTGACCGGGTCGTAGACCTGGGCGACCTTGCCGGCGGCGACGGCGGGGATCGCCTGCGTCTCGGGCTTGGTCAGCACGGCCTCGGCCGCCTCCTTCGAACTGGAGTAGTTCACGATGAAGTCGGAGTCGAGCTTGTCGAGCTGCTCGTAGCTCAGGTCGTAGTAGAAGCCGCCGTCGCTCGTGTCGAGCTCGGCGACGCTCGGCGCGACCTCGAGACCCAGTTCGGTCAGGACCTCGATACGGGGGTCGGCCCCGGTGTAGACCGAAACGACGCCGTCGCCGTCCCAGATGCCGGCGAAGGTCTTGCCGGCGAACTCGGGGTGCGCGGCCGCCTCGTCGGCGAGGTAGGAGTGGATGTCGTCGAGCACGGCCTCGCCCTCGGCCTCGAGGCCGAGCGCGCGCGTCGTGATCTCGATGTTCTCGTCCCACGCGGTGGTCCAGGGCGCCTCGGGGTACGCGACGACCGGGGCGATGTCGCTGAGCGTGTCGTACTGCTCCTCGGTGAGGCCCGAGTAGGGCGCCAGAATGAGGTCGGGCGCGGCCGCGATGAACTCCTCGTAGGGCACGCTCGCCCCGCCCTCGTCGTCGTTCAGCACGACGGGGTGCTCGACGTCGGCCGCGTCGTAGGCCTCCTCGACCCAGGGCAGCAGGTTGCCCTCGCCGACGGTCCAGCTCTGCTCGGCGACCGCGACCGGGTACACGCCCACGGAGATCGCGGCCTCGGTCGAACCCCAGCCCCAGGTGGCGACGCGCGCGGGCGCCTCCTCGACGACGGTCTCGCCGAACGCGTGCTCGATCGTGATCGGGAAGCCCGAGCCGACGGCGGCGTCGGGGGCCGACGTGGGCTCCTCGGTGGTGCCGGAGGCGCAGGCGGTCAGGGTCAGGGCGGTGGCGGCGAGGCCGGCCAGGGCGATGAGCGGACGTCGAAGACGCACGGAGAACTCCTCGGTCGATGGGTGGGGATGAGGCAAGGCTAACCTAAGTTGATCGAGCGGCGAAACCGCACGGTCACGGTCGCGTCACGATTCGTCGACGACCGCCGGGCCCGCGAGCCCGCCCGTGTGGAAGCGGCCCACGGGCACGATCATCGGCGAGCCGGCGACCGGGTCGGGGATCACGGATGCCTCGAGCGCGAAGGCGCTCAACACGATCTCGGGCGTGAGGATGTCGCCCGGGCGCCCCTCGGCGATGATCGAGCCGGCCGACATCACCACGAGGTGGTCGGCGTAGCGCGCGGCGAGGTTGAGCTCGTGCAGCACCATGACCACGGTCGTGCCGCGCTCCCGGTTCAGCTCGGTCAGCAGGTCGAGCAGCTCCAGCTGGTGGGTCACGTCGAGGAAGGTCGTCGGCTCGTCGAGCAGCACGATGTCGGTCTGCTGCGCCAGCACCATCGCGATCCACACGCGCTGGCGCTGGCCGCCGGAGAGCTCCTCGAGGCGGCGGTCGGCGAGGTCGGCGATGCCGGTCGCCGCGAGCGCCTCCGCCACGACGAGGTCGTCGTCGCTGGAGTGCCGCCCGAACCACCCCTGGTGCGGGTAGCGGCCGCGGCCGACGAGTTCGGCGACCCGCACCCCGTCGGGCGCGATCGAGGACTGGGGCAGCACCCCGACCCGGCGCGCGAGATCGCGGCGGGGCATGTCGGCGACGTCGCGGCCGTCGAGCGTGACCCGCCCCCCGTCGAGCTGGTGGAGCCTCGCGAACCCGCGCAGCAGCGTCGACTTGCCGCAGGCGTTCGGGCCGACGATGGCCGTGATGCGCCCGCTCGGGATGACGAGGTCGAGCCCCTCGATCACACGCCGGCCGTCGTAGCCGAGGCTGACGCCCTCGGCCGCGAGGCCGACGGACGGGGTCGAGGTCGACGATGCCGGAGCGCTCATGCGCGGGACTTCCTCTCGGTTCGGGCCAGCAGCCACAGCAGGTACGGGGCCCCGATGAGCCCGGTGACGATGCCGACCGGCGCGGTGAACTGGGGCAGCGCGAACTGGCCGAGCACGTCGGCTCCGAGGGTGAGCACGGCGCCCGTCATGACCGACGCCGTGAGCGCCGCGCTCCCGTCGTCGACGAGTCGACGGGCGATCGCCGGGGCGATGAGCGCGACGAACGCGATGGGGCCGGCGACCGAGGTCGCGACCGCGATGAGCAGCACCGCCACCAGCAGCAGGATGCCGCGGCGGAGGTTCGTGCGAATGCCCAGCGAGATCGCGTGGTCGTCGCCGAGCCCGAGCACCGAGAGGCCCTGCGCGAAGACGGCGGTCAGGAGGCATCCGACCAGGACCCCGATGATGAGCAGCACGAGCGCGTCGCCGCGCACGTCGGAGACGCTGCCGACGGTCCAGAGCAGTGCCGACTGGGCCTGCCGGATCTCCGCCCGGGCGAGCAGCCAGGCGATGAGCGAGGCGCACACGTAGGCGAGCCCGACGCCGACGAGCACGAAGCGGATGCCGTGCAGGCCACGGCGCCACGCCGTCGCCCATATGATCGCGGCGACCGCGAGTCCGCCCGCGAGCGCGAAGCCCGACACGACGGCGCCGGTGAGGCCCAGCCCGAGGAGGGCCCACACGGCGCCGAGGCTCGCGCCGGTGGAGACGCCCAGGATGTCGGGGCTCGCGAGCGGGTTGCGGAGCACCGCCTGGAAGATCGCCCCGGCGAGGCCGAACGCCGCGCCCACGAAGAGCGCCGCGAGGATGCGCGGGAGCCGGAGCGTGAACACGACGAGCTGCTCGGTGCGATCGCCCTGGCCGAGCAGCGTCGCGAGCACGCGGTCGGGCGCGAGGCTCGCGGCGCCCGACGAGAGGGCGATCACCGCGAAGACGAGCGCGAGGGCGCCGCCGACGCCGAGTGCGACGACGAGGCGTCGTCGGCTCCGCCGCCGCACCGAGGCGACGGCCCGCCGTGCGTCGTCGACCGCCGCACCGGGCCTCGTCGGGGCATCCGTCGTCATCGCCATCAGAGCCCCGCCACGTTCCGGCTGCGGGCGATCGCGATGAGCACGGGCGCGCCGAGGAATGCCGCGACCACGCCGGCCTCGAGCTCGGAGTTCGGCACGACGAGGCGTCCGATGACATCGGCCGCGAGCAGCATCACGGGCCCGAGCAGGAGCGCCGTCGGCATGATCCACCGGTAGTCGGTGCCCACGAGGCGGCGTGCGGCGTGCGGGACCACGAGGCCGACGAGCGCGATCGGGCCGGCGAGCGCCGTGGCGGTTCCGCACAGGAGCACGAGCGCGAGGCCGGCCGCGGCGCGCGTGGTGCCGACCCGCTGCCCGAGCGAGTTGGCGACGTCGTCGCCGAGGGCGATGAGGTTGAGTCGGTTCGCGAGCACGAAGGCGATGATCGCGCCGACGAGGATGAACGGCCAGAGCACCGCGGCCACGTCGAGGCCGCGACCCGTGAGCGAGCCCACGGCCCAGAATCGGTACTGGTTGAACGTCTCGGCGTCGCGGAGCAGCACGAGTGCGATCAGCGGCGTGATGAACGAGGTCACGGCGGCGCCCACGAGCGCGAGCCGCACCGGTTGCCCGCGCCCGATCGAGAAGACGATCGCGGCCGCCGCCGCGGCGCCGGCGAACGCGAACCAGATGTACCCGAGCGGGCTGCTCACGCCGACGAACGCGATGGCGAGCACGACCGCGAGCGAGGCGCCCGCGTTCAGTCCGAGCAGGCCCGGGTCGGCGATGGGGTTGCGGGTGACGCCCTGGATGAGGGTTCCGGCCAGTCCGAGGCCAACGCCCGCGAGCAGGCCGATGACCGTGCGCGGCACGCGCAGCTGCCAGACCACGTTGTGGTCGGCGTTCGCGGGGTCGTGGGCGATGATCGCCTGCCAGACGACGCCCGGATCCATCGACCGCACGCCGAGCGCGAGGCTCGCGGCGACGATCGCGAGGAGGGCCAGCGCGCATGCGGCCAGCACGACGAGCGCGCGGCCGGTGCCGATGCGCCGCCCGCTCCGCCCGCGTCGCGCCGTCGGCACGCCATTGCCGGTCACGGCTGGCTCGGCGACGACCCCCGTGCCCGCGGACTGCGGCGCCTCCCGGCGGGACACGGTGCGCGTCCCGCTCACTCGAGTTCGGCGCGGCCGCGCCGCCAGTACCCCATGAACGCGACCTGTCGGCGGTCGAGGCCGGCCTCGCGGACGAGGAAGCGCCGGAGCCCGGTGATGACGGATGCCTCGCCCGCGAGCCAGGCGTAGCAGGCGCCGTCGAGGCTCTGCCCCGCGGGCACGTCCCAGAGCGGGGTGTCGGGCAGGTCGGCACGCTCGGCCTCGGCGAGCGCGGCGGAGGCCTCGTCGCCGCCGGCGCGCGTCACGCCGAGGTCGGCCAGGTGGCGTACGACCCAGTCGCGCACGGCGGGCGCGAGGAGTTCGCCGTGCGAGCGGCTCTCGGCGTCGTGCGCGCCGCCGCGGGCGAGCCAGCGCACCTCGACCCCCGCCGGGGCGCGGACGGACATGCGGTCGCCGTCGGTCGGCACCTCGAGGAACGCCGCGCCCGCGGCATCCGCGGGGAGCGACTCGAGGATCGCGCAGATCGCGGGCACGGCCGTCTCGTCGCCCGCGAGCAGGAGGGTGTCGACCTCACCGGGCCGCCAGTCGATGCCGACCGCACGCCCGGGGCCGAACTCGTCGGGTCCGATGAGCACGATCTCGTCGCCCGGCCGCGCACGACCGGCCCACGCGGACGCCGGCCCGCCGTCGCCGTGGCCGGCGAAGACGATGTCGACCTCGCGCTGTTCGGGGCGCACCGCGCGCACGGTGTAGGTGCGGAACGGGTTGCGGAGCTCCCCCGGCAGCTCGCGCCATGCCGTGTACCAGTCCTCGCCGTCGGGGAACGCCGCGAAGCCGTTCGCCTCGAGCGGGAGCACGACCTTGACGCGCTGGTCGAGACCGGCGGTGCCGAAGTCGGCGAGGTCGTCGCCCGTGAACGTGATGTTCGTGAAGGTCGGCGAGACGCGCTCGACGCGGGCGACCTCGACGCGGAAGTTGCGGTACGCCGGTCGCACCCGCGACCCAGCTTCGGCGATTGAGGTAAGCATTACCTAAGTCTTACACATCGTCCCGGGTGCCCCGAATCCGGCGGAGCCCTCCGCGTCACCTCACCAGACGGGCGGATGCCGCGGCGCGCGCCGCAACCGGCGCTCGAGTTGGGCCGCGAGCGAGAACAACGTCATCTCGCCGCCCGGGCGTCCGATGAGCTGGACCCCCATCGGCAGCCCCTCGGTCGTGAACTCGACCGGCACCGTGATCGCAGGCAGCCCGGCGACGTTCACGAACGACGTGAACGGCGTGAACTGCACCTGCTGGGCGAAGTTCGCCTCGCCGTCCTCGGCGTCGTACCAGCCGACGGGCCGCGGCGTCATCGCGAGTGCGGGCGTCAGCACGACGTCGTAGGGCGCGAAGCGCGCGATCGTGCGCCGCTCGAACCCGGTCAGCCACGACAGCGCCTCGGCGAGCTCTCCGGCCCGCAGGGCGCGACCTCGTTCGAGCAGCCACTGCGTGAGCGGTTCGAGCAGCGCGAGCCGCTCCCCGTCGACCGGGATCGTGCCCGCGCCGGCCTGCCAGATGGTGCGGAACGCCGGGGCGTAGCCGGGCTCGGGCGCGGACGGGATCTCCTCGATGCCGTTCCGGGCCGCCTCGAGGACCTCGATGGCCCGGTCGAGCGCCGACCGCGCCTCGGGCGCGATCGAGATGTCGTACGCGTCGTCCCACGGCGAGTCCCGCAGGATGCCGACCTGGTACCGGCCCTCGCCGCGGATGGCAGCGCCCAGGTAGGGGCCGTCGTCACCCGGCGCCCGCACGGCGTGCAGGTGCGCGGGCGGGTAGCCGACGGGTGCGATCATGCCGTCGAGGAGCAGGGCCGCGTCGGCGACGGTGCGGCCGATCGCGCCGGCGACCGCGAGTCCGGCGAGGCTGCCGAGTCCCGACCCGGTCGGCACGCGTCCCCTCGACGGCTTGATGCCGACCAGCCCGCACGCCGCCGCGGGGATGCGGATCGAGCCGCCGCCATCGGAACCGGGGGCGAAGGGCAGCATGCCGGATGCCACGGCCGCGGCCGCTCCCCCGCTGGATCCGCCCGCCCCGAGCGTCGGATCCCACGGGTTGCGCGTCGGCGCGCCGACGAGCGCCTCCGTGTAGGACGGCAGCCCGAACTCGGGCGTCGCCGTCTTGCCGAGGCTCACGGCGCCCGCGGCGTCCACGGCCTGCACGAGGTCGTCGGAGGCCTCGGGGACGAAGTCGGCGAACGCGCGGGAGCCGAACGCGGTCGGTACGCCCTCGCGCTGCTGCAGGTCCTTGTCGGCGATCGGCATGCCCCAGAGCGGCGCGGGCTTCGGCACGCGCTCGGCCACGAGCCGCGCCCGTTCGAGGGCGCGCTCGGGGGTGACCACGGCGAAGGCGCCGACCTCGGGGTCGAGGCGCTCGATGCGATCGAGGTAGTGGCCGGTCAGTTCGGCGGGCGACACCTCGCCGCGCTGGAGCAGCTGGTGCAGTTCGAGGGCCGTGTGCTCGTGCAGTTCCACGTCCCGAGCCTACGACCCGGCCGGGTGCCCGGCCGCTAGCATGGCGCTCGTGGGCACGAACCCGGTGACGACGGCGATCGCGCGGCATCCGCTCGTGTGGGGCGTCGGATGGAGCGTAGTGTTCGGCGTCGCCCTCGCGGTCGCCGTGACCGTCGACGCGCCGGCCCTGCTCGACTGGGCCCTCATCCTCGGGCTCGTGCTGCCGTCCACCGTCGCGACCGTCGCCGTGCTGTCGGCGACGCCGCGCGCGCACTTCGAGGCGATGTCCTCGGTCTTCTCGCATTTCTTCGTGCGCTACCTCGCCCTCGTGGTCGGCGTCGTCGCGTGGAGCGCCTCGGTGGTCGTCGGCGCGGCGATCTCGCAGACGATCCAGCTCGCCGCCGAGGGCCGCGAGCGCGAGATCGTCGGCATCGGGTTCGACGTCATGGCGGTCGTCGTGCCGACGGTGGCGGCCGTGCTGTGGGCGGCGTTCGTGCTGCGCTGCGCCTGGTTCCTCGCGCGGGTCCGCGGCTGGGCCGAGATCCCGCTGGCGGATGCCACGCCGACCCACCTGCTCGCGACGAGGCCGGCGCTGCGCCGGGTCGTCGTCGGCCTCGCGCACCCGGCCCTGTTCGCCGTCTCGGGCCTCGTCGTCGCGATCGCCGTGCCGTTCGCCGGCGAAGGCCTCGAGCTCACGATCTGAGACCGGCGCGCGGCATCCGCTACTTGAGGGATCGCTGCAGCATGATCGTGCCGAGCCAGCGGTCGAACTTGAAGCCGACCCGGCCCATGCGACCCGTCTCGACGAACCCGAACTTCTCGTGCAGCGCGATCGAGGCCTCGGCGCCCTGATCGGCGATGACGGCGATCATCTCCTTCAGCCCCGCAGCCTTCGAGCGGTCGATGAGCTCGCCGAGCAGCGCCCGCCCAAGGCCCTTGCCGGCCGCGGCCGGTCCGAGGTAGATCGAGTTCTCGACCGTGAACCGGTAGGCGCGCTTCGGCTTCCAGGGCGCGACGAGCGCGTACCCGAGCAGCTGCCCCGACGGCGCCTCCGCGACGATGAACGGCATGCCGAGCTTGTGCAGGTAGGCGAACTTCGCCTTCCACTCCTTGAGCGTCATCGCGTCCTCGTCGAACGTGACCGTGGAGTTCGCGACGTAGTAGTTGTAGATCTCGCGCACCGCCGGCAGGTCGGCCGGGACCGCGTCGCGCATGCGGTACGCGAACGGCGCCTCGGGCTGCTGACGCTTGCGCAGGTGCGGCGGGAGTTCGCGGCGCTGCTGGTATTCCTCCTCGAGCATGGCGACCACGATACGCCGGAGCCGTTACGGCCGGATGACGCATCCGGGCCCGGCGGTCGCATGCCCATGCCGACGAGCACGAGCGGATGCCGCGGCCGGGCGCCCGTCAGTCGAGCGACCAGTCGACGGCGTCGCCGCCCTGCGCTGCGAGGAGCTCGTTCGCCCGGCTGAAGGGGCGGGAGCCGAAGAAGCCGCGGCGGGCCGAGAGCGGGCTCGGATGCGCCGATTCGATCACCGGCGTGTCGCCGAGCAGGGGACGCAACTGCTGCGCGTCGCGCCCCCAGAGGATCGCGACGAGCGGGGTGCCGCGCGCCACGAGGGTGCGGATCGCGTGGTCGGTGACCTGCTCCCAGCCGCGGCCCCGATGCGAGCCGGGTTCGCCCGGTCGCACCGTGAGCACGCGGTTCAGCAGCATCACGCCGGCGTCCGTCCATGCGGACAGGTCGCCGTGCTCGGGCGGCACGACCCCGAGGTCGGAGGACAGCTCCGCGTAGATGTTGCCGAGGCTCCGCGGCAGCGGTCGCACCGCGCGGTCGACCGCGAACGAGAGCCCGATCGGATGCCCCGGCGTCGGGTACGGGTCCTGTCCGACGATGAGCACCCGGACGTCCGCGAGCGGCGCGGCGAACGCGCGCAGCACGTGGTCGCCCGCCGGGAGCGAGCCGCGACCCGCAGCCGCCTCGGCACGGAGGAATTCGCCGAGCTCCGCGATGACCGGGGCGACCGGCTGCAGGGCGCGCGCCCAGTCGGGATCGAGCTGCCCGGCAGCGGCGAGCTCGTCGACGCCCGCGGGCATCTCAGGCGCCGAGCGTCGAGACCAGCACGCCGCCGTCCGCGGGGAGCACGCGCCAGACGCTCCCCGAGCCCACGACGCGGAGTCCGCCCTCGCCGACGATCAGCGCCGTGCCCTCGTCGATGCCGAGCGCGCTCTCGATGAGCCTCGACTCGACGGCCGCGACGAGGCGCGAGAGGTTTCCGCGCTGGGCGACGTGCGCGTCGACGGCGACGTCGATGAGTCCGATGCCGGCCTCGGCCACGAACTCCTCGCCGGGCTCCGACGGATCCTCGGGCGAGACGACGACGCCGTCGATGCGCGTGCCGCCACCGAGCGAGGCCTCCGCGGCGATCATCGCCCCGGCGGAGATGCCCAGGTACGGGACACCCGACGCGACCTGCCGTCGGAGTTCGACGAAGATCGGCTCGACGCCGACCCTGACCTCCTCGACGATGCCGCCGCCCACGACGATGCCGTCGACGTCGGCGATCGCCGTCGGCGCGACGTGGCCGCCCCCCTGGACGGCGGTCACCTGCGGATCGAACGCGCCGGCGGCCGAGAGCACCTCGACCAACGTCTCGGCCGGTCCCGCCCCGGCCGGATGCACCGAGACCACGGCGATCCGGGGCCGGTCCCGGCCGACGGCCCGGCCGCGAGCGGCGGCCTCGGCGAGGAACGGCGCATACAGCGGCGCGTGCGCGGCGCTCAGCGCGCCGCCGCCGACGAGGTGCACGCTCATGCGGCCGACCCCGCGACCTCGACGGGCGGCAGCGCCGACCACGGGAAGACGATCCAGTCGTCGGTGCGGCGGTAGTCGAAGTCGGGCTCGAGCACCGTGTGCGACTTCGTGTACAGCGTCGCGCTGCGCACGTCGGCGCCCGCGTCGCCGAGGATGCCGACCACCTTCGCGAGCGTGCGCCCCGAATCCGACACGTCGTCCACGAGCAGCACGCGCTTGCCGTCGAGCGCCGGCGCGTCGAGCATCGGCGGGTGCAGGATCGGCTCGGGGAGGCGCTCGTCGATGCCCGAGTAGAACTCGACGTTGATCGAGCCGCAGGCCTTCGTGCCGAGCGCGTAGGCGATCGCCCCGGCGAACAGCAGGCCGCCGCGGGCGATCGCGATCACCACGTCGGGCCGGAACCCGGAGGCGAGCACGTCGGTCGCGACGCTCCGCGCGGCATCCGAGAAGTCGTCCCAGGTCAGGATCTCGCGACGGATCCCGTCGTCGGCGCTGCCGCCGTCATTCGCATCGAAGGTCATTCCCCAAGGGTAGTCGCCGCCGCCGGAGTGCACCCGACGCGGGCGTCACCGAACGGGGCCGCCCTCGCCCGGTTCGCCCCGTTCGCCCAGATCGCCCGGGTCGCCCTCGCCGTCGGCGAGTTCGAGGTCCGCGGCATCCGCAAGGAACCCGCCGGCGACGTCGGGCCTCGGCAGGCCGGTCGCGGGGTCGACCTGGCCCCGCTGCTGGCGCACCTGGCTCACGCGCTCGTTGATGTAGGAGATGATCGTCGCCGACGCCGTGCCGACGATGACGACGCCGCCGGCCATCAGGAACACCGCGTAGAAGCGGCCCGCGGTGGTGACCGGGTACATGTCGCCGTAGCCGACGGTCGCGATGGTCACGATCGCCCACCAGATCGCGTCACCGAAGGTCGTGATGGTCGCGCCCTCGGCGTACCGCTCGACCTGGAGGGTCGCGAGGGCGATGAAGTACACGAACACGATCGCGTAGCTGGCCGCGTAGATGACGATGTTCGCGCGCACCGCGGCGCCGCTCCGACGCTGCAGGTAGGGCACCGCGTGGAGCAGCGTGAGCACCCGGAACGCCCGGAAGACCGGGATGACGGCCGACAGCACGTCGATGGGGTGCGAGCGGGCGAACGCCCACCGCCCGCCCCGCGGCGTGAGCACGATGCGCACCGTCACGTCGACGACGAAGACGAGCCACGCCAGGATGAGGATCCAGAAGAGCACGGTGTCGGGGCCCCGCGGAATCGACGGCGTCAGCACGTACACCGAGTACGCGATGATGAACGCGACGCCGAGCACCACGAGCGGCATGGCCGTGCGACGCTCCCAGGCGATGCGCCTCGGAGCGTGCAGCGGCCGATCGACGGCCATCAGCCCTCGGCCCGCACGGCCAGCGGCCCCTTGGCGACCAGGTGCGGCGCCGACTGCGCGACCGGCTTCACCACGATCAGGTCGAGGTCGACGTGGCGGGGCTTGGTCACCGCGTCGACGACGACCTCGGCGATGTCCTCGGCCACGAGCGGCTCGGGCACGCTGGCGTAGACCGAGTCGGCCCGCTCCCGGTCGCCGCCGAAGCGCACGAGCGCGAACTCCTCGGTCTTCACCATGCCCGGCGCGACCTCGATGACGCGGAGGGGTTCGCCGTTCAGTTCGAGGCGCAGCACCGCGGTGAGCGCGTGGGCCGCGAACTTCGCGGCGTTGTACCCGCCGCCGCCGACGTAGGCGGTGTGGCCCGCGATCGAGGTGATGTTCACGATGTCGCCGACGCCGCGCTCGATCGCACCGCGTCGCAGCAACGGCAGGAGGGCGGAGGTGACCCGCTTCAGTGCGAGCACGTTGACCTCGAACATCCACGCCCAGTCCTCGACAGAGGACGCCTCGACGCTGTCGAGGCCCTTCGCGCCGCCGGCGTTGTTCACGAGGGCGTGCACGGCGCCGGTCGCCTCCACGTGGTCGCGGAGCGCGTCGACGTCGGCCTGCACCGTGAGGTCGGCGACGAAGACGGATGCCCCGGTCTCCTCGGCGAGCTCCCGCAACCGGTCCTCGCGGCGCGCCACACCCAGCACGTCCCAGCCGGCCGCGCGGAACGCGCGTACCGTGGCGGCGCCGATCCCCGAGCTCGCACCGGTCACGACCACGCGAAGTTCACTCATGCGGCCCATTCTGCCGTGCCACGGCCGGTTGGCGCTCACCGCCGCACGAGTGCGCCCGCGCTGCGGCATCCGCCCGACTGCGCTTGAATGGAGCGATGCACCAGAGCGGGACGACCAGGCACGCGACGCGGCGACGGGTGCCGCTCTGGGACAACGCGCGCTGGATCGCGATCACGCTCGTGGTGATCGGCCACGGCATCCTGCCGCTCATCGCGGAATCCGACGGCGCGTACAGCCTGTACCTGTTCATCTACTCGTTCCACGTCGCGGTGTTCGTGATCGTGAGCGGGTACTTCGCGAAGTCGGGGCCGCCGAGCGCGAAGGCGCTGCGCCAGATCCTCACCGACGTCGTCTTCCCGTTCTTCATCTTCGAGACGATCTGGGCGGTGCTGAAGTGGCTCCTCGGCGGCCCGTTCAGCCTCGACTACACCACCGCGTCGTGGACCCTCTGGTTCCTCATCGCCCTCGCCGCCTGGCGGATCGTGCTCCCCTACCTCGTGCTGCTGCGCTACCCGCTCGTCATCGCGATCCTCATCTCGCTGGGCGCCGGCTACACCGAGACCATCGACTCGACGCTCGCCCTCTCGCGCACGCTCGGCATGCTCCCGTTCTTCGTGTTCGGCTGGAAGCTCCGCCAGTGGCAGATCACCGACCGGTGGCTCGCACTGCGTCCCGCGGTCGCGTGGCGCTGGCGGGCGGGCGCCATCGCGCTGCTCGGCGCCGTGCTCGCGATCATGCCGATGACGATCGAGACCCTGCGCGACCTGAAGCTCCGGCGATTCATGCTCTACGACGAGTCCTACCAGGCCATCGGCTACGACGAGCCGTGGTCCGGCGGCATCCGGCTCGTGCTGCTCGGCTCGGCGATGGTGCTCGCCGTCGCGTTCCTGACGCTCATGCCCCGCGGCGCCCACTGGTTCACGCCGTTCGGCCAGGCGACGATGTACCTCTACCTGCTGCATCCGTTCGTGCTCTACCCCTTCCGCGAGAGCGGCGTGCTCGAAGGCGACCAGCCGTTCTGGGTGCTGCCGGCGATGATGGCGTTCTGCATCGGCATCTCGATCGTCCTCTCCACCAAGCCCGTGCGGCGCCTGTTCCGCCCGCTCGTCGAACCCCGGGCCAGATGGCTGTTCCGCCCCGAGCCGGCGACCGCGACCGGGACCATCGTGCTGCCGCCCCTGCCCGGCGAGCCGACGGCAGGGCCCGCCCCCGACGACGCACCGCGCAGACCGTGACCCGCCGACCGTGACTCCGCGCGTCGCGGTCTGACGCCGTGCGTCCCGGCCGTGACGCCGTGTGTCGGGTGCCGTTGCCGCACCCGCGCGGCGAACGTAGCGTGGCCTGATCGCGGCGAGCCCGCGCCACGATCCGACTGAGGAGACCACATGAGCGAGAACACCGCCGACTGGCGCTTCGAGACGAAGCAGGTGCACTCCGGGGCGGCACCCGACCCCGTCACCCACGCGCGTGCCACGCCGATCTACCAGACCACGTCGTACGTCTTCGACAACGCCCAGCACGCGCAGAACCTCTTCGCGCTCGCCGAGTTCGGCAACATCTACACGCGCATCCAGAACCCGACGCAGGCCGTCGTCGAGGAGCGCCTCGCCGCGCTCGAAGGGGGCACCGGCGCCCTCCTCGTCGCCTCGGGCCAGTCGGCGTCGACCTTCGCCGTGCTGAACATCGCGCAGGCGGGCGACCACATCGTCTCCTCCTCCTCGATCTACGGCGGCACGTACAACCTCTTCAAGTACACGCTCGCCAAGCTCGGCATCGAGACCACGTTCGTCGAGAACCAGGACGACGCCGAGGAGTGGCGCCGCGCCGTGCGCCCGAACACCAAGCTCTTCTTCGCCGAGACCATCGGCAACCCGAAGATCAACGTCCTCGACATCCGCCTGGTCGCCGACGTCGCGCACGAGGCCGGCATCCCGCTCATCGTCGACAACACGATCGCGACGCCGTACCTCATCCGCCCGTTCGAGCACGGCGCCGACGTCATCGTGCACTCGGCGACGAAGTTCCTCGGCGGCCACGGCACGGTCATCGGCGGCGTCATCGTCGACGGCGGCACGTTCGAGTGGTCGAAGAACATCGAGAAGTTCCCCGGCCTGACCGAGCCCGACCCCTCGTACCACGGCGCGAGCTACACGGCGGCGGTCGGCGACGGCCTGGCCTACATCATCAAGGCCCGCGTGCAGCTGCTGCGCGACCTCGGCTCCTCGATCGCCCCGGCGAGCGCATGGCAGCTCATCCAGGGCATCGAGACCCTCTCGCTCCGCGTCGAGCGCCACGTGTCGAACGCGCAGGAGATCGCCGAGTGGCTCGACCGCCACCCCGACGTCGCGAGCGTGAACTACTCGGGCCTCCCGTCCAGCCCGTGGTACGCCGCCGCCAACACGTACGCCCCGAAGGGCGTCGGCGCGGTGCTCTCCTTCGAGCTCAAGGGCGGCGTCGGCGCCGGCCGTGCGTTGGTCGACAACCTGTCGCTGTTCAGCCACCTCGCGAACATCGGCGACGTCCGCTCGCTCGTCATCCACCCCGCGTCGACGACGCACGCGCAGCTCACGCCCGAGCAGCAGCTCACGACGGGCGTCACGCCCGGCCTCGTGCGCCTCTCGGTGGGCATCGAGAACATCGACGACCTCAAGGCCGACCTCGAGGCCGGCTTCGCCGCGGCTCGCGCGGCGACCGAGGCGGCGCGGGTCTGACCCGACCCCCGAGTTCACGCACGGCGGATGCCGCGGGCCGGTCCGGTCCGCGGCATCCGCCGTCTCCGTAACAATCACTCGGGCGCATCCGAAGTTCGGGAGAATCGAAGGCATGGACTGGCAGACGACGACCGATGCGGTGCCTGCCGCGATCGTGCCCGAGGCGCGCGCCCTCGCCCTCGCCGCGCGCGCCCCGGTGACCGGGGCCTGGCGCGAGGGCGACCCCGTCGGCGATCGTCGGTTCGCCGCCATCGGCGACGTCCCGCTCGAGTCCGGGCGCACACTGCCCGGCGTGCGCATCGCCTACGAGTCGTGGGGCGAACTCTCCCCCGCACGCGACAACGCGGTGCTCGTGCTGCACGCGCTCACGGGCGACAGCCACGTCGTCGGCCCCGCGGGCCCCGCCCACGCGAGCGCCGGCTGGTGGCCGGGCGTCGTGGGGCCGGGCCTCGCGATCGACACCGACCGCTGGTTCGTCCTCGCCCCGAACGTGCTGGGCGGATGCCAGGGCTCGACCGGCCCATCCTCGTTCGCGCCCGACGGCTCGGAGTGGGGCGCCAGGTTCCCGTTCCTCACGATCCGCGACCAGGTGCGGGCGCAGATCGCCTTCGCGCGCGAACTCGGCATCGAGCGCTTCGCCGCCGTCGTCGGCGGATCGATGGGCGCCATGCACGTGCTCGAGTGGGCGATCATGGCGCCCGATGCGGTCGAGCGCATCGCCGTGCTCGCGGCCCCGCCCGCGACGACCGCTGACCAGATCGCGCTCAACTCGGTGCAGCTCGAGGCCGTGCGCTCCGACCCCGCGTTCCGCGACGGCGACTTCTACGATGCGCCCGACGGCGACGGCCCCACCCGCGGGCTCGCGCTCGCACGTCGCATGGCCATGCTGAACTACCGCACGGCCGCAGAGCTGAATGCGCGGTTCGAACGCGGCTGGCAGAGCGAGATCGATCCGCTCGGCGGCGGCGGGCGCTTCGCCGTCGAGTCCTACCTCGACTTCCACGGCAACAAGTTCACGCGCCGCTTCGACGCGAACAGCTACGTCGTGCTCACCGAGGCGATGAACTCGCACGACCTCGCACGCGGCCGCGGCGACGTGGCGGCGGCGCTCGCCCGGGTGGGTGCGAAGAGCCTCGTGCTCGGCATCGACAGCGACCGCTACTTCCCGCTCGCGGGCCAGGTCGAGCTGGCCGCGGGACTCCCGAACAGCATCCACGGCACCGACCCCGTCGTCGTGCACTCCGAGTCCGGGCACGACGCCTTCCTCATCGAGCACGAGGCCGTCGGAGGGGCGCTCGCGAACCTCCTCGCCTCGTGAGCCCCGCCCTCGGGTAGTGTTCGGACTGTACGGCGTCGTCGCCGCCCGCGACGGCGGCGTCCACGACGCCGCGGAACGACCCGCGGCCCGGCCCGCACGACGACGAGGGGGTGACGTGAAGCGCATCCACAAGGAGCGTGATCGCCTCCTGCGGCGCCTCGCGCGAACCACCGCGATCGTCGGCTCGGTCGGCGCCTTCGCGTGCCTGCTCGTACCGGGCACGGCCGCCGGTTCCGAGCTGGCGGTGGCGACGGCCCTCTCGATCGGCATCGCGGCCCTCGCGATCGTGCACACGCTGCGCGGGTCCCTCGCGGCCGCGCTCGCGCTCGTCGCGGCATCCGTGGTGCTCGTCTTCCTGCTCGGCGCGACGAGCGTGCTCGATCCCGGTGCGGCCACCGCGCTCGCGATCACCGGGGGCGTGACCTCCGCCTCGGTCGCGCCGACGCTCGTGGTCCGGCGGCGCGGAACCCTGCTCGTCGGCGCGCTCGCGGCCCTCGTCCTCATCGCGGAGTGGATCGCGGCCGTCCTCTTCGGTCACTCGCTGGTCGCGGTCGCCGTCGTGACGGCCGTCGGGTGGGCGGTGCTCGGCGTGCTCGGGGCATGGCTCGACAACGGCGTCGGCGTCGCCGCGGCCCGCATCGCCGAGGTCGGACGCGCCCACGAGGCCGAGCGGCTCGCGAGCGAGCTCGAGGCGCAGCAGCGGCAGGATGCGCGCGTGCTGCACGACACCGTGCTCGCCACGCTGTCGCTCCTCGCCCACTCGGGCGTGGGGGTCGGCGCGAGCGCGCTTCGCGACCAGGCCGGCGACGACGCCCGGCTGCTTCGACAGCTCCGCCTCGGCGTCCCCCTCGACGCGGGGTCGAACGCCATCTTCTCGCCCGGCTCCGACGACGACCTGCTGAGCACGACGTTCGAATCCGTCCGCCAGCGCTTCGCCCGCATGGGCCTCGACGTGAGCTGGCACGGCGCCGGACAGCTCTCCCTCCCGCGCGAGCGCCTCGACGCGCTCGTCGGCGCGCTGGGCGAATGCCTCGAGAACGTGCGCCGCCACTCCGGTGTGCTCGAGGCCGACGTGACCATCACCGACGACGACCTGACCGTGCGCGCGATGGTGACCGATGCCGGCGACGGGTTCGAGCCCGACACCGTCGGTCCTGCGCGCCTCGGCTTCGCGGAGTCGGTGGTCGGCCGGCTGAACGCGGTCGGCGGGCGCGCACGTGTCTTCTCCTCGCCGGGTTCCGGCACGACGGTGATGCTCGAGGTGCCGAAGGGATGACGAAGGGCACACGCGGCGGCGACACGACGACGCCCATCATCGAGCACTCCTTCCTGCGGCCGGTGCGCTCCGCGAGGGCCGCCAGCGACATCCGCTCGAGCCACGGCGGCCGTCGACCGGCCATCGGGGTGACCATCGCCGCGGGCCTGATCGTGCTCGCGCACCTGGTGCACGCGTTCACCATGGCGCCGTACTTCCCGCCCGGCCTCGGGCCCTGGCCCGCGTGGATCGCGCTCGTCGCGATCATCGCCGCGGGCGTCGCGGCACGCCTGTTCGTGGGCGGGCTGCCCGACTGGCTCTACCTGGCCCTGATGTTCGCCCTCATTGTGCCCGTCGCCCTCGACGTGCAGGCCACGATCGGCACGCTCGCCCTCGGGCTCACGCCGTCGGCGGCCCCCGCGATCGGCGCGGTCCTCATGCCCGTGGCCACGATCAGGCCCGTGCGCGTGTCGCTCGTCGTGGCGAGTGCGATCGGCGTCGTGCTGGCCGTCGAGGCACTGAGCCAGATCGCCTCCGCCGGCGCGCAGGTCGTCCCCGCGCTCGCGATCGCGGCGTCGGCCGTGCTGCCGATGGTGCTCGCCAAGGTGCTCCTCGACGGGTTCAGCCGGCTCGTGCGCCATGAACTCGACCTCTCGCTCGTGCAGAGCACGGTCGGCACGGCGCGGTCCGCGGTCGGGATGCGGGCGTCGGAAGAGCTCGCCCAGCTCGACTTCGACGCCGAGACGCTCCTCGAGCACGTGAGCTCCGGACGCATCGCCATCCCACTGCCCCCCGACGATGCCGAACGCGCCGGCGCGCTCGCGGCCCGGCTGCGCGTGCGACTCATCGAGGGGCGCAACGACACGTGGCTCCGGCACGCGGTGGCCGAGTCGAAGTACCTCAGCGGACGCGTGGTGGTCGACGACCCGACCGGGCTGGCAGGGCCCCTCTCCCCCGCGCAGCGCGAGGGCCTGCTGCTCGCGCTCTGGCTGCTCATCGCCGACCCCGCGAAGCCGTCGGCGGTTCCCGCGTCGGTCGGCATCGTGTGCCGGGAGCACGACGACGAGCACGATGAGCCCTCGGTCCACGACCTCGAAGCGGGTCCCGACGCGACGACGGTCGACATCACGATCGACGTCGATGGCGTCACACATCGACGCGTCGACCCGGCAACGTGGGAGGCAGTCGCTAATGTCGGAATGCATCAGCTGATCCCGAATGCGACCGGATTCCGAATCGAGATCATCTGCCGCGTCGAACCCGAGGCGCATGCACCAGGCCTGCGACACCATGGCCACCCGATGGAGGAGAAGTCGAATGGTTGACACCGAAGCGCCGATCAGGCTGGCCATCGTCGACGATCACCGGATGCTGCTCGGAGCACTGTCCGAGTGGCTGCGCGGCAGCGCGTCCGACATCGACCTCGTGGTCGCCGTCCCGTCGTGGTCCGAGCTGCTCGCACACCCCGAGTTCCCCGTCGACGTGGTGCTGCTCGACCTCGACCTGCGCGACAACATCCCGGTCTCGCTCAAGCTGTCGATGCTGAAGTCGGCCGGGGTGCAGACCATGCTCATGAGCACGTACTCCGAGCCGGCCGTGGTGCGCGAGGCGCTCGGGTCGGGCGCGCTCGGCTACCTCGTCAAGTCCGAGCCCGTCGAGAACATCGTCGAGGCCATCCGGGCTGCTCGCCTCGGCGAGACCTACCTCACGCCCGAGCTCGAGGTGGCGCTCGCGGCCGAGGGCGAGGTGCCCAAGCTCTCCGCCCAGGAGCGCCGGGTCATGGCCCTCTACGGCGCGGGCCAGCCCGTCAAGGCGGTCGCGTTCCAGCTCGGCATCTCCGAGGAGACCGCGAAGAGCTACCTCAAGCGCATCCGCGAGAAGTACCGTCTCTCGGGCTACGACGTGGGCACGAAGGTGGCCCTCCGCAAGCGCGCCATCCTCGACGGCATCCTGCTGCAGTCCGACTGAGCGGATGCCGCGACGCGGCCGGCATCAGGCCGCGGACGCTCAGGCGTCGACGACCTCGACGGCGCCGGTCGCGTAGGGAACGACCACGCCCTTCCGCCCCCTCGAGCGGTCGAGGGCGAACGAGGCCAGCGCGAGCGCGCTGCCCGCGAGGGTGAGCACGAACCCGATCCAGATCGGCGCGACGTAGCCGAGGCCCGCCGCGATGGCCATGCCGCCGAACAGGGCGCCGAGGCTGTTGCCGATGTTCAGGGCCGAGTGGTTCAGCGCCGCGGCGATCGACTGGCTGTCGCGCGCGACGTCCATGAGGCGGGCCTGGATGGTCGGCGAGAGCGCGGCCGAGGACCCGCCGATGAGGAAGACGCCGATGAAGAGCCCGACGGGGTTCGCGGCGGTGAACCCGAGCACGAGCAGCGACCCGGCGAGCACGGCGAAGAACAGGTACATGCTGCGACGCACGCTCCAGTCCGCGAGGCGGCCGCCGACGAGGTTGCCCAGGGTCATGCCGATGCCGAAGGCGATGAGCACCACGGGCACGAAGGAGGACGGCAGCCCGGTGACCTCGACCGCGAGCGGGGCCACGTAGGTGTATACGGCGAAGAGCCCGCCGAAGCCGATCGCCCCGATGCCGAGCGCGAACCAGACCTGGGAGCGGCGGAAGGCGCCGAGCTCGCGTCGGATGGTGGCTCCGGGGTCGCCCGGCTGGTGGGGCACGGCGAGCGCCACGGCGACGAAGGTGAGGGCGAAGATGCCCGCGACGGCGAGGTAGGCGACGCGCCATCCGGCGATCTGTCCGAGCCACGTGATGGCCGGCACGCCGATGACGTTCGCGATGGTGAGCCCCGAGAGCACGAGCGCGACGCCGCGCGCACGCTTGCCCGGCCCCATGAGGCTCGCGGCGACGAGCGATGCGATGCCGAAGTACGCGCCGTGCGGCAGTGCGGAGAGGAAGCGCGCGACGAGCACCAGGCCGAAGGTCGGCAGCAGCGCCGACGCGATCGTGCCGAGCGTGAAGGCGAGGACCAGGACCAGCAGCAGGCGCTTGCGCGGCCAGCGTGCCGCCGCCGCCGCGATCGTCGGCGCGCCGACCACGACGCCGAGCGCGTAGGCCGAGATGATCCATCCGGCTTGCGCGTTCGCGTCGTCGGGTGAGGCCGCGGCCACGCCCGGCAGCAGGTCGCGTGCGATCTCGGGCAGGAGGCCCATCGCGACGAACTCGGTCGACCCGATGCCGAACCCGCCCAGCGCGAGGGCGAGCAGTGCGAAGCGGATGCGGGCCGGCGAGAGCACGGGGCGGCCGCCGTCGAAGTCGGTCATCCGTCGATTGTCGCACGAAAATCGAATCGATTCGATTCGCGTCTCACGACGTGACGCCGTCGAGCACCGAGCGGCGTGACGCCCACCTGCGGGGTCTCGCCGCAGGCCGCGGCCTCCGCCGGTCAGGCCTCGTCGATCGCCGCTTCGAGCCGCTCGACCTTGCCGTCGATCTCGCCCGAGAACCCGGGCCGGATGTCGGCCTTCAACACGAGCGAGACGCGCGAGCCGTACTCGCCGACGGCCTCGGTCGCGCGGCGCACCACGTCGAAGACCTCGTCCCACTCGCCCTCGAGCTCCGTGAACATGGACGTGGTCCGGTTCGGAAGTCCCGACTCGCGCACGACGCGCACGGCGGCGGCGACGGCGTCGTGGACCGACCCGTCCGCGCGGCCGGTTCCGCTCGGTGCCACTGAGAATGCGACCAGCATGATTCCTCCTCGCGGCGGGCGCGTCACGTGGTCGGCGGCGCAGGATCCCGTCGTGATCCAGCCTGCCACAGCGCCCGCACGCCCCACACGAGCAGGACGACGAGCAGGCCGGCCTTCACCGTGAGCAGGAACACGAACGCGGGGTCGGCCACGAGCAGCCAGCCGTACCAGTACGGGTAGATGACCTGCGTGAACAGCGCGATCGCCGCGGTGATCAGCGCGGGCACGGCGAAGCGCCCCGGCCGGTAGACCAGTCCCAGCACCACCGGGGCGGCCAGCCAGGCGACGAACTGCGGCGACCCCACCTTGTTCGCCAACATGAGCACGACGAGGAAGGTGAGGGCGAGCGGCGGCAGCACGCGACCGAACACCGCGCCCCGGCGCACCGCGCGGACGCCGAGCAGCACGACCGCGAGCACGCCGACCGCCATCACGGGCGTCGTGAGCGCCGCCGCGGCATCCGCCCCCGGGCCCTGGATCTGGAAGGTGAGGATGTCGCGGGAGTAGTGGATGCGCACGTCCTCGGAACCCGCCACGATCTGCCAGAGCCAGGCGACCGCGAGCGGCGCCTCGATCTGCAGGCCGCGACCGGCCTGCTCCTCGACGAAGCCGAAGGCGTTCAGCCCGGCACCCGCGAACAGGCTCACGCCGAGGATCCCGATGCTGAGGGCGATCGCGATCGAGGCGACCTCCCGGCGCCGACGGGACGCGATCACGACGGCGGCCAGCAGGGCGGCGGGCCACACCTTCACCCACGCGCCGATCGTGAGCAGCACGGATGCCACGCGCGGGCGCCCCGCGGCCATCAGGAGTCCGACCATGGCGAACGGCACCGTGATCGCGTCGATGCGTCCGAGCGCGATGGGGCCGAGCAGCGCGAGGAATCCCAGCCACCACCATGCGGCGGTGCGCCGCGTGCGCGAGAGCCGGGCGGATCCGATCAGGATCGAGAAGGCGACGGCGTCGAGGAGCGCGACCATGGCCAGCCAGGCCTGCGCGTACCATTCGGCGCCGAACGCGAGCGCCGCAGTCATCGGCGCGAAGGCGAGGATCGGGTAGACCCAGGGCATGTCGATGCCGACGCGCACCCAGCCGTGCACCGCGTTCTCGGCCCAGCGCAGGTACACGCCCGTGACGTCGCCGAGCGGCAGCCCCTGCGCGGTGAGGTTCAGCCACGCCAGCCCGACGTGCACGAGCACGAACGCGATCCAGAGCGCGGCACGCCCGCCGAGGAAGCGCCTGAATCGAGGGGCGGATGCCGCAGCAGTGCCCCCGTCCGTCATGGATGCGAGCCTATCCGAGTGTCACATTGCGCCACGCGCGCCCCGCTCGGGCTCGGGATCGGCGAAGCTGGGAACACGACACCCGGAGGCCCCCACATGACTCGACGCACGCTCGCCGCACTGCTCCTGACCGCATCCGCGGCCCTCGCGCTCGCGGGGTGCTCCGCCGGCGGTTCCGACGACGCGGCGTCGACCGACTCGGGCGACGGCTACGTCACGGCCGGCAAGTTCACGGTCGGCACGGGCGAGCCCGCGTACTACCCGTGGGTCATCGACGACGCCCCCGAGTCGGGTGAGGGCTTCGAGTCGGCCGTGGCCTACGCCGTCGCCGAGCAGCTCGGCTTCGCGAAGGACGACGTCGTGTGGGTCCGCTCCACGTTCGACCAGGCCATCGCCCCGGGCCCGAAGGACTTCGACGTCAACCTGCAGCAGTTCTCGATCACCCCCGAGCGGGCCGAGAACGTCGACTTCTCCTCGCCGTACTACGAGACCACGCAGGTCGTCATCACCACCGAGGACTCCCCCGCGGCATCCGCGGAGTCGATCGCCGACCTCCAGAGCCTGCTGATCGGCGCCCAGGTCGGCACGACGAGCTTCGACGCCGTCGAGCAGGTCATCGCCCCGACCGCGGGCGCACAGGTGTTCAACACGAACGACGACGCCAAGCTCGCCCTCCAGAACGGCACCGTCGACGCGATCGTCGTCGACCTGCCGACGGCGTTCTACCTGACCGGCGTCGAACTCGACGGCGGCGTGATCGTCGGGCAGCTGCCCACCGACGCCGGGGGCGGCGACGAGTTCGGCTTCGTGCTCGCGAAGGACTCGCCGCTCACCGCCGAGGTCACGGCCGCGGTCGACGCCCTCCGCGAGGACGGCACGCTCGACGAGCTCGCCGCCGAGTGGCTGGGCGGCGACGCGGCACCGGTGCTCGACTGACCCCGACCCGCCTCGTCTCCGGGCCCGCCACCGCACGGCTAACGTTGCATCGTGCCTGATCCGACCTCGACGCACGCCGCCCGCGACCGTGACGACCGCGGTCCGTCCGGCGCACCCGCATGGCAGCCGAGCGAGCGCGAGCTCGCCCGCCGCACCTTCCGCCGACGGCAGACCCGTCGTTCGGTGCTCATCAGTGCGGGCTCGACCATCGTGTTCGCCGGCCTGCTGGTGTGGGGGCTCGTGGGGTCGCCCGGCTGGGCGAAGGTGCGGGCCTCCTTCTTCGACCTCGACGTGGCGATCGCGTCGCTGCCGCGCATCCTCGAGGGGCTGTGGCTGAACATCCAGGTGCTCGTCGTGGCGAGCATCGGCGTCGTGATCGTCGCGCTGCTGCTCGCGACCCTGCGCACGCTCCGCGGTCCGGTGTTCTTCCCGCTCCGGGCGCTCGCCGCCGGGTACACCGACCTCTTCCGCGGCATGCCGCTCATCATCGTGCTCTACCTCGTGGGGTTCGGCATTCCGGGGCTCGACTTCTTCCCCCGCGTCCCGGTCGCCGTGTGGGGCACGGTCGCGCTCATCCTCACCTATTCGGCGTACGTGTCCGAGGTGTTCCGCGCCGGCATCGAGGCGGTGCATCCGTCGCAGCGCCTGGCCGCGCGGTCGCTCGGGTTGGGCCACGGGCAGACCATGCGCCGGGTCGTCCTCCCCCAGGCCCTCCGCAAGGTGACGCCCGCGCTCATGAACGACTTCGTCGCCATGCAGAAGGACGTGGGCCTCATCTCGGTGCTCGGCGCCATCGACGCGGTCCGCGCAGCGCAGATCGAGTCCGCGCACTTCTACAACTTCACGCCGTACGTCGTCGCCGGGCTCCTGTTCGTACTGCTGGCCTGGCCCATGATCCGCCTCACTGACTGGGTCTCCGCGCGCATGCGCGGCCGCGAGCAGGCCGGGAGCATCGTATGAGCGAGATCACCGCCCCGCCCGGGCTGCTGCGGCTCCGCGGCATCCGTCGTTCGTTCGGCGAGAAGCTCGTGCTCGACGGCGTCGACCTCGACGTCGACACGCACGAGGTCGTCGCGCTCGTGGGCGCCTCGGGCTCGGGCAAGTCGACGCTGCTGCGCACGATCAACCTGCTCGAGACCATCGACGACGGCGAGATCCTGCTCGACGGCGAGGAGATCAGCGACCCGCGCGTCGACGCCGACGCCGTGCGCGCCCGCATCGGCGTCGTCTTCCAGCACTACAACCTGTTCCCGCACCTCAGCGTGCTCGACAACGTCACGCTCGCGGCCCGCCTCGTGCACCGGATGCCGCGGGCCGACGCCGAGCGGCGCGCGCTCGAGCTCCTCGACTCGGTGGGGCTCGCGGAGTTCGCGAAGGCGTTCCCCGACCGCCTGTCGGGCGGCCAGCAGCAACGCGCGGCGATCGTGCGCGCGATCGCGACCGAGCCCGAACTGCTGCTGCTCGACGAGGTGACGAGCGCGCTGGATCCCGAGCTCGTCGGCGAGGTGCTCGCCCTCGTGCGCTCGCTCGCCGAGGGCGGCACGACCATCGTCATGGCGACCCACGAGATGGCGTTCGCGCGCGAGGTTGCCGACCGCGTGGTGTTCCTCGACGCGGGTCGCATCATCGAGGACGCGCCGGCCGGCGAGTTCTTCACCGCGCCGCGGGAGGCCCGCACGCGGGAGTTCCTGACCCGCTTCCTCCGCGAGTAGTCAGCGCGCCGGGAACGGCGCGTCGGGATCAACGCGCCGAGGATCAGCGCGCGAGCAGCCCGCCGACGATCGAGGGAACGGCCTCGGCGATGTCCAGCGCGGTCACCGGCCCGCCGTCGTGCGCCGCGCTCGCCCGCGCGGCCGCTTCGCCGTGCACCCAGGCCGCGGTGGCGGCGAGGTCCGTGAGCGATTCGGCGTTGGCGGCCAGCTCGTGATGGTGGGTCGCCACGAGCGCGCCGAGGATGCCACCGAGCACGTCGCCGGTGCCCGCGGTCGCGAGCCAGTGCGTCGGCGCGACGACCGTGCGGAGGTCGCCGCTGGGGTCGCAGATGTACGTGGTCGCGCCCTTCAGCAGCACCGCGACGCCGAGCTCGTCGGCCGCGCGCCTGGCCCAGTCGCCGGGCGCGGCGCGCACCTCGTCGAGGCTCGCATCGATCTCGCGCGTGTTCAGCACCCGCACGAGCTCGCGCAGGTGGGGCGTGATCACGGTGGGAGCGGTGTGCGTCCCGGCGAGGTCGAGGGCGCCCGAGTCGAGCACGACCGGGACGCCGTCGGCGAGCGCGTGCTGGAGGTCGCCGAGCAGCATGAACGAGCGACGGGTCGGGTCGATGCCGGAGCCGAGCAGCCACGCCTGCACGCGCCCTCGGCCGGCGACGGTCTCGGGCCGGCGATCGAGCACGGCGCGACGCACGATGCGCGGACCGACGTAGCGCACGAGTCCGACGCCGGTGCGGTGCACGGCCTCCACGCCGAGCACGGCGGCGCCCGGGTACTCGAGCGAGCCCGTGACCACCCCCAGCACGCCCCGGGAGTACTTGTCGTCGTCGGCCTCCGGCGCCCGGATCCATCGGCGGGCATCGTCGACGGTCCATGTGCGCCATTCGGTGGCCATGTTCCAACGATAGGTTGGTGCGGATGCAAACGACAGCCCTCGCTCCCATCAGCCTGTCTCCGCACGTGGTCGTCTTCGACTACGGCGAGGTCATCTCGCGTGCGCCGAGCGCCGACGATCGTGCCGCGCTCGCAGCGCGCGCCGGCGTCGCGGGCGAGGCCGCCGAGTCCGCCTTCTGGGCGGCGTACTGGCGCCACCGCGAGGCGCTCGACCAGGGCACGAGCACGATCGCCGAGTACTGGGCGGATGTCGCGGCCGACCTCGACGCCGAGTGGAGCCCGATCGACGTGCACGAGCTCTGGGCGCTCGACCACCGCAGCTGGCTCAGCGTCGACCCGGGCACGCTGCGCGTGCTGCACGCGCTGCACGACGGCGGCACGCGCCTCGCGCTGCTCTCCAACGCCGCAGCCGACTACTCGGGCTGGCTCCGCTCCGGCTCGTTCGCGCCGCTCTTCGAGCAGGTGTTCGTCAGCGGCGAGCTGAACCTCGTCAAGCCCGACGCCGCGATCTACGAGCACGTCATCGCCGAGCTCGGCATCGACCCCGACCAGTTCGTCTTCGTCGACAACAAGGCCGAGAACGTCGCCGGCTCGCTGGCCGTCGGCGGCGCCGCGCACGTGTTCACCGACGCCGGCTCCCTCGAGTCGTGGCTGCGCGGGCTGGCCTCGTGAACGGCGCGACGCCCGGCGCGACGCCGCCGATGCCGGCCCTGTTCCGCCCGATCACGATCCGGGGTCTCACGATCCGCAACCGCGTGTGGGTCCCGCCGATGTGCCAGTACTCGGTCACCGAGCTCGACGGCGTGCCGCACGACTGGCACCTGGTGCACCTCGGCTCGATGGCGGCCGGCGGCGCCGGACTCGTCATCGCCGAGGCCACCGCGGTCAGCCCCGAGGGGCGCATCTCCGACCACGACACCGGCATCTGGGATGACGCGCAGGTCGCGGCGTGGTCGCGCATCACGCGGTTCATCAGGGCGCAGGGCGCCGCGGCCGGCATCCAGCTCGCCCACGCCGGCCGCAAGGCGTCGGTCTGGGCGGAGTTCCTTCGCCGGTCTGGTTCGCAGCCGCTCGACGAGGGCGGGTGGCCGACCGTCTCGGCCTCGGCGCAGGCGTTCGACGGGTTCCGCGAACCGATCGCGCTCGACGAGCGCGGCATCCGCCGGGTCGTCGAGGACTTCCGTGCCGGCGCGCGACGGGCGATCGACGCCGGCTTCGACCTCGTCGAGGTGCACGCGGCGCACGGATACCTCGTGCACCAGTTCCTGTCACCGCTGTCGAACCTGCGCACCGACGAGTGGGGCGGCGACCTCGAGGGTCGCGCGCGGCTGCTGCTCGAGATCGTGCGCGCGGTACGCGCCGAGGTGGGCGAGCACGTACCCGTGTTCGTGCGGTTCTCGGCGACCGACTGGGTCGAGGGCGGCTGGGACGAGGCGCAGACCTCGACCGTCGCCAGGTGGTGCCAGGAGGCGGGCGCGGACTTCTTCGACATCTCGACCGGCGGCCTGGTCGCGCACGCCGACATCCCCGTCGGGCCGGGCTACCAGGCCGGGCACGCCGAATACGTCGGCGAGCACGCCGACGTGCCCGTGTCGGCGGTCGGCCGCATCACGAACGCCCGCCATGCCGACGACCTCGTCGCCTCCGGAGGCGCCGATGCGATCATGTTCGGCAAGGCGATGCTGCGCGACCCGCACTTCGCCCTCCGGGCCGCGAACGAACTGGGTGCGGACACGTCGATGTGGCCGGTCCAGTACCTGCGTGCGAGGCCGCACGTCAACGACGGCGAGTGGTGACCTCGGGCGTCGCCGGCGGTCGAAGGCCCTGGGCGACGCCCGAACGGCCGGTCAGGCCGAGCCCGATGCGCTCGAGCGCATCTGCATCGCCCGCTCCATCATCTGCGGCGAGAGCTGGCCGAGCGCGAAGATGTTGCCCTCGCTGTCGCTGAACCACGCGCTGCGCTCATCGCCGAGGTCGGCGACGCCGTCGACCGTGGTGAGGCCCGGCATGTCGTAGTCGTGGAAGACCACGCCGTGGGTGCGCAGCGCGGTCATGTCGCGGTCCAGGTCGTCGGTCATCAGGTTGAACGCCGTGTTCTGCGCCGTACCGGCGAAGTCGGTGCGGTACACCATCACGATCGTGCCGCCGACGTCGTAGAAGAGGCCCATCCCCTCCATGTCCTCGTACACGGGGTCTCTCCCGAGCACGTCGTGCCACCAGGTGCGAGCACGATCCAGGTCGGACGCGGGCAGGACGGCCGTCGCCATGAGTTTCTCGAACATGATCTTTCCTCGGTTCTCGGGTCGGCGTCAGTGTACGCCCACCCGGGAACGTCGGACCCTCACGGGGGAACGAGTGGCACGCGGCTCGGATCAACCGCGACGCGTCGCGTCCTGCACCTCGCCGACGAGCTCCTCGATGATGTCCTCCAGGAACACGACGCCCGTCGTCGCGCCCTCCTCGTCGAACGCCCGGGCCACATGCGTGCCGAGGCGACGCATCGTCGCCAGGGCGTCCTCGAGGTCGGTTCGATCGAAGATCGACACGAGACGACGCACGCGCTTGGCCGGGATCGGATCGTCGAACTCGTCGACCCGCAGGTCGATGACGTCCTTGAGGTGCACGTAGCCGTCGGGTTCACCGTCGGGTCCGAGGATCACGTAGCGGGAGTACCCGTTGCGCGCGACCGCCCGCTCGACGTCGGCGGGCGTCGCCGTCTGCGGCAGGCTCACGAGGTCGGACATGGGCACCGCGACATCCGTGACCCGCTTGGTCGTGAACTCGAACGCGGCGCTGAGCGTTCCGCTCGTGTCGTCGAGCACGCCCTCGGCGCGTGACCGATCGACGATCGTCTGCACCTCCTCGAGCGTGTAGGTCGAGTTCGCCTCGCTCTTCGGCTCGACGCGGAACAGCCGCAGCACGCCGTTCGCGGTCGCGTTCAGCGCCACGATGACCGGGCGGAACACCCGTGCGATGAACACGAGCGGCGGTGCGAGCAGCAGCACGGCGCGATCGGGCAGCGAGAACGAGATGTTCTTCGGCACCATCTCGCCGAAGACCACGTGCAGGTACGACACGAGCACGAGCGTCACGACGAACGCGAGCGTGGAGATGACGCTCTCGGGCCACCCGGTCAGGTGCAGCGGCACCTCGAGCAGGTGGTGGATCGCCGGCTCGGACACGTTCAGGATCAGCAGCGAGCAGATCGTGATGCCGAGCTGGCTCATCGCCAGCATGAGCGTCGCGTGCTCCATGGCCCAGAGCGCGGTCTTCGCACTGCGACTGCCCTGTTCGGCGAGCGGCTCGATCTGCGAGCGCCGTGCCGAGATGACGGCGAACTCCGCACCGACGAAGAACGCGTTGCCCGCGAGCAGCACCACGAGCCAGACGAGTCCCATCCAGTCGTTCATCGGCTCGTCCCCTCGCCGTCGGCATCCACCGGCACGGGGTCGGGGATGAAGCGGAGTCGGTCGATGCGGCGCCCGTCGAGGCGCTGCACGACGAGCGTCCCGCCCTCGATCGCCACCTCGTCGCCGACGACCGGCAGGCGGCCCAGCTCGGAGATCACGTATCCGGCGACGGTCTCGTAGTCGCCGTTCTCGGGCACGTGGATGCCCGCGCGATCGGCGAGCTCGTCGGGTCGGAGGATGCCGGGGAAGCTCACCGAGTCCTCGCGGCGCACGATGCCCGCGCGGGTGCGATCGTGCTCGTCGGCGACCTCGCCCACGAGTTCCTCGACGAGGTCCTCGAGCGTCGCGACGCCGGCGGTGCCGCCGTACTCGTCGACGACGACGGCCATCTGGAAGCCACGCGCGCGCAGCTCGCCGAGCAGCACGTCGAGCGTCATGGTCTCTGGCACGCGCAGCGCCTCGGACTGCAGGGCGGATGCCGGGACATCCGCTCGTCGCTCCCGTGGAACGGCGACCGCCTGCTTGACGTGCACGAGCCCCACGACGTCATCGAGGTTCTCGTCGTAGACCGGGAACCGGGAGAAGCCGGTCTGGCGGGCGAGCTCGAGCACCGTCTCGGCGGAGTCCTGGCGGTGCACCGCGGAGACCGCCGGGCGCGGCGTCATGACGTCGGATGCGTCGTGGTCGGCGAACCGCAGGGTGCGGCCGAGCAGCGTCGCCGTGTCCTGCTCGAGCAGGCCGGCGCTCGCGGACCTGCGCACGAGCGAACTGAGCTCCTCGGCGGAACGGGCCCCCGAGAGCTCCTCCTTCGGCTCGATGCCGATCGCCCGGAGCAGGGCGTTCGCACTGCCGTTCAGCACCACGATCGCGGGCCGGAAGACCCACGTGAACGCGGTCTGGAACGGCATCACGAGCTTGGCGGTCGCGAGCGGGAGCGCGAGCGCGAAGTTCTTCGGCACGAGCTCGCCGATGACCATCGACAGCAGCGTGGCGAGCACGATCGCGGTGGTCGCGCCGATCGGCCGCACCATGGCCTCGGGGATGCCGAGGGCGGTGAGCGGGCCCGACAGGAGCGACGTGATCGCCGGCTCCATCGTGTAGCCGGTGAGCAGCGTCGTCAGCGTGATGCCGAGCTGCGCGCTCGAGAGGTGCGTCGAGGTGATCTTCAGCGCCTCGATGGTGAGCGAGAGCCTCGTCTCACCCCGTTCGCGGCGCGCTTCGACGTCAGCGCGATCGAGGTTGACGAGCGCGAACTCGCTCGCGACGAACAAGCCCGTGCCGACCGTGAGGAGCAGTCCGATGCCGAGGAGTATCCACTCAGACATCGCCGCCTCCCCGGTCGATCACGGGCGAGGGTCTGTGGCCGGGACTGGCAGAGGGAGGATCATCCATTGTGCGAGCAAGTATATCGGCGCGACGCCGCGAGATGACGTGGAATCACCAGCTGACGGGCAGCGCCTTGCCCTCCTCGTACCCCGCGGCCGACTGGATGCCCACCCTGGCGCGCTCGCGGAACTCCTCGAGGCTGCGGGCGCCGGCATACGTGAAGGAGCTGCGCACCCCGGAGGTGATCATGTCCAGCAGGTCCTCGAGCGACGGGCGCAGCGGGTCGAGGTAGATCTTCGACGACGAGATGCCCTCGGCGAAGAGCTCCTTGCGGGCGAGCTCGTACGGCGAGAGCCGGTCGAACCGCTCGCGCACGGCCTTGGTCGAGGCCATGCCCCAGCTCTCCTTGTACAGGCGCCCGCCCTCGTCGCGGGCGAGCCCCCCGGGCGCCTCGATGGTGCCGGCGAACCAGGAGCCGATCATGACGGATGCCGCGCCGGCCGCCAGCGCGAGCGCGACGTCGCGCGGGTACCGGACGCCGCCGTCGGCCCAGACGCTCGCGCCGAGCTCGCGCGCGGCCTCGGCCGTCTCGAGCACGGCCGAGAACTGCGGTCTGCCCACGGCGGTCATCATGCGCGTCGTGCACATCGCCCCCGGACCCACGCCGACCTTCAGCACGTCGGCACCCGCCTCGACGAGGTCGGCGACCGCGTCGGCCGTGACGATGTTGCCCGCGACGATCGGCACGCCGAGATCGAGGTCGCGCACGATGCCCACCGCTCGGAGCATGCCCTCCTGGTGCCCGTGCGCGGTGTCGATGACGAGCATGTCGACCCCGGCCTCGACGAGCGCCTTCGCCTTCGCCGCGACGTCGCCGTTGATGCCGACGGCCGCGGCGACCCTGAGCCGCCCCTCGGCATCGACGTTCGGACGGTAGATGGTGCCGCGCAGCGCACTGCGACGGCTCAACGTGCCGACCACGCGCCCGTGCTCGAGCACCGGGACGAATTCGAGCCCGGCGTCGACCATGAGGTCGAAGGCCCGGCGCGGGGTGTCCACGTCGTCGGCGTCGATCGATGCGAGGCCGCCGTGCACGAGGTCGCCGAGCCTGGCGTCGGGCAATGCGGTCGCCAGGCGCTCCGCGGCGATGCATCCGACGAACGCCTCGGCCGAGTCCTGCAGCACGATGCCGTGCCCCGCCACCGGAGGGAGCACCGCGAGCGCATCGGTCACGGTCGCGTCGGGGCTGAAGAGGTGCGGAGTGTCGAACCTGGGCGACTGCGCCTTCGTCCACCGGATGGACTCGGCGAGGTCCTGCAGGTGCAGGTCCTGCGGAAGCACCCCGAGACCGCCGCGCCTGGCGAGCGTCGACGCGAGCCTCGGGCCCGTGATCGAGTTCATGTTCGCCGACACGATGGGCACCGAGGCACCCGATCCGTCATCTGGTTCGAGCGACACGTCGAGCCGACTGGTGACCCCTGATCGGCTCGGCACGAGGAAGACGTCCGAGTAGGTGAGGTCGTGGCTGGGTTCGGTGCGATAGAACTCCATGACGCTCACGCTACCTGCTCACTGTGAGCCGACGCCCGGAGAAGGGGTTTAGGCTTGTACAGGCGACCGGGAACCACCGCGTGCGCGACGAGCGCGATCGCCGGAACATCACATCCAATCAACGGAGAGAGTGGGCGATCGGCTGTGTCGAGCCAATTGACCGGGCCAGGGTCTGAAGAGACCACGGCGGGCGAATACGGAGCCAACGAGTGGCTCGTCGATGAGATGTACGAGAAGTTCATCGTCGATCCCGACTCCGTCGACCGTTCCTGGTGGCCGGTGCTCGAGTCGTACCGCGACGCCCGCACCGCAGACGCACCGGCGGATGCGCAGTCCGACGCCCCGGCGGATGCCCAGCCCGAGGCTGCCGCCGATGCCGCACCTGCGACGCAGACCGACGCCGCGCAGGCCGCGACTGCGTCCGCACCTCCCGCGGCGGCATCCCCCGCGTCGGCCGCGACCTCCGCCGCACCGCCGACGACGCCGAACCCGGTCATCGGGCAGGCGCCCGCGGCCCGCACCACGTCCGTGGCGCCGCGCTCGACGCCGGTCCCCGCCGACGTGCCCGTGACCAGCCCGCAGCAGGTCATCGACGACGGCGAGCGCAGCGACGAGGTCGTGCCGCTGAAGGGCATGCCGAAGGCCCTCGCCGCGAACATGGACGCCTCGCTCACCGTGCCGACCGCCACGAGCGTGCGCACGGTGCCCGCGAAGCTCATGATCGACAACCGCATCGTGATCAACAACCACCTGCGCCGCACCCGCGGCGGCAAGGTCTCCTTCACGCACCTCATCGGGTGGGCGCTCATCCAGGCGCTCAAGGAGTTCCCGAGCCAGAACGTGTTCTACAAGGAGGTCGACGGCAAGCCGAGCCTCGTCAAGCCCGCGCACATCGGCCTCGGCATCGCGATCGACGTCCCGAAGCCCGACGGCACCCGCGCCCTCCTCGTGCCCGCCATCAAGCGCGCCGAGACCATGACGTTCAACGAGTTCCTGAACGCCTACGAAGACCTGGTCGGCCGCGCGCGCAACAACAAGCTCACCGCCGACGACTTCTCGGGTGCGACGATCTCGCTCACGAATCCGGGCGGCATCGGCACCGTGCACTCCGTGCCCCGGCTCATGAAGGGCCAGGGCTGCATCATCGGCGCCGGCGCCCTCGAGTACCCGGCCGAGTTCCAGGGGTCCGCCGAGAAGACGCTCGCGAACCTCGCCATCGGCAAGACGATCACGCTCACCTCGACCTACGACCACCGCGTCATCCAGGGCGCCGGCTCCGGCGAGTTCCTGAAGAAGGTCCACGAGCTGCTCATCGGCCAGCGCGGCTTCTACGAGGACCTCTTCGCGGCCCTCCGCCTCCCCTACGAGCCCATCCACTGGTCGCCCGACATCTCGGTCGACATCGCGAGCGCCATCGACAAGACGGCTCGCGTGCAGGAGCTCATCAACTCGTTCCGCGTCCGCGGCCACATGATGGCCGACACCGACCCGCTCGAGTACCAGCAGCGGTCGCACCCCGACCTGAACATCGAGAACCACGGCCTCACGTTCTGGGACCTCGACCGCGAGTTCGTCACCGGCGGCTTCGGCAACACCCGCACCGCGTTGCTCCGCGACATCCTCGGGGTCCTCCGCGACTCGTACTGCCGCACCATCGGCATCGAGTACATGCACATCCAGGAGCCCGAGCAGCGCCACTGGATCCAGGAGCAGGTCGAGCGCAAGTACGAGAAGCCGACCCACGACGAGCAGATGCGCATCCTCGGCAAGCTCAACGAGGCCGAGGCGTTCGAGACCTTCCTGCAGACCAAGTACGTCGGCCAGAAGCGCTTCAGCCTCGAGGGCGGCGAGTCCGTCATCGCGCTGCTCGACGAGATCCTGCAGGGCGCCGCCAAGGAGAACCTCGACGAGGTCGCCATCGGCATGGCGCACCGCGGCCGCCTCAACGTGCTCACGAACATCGCGGGCAAGACGTACGGCCAGGTCTTCCGCGAGTTCGAGGGCACCACTTCGGGCCAGGGCTCGGGCGACGTCAAGTACCACCTCGGCACCGAGGGCACCTTCACGGCCGACGACGGCGCGCAGATCCCCGTCTCGCTCGCCGCAAACCCCTCGCACCTCGAGGCCGTCGACGGCGTGCTCGAGGGCATCGTGCGCGCCAAGCAGGACCGCAAGCCCATCGGCACCTTCTCGACGCTGCCGATCCTCATCCACGGCGACGCCGCGATGGCCGGACAGGGCATCGTGATCGAGACCATGCAGATGTCGCAGCTGCGCGGCTACCGCACGGGCGGAACGATCCACGTCAACATCAACAACCAGGTCGGCTTCACCACCGTCCCGGGCGATGCGCGCTCCTCGATCTACTCGACGGATGTCGCGAAGGCGATCCAGGCGCCGATCTTCCACGTGAACGGCGACGACCCCGAGGCCGTCGTCCGCGTCGCGGAACTCGCCTTCCGGTACCGCCAGGAGTTCCAGCGCGACGTCGTGATCGACCTCGTCTGCTACCGCCGCCGCGGCCACAACGAGGGCGACGACCCCTCGATGACGCAGCCGCTCATGTACAACCTCATCGAGGCGAAGCGCTCGGTGCGCAAGCTCTACACCGAGGCGCTCGTCGGTCGCGGCGACATCACCGAGGCCGAGTACGAAGAGGCGCACCGCGACTTCCAGGACCGCCTCGAGCGCGCCTTCGCGGAGACGCACGCCGCCCAGACCGGCTCGATCCCGATCGTCGGCGCCACCGAGTCGCTCGAGCACGAGGGGCCGGCAACCGGCGAACTCGAGACGACGGGCGTCAGCACCGAGGTCGTGCAGGCCATCGGCGACGCCTTCGGCAACAAGCCGGCCGGCTTCACCGTGCACCCGAAGATCCAGCAGCTGCTGACCAAGCGGGTCGACATGAGCCGCAACGGCAAGATCGACTGGGGCTTCGGCGAACTGCTCGCCCTCGGCTCCCTGCTCGTCGAGGGCACCCCGGTGCGCTTCGCCGGCCAGGACGCCCGCCGCGGCACGTTCGTGCAGCGTCACGCGGTGCTCCACGACCGCGCGAACGGCCAGGAGTGGCTCCCGCTGCAGAACCTGTCCGACAACCAGGCCCGCTTCTGGATCTACGACTCGCTCCTGTCCGAGTACGCGGCGATGGGCTTCGAGTACGGCTACTCGGTCGAGCGGGCCGACGCGCTCGTGCTCTGGGAGGCGCAGTTCGGCGACTTCGCGAACGGCGCGCAGACCATCATCGACGAGTTCATCTCCTCGGCCGAGCAGAAGTGGGGCCAGCGCTCGAGCGTCGTGCTGCTGCTGCCGCACGGCTACGAGGGCCAGGGCCCCGACCACTCGAGCGCCCGCATCGAGCGGTACCTGCAGCTCTGCGCCGAGAACAACATGACCGTGGCCCGCCCGTCGACGCCCGCGTCGTACTTCCACCTCCTGCGCCGCCAGGCCTACGCCCGGCCCCGCCGGCCCCTGGTGGTCTTCACGCCCAAGGCGATGCTGCGCCTGCGCGGCGCGACGAGCGAGGTCGCCGACTTCGCGAACGGCCGGTTCGAGCCCGTCATCGACGACGCCCGCATCACCGACAAGGCGGCCGTCAAGCGCATCGTGTTCGTCTCGGGCAAGATCTACTACGACCTGCTCGCCGAGCTCGACAAGAACCCGAACCCCGAGGTGGCGCTCGTGCGTCTCGAGCAGCTCTACCCGCTGCCGTCCGACGAGCTCAAGAAGGTGGCGTACAGCTACCCGAACGCCGAGTTCGTGTGGGCGCAGGACGAGCCCGAGAACCAGGGCGTCTGGCCGTACTTCATCGTCGAGACGAACAAGCTCGGCGAGCGCCCGGTGCGCGTCGTCTCGCGCACCGCCTCGGCCTCGCCGGCGACCGGATCCGCGAAGCGGCACGCCGCCGAGCAGGCCGACCTCGTGAGCCGCGCACTGACGCTGTAGCAACGCTCGAAACGCTCGAAGAGGGCGGATGCCACGTGGCATCCGCCCTCTTCCGTGTTCGAGGCGGGCGACTCAGGCCCGATGCACCGGGAGATGCTGCGCGTCGTCGGCGGCATCCTCCTCGAGCTCGGCCGCGATGGCCTCCCGCGACGGACCGCCCCGCTCCGACCGCCAGAGCTTCGACGGCCACCAGATGACCCGCCCGAGATCGAAGGCGAGCGCCGGCACGAGGAGCGAGCGCACCAGGAACGTGTCCAGCAGCACGCCGAACGCCACGATGAAGGCGAGCTGGGCGAGGAACAGGATCGGCAGCACGCCGAGCGCCGCGAACGTCGCCGCGAGCACGAGCCCCGCCGAGGTGATGACCCCGCCGGTGACGACCAGGCCGCGCAGCACGCCCTCGCGCGTCCCGTGCTTCAGGCTCTCCTCCCGGACCCGGGTCATGAGGAAGATGTTGTAGTCGACGCCGAGGGCGACGAGGAACACGAACCCGAACAGCGGCACCACGGGATCGGCGCCCGCGAATCCGAACACGCCGTTGAAGACGAGCGCCGACACGCCGAGCGCAGCCGCGAACGAGAGCACGACGGTGCCGATGAGCAGCAGCGGCGCGACGATCGCCCGAAGCAGGAGCATCAGGATCAGCAGGATCACGCCGAGCACGAGCGGGATGATCAGGTTGCGGTCGTGGATCGACGCGACCTTCGTGTCGAGGTCGACCGCGGTCGCGCCGCCGACGAGCACGGGCTGATCGGTGGTCGAGACCCCCGCGAGTCCGTCGCGCAGCTCGAGGATCACCGCTTCGGCCTCGTCGGAGTCGCTTGCGGCGTCGAGCGTGGCGTCGAGCTCGACGAGGCCGTCGACGACCGTCGGCTCGCCCGCCGGGCTTCCGGGAGGCCCGAGCGGCTGGACGCCGTCCTCGGTGACCGGGAGCGAACCGCTCGGCGAGTCCGCGGAGACCACGGCGAGCGAGTCGACGCCGTCGGTCGCGAGCACGACCGAGGCGACCGCGTCGAGGTCCTCCTCGGACGCGATGATCACGGTGGGCGTGCCGGAGCCGCCCGGGAAGTGCTCGCTGAGCAGCGCCTGCCCGTCGCGCGCCTCCGACTGCCCGAGCACGAACTCGCTCGACGGCACGCCGTCGGCCTTCAGCTGGGTGACGCCCAGCGCCATGACCGCGAGCAGCAGGGTCGACACGATCCACGTGACGCGCGGTCGCCTGGCCACGAGACGCGCGACCTTCGGCCAGATGCCGCGCCGCGCGACGACGTCATCGGCCTCGACATGCGCGGAGACCTTCGGACGCACCGGCCAGAACGCGGTGCGGCCGGCCCAGAACATGAGCGCCGGCAGCAGGGTCAGCGAGGTGAGCAGCGCGAACGCGATGCCGATCGCCGAGACCGGGCCGAGGAGCTTGTTCGAGGTCAGGTCGCTCGCGAGGAGCATGAGCAGCCCGGCGATCACCGTGCCGCCCGACGCCAGGATCGGCTCCCACGAACCGCGGAGCGCGGCCCACGTGGCATCCCACTTGAGCTCGTGGGTGTGCAGCGCCTCCCGGTACCGCGCGATGTAGAGCAGCGAGTAGTCGGTCGCGGCGCCGATGACGAGGATGAACAGGATGCCCTGCGTCTGCCCGTTCAGCACGAGCACGTCCGCCTGGGCCAGCGCCACGACGACGAGCACCGACGCGCACAGCGCGGTCAGGCTGGTGCCGAGCACGATGAACGGCAGGAGCGGCGAGCGGTAGACGATCACGAGGATCAGGAACACGGCTCCGAATGCGACCAGCAGCAGCAGCCCGTCGATCCCGGCGAAGGCGTCGGAGAGATCGGTCGTGAATCCGGCCGGCCCGGTGACTGCTCCCTCGAGCCCGTCGACGGACGTCGAGGCGACCTGATCGCGGAGCTCCCCGACGACCTCCTTCGTCTCGGCGTCGGCGTCGATCTGGACGAACACCTCGACCGCCGCACCGTCCTCGGATTCCACCGCGGGCGACACGCCGTCCTCGACGACGCCGTCGACGGCCGCGAACGCCTCCGCGTCCGCGGCGATCGCCGTGGCATCCGCGTCGGTGAGTCCGCCGTCGCGGGCGTACACCACGATCGCCGGGATCGACTCGTCGCCGCGGAATCCGGCCTGGAGGTCCTGGACCTCGGCCGATTCGGATGACGCGGGCAGGAACTGCGCCTGGTCGTTCACGACGACGTCGCTCAACGTGCCGAACGAGGCACCGCCCGCGCCGAACGCGGCGAACCACGCGAGGATCAGGACGGAGGGAAGCAGGATCCGGAGCCAGGTCGGGACTCGACCGTGCCGGACGGGACTGGGAGTGGGGGCGTCGGAGTTCATCGATCTCGACGCTACGCGGGCGCCGCGCCGCCGGCGTCCGTCGAACGGTTGAAGCTCGGAGCGTCGGCCCCGTTCACCGGACCGGCCGGAGGCTCAGTCCGCGATCGCGCTGTGGCCGGCCTGCACGGTGCGGATCTGCGTCAGCACGAGGAGCCGCAACTGCTCGGGCGCGCTCTCCTTGCAGGCCCGCTGCATCACCTCGGTGATCGCGACGCCGACACGGAGCTCGTTCCGGCAGTCGGCGCAGTTCTCGACGTGCGCGCGGATGTCCGCGGCGTCCGCACTGGCCAGTTCGTGGTGGAGGTACTCTTCGAGTTCGGCACGGGCCTTCTCACAGCCGCAGTCGTTCATTTGGGGCTCCTCGGCAACTTCTGCCTCTTGGGGGTGGATGCCGGCCCGGCGGCGGCGATGCCCTGTTCGCGCGCGTAGTCGGCGAGGGACTCGCGGAGGAGACGCCTGCCACGGTGCAGTCGGCTCATCACGGTCCCGATGGGGGTGTTCATCATGTCGGCGATCTCCTGGTAGGAGAAGCCCTCGACGTCGGCGAAGTAGACCGCGAGGCGGAAGTCCTCGGGAAGCGCCTGGAGGGCGTCCTTGACCGCGCTGTCGGGCAGGTGGTCGATCGCCTCGGCCTCGGCCGACCGGCTGGCCCGCGCGGTGGTCGACTCGGCTCCGCCGAGCTGCCAGTCCTCGAGTTCGTCGATCGTGCCCTGGTAGGGCTCGCGCTGCTTCTTGCGGTACGTGTTGATGAAGGTGTTCGTCAGGATGCGGTACAGCCACGCCTTGAGGTTCGTGCCCTGCGTGAACTGGCCGAACGCGGCGTAGGCCTTCGCGAACGTCTCCTGCACGAGGTCCTGCGCATCGGCGGGGTTCTTCGTCATGCGCAGTGCGGCCGCGTACAGCTGGTCGATGAACGGCAGGGCCTGTTCCTCGAACAGCTCTCCCACCGTGCGCTCGGCGTCGGGTGCAGCGTCGATCTCGTCGGCAGTCATCAGTGGCCATCCTAGGCCGTCGGCCTCGGACCGAACCCGGCGACGGGGTACCACGATCCTGCTCGACGTCTCGGGACGCATCTCCGTGACCGGCACGCGCATCAACTCCTTCCGCGTTCGCGAACGCTACTGTTGGTAACCGATGCAGATCTCGAAGTATTCCGAGCCGGAGTTCGACCCGTACGGCGACAGCCGCCGCACCGAGCCCGACGCGGGCTGGCGCGCGCCCGTCTCGACCGCACCGCTCGATTCGGTGCTCGCCGTTCCGGGCTCCAAGTCGTTGACGAACCGCGAACTCGTGCTCGCCGCCCTCGCCGACGGGCCGTCCACCTTGCACGCGCCGCTCTGGTCGCGCGACAGCGAGCTCATGATCGACGCCCTGCGCGCGCTCGGCACCCGATTCGAGCGGATGCCGGGCACCGGCGGGTTCGGCGACGACCTCCGCGTCATCCCGTCCGACGAGCTCCTCGGGTCCACGACCATCGACTGCGGCCTCGCCGGCACGGTCATGCGCTTCGTGCCGCCCGTCGCGGCGCTCGCGCTCGGCCCCACCACGTTCGACGGCGACGAGGGCGCACGCCGTCGGCCCATGGGCGGCTCGATCGAGGGCCTGCGCGCCCTCGGCGTCGACCTCGACGACGACCGGCGCGGCGCGCTCCCCTTCACCGTGCACGGCACCGGCCGGGTCGAGGGCGGCGTCGTCGAACTCGACGCCTCCGCGTCGAGCCAGTTCGTCTCGGGGCTGCTGCTCTCCGCCGCTCGGTTCGAGCGGGGCATCGACCTGCGCCACACCGGCGAACGCCTGCCGAGCCTGCCGCACATCGAGATGACCATCGAGACGCTCCGTCAGCGCGGCATCGAGGTCGCCTCGCCCGAGCCCGGTCGCTGGGTCGTCGCGCCCGGCCCGATCCGCGCCATCGACGTGCATGTCGAACCCGACCTCTCGAACGCGGCGCCGTTCCTCGTCGCCGCCGTGGTCGCCGGCGGTCGGGTCGCCATCACGGGCTGGCCCGAGACCACGACCCAGGTCGGCGCGCAGCTCGAACAGCTGCTCCCCCGCTTCGGCGCGCACGTCGAACGCCACGGCGACCGGCTCACGGTGCACGCGCCCGAGCCGACGCCGGGCGGCGGTCGCGGCATCCGCGGCGCCGATCTCGACCTCTCCGAGGCCGGCGAGCTCGTGCCGAACCTCGTCGCCCTCGCGGCGTTCGCCGACACCCCGAGCACGTTCACGGGCATCGGCCACATCCGCCACCACGAGACCGACCGGCTCGCGGCGCTCGTCGCCGAGTTCACCGGGCTCGGCGGCGAGGTGCGCGAACTCGAGGACGGCCTGCAGATCGTGCCCGCCCCGCTGCACGGCGGCGCCTGGCGCGCCTACGCCGACCACCGCATGGCCACGACCGGGGCCATCGTCGGACTCGGCGTCGACGGCGTCGTGATCGACGACATCGGCTCGACGGGCAAGACCCTCCCCCAGTTCACCGCGCTCTGGGAGCAGATGCTCGCATGACCTGGTGGGACGCCGACGACGACGAGGACGAACCGGAGTTCGACGAATCCAGCGTGCGCGTGCGTCCCAATCGTCGAGGCAGTCGCCCGCGCACCAAGGTCCGCCCCGAGCACGCCGACGCGCGTGAGGGCGTCGTCCTCGGCGTCGATCGCGGCCGGTACACGGTGCTCGTCGATGAGAACGGCGACGACGAGCACACGATCACGGCCGCCCGCGCGAGCGAGCTCCGACGCAAGTCCGTGGTCACCGGCGACCACGTCGACCTGGTCGGCGACACCACGGGCGAGGCCGGCACGCTCGCGCGCATCGTGCGGGTTCGCGAGCGCAGCACGCTCCTGCGACGCAGCGCCGACGACACCGACGAAGTCGAGCGCGTCATCGTCGCCAACGCCGACCAGATGCTCATCGTGGTCGCCGCGGCGAACCCCGAGCCGCGCATCCGCCTCGTCGACCGCTACCTCGTCGCGGCCTACGACGCGCGGATCCAGCCGATCCTCTGCATCACGAAGACCGACCTGGCCGACCCCTCGACCTTCCTCGAGAACTTCGCGGGACTCGACCTGCCGATCGTGCGCTCCCGCTCCGACGAGATGCCGATCGAGCTCATCACCGCCGAGCTCGTCGGCCACCGCACCGTGTTCGTGGGCCACTCGGGCGTCGGCAAGTCCACGCTCGTGAACGCGCTCGTGCCGGGCGCCGACCGGGCCACGGGCGTCGTCAACACCGTCACGGGGCGCGGCCGCCACACCTCCTCGTCGACCGTGTCGCTGCGCCTCGAGTCGCCCGCGGGGCGCGGCTGGGTCATCGACACCCCCGGGGTGCGGTCGTTCGGCCTCGGGCACGTCGACCCGTCGAACATCCTGGGCGCGTTCAGCGACCTCGCCCGCGTCGCCGAGAACTGCCCCCGCGGCTGCACGCACCTCGCCGACGCGCCCGACTGCGCGATCATCGAGGCCGTCCAGGCCGGCGAACTGGGCGACACCGGCCGAGCGCGTCTCGACTCGCTGCAGCGCCTGCTCGAGACCTTCCACTGAGCGCGGCAGCCCCGGCCGGGCTCCGACCCGTCCCGGCCGCGTCGAGCGGGCCAGGAGCGCGCTGCGGGACATCCGGCGCTCGAAGCCTGCCTACCATTGAGGCATGACCGATGCACGACTCGCCCCCGGCGACCTCGCACCCGACTTCACGCTGAACGACCAGAACGGCCAGCCGATCACGCTCTCGCAGCTGCGCGGGACGCGCGTGGTGCTCTACTTCTACCCCGAGGCGATGACCCCCGGCTGCACCACCGAGGCCTGCGACTTCCGCGACAACCTCAACTCCTTCGCGTCGGCCGGCGTCAAGGTCGTCGGCGTCTCCAAGGACGCCGTCGAGAAGCTCGCCCGGTTCGCCGAGCGCGACGGCCTGAACTTCACGCTCCTCTCCGACGAGGACCACGCCGTGCAGGAGCGCTACGGCACCTGGGGCGAGAAGCAGAACTACGGCAAGACCGTCGTCGGCAGCATCCGCTCGACCTTCGTGATCGGCGTCGACGGCGTCATCGAGCGTGCCTGGTACAACATCAAGGCCACCGGCCACGTGGCGCGCGTGCGCCGCGACCTCGGCCTCGACGGCTGACCCGGGCGGCCCTCGGCCGGTTCGACGGGCTCAGGCTCCGCCCCCACCCTCGAACGCCCGCGAACGGGCGCCCACGACGCGTCAGGCGCCGTGCGGCGCCCGTTCGTCGTCTCCGGGGCCCGTGTAGGCGATGCGCACGGGGGCCCAGAGCAGGAGGCCGATCACGGTGATCGCGGGCACGAGCAGCACCCACCCGACGTCGGGCCGCGCGAACAGCCCCTGGAACGCGCCGACCGCGATCGAGACCTGGAGCACCTGCCAGACGATCGCCGACGCGCGCGCCCACGGCGCCCGGCGCAGTGAGCCGATCGCGATGGCCACCACCCAGATCGCGCCCAGCAGCACGAGGACGAGCAGGGCGATCGCGGTGGCATACGACGAGGGCTCCATGGTCAGCAGGTCCACCACCAGCCACACCACGACGGCGACGAGCGCGAGCGCCTCGAGCGCCAGCACGATCGAGACCGTCACCAGCGCTGCGCGCACTCCGCCGACGGATGCCGCGGGCCGCATATTCTGGCGTTCGTCGTCGGTATTCACAGCGTTATCCCATTCACGGCTATTGATTCGATCTCTCCGCTATGCGACCATTTATGAGGCCGAATTGATGCTCACAGGGACGTGAGCCGATCGATCCCGATCCTACTTCCCGAGATTCGGCTTTCCCCCCGCAGCACAGCCGGATTCGGCTCGCGCAATCGTGCGCGTCTGCAAACGAAACACACTGCAAGGAGCATCTTCATGGACTGGCGCGACAAGGCCGCCTGCCTCACGGCTGACCCGGAACTCTTCTTCCCCGTCGGCAACACCGGTCCCGCTGTCGATCAGATCGAGAAGGCGAAGGCCGTCTGCGGCCGCTGCACCGTCACCGAGATCTGCCTGCAGTACGCCCTCGAGACCGGTCAGGACTCGGGCGTCTGGGGCGGCCTCAGCGAAGACGAGCGCCGCGCCCTCAAGCGCCGCGCCGCACGCGCACGCCGCGCCGGCTGACTCCGACGCATCGCACGACCTCACGACGCCGTGGCCTCCGGGCCGCGGCGTCGTTTCGTGCTGCGCGCTGTCGACTGCACGCTGCGTGCTGCCCGCGATCGCCGGCTGACGCGGCCCGCCGCGACGGCGACCGCCGGCCGGCCGAGACGTGCATTCCACGGCGCGCCCACGAGCATTCGGCGACGAGAAGCCGCGCCCCGCTGACCCCGACACGCCTCGCCGGGTACGCCGGTCAGGCCGAGGTGATCCAGCGGAGCGGCACCTCGATGGTGACCTCGGTGCCACGGCCGACCACGGTGTGCCAGTCGATCGTTCCGCCCAGCTCGCCCTGGATGAGCGTGCGCACGATCTGCGTGCCGAGGCCCTCGCCGACCTTGCCCTCGGGCAGCCCCGACCCCGTGTCGCGGACCTGCACGGTGAGCATGGTCTGCGATCGGTCGGCCGTGATCTCGACGTCGCCCTCCTGACCGGCGAGGCCGTGCTCGACCGCGTTGGTGACGAGCTCGGTGAGCGCCAGCGCGAGCGGGGTGGCGTACTCGCTCGGCAGGACGCCGAACGAGCCCGAACGCTTCGGGTGGGCCGTCGTGTTGTGCGCCGAGGCCACCTCGGCGACGAGCAGGAGCGCGCGGTCGAACACCTGGTCGAAGTCGACGTTCTGCGTGAGCCCCTCGGACAGCGTGTCGTGCACGACCGCGATCGCGCCGACCCGGCGCATCGCCTGCGTGAGCGCCTCACGGGCCTCGTCGGAATGGGTGCGCCGCGCCTGGATGCGCAGCAGCGAGGCCACCGTCTGCAGGTTGTTCTTCACCCGGTGGTGGATCTCGCGGATCGTGGCGTCCTTGGTGATGAGCTCCTGCTCCTGGTGGCGCAGTTCGGTGACATCCCGGCACAGCACGATCGCGCCGGTGCGCTCGCCTCGGCGCCGGATGGGGATCGCCCGGAGGGACACCGTGACCCCTCGCGACTCGATGTCGGTGCGCCACGGGGCCCGGCCCGTCACGATGAGCGGCAGCGACTCGTCGACGACGAGCTTGCCGCCGAGCAGGCGGGTGGTGACCTCGGCGAGCGATTCGCCCTCGAGCTCGTCTTCGAAGCCCATGCGGTTGAACGCGGAGAGCGCGTTCGGGCTCGCGAACGTCGTGGTGCCGTCGACATCGAGCCGGATCAGGCCGTCGGAGGCGCGCGGTGCGCCGCGGCGCGGACCGGTGGGTGCACCGAGATCAGGGAAGTCGCCGGACGCGATCATCTCGAACAACTCGTCGGCGCACTCGTTGAAGGTCAGTTCCTGGCGGCTCGCGGTCCGCGTGGCGCTCAGGTTCGTGTGCCGCGTGATGACCGCGACCGGCACGGGCGCGATCTCAGTCCCGGCCGAGCTCAGCCGGCGCATGACCGGCACGGCGCGCACGCGCGTCGGCATCTCCTCGTACCAGTCGGGCGCGGAGGAGTCGACGATCCGCGCGCCGCCGAACGCGCCGCCGACGAGGTCGCGCCACTGCGACTTGATCGGCTGGCCCACGAAATCGCGGTAGAAGAGCGTGGCCGCGCTCGACGGTCGAGTGTGGGCGACCGCGACGAACTCCTCATCGGCCGACGGCACCCAGAGCACGATATCGGCGAAGGCGAGATCCGCGAGCAGTTGGAGGTCCCCGACGAGCATGTGCAGCCAGTCGACATCGGCCTGACTGCTGCGGCCCTGGGCGAGGACGAGATCACTGAGGGTCGACACCCTCCCAAGCGTACTGGTCGGATGCCGCCGAGCGATCCCTCCCGGTTCGCCGGTGCCTTCGCACGAGCCCGCTCACCCCGCGGCGGCGCGCACCGAGGCTCGCGAGAACCGGATGCCGCGGCGCTCGACGGGGGTGGGAACCGGGAGGAACGCCTCGTGTGCGAAGTCTCGCATCGCGGTCCGAAGCGGCGACTTCGGGGCCGCGTCGCGAAGCGTGCGCGCCGTGAGGATCGCGGCATCCGTCGCGCGCCCGTCGTGGGGCAGCATCGCGACATCGGACAGGCCCGAGAACCGGCGCATGGTCTGGCGCACCTGACCGTAGGCGTCGATGCCGAGTGCGCTCGTGCGCACCCGGTTGACGACCACGCGGACCCGGTCGGCATCGACGAGGTCCACGAGTTCGGAGTGCCCGCGGAGCAGCCTGGAGAGTCCGACGGGATCGGCCAGGCCGACGGCCACGACGTGGTCGGCCGCGGAGAGGCTCGCGAACGTCGCCGCGTTGCGCCGGGGCGCGAACTGGTCGCTCGTGAGCTCCTCGTCGTGCTCGAGGCTGAACCCCGTGTCGATCACGACGTACTCGACCCACTCCCGGATGCCGCCGATCGCGGTCGCGACGCGGTCGCGCGCGAGTTCGGGCCACCGGCTGGGTCCGACCAACCCGGTGAACACGTCGAACGACGCCCTCGGCGACGAGTACCGCTGGGCGATGCGCTCGAGCTCGGTGCGATCGAGCGCGTCCGCCCCGGCCAACCGGCAGGCCGATGCGAAGCCGGGCGCCTCATCGAGGAGGCCGAGGGCAGGAGCGATCGCACCGCCGTACGGATCGGCGTCGACGAGCGCCACGCGGTGACCGGCGGCCGCCAGTTCGGCGGCGAGGTTGACGGCGATCGTGGTGCGCCCCGGCGCTCCACCCGGCCCCCAGACGGCGATGACCGAGCCGGTGGCGCGCTCGGCTCGGCGCGCAGCATCGCTCGACACCCGTGAGGGCACCGGAACGCCGCCGCTGACGACCTCCTCGAGCACGTGCCAGCTCGAGCCGAGGTCGAACACCTCGTGCAGTCCGATCGCGCGTGCGTGGGCGCGTTCGGCGTCGGTCGCGGCGAGCGCGATGAGGCGCACCCCGCGCAGGTCGCATGCCTCGAGCAGTTCGGCGCTGAGGGTCTCGCGCCCAGCTCCGACCAGGACGACGTCGGGGGCGACGACGTCGAGTGCCTGCATGAGTTCGGCGACGCCCATCGCCCGCGCGACCACGACGTGCCCGGATTCGACGGCGTCGGCGAGCAACCGGTCCTCCGCCGCGGGCTCCACGGCGAATGCGAGGCGGCTCATCAGTCGCTCTCGGGGCGGGCCGGAACGAGGTCGATCACGTCTTCTGCGGCGAGCGCCTGGAGCACGGCCGCCACGCGCTCGCGCGGGACGAGGAGCTCGACGGTCGCCGATCCGCTCTCGACGATGCCGCCCGCCTCGCTGATCGCGGCGATCTGGGCCCCGGGCACGAGCACGGCGGGCGGCTCGTACGTGCCGCGTTCGAGGCGGTGCGCCGACCAGACGTCGACGAGGGAACCGACCTGCACGTCGCGCGGCAGCGCGGCACGGCTGGCGACGACGACGGTTGCAAGGCCGGCCCGATCGGCGTCGTCGACCGAGGCGAGCGGGACGAACTCGCCCTTGCGAACGGTCGAGGTGACGACGAGCCCCTCGTCGGGAAGCGAGTCGGGTTCGAGGTAGCGTGCGGCCGGCGAACCGAAGCGCACGCGCTCGACGACGAGATCGTCTGACGTGATGCGGTCTCCGGGGGTCAGCGTCTGCACCGCGGTGTAGACCTCGGTGGCGTCGTCGAGACCGCTGACGAGCGCGTACACGCCGGCCGTGGAACCCGCGACGAGCACGACGCCGATCACGAGTCGTGGGTCGAGCCGCATCGCGCCTCGCTCTGGACGACGTGGCATCATGCTCCCTTCGGCGGCACCGACCGCCGCACGTCGTCCATCGTCGCCCAACCCTGTCGGATCGCCGTGAAGTTATCCACACCCGAGCCGCCGTCGCGATCGCAGGTCGATAATCGGATGGTGAGCACATCAGAAGCGGGCGAGCTCGGGCGGTTCCTCTCCGTCGCCGATGCCGCCCAGATCCTCGAGGTCGACTCGACGACGATCATCGGGCTCATCAGCACGGGCGAGCTTCCCGCGATCAGGGTGGGCGACGCCGGACCGTGGCGCATCGAGCGCACCCAACTCGAATTCTGGATCGACTTCCGCCTCGAGGAGACGCGACGGTCGGCCTTGTGGCACCAGGGCGAGTTCGCCGACGTGACCGACTTCTCGAACGTCACCTCCCTCGGCCCGCGTCGGCTGCTCCCCTGAGGGCCGGCGTCACCCGCGATCGGAACACGCCGGCGCAGGTCGACGAAGATCAGCCGACCGAATCGAAGGACACCAGCAGCACGCGCTCGAACGGAACCATCCGATAGCCCTGCACGTCCCGTTCGCGGCGCGGGGTGCCGGCCGGATGCACCGCGAGGTCGAGGTGGTCGCGGGCGACCCGGTCGATGGTGCCGTGCACGCGTCCGGTGTCCGTCGCCAGGTGCACCGGGGCCCGCCTTCGGCTGAGGTCGCGAAGCACGAATGCGAGGCCCATGCGCTCCGTGAGCCGTGAGGGCGGATGGGGCTGGGGTTCGAGGCTTCGCTCCAAGAGCCTCGGGCCGGCGAGGACCGCGCCGATGGCCGAGAACGGCAGCACGCATTGGCCGCCGGGCCCGCCGCCCAGCAGATCGGCACTCAGCCAGTCGCGGCCGAATGCGGAGGGTCGCACGACGATCGGCTCGCCGGAGCGGAGTTCGATCCTCACGACCGCGCTCGGGTCGTGCTCGAGTGCACCGGCCATGACGGTCAGCCGGTCGCGAAGGCCGAGCCTGCCGAGTCGCAGGCGTTCCTCCTCGAGTGCGAGCGCACGCTCCTCGTCGCGCTGCTCCTGGTCGAGGCGTGCTTCGAGATCGTCGAACAGGAGGTCCCACCGCATGCAGGCACGCTAGTCCGAGAACGCGGTTCCACGGAAACGTTGTCCACAGGTCGAGGAAGACTCTTGACACGGGTTCCGGCTGACTTCTACATTCAGTCGCAGGGTCGCCCGAAACGTCCCCCGTTCGGGGGTGATCGTCCGTTGCCGTCGCCCGCCGTCCCCAGATGGAGCACAGATGCCCGCACGCCCTGCCGTCCGCCTCGATGCACGCGATTCCGCATCATTCATCGACGATGACGAATTCTTCGGCCGTCAGGTCGCGAGACGCAGCGAGCTCCCCGATCCGAGCGCGATGCTGCACAGCCTGGCGCACTGCGTCGTCGAGGTGATGGCTGGCGCTCGCGACCTCGAGCAGCTCGCGCGATGGGTCACCGACGACGTGTACCGCACGCTGTCCAAGCGCGTGGTGCTCGCGAACCGTGCCCGGCGCATCAAGGGCCTGTCACCCCAGAGACCCTCCTTCCGCATCGGCCGCGTCGTCGTGACCGAACCCGCCGACGGCATCGTGGAGGCCGTCGTGCTCGTGCACCAGCCGCACCGCGTGCGTTCGATCGCGATCCGACTCGAGGGACTCGACCAGCGCTGGCGCGCCAGCGCGATCGCCGTGCTCTGAAGCCGCTGACGGAGTCGGTTCTCCGAGCACACCGCCTGATGGTGCGACCATGGGACGACGTCGTCTGGCCGGTACAACGCCGTGCAGGGCCGGCACGGGCGCGCACGGCTCGACGCCGAGGAGATGCTGCGGTACAGCGGCCGGGAGACGGTCCTCGCCTGACCGCCGTCGAGCGGGTCGGCAGGTCGATCCCGTACGAGGCGGGCACTCGACCCCGCACCCCTGCTGGAGCACAGCCCTCGATCGGCCGTGCCCCTGACGTCGACGTCAGGTGCACACACGACGAAGGGGGCGGCCGATGGCCGCCCCCTTCGTCGTCCGGTCAACGACCGTTGCGCTCCTGTGCACGGCGCTCGGCACGGTTCTGCGGCGCCGCGGCGTCGCCCTCGGGCCGCTGGCCGAAGGCGCCGCGCGGCTGCTCGACCGCGGGTTCGGACGCCGGCGCCTGCGACTGCGCCACGGCCCGGCGTGCTCGCTGGGTCGCGGCCTGCTGCACCTGACCGCGCTGGTTGCGGACCTCGACCCCGCCCGAGTCGCTCGGCGCGGTGTAGCTCAGCTTGTCGGCCGGCGCATCGGGACGCGAGAGCCCCTTCGCCTCGATGGTCGCGCCCGCACCCTGCTGCGCGACCTCGACCTCGAGGTTGAAGAGGAATCCGACGGTCTCCTCGCGGATCGAGCCCATCATCTGCTGGAACATCGCGAAGCCCTCGCGCTGGTACTCGACCAGCGGGTCGCGCTGCGCCATCGCGCGCAGGCCGATGCCGTCCTTGAGGTAGTCCATCTCGTAGAGGTGGTCGCGCCAACGACGATCGATGACCGAGAGCACCACGCGGCGCTCGAGTTCGCGCATCGCCGGGCTGCCGAGCTGCTCCTCGCGGCGCTGGTAGGCGAGCTTCGCGTCGGAGAGGATCTCGCGACGGATGAACTCGCGGTTGACCCGGCCCTTCTCGCCGGCCTCCGCGACGACCTCGTCGATCGTGATTCCGATCGGGTAGAGCGTCTTGAGCTCGCTCCAGAGCGCGTCGAAGTCCCACTCGTCGGGGTTGCCCTCGGCGGTGTGCACGTCGAGCACCTCGTCGATGACGTCTTCGAGGAAGCGCTGCGTGCGCTCGTGCAGGTCGTCGCCCTCGAGCACGTGGCGGCGGTCGCCGTAGATGGCCTCGCGCTGGCGGTTCAGGACGTCGTCGTACTTGAGGACGTTCTTGCGGATCTCGGAGTTGCGCGCCTCGACCTGCGACTGCGCCGAGCGGATGGCGCGCGAGACGACCTTGGACTCGATGGCCACATCGTCGGGCACGCCCTTCGCCATGAGGCTCTCTGCGGCGCCGGCGTTGAAGAGGCGCATCAGGTCATCGGTCAGCGACAGGTAGAACCGGCTCTCGCCGGGGTCGCCCTGACGGCCCGAACGGCCGCGGAGCTGGTTGTCGATGCGGCGCGACTCGTGGCGCTCGGTGCCGAGCACGTAGAGCCCGCCTGCCGAGAGCACGCGCTCGGCCTCGACGCCGACCTCCTTCTTGACGGCCTCGAAGACGGCGTCCCACTCGGCCTCGTACTCGTCGGGGGTCTCGACGGGGCTGAGGCCGCGCTCGTGCATCTGCTGCACGGCCAGGAACTCGGCGTTGCCGCCGAGCATGACGTCGGTTCCACGACCGGCCATGTTCGTCGCGACGGTGACGGCGCCGTGGCGACCCGCCTGTGCGACGATGGCGGCCTCGCGCGCGTGGTTCTTCGCGTTCAGCACCTCGTGCCGCACGCCCTTCTTCGCGAGCAGTCGCGAGAGGTACTCGCTCTTCTCGACGCTGGTCGTGCCGACCAGCACGGGCTGGCCCTTCTGGTGCCGCTCGACGATGTCCTCGACGACCTGGGCGAACTTGACCTCTTCGTTCTTGTAGACGAGGTCGGGCTGGTCGAGACGCAGCATGGGCTTGTTGGTGGGGATGGGGACGACGCCGAGCTTGTAGGTCGACATGAACTCGGCGGCCTCGGTCTCGGCCGTGCCCGTCATGCCCGAGAGCTTGTCGTAGAGGCGGAAGTAGTTCTGGAGCGTGACGGTCGCGAGGGTCTGGTTCTCAGCCTTGACCTGCACGCCCTCCTTCGCCTCGATCGCCTGGTGGATGCCCTCGTTGTAGCGACGCCCCATGAGGATGCGGCCCGTGTGCTCGTCGACGATGAGCACCTCGCCGTTCATGACGACGTAGTCCTTGTCGCGCTTGAACAGCGCCTTCGCCTTGATCGAGTTGTTGAGGAAGGAGATCAGCGGGGTGTTCGCCGACTCGTAGAGATTGTCGATGCCGAGGTAGTCCTCGACCTTCTCGATGCCCGTCTCGAGCACGCCGACGGTGCGCTTCTTCTCGTCGACCTCGTAGTCCTCGCCGGGGGTGAGCCGACGCGCGAGGTTCGCGAACTCGGTGAACCAGCGGTTGGCCTCGCCGGATGCGGGACCCGAGATGATGAGCGGCGTGCGCGCCTCGTCGATGAGGATCGAGTCGACCTCGTCGACGACGGCGAAGAAGTGACCGCGCTGCACCATGTCGGAGGCCTGCCACGCCATGTTGTCGCGCAGGTAGTCGAAGCCGAACTCGTTGTTCGTGCCGTAGGTGATGTCGGCCGCGTACTGCTCACGGCGGACCGCCGGCGTCTGGCCGGCCACGATGCATCCGGTGGTCATGCCGAGGGCGCGGAACACGCGGCCCATGAGCTCGGACTGGTAGCTCGCGAGGAAGTCGTTGACGGTGATGATGTGCACCCCGCGGCTCGCGAGGGCGTTCAGGTACGCCGCCGTGGTCGCGACGAGGGTCTTGCCCTCACCGGTCTTCATCTCGGCGATGTTGCCGAGATGCAGGGCCGCGCCGCCCATGAGCTGCACGTCGAAGTGACGCAGGCCCAGCGTGCGGCGGCTCGCCTCGCGAACGGCGGCGAAGGCCTCGGGCAGCAGGTCGTCGAGCGACTCGCCGCTCGCGTAGCGCTCGCGGAACTCGACGGTCTCGTGCTTCAGCTCCTCGTCGCTGAGTGCCTTGAAGTCGTCCTCGAGCGCGTTGATGGCCGCCGCGTAGTTCTGCAGTCGCTTGAGGGTTCGTCCCTCGCCGACGCGGAGGACTCTCTCCAGAATCGAAGCCACGAATGATCTCCTGTCATTGCGGCGCGCCTTGTTCCTCGGTGGAACGTCCCTCGGGTGGAACGTCGGTGGCACGCCGGTTGCGCCGTATCGACGGCATCATAGCCATGCTAGCGGCCACCGGGCTGAGCGCCTGCGGTGAACGGGGTGAACGGGCCGGCCCGACTTCGCCAGCCGCGAACGCGGCGGATCGGGCGCGATCCGAGGCCGCACGCGACGGCGCCGCCGCATCCCGGATCGCGGATGCGGCGGCGCCGGAGCGGATGCCTCGGTCAGGCGGTGGCGCGCTGCAGGCCTCCTTCGACGGCCTCGGGGAACGCGTCGGCATCGTCATCGAGTCCGATGAGGCCGTAGTCCCAGCCCTTGCGCCGGTAGACGACGCTGGGCCGTCCCGACTCCGAGTCGATGAAGAGATAGAAGTCGTGGCCGACGAGCTCCATGTAGGAGAGGGCGTCGTCGACGCTCATCGGCACGGAGGCGAAGACCTTTCGCCGGATCACCACCGGCGAGTACACCTCGTCCTCGTCGGGTGTCGCCGCCTCCTCGACGACGGGGATGCTGCCGGTGCGCACCTGCTCGAGCACCTCGGGCCGTGCCGCCTGCACGCCGACCTCGGCGAATCCGAGATCGGTGGCCTCGCGTATCGAGGTCGGCCGATGTTGGCCTCGATGGACCTTCCGGCGGTCCTTGGCTCGGCGGATCCGTTCGAGGAGTCGGCCGAGCGCGACGTCGAACGCCGCGTACTTGTCGGATCCGTCGGCTTCGGCCCGAACCACGGGGCCCTTTCCGACGAGGGTGAGCTCGATGCGGTCGGGCCCTGATCCGCCGTTCTTCTCGTGGTGCCGTGAGAGCTTCACGTCGAGCCGGATGGCTCGGTCGGCGAGGTGGGCGATCTTCTCCGACTTCTCAGTCGCATATGAGCGGAATCGATCGGTGATTCCCAGGTTTCGTCCGACGATGTTCAGTTCCATGACGACCTCCATCCACCGACGTGTCACCCGGTTCTGAAGGGTGGTTGGACCACGCCTGTCCTGCCACCGTAGCCTCCGCGACCTCGGATGTCACGAACTGTTCACCGTGAGGATCCTGAACGCGCGTCGATCCGCAGCGGGGTCTGCGCCAGCACGGCGATGGCCGCGACGCTCCCCCCGGCGGTCCTGATGGCGCGCCTCGCCTCGAGGAGGGTGGAACCCGTGGTGAGCACGTCGTCGACGAGCAGGAAGCGTCGTCCGTCGAGCCGCTCGCGCGCCTGCAGGGCGCCGTGGGCGTTGACCCGACGGGCCTCGGCATCGAGGCCGGCCTGGTCGACTCGGTCACGGGTGAGCACGAGGATCGGGTCGGCCCGGATGCCGCATGCGTCGAGCAGCAGCGGAACCGGACGGTAGCCGCGGGACCGGTGCGCGGCGGGCGTCGAGGGCACCGTGACGACGCGGAGACCGTCGCCCGGCGCGCGCGGCGCGGCGCCGAGCGCTGCCCTGAGGCTGCCGGCGAGCGCCCGCGCGAGCACGGGCGCGGCATCCGTTCGCCCGCCGTCCTTGAAGGCGCCGATGAGGGAGGCCACGCCGCCGCCGTAGTCGAGCGCGGCCCAGACGGCGAGGCCCGCCCGGTCGAGCCGGGTGGGCCGACCTGTCGCGAGTGCACGGCACGCGGCGCAGACCGAACGGTCCGGTGCCCCGCAGCCGGCGCAGGAGACCGGCAGCACGGTCGCCACGGCATCGCGGAGGGCCCGGCGCAGGGTTCCGGGGCCGAGGCGCGTCACGAGGCCGGCAGACGCCGCGCAGGCGACGCCCTGGGGCGATGCCGCGGTGGGGGTGAAGACGGGCGCACCGGGCAATCGTGACCCGGCGGGGCGACCGCCGATCACCGTCGACCCCCGGCGCGGCGCGGAGGTCGCCGCGCCGGGCCGGGGAGGACGAGTGGTTCGGCCGCGCAGGAGGCGCGGGCTCAGCCGGGCAGTTGGGCCGCCGCGAACCGGATGCCCTCGGCCCTGACCTGCCAGCCGACGCCGCTCTGCACGAGCAGGGCGTCGCCGGCGTCGAGCGCCCGCACGTCGCGCACGCTGTTGCCCGCGTCGATCTCGGTGCCCTCGGCCGGACCGGCCCGCGTGCTCGCGAACCCGCCGAGGTCCTGCGTGACGAGGCGGGTCGCCCCGTCGTCCAGCCCGGTGAGGGAGGCGACCGTGCGGCCGTCGATCCAGGCGACGTCGATCGGCACGCCGTCGACCTCGGCGAGGCGCAGGACGACGCTGCCGAGCTCGACGGGCGTGCCGTCCTCGGCGCGCGCGATCGCGGCGGCCACGAAGTAGGTCTTGGAGCCCTCGCCGAGCAGCGCGAGGATGCGCGTACCGTCGCGGGACACCTGGATGGCGGCGATCCTCGAGCCCGACCACGGCACGGCGACCTGGCCCGACGTGCCGTCGGGTCCGAACCAGACGAGCTCCGTCGGCGCGTCGGCCGGGACCGACCAGACGATGCCGGCCCGGTCGAGGGCCGGGGTGATGAGCCCGTCGCGGGGATCGAGGAGCACCGGGTCCTCCCCGGTCGTGACGAGCGAGACGCCGTCCGACGCGAGGATCGCGGCGGACTCGGCGTCGGGGCCGAGCGCGGCGCCCGAGGGTTCCGCGGCCACGACCTGCTCGCTGAGGCCCTCGATCGCCGTGATGCCGTCGCCCGAGGTCGAGAGGTAGCCGAACGTCACGCCGTCGAAGACGACCGGCCGAGGGTCGACCCGCGGATCGCGCGCCGGCTGCGACGCGGGTTCGCCGACGTCTGAGACCACGCCGTTCAGCACCATGGAGACGGACTCGACGTTGCGCACGCTCCCGATCAGGCTCTCGTCGAGCTGCAGCTGCATGCGCTGCGCGCTCTGCGTGTCGTCGAACGCGGCGCCGGTCAGCGAGACCTCGGCGACGCGGTTCGAGACCGGCACCGCCGCCGGGGACAGCTCGGTGCCCTCGGGGAACGCCGTGGCCACACCGGGTTGGAGCCATTCGGCCGACCCCGCGAGCAGGGCCTGCACGACGCTCGTCTGCGCCGTCTCGCGACCCGCGAACCAGCGCGAATCGGGCACGAGGTAGCGGTACGCGGGGTCGAAGAAGTAGAGCGTGTACTCCCGGAAGACCTGGGTGAAGTTCGCCTCGTCGATCACGATGCCCTGCGGGGCGAGCGAGATGCGCCACTGCCCGTCGACCTGCTCGAACGAGTAGTCGAGCTGGATCGGGGTCGCCGAGGTCGCGATCTCGTACTGCCCGTTGTTGCGCAGCGACGCGGCGGGCGTCGACACGAGGCGTCGCTGGGTGTCGGACACCTCCTCGAACTCGCGATCGGCGAGCACGTCGATGGTCGCCACCTCGTCGGGATTCCACTCCTCGGCGAAGTCGGGGGTGAGGAACTTGTACGCCGCCTGGAAGTTGTTGCGCGAGCTCAGCGCGGCGGTGATGAACCCGTCGAGGATCTCCTGCTGGGTGCCGTCGACCTTCGGCGGGTCGACCAGGATGTCGAGGTCCGCGGCCGCGTCCACCGGGGCCGGGTCGCCCTGCTGCACCTTGCCCGAACTCGGGATCGAGACGCACCCGGTCAGCATGGCCGCCACGAGCAGCAGGGCGGATGCCGCGAGCAGTCGCCTACGCATCACGGCCCTCCTCTCGGGGGTCGTCGAAGACGACCGCGCTCATCGAGGCGGTCGGCGGCGGCGCCGAGGCCTCGGGGTCGACGGGCTCCAGCGGCAGCGGCGAGACGACCGCTGCGACATCCGGAGTTCGCGGGATCGTCAGGCGGAAGACGCTTCCGTGGCCGGGCCTCGACCAGACGTCGAGTTCGCCGCCGTGCGCGACCGCGTCTTCGAGCGAGATCGCGAGGCCGAGGCCCGTGCCGCCGATGGTGCGCATGCGGCTCGGGTCGGCCCGCCAGAACCGGTCGAAGACGCGCTCGGCGTCGTCGGGCGACATGCCGAGGCCGTAGTCGCGGACCGAGAGCGCGATCGCGGTCTCGTTGCTGTCGACCGCCACCACTATCGGCCGCCCCTCGCCGTGCTCGATCGCGTTGCCGAGCAGGTTGCGCACGATGCGGCGGATGCGGCGGGGGTCGACGTCGGCGTCGAGGTGCCCGCCGGGCGCTTCGAGGCGCAGCTCGGACCCGCGCTCCCGGGCGAGCTCGTACATCGATTCGATCGCATCGCCCGCGAGGTGCACGAGATTGGTCGGCTCGGTGACGAGCGTGACCGAGCCCGCGTCGTAGCGGCTGATCTCGAGCAGGTCGGCGAGGAGCCGCTCGAAGCGCTCGGTCTGGGTGTGCAGGAGCTCGACCGTGCGCGACGTCGGCCCCTCGAACGACTCGCGCTGGCCGTAGAGCACGTCGCCGGCGAGGCGGATCGTCGTGAGCGGCGTCCGCAGCTCGTGCGAGACGTCGGAGACGAAGCGCTGCTGCATGACCGAGAGCTCGGCGAGTTCGCGGATGCGGGCCTGCAGGCTGTCGGCCATGCCGTTGAAGGACTCCGCGAGCGAGGCGAGCTCGTCTTCACCGCGCACCGGGATGCGCACCCCGAGGTCGCCCGCGGCGAGCCGGCGGCTGGTCGACGCGGTCGTGCGGATCGGCTCGATCACCCCGCGCACCACGACGAGCGTGATCGCGCTCAGCAAGGCGAGCAGCGCGATGGCGCCGACGGTGCCGGTGACCTGCATGAACGCGAGCGTCTGCTGCGCCTCGGCGAGATTGTAGCCGATGTAGAGCTCGTACGCCCCGACGTTGGCGGGCACCTGCAGCATGCTGCCGACGACGATGCCGGGGTCGGTGCCGCCCGTCGAGTTCTCGAGCGCGACCGACTGCCAGTACTGGCCGTCGGGGTGCTCCTGCACCTGCGCCCGCAGTTCGGGCGTGATGACGCCGGCGAGATCGGGGCTCAGGCGGTCGGGCGGGGCGAGGCTGTTCGTCGGCGCGTCGGGCGCTCGGAAGAGCGCGATGACGTTCGTGCCCGCGATGCTCGTCACGGTGTCGAGCGTGCCCTTCATGAGCAGCTGGAGCGACCCGCGGTCGGCCGCGTCGGAGGAGTCGAGGATCAGCTGCGCCGCGGTGGTCGCGTTGTTCGAGTCCTCGAGCACCCGCGCACGCTGGTCCTGGAAGAGGTTCGAGGCGACGCTGAACGAGATGTAGAGCCCGATCACGAGGATCGCGAGGCTGGAGAGCCCGAGCGTGATGAAGACCGTGCGCACCTGCAGCGAGCGCTGCCACGCGGCGGCGACGCGACGCGCGAATTCGCGCCACGAGTCGGGGCGCGAGTCGTCGGCGACGGGGGTCATCCGTCGCTCAGGTGGTCGCGCCGGCCCGGTAGCCGACACCGCGGACCGTCATGACGATGCGCGGGTTGTCGGGGTCGTGCTCGACCTTCGCCCGCAGGCGCTGCACGTGCACGTTCACGAGCCGCGTGTCGGCCTTGTAGTGGTACCCCCACACCTGCTCGAGCAGCATCTCGCGCGTGAAGACCTGCTGCGGCTTCGACGCGAGCGTCAGCAGGAGGTCGAACTCGAGCGGCGTGAGGGAGATGCGCTCACCGCCGCGGCGCACCTCGTGGCCGGCGGCGTCGATGGTGAGGTCGCCGACCGCGAAGGTCTCGACGGCAGACTCTGGCGTCGGGCGCAGGCGCGTGCGGATGCGGGCGACGAGCTCCTTCGGGTTGAAGGGCTTGACCATGTAGTCGTCGGCGCCGGACTCGAGGCCCTTGACGACGTCGGCCGTGTCGCTCTTCGCCGTCAGCATGATGATCGGGGTGCCGGACTCGGCCCGGATGCGGGCGCACACCTCGATGCCGTCGATGCCGGGGAGCATGAGGTCGAGGAGCACCAGGTCGGGCTTGGCCTCGCGGAACGCGGCGAGCGCGCCCGACCCGTCTCCGCAGAAGACGGGGTCGAAGCCCTCGGTGCGCAGCACGATGCCGATCATCTCGGCGAGGGCCGTGTCGTCGTCGACGACGAGTACGCGTGAAGTCATCCGTTCATTCCTCTGCAGCCGACCGGGGACGGCGGAACCAAGTGGGTCAAGCGTAGTCGCACCCCACCGGGATTCGGTCGGATGCCGCGACAAGGGGCGGATCGCGCGCGGGGTCACCCGATGTGCGAGCATGGGAAACCCGCCGGAAGGAGCGCATCGAGGTGTCCGAACACGACTGGCAGGCGCCCGGCTCGCCGACGCCCCGGCCTCCGATGCCCGCTTCCGCGCCCGCGTACGGACCGCAGTGGGGCGCCGCTGCTCCCGGCGGACCGGCGGCGTGGACGCCGCCGCCGAGGCCCGGACTGCTGCCGCTGCGCCCGATGGGCTTCGGCACGCTGCTCTGGGCCCCGTTCCGGACGCTGCGGCGCAATCCGGCGGCGACCTTCGGCAGCGGCCTGCTCGTGCAGCTCGTCGTGCTCGTGATCACCACGGCCGTCATGGTGCCCGCCTTCGTGTTCGTGCTCGGCCGGCTCGACTCCGCCCAGCCCGACGACCTCGACGCGCTGCTGCCCGGCTCGATCGGCGTCATGGTGCTCGTCATGCTCGTCGCGGTCGCGGTGTCCGTGGTCGCCGGCGCCTTCCTGCAGGGCGTGATGGTCGAGGAGGTCGCGTCGGGCACGCTGGGCGAGAAGCTCGGCCTCGGGGCGCTCTGGCGGCGCACGCTGCCGCGCATCGGACCCCTCATCGGATGGACCGTGCTCGTCGCCGCGGCCCTGCTGATCGTGAGCGCCGCGCTGGTCGGCATCATCGTGCTCGGCGCGGTGACCTCCCCCATCGGCCTCGCGGTCGGCATCGTGGTCGTGGTCCTGCTCGTGCTCGGGCTCGTCGTCCTGGGGTTCTGGCTCGGCATCCGCGTGTCGCTCGTGCCGAGCATCATCGTCCTCGAACGGGCCGGCATCGCGGCCGCGGTCCGTCGCTCGTGGCGCCTGACGACCGGCTTCTTCTGGCGCACGCTCGGCATCATCGTGCTCGTCGGGGTGATGCTCTACGTTGCCTCCCAGATCGTGGTGCAGCCCATCTCGCTCATCGGCGGACTGCTCTCGGCGATCGTCGACCCCACCGGCGCGGGCGCGGCGACCGTCATCCTGATCGTGGTCACCGTCATCGCCATGCTGCTCTCGCTCGTGATCGGCGCGATCACGACGGTCGTGCAGGCCGCGGTCATCGGCGTCGTCTACATCGACCTGCGCATGCGCACCGAGGGACTCGACCTCGAACTGCAGCGGCACGTCGAGCTCCGTGACGCGGGCTACGCGGTCGGCGACCCGTGGGCGGCTCCCCCGGCCGTGGCCGAGACGACCGGGCACCCCGGAGCCGCTGCGCCCGGCGCCTCGCCCGGCGACGCCCCGGCATGATCGAAGTCGTGGCCGCGACCCTGGCCCTCATGGGCGAGCCGTTGGATCCCGATGGGCCGACGGCCCGGCGCTGGCTCCGTGACGAGCTCTCCGAACCCCGTTACCGCGCGAACGAGCCGAACGCCTTCGACCGCGCGATGCAGGCGGTGCGCGACTGGTTCCTCAGCCTCCTCGACGGGGCCGGCGCGGTCCCCGGCGAGGTCGTCGCGCTCCTGGTCGTGGTCGGCGTCGTGGTGCTCGTCGTGGTCGGCATCCTCGTCTTCGGCGTGCCCCGGCTCCGACGGCGCGCTCGGAGCGCGCCCGCCTCGTTCGAGGACGACCGCCGCGACGCCTCGGCGATCCGACGCTCGGCCGAGGCGGCTGCCGCCGACGGCGACTGGCCGCTCGCGATCGAGGAGCGATTCCGCGCACTCGTGCGCGACCTCGTGGTGCGCGAGCTCGTGCAGGTGCATCCCGGCACGACGGCGCGTTCGCTCGCGGATGCCGCGTCGCGGCCGTTCCCCGATCTCGCCCCGAGGCTGGCGGCCGCGGCCGCCGACTTCGACGGGGTGCGCTACCTGGGTCGGAGCGGCGACGCCGAGGCGTACGCGCGCGTCGCCGATCTCGACCGCGACCTGCAGGCGACACGTCCCGCGCTCATCGGCGCCGGCGCCGGCGCCGGCCCCGGCACCACGACCGGCACCGAGACCGGCCGTGCCGCCGACCACGGCGCGGCGGGCGACGACGACCCGACCGGGGCGACGCGGTGACGACCACGACGAGGCCACCCGTTCCGAGGACCCCGGCAGCCCCCGCCGCGGCATCCGGGACCGAGGCGCTCACCCCGACAGCCCGAGCGTTCCTCCGCCGCGGCCGCACCTGGATCGGGCTCGCCGCCGTCCTGCTCATCGGCGCGGTCGCCGTGCTCGCGATCCAAGGCGGCATCCGGGCGCAGGGCGAGGTGCTCGGGCCCGATGACGCCGGCGCGATGGGCTCCGGGGCACTCGTCGAGGTGCTGCGCGACCACGGCGTGACCGTCACGCCCACGCGGTCGCTCGACGCGACCCTCGACGCCGTCGACGCCGCGGGCGGCGACGCGACCGTGTTGCTCTACGACGAGTTCGGCACGCTCGACGACACCCGGCTGGGCGAGCTGGCCGGGCTCGTCGACGCGGGAACCCGCCTGGTCGTCGCCGAACCCGGATTCCGCGCGCTCGAGGCGCTCGCACCGGGCGTCAGGCTGGCGGGCGAGGCATCCGGCGGCATCGAGGACGTCGCCTGCGACGTGCGCGCGGCGATGCAGGCCGGTGCGCTCTCCGACGGCCAGCGCCTGCTCACGATCGATGACGCGGCGACGACGGCGGGCTGGCGCGGCTGCTTCCGCGACGGCGACCTCGGCTTCGCGCTGGCGGTCGGGCCGGGGCCGGAGGCAGCCGATCTGACCGGCGACGGCGCCGCGGCATCCGCCCGGGTGTCGCTCGTGGGTGCGGCGACGGTGTTCACGAACGACCGCATCGACGAACTCGGCAACGCCGCACTCGCCATCGGCCTGCTCGGCGCGACCGAGGACGTCGTCTGGTACCTGCCGGGGCCGACCGACGCGGATGCCGCGACCGCCCCCACCCTCGGCGAGCTGACGCCGGGCTGGGTGAGCCCGGTGATGGTGCTGGCCCTCGTCGTCGCGCTCGCGGCCGGCGTGTGGCGCGGCCGGCGGCTCGGCCCGCTGGTGGTCGAGCGACTGCCCGTGACCGTGCCGGCCGGCGAGACGAGGCAGGGACGGGCGCGCCTCTACGCGCGATCCTCGCAGCGCGGGCACGCCCTCGACCAGCTGCGCATGGCCGCCGTGTGGCGCCTCGCCGCGACGCTCCGCCTCCCGCGCGCGACCGACGTCTCGGTGGTCGCCGAGGCCGCGGCGCTCGCCACCGGACGCGACGCGGCATCCGTCATGCGGCTGCTCGTCGAGGAGGTCCCGACCGGCGACGCGGCGTTCGCGGCGCTCGGCGCCGAGCTCGCCGACCTCGAACGCGACGTCGTCCGCGCAGTCCGCCCCGACGAGGCGCGGCCCGCGACGCCCGATCCCGAACGCACGCCCGACGACCAGCCAGGAAGGCAGCCATGACCGACACGACGCCCGCCGACGCGCCATCCGTGCGCACCGACGACGAACTCCGCGCCGCCCTGAATCGGGTCCGCACCGAGGTCGGCAAGGCCGTGGTGGCCCAGGACGGGGCCGTCACGGGCCTGATCATCGCCCTGCTCGCCGGCGGCCACGTGCTGCTCGAGGGCGTGCCCGGCGTCGCGAAGACCCTGCTCGTGCGCACGCTCAGCCGCACCCTGCACCTCGAGACCCGGCGCCTGCAGTTCACGCCCGACCTGATGCCGGGCGACGTGACCGGCTCGCTGTCGTTCGACCCGCGCACGGGCGAGTTCGCCTTCCGCGAGGGACCGGTGTTCACGAACATCCTGCTCGCGGACGAGATCAACCGCACACCTCCGAAGACGCAGTCGGCGCTGCTCGAGGCGATGGAGGAACGACAGGTCTCGGCCGACGGCACCACGCGTCCGTTGCCCGAGCCCTTCCTCGTCGCCGCGACCCAGAACCCGATCGAGTACGAGGGCACGTACTCACTCCCCGAGGCGCAGCTCGACCGCTTCCTGCTCAAGCTCGTCCTCGACGTGCCCGAGCGCGACGACGAGTTCGCGATCCTCCGCCGCCACGCCGACGGCTTCAACCCGCACGACCTCGCGGGCGCAGGCGTCGCGCCCGTGCTCGGCGCGGCCGAGCTGGCGGCGGCGCGCCGGGCCGCGGCATCCGTGCGGGTCTCCGACGACGTGCTCGCGTACCTCGTCGACCTCGCCAGGGCGAGCCGACGGTCCCCGTCGCTGCGGCTGGGGGTGAGCCCGCGTGCGACGACGGGTCTCCTGGCCGCGTCGAAGGCGTGGGCCTGGCTCACGGCGTACGACTCGGTGACGCCCGACCACGTGCAGGCCATGCTGCTGCCGGTCTGGCGGCATCGCGTGCAGCTCCGGCCCGAGGCCGAGCTCGAGGGCGTCTCGGTCGACTCCGTGCTGCGCTCGATCATGCAGCAGGTCCAGGTCCCCCTCTGACATGGCGGTCACCGGTCGGTTCGTGCTGCTCCTGGCGCTCGGCGTCGTGCCCGTCGTCATCGCGGGCCTGTCCGGGGCGGATGCCGCGTGGCTCGCGCTCCTCGGCTGGCTCGCGCTGTCGATCGGGCTCGGCGCGATCGACCTCTCGCTCGCGGCATCCCCGCGGCGCGTGGTGCTCGCCCGCGACCTTCCGCCGCGCGTGCGGCTCGGCGAGGCGGTCGTCTCCGTCCTGAGCCTCACGAACACGGGCGAGCGGATGCTCCGTGCGAGCGTCCGCGACGGCTGGGAGCCCTCGGCGGGCGTCGTCGGGACGAACCGCGCCCGGGTCGCCGTGCCCGCCGGCGAGCGTCGCGGCATCCGGCAGGAACTGCGCCCGTGGCGGCGCGGCGATCGCCGCAGCGAGCACGTCAGCATCCGCGCGGCCGGTCCCCTCGGGCTCTGGTCGCGGCAGGCGAGCCTCGTGGCGCCGGGCGTGCTCCGCGTGCTGCCGCCGTTCCACTCGCGCGTGCACCTGCCGTCCCGGCTCACGCGGCTGCGCGAGCTCGACGGTCGGACCCCGCTGCTCGTGCGCGGGCAGGGCACGGAATTCGACTCGATCCGCGAGTACGTGCGCGGCGACGACGTGCGCTCGATCGACTGGCGCGCGACGGCTCGGCACGTGGACCCGGTCTCCCATGGCGGCGCGAAGCTCATGGTGCGCACCTGGCGGCCCGAACGCGACCGCCGCATCGTCATCGTCGCCGACACGTCGCGCACGGCGGCTGCGCGCATCGCCGACGAGCCGCGGCTCGACACGGCCTGGGAGTCGACGCTCCTGCTGTCGGCACTGGCCACGCACGCGGGCGACCGGGTCGACTTCCTCGCGTGGGACCGCAGGGCCCGGGCTCGCGTCACCGGAACGACGGGGCCGCACCTGCTCGCCCGGCTCGTGGATGCGATGGCCGACGTGCAGGCGGAGCTCATCGAGGCGGACTGGACCGGACTCCCGGCGCAGATCCGGCGCATCACGAGCCGGCGCGCACTCGTCGTGCTGCTCACGACGGCCGACGCCCCGGGCTCCGCACGGGGGCTGCTGTCGGTACTGCCCCAGCTCACCTCCCGGCACACCGTGATCGTGGCCTCCGTGCTCGACCCCGACACCGTCGCGGACGCCGCACGTCGCGACGGCGTCGACGAGCTCTACCTCGCCGCCGCATCGGAGCGCGCGAGCCTCGACGTCGAGCGGGTCGGCGCCGCGATCCGACGCTCGGGCGCGCACACGGTGTCCGCCGCCCCGCACGACCTGCCGCCGGCGCTCGCCGACCGCTACCTCGACCTCAAGGCATCCGGGCGGCTCTGAGCGCAGGGTCGCGTTCGAGGCATCCGCCGCCCACCGCGGCATCCTGCGCGCTTCGCAGGCCGGTTCGGGGCTGCAGTCATCCGGCGTCGATCCAATACCGATTTCGTCATACGCGGCGAAGTTCCCCCGTTCGGGGTACGCCGATCGCTATGTTCGCAAACGATCGGCATGGGGGCACGCCGATCCTCCGCACGCCCACCGTGATCGCCCCGCTCTCCCAACGAAAGGACCGGTCATGTCCGACCCGACTCCCGTCGCCACCCCGTCGACGGCGCAGAAACTCACCGCCGAACTCATCGGCACGTTCATCCTCGTCTTCGCCGTCGTCGGCGCCGTCTTCTTCTCCTCTGCGGGCACGGGCCTGCTGGGCGTCGCCTTCGCGCTCGGCCTCTCCGTCGTGGTCGGCGCCTACGCGTTCGGCCCGATCTCGGGCGGCCACTTCAACCCGGCCGTCACGCTCGGGCTCGCGATCGCCGGTCGCTTCGCTTGGCGCGAGACGCTCGGCTACATCGCCGCGCAGATCGTCGGCGGCATCCTCGGCTCGGTCGTGCTGCTCGGCATCCTGTCGAGCGGCCCGGGGTTCGACATGGTGGCATTCACGAAGGCGTCGACCGGCTACGACGAACTGTCGCCCGGCGGATTCGGCATCGGTTCGTTCTTCATCGTCGAGATCGTCTCGACGGCGGTGTTCCTGTTCGTGATCCTCGGCGTGACCTCGGCCGGCCGTTCCGCCTCGAACCTCGCCCCGCTCGCGATCGGCCTCACGCTCACCGTCGTGCTGCTCATCGCCGGCAACGTGTCGAACGGTTCGTTCAACCCCGCCCGCTCGATCGCAACCGCGATCTTCGGCGGCCAGATCGCCCTGAGCCAGCTCTGGGCGTCGATCGTCGCGCCGATCGTCGGCGCGCTGCTCGCCGGCGTGATCTACAAGGCCGTCTTCGACCGGCCGGCGAAGATCGCCGCGTAACCTGCATCACCACGGATGGCGGATGTCCCGACGGGGCATCCGCCATTCGCGTCCCTCCTCGAGGTTCGCTCCCGCGGCCCGATATGGTTCGGCATCGTCGTGGCGGATGGCCGGACGCACGTCGCGCCGCCGGAAGGACGACGCCCGGCGGCTCGCGGCGCAGGCTCGGGCGGCCCGTCAGCCGGCGACGATGCGCGTGGCCCCCGCGTCGAACTCGGCGACGTCGCCCGTCGCCCCGGCGCGGTACGCGCGGCGCCCGAGCACGAGCATGTAGGCGAGGAATCCGGCGAACGCGGCCACGCCGATGCCGATCTTCACGGGCCAGGGCCACGGCGCCGGGGTCACGAAGGCCTCGATGAGCCCGGAGACGAACAGGAAGAAGACGAGCCCGATCGCGACGGTGAACAGCGCCCTCGCGTCCTGGGCGAGCGCGACACCCCTGGGCCTCGGGCCCGGAGCGACCCACGCCCAGAAGATGCGGAGGCCGGCCGCCGCCGCGACGAAGACGCACGTGAGCTCGAGCAGTCCGTGGGGCGTGATGTAGAGGAAGAACGTGTCGGCCTCGTCGTAGGCGAACATGATCGCCGCCGTGATGCCGAGGTTCTGCGCGTTCTGCAGGATCACGACCGGCACCCACAGCCCCGTGATGCCGAAGGCGACGCACTGGGCGGCGATCCACGCATTGTTCGTCCAGACCGAGCCGGCGAACGAGGCGGCGGGGTTCTCCGAGTAGTAGGCCACGAAGCCCTCGTCGGCCAATAGCTGCATCTCGGCCTCGTCGCCGAGGGTCGCGAGCACCCGGGGATCGGAGCCGATCCACCAGGCGTACAGGCCCGCGACCACGACGGTGACCACCGCGACGGCCAGGGTCAGCCAACGCACCCGGTAGAGCGCGGCCGGGAGGTCGACGACCGCGAAGCGGGTGAAGATCCGGAGCGGGTTCTCGGGCGTTCCCGTGAACCGCAGGCGAGCCCGGGCCAGACCCACCGAGAGGCGGTCGCCGAGCGCGGTCGAGCCCACCGTGGCCTGCACGAGCGAGAGGTCGGATGCCACGCCCTGATACCGCTCGATGAGCTCATCGGCCTCGCGCCCGTCGAGCCGGCGGGTCTTGGAGAGCACGTCGAGGCGCTGCCAGTCGTCGTGGCGGGCGGAGGCGAGCGCGTCGAGGTCCATCTGCTTGAATACTAGCCATGGCCGACGCCTCCCCCGCCCCGACGCGACCCGCGCAGCACGACGACGAGGGCATCGTCATCGGCGAGGCCGTGACGCTCGAACTGCGACCGGCGAGCGCGCTCATCCGGGGCGCGGGCACCATCATCGACGTGCTCCTCTCGGTCGTCCTGCTCCTCGGCGTGCTCTTCATCGCCTCGGGGGCCGGCCTCACCCTCGACGGCGCCGCGTTCCGCGCGATCGCCATCGGCGGCGTCGTGGTCATCATCGTCGTCGTGCCCACCGCGATCGAGACGGCCACGCGCGGCCGTTCGCTCGGCAAGCTCGCGCTCGGACTGCGCGTCGTGCGCGACGACGGCGGCTCGATCGGCTTCCGGCACGCGTTCACCCGCGCGCTCACCGGCGTGCTCGAGATCTACCTGACGTTCGGCGGCCTCGCGGTGCTGGTGGGGTTCCTGAACCCGTCGTCGAAGCGGCTCGGCGATCTCCTGGCGGGCACGCACGGGCAGGTCGAGCGCGTGCCGAGGGTCGCCTCCAACCCGTTCGACGTCCCGGTCGAGCTGACGTCGTGGGCGGGCATCGCCGACGTCGCGCGACTGCCCGACCCGCTCGCCCGCCGGGTCGCCGCCTACTTCGAGCACGTCGCGCAGCTCTCCCCGTCGAGCCGGCACCGCATGGCGGCGTCGCTCGCGGCCGAGGTCGCCCCGTTCGTCTCGCCGGTGCCGGATGCCGCGCCCGAGCGCTTCCTGGCGGGGGTGGTCGCCCTGCGGCGCGCACGCGACGCACGCGCGCTCGAGCTCGAACGACTGCGGCTCGCGGCGCTCGAACCCGAACTCACGCAGACGCCGGTCGGGTTCCCGCAGCGATAGCCGCGGAGACGGCGGATGCCGCGCACGTCATGCGTGCGCGGCATCCGGGGTCGTCGTCAGTACCGGTAGTGGTCGACCTTGTACGGGCCCTCGACCGGAACGCCGATGTACGCCGCCTGCTCGGGCGAGAGCACCGTGAGCTCGACGCCGAGCGCATCGAGGTGGAGTCGCGCGACCTTCTCGTCGAGGTGCTTCGGCAGCACGTAGACGCCGACGGGGTACTCCTCGGGCTTGGTCCAGAGCTCGATCTGGGCGAGCACCTGGTTCGTGAACGAGTTCGACATGACGAACGACGGATGCCCCGTGGCGTTGCCGAGGTTCATCAGCCGGCCCTCGCTGAGCACGAGCACGCTGCGGCCGGTGGGCAGGCGCCACTCGTGGACCTGCGGCTTGATCTCGACCTTCTCGGCGCCCTCGAGCGTCTCGAGCGCGGCCATGTCGATCTCGTTGTCGAAGTGGCCGACGTTGGCGATGACGGCGAGGTGCTTGAGGCCGAGGATGTGCTCGAGGCGCACGACGTCCTTGTTGCCGGTGCCCGTGACGAGGATGTCGATGTCGCCGATCACGCTCTCGAGGCGCGAGACCTGGTAGCCGTCCATCGCGGCCTGCAGCGCGTTGATCGGGTCGACCTCGGAGACGATGACGCGAGCACCCTGGCCTCGGAGGGCCTCGGCCGCGCCCTTGCCGACGTCGCCGTAACCGGCGACGAACGCGACCTTGCCGCCCATGAGCACGTCGGTGGCGCGGTTCAGGCCGTCGGGCAGCGAGTGGCGGATGCCGTACTTGTTGTCGAACTTGGACTTCGTGACGGAGTCGTTGACGTTGATCGCCGGGAAGCGCAGCTCGCCCTTCGCGTGCAGCTCGTAGAGGCGGTGCACGCCCGTCGTGGTCTCCTCGGTGACGCCCTGGAGCTCGTCGGCGATGCGGGTCCACCGGTCGGAGCTCGTCTCGAGCGAGCGGCGGAGCGTGTCGAGCACCACGCGGTACTCGTGGCTCGCGTCGGCCGCCGTCGCGGGCACCGCGCCCGCGAGCTCGAACGTGCGACCGTCGTGCACGAGCAGGGTCGCGTCGCCGCCGTCGTCGAGGATCATGTTCGGGCCGATCCAGTCGGCTCCGGCCGCTGCGGCCTCCGCGCTCCAGTCGAAGATGCGGTCGGTGCACCACCAGTACTCCTCGAGCGTCTCGCCCTTCCACGCGAACACCGGGACGCCGTGGGGGGCGTCGGGCGTGCCGTCGGGGCCGACCGCGACGGCCGCGGCCGCCTCGTCCTGCGTGGAGAAGATGTTGCAGCTCGCCCAGCGCACCTGCGCGCCCAGCGCGACGAGGGTCTCGATGAGCACGGCCGTCTGCACGGTCATGTGCAGGCTGCCGGCGATGCGCGCGCCCGCGAGCGGCTTCGAGGCGCCGAACTCCTCGCGGAGCGCCATGAGGCCGGGCATCTCGTTCTCGGCGAGCCGGAGCTGATGGCGGCCGGCTTCGGCGAGGGCGAGGTCGGCGACCTTGAACGGGAGGGCGGATGTCTCGGCGAGCGTCATGCCCCCATTCTCGCAGGCTCGGGCGCGGGGCGCCGCAGCGTCGGCCGCCTCAGCCGAGGATGAGCCCGAGCACCTCGTCGCGGATGAGCGACATCGTCGCGACATCCGCCCCCTCGACGTTGAGGCGCAGGAGCGGCTCGGTGTTCGACGGTCGCACGTTGAACCACCAGAACGCATCATCGGGAGTGAGTCCGATGACGGTCAGGCCGTCGAGCTCGTCGAACTCGCCGCGACCCGTGAACGCCTCGACGATGCGCGTGTACGCGGACGGCACGTCGTCGACGACCGAGTTGATCTCACCCGAGAGCGCGTAGGGCGTGTAGCGCGCGGCGAGCTCGGAGAGCACGCCCTGCCCGCCGCCGAACTCGGCCAGCACGTGCATCGCGGCGAGCATGCCGTTGTCGGCGCCCCAGAAGTCGCGGAAGTAGTAGTGCGCGGAGTGCTCGCCGCCGAAGACGGCGCCGGTCTCCTTCATGCGGTCCTTGATGAGCGAGTGCCCGACGCGCGTGCGCACCGGGTTCGCGCCGGACGCCTCGATGGTCTCGGGCACGTACCGCGAGGTGATGAGGTTGTGGATCACGTTGACGTCGGTCTCGCCGAGGGCCGTGACCCGGGCGATCTCGCGCACCGCGACGATGGCGGCGACCGCCGACGGGGTGACCGCCCCGCCCAGCTCGTCGACGACGAAGCAGCGGTCGGCGTCGCCGTCGAAGGCGAGACCGAGATCGGCGCCGTGCTCGACGACCGCGCGCTGCAGGTCGACGAGGTTCGCGGGCTCGAGCGGGTTGGCCTCGTGGTTCGGGAACGTGCCGTCGAGTTCGAAGTACAGGGGCACGATCTCGAGCGGCAGCTCGGGCAGCCCGGCTGCGGTGCCGAGGACCGCGGGCACGGTGAGCCCGCCCATGCCGTTGCCGGCGTCGACGACGACCTTCAGGGGTCGGATGCCGCTGAGGTCGACGAGTCCGCGCAGGTACGCCGCGTACTCGGCGAGGACGTCGACGTGCTGCACGGTGCCCGGCTCGGCGACCGCGTCGACGCCCTGCTCGAGGTAGTCGCCCGCACGGTCGCGGATGGCGGCGAGGCCGGTGTCGAGCGAGATGCCCTGCGCCCCCGCGCGGGAGAACTTGATGCCGTTGTACGCCGCGGGGTTGTGGCTCGCCGTGAACATCGCCGCGGGCGCCTGCAGCATGCCCGACGCATAGTAGCTCTCGTCGGTCGAGCAGAGGCCGATGGCCACGACGTCGGCGCCCCGGCTCGTGGCGCCGCGGGCGAACGCCTCGGCGAAGCCGGGCGAGGAGTCGCGCATGTCGTGGCCGACGACGACCCGATCGCCGGCCGCGCCGACCTCGTCGACGAAGGCCGCGGCGAGCGCCTCGACCGACTGCTCGGTCAGGGCCTCGCCGACGATGCCGCGCACGTCGTAGGCCTTGACGATGGAGTTGAGGCGTTCACGATCGACAGGAGTACCGGCGGCAGTCATGCCGTGAAATCTACCCGACCGGGCGTCACGTACCGAACGATCTGCCAGCCGACGGGCGCCGACGTGCGCCGCGCGTGGACCGCGCAGAGGTCGTAGCCGTGCGGTTCCGACGCCGCCGACAGGGGGCCGAGCACCGCCATCGAATCCGCATAGTCGAACGTGAGCGTCGCGACCGCCTCGGCGGGGCACGCGGTTCGCGAACAACGTCTCTTCATGGCTCGACCAGCGTAGCGACGTCGGCGGACATTACGATGGAGGCATGCCTCGATCACGTCGTGTCGCAAGCCCGCGTTCGCCGAGGCGACTGGCCCGCGACCGCCACGGGCGCGGCATGCGCTCGGCCGTCACCGGCCCCCACCTCGAACCGCTCAGCACCCGCCTGGAGGAGTTCGACACGATCGTCGCCAGCACCGCCGCCTACCTCCGCGGGCTCTGGCCCGAGCTCGAGGGGGTCGTGTTCGAGGTCGTGCAGGCACCCGCCGAGGCGATCCACGTCGATCACATCGACCGGTGGAAGGTCGCGCACGACGAGCGCCGCATCACGCTCTACCGCCTGCCGATCGTGCGGTTCCTCCGCCTCCAGGAGGGCGAGGACCGCGATGAGAAGCTCCTCATCGAGAGCTGCGTCTTCCGCGCGATCGCCGAGTTCCTCGACAAGGATCCGTGGGAGCTCGCCCCCGGGCGCTACCGGCACCTCTGATCGCGACGCGCGTCAGCGCGGGAAGACGCGGATGGGCGAGTCGAGCGGTCCGGGCGGCATGACGGCGAATGCCGCGAGCGACGAACCACTGCTGTAGGTGACCGCGGCCGAGACGCCCTCGACGCCCTCGAGCAGCACCTCGCGGCCCCGGAGCGGCACCGAGACCGCGCCGAGCGCCGGCACCGAGACGTTCGTGCTGCGGCCGTCGACCGTGACGGTCGCCTCGGTCGCGCCGTCCTCGCCGCCGGCCAGCTGCAGCGTGGCCGACGGGCCGCTCGGCACGGCCACGACCGCCGAGTCGAGCAGCGGGCGGGAGGCGACGAACCAGGCGAGGTCCGCCGGCGCACCGGCATCCGTCTCCGATTCGGCCGTGCCGATGCTCGACCTGGCCGCGGCGACGACCGGGCCGTCGGCCTCGATGCGCACGGTGTAGGTGCCCGCGGCGAGGTCGCCGAGCGGGATGTCGCTCACGGTGCCGGGCTGCAGCTCGACGTCGAACGAGTCGCCGTCTCCCCCGCCGACCTTCGCGACGCCGACCGTGGCCTGCACCGGGTCGTCGCCGGGCACGTGGAGGCGGACCGCGGGGAACGCATCGCCCTCGGCGTGGTCCTCGTCGGCGGCGACGCCGCCGGATCCGCCGATCACGAGCCCGGGGATGACGAGCGAGGATGCCGGCGGAGCCGTCGGGCCCGTCAGCTCGATGCCGGCGGGGGCGAGCCCCTCGATGACGGACTGCTCGAGCGAGGCCGCGATCGCGCCGCCCGTGCTCGTGACGTGCACCACCGGGGAGGCGAGGTTCGGCGCCAGTCCGGCGAGCGAGAGCACGCGCTGCGTGCGCGGCGCCACCGTGATGCCGACGGCGGAGCGCGCCTCGACCGGTCCGGATTCGCCGCTCACGCGAACGTCGACCGTGGCCGCGACGTCGGTGGGATTGGCCAGGAGCACGAGGCTGCTCCGGCCGAGCGTGGTCGCCCCGGCCACGAGCCAGGACTCCGAGGCCGCCTCGGTGCAGGACGCCGCGGCGAAGCCGGCGAGCACGTCGGACTGCGCGGTCTGGGACTGGGCGCCGGCCAGCATGCCGGCCTCGACCGCACCGGGCTGCGCGTCGAGCACGACCGGCGTGCCGTCCTGGTCGGCGCCGGAGTTCTCGGGAGCCGCGAGGGAGGTCTTGCCGATCTCGGCGTCCTCGGGCACCGAAGCCGACACGACCGATGTCGAGCCGAACGACTCGACCGCGGTGGCGGCCGCCGCGTCGTCGCCGATCGAGAGGAGCGGCCCAGGGCACACCCGTTGCTGGATCGCCTCGTCGGGCGCCACGACGACCGATCCGGGCTCCGCGCGGTGCTCGGGCCAGCTTCCGATCGCGGCGGCGCCGACGACGCCCACCGCCACGGCGCCCACGACCAGCGCGACGGCGACGCGCACGCCCGTGCGGATGATGCGACTGCGGTCAACGGGCATCGGGGGCCTCCCCGTTCTCGGGACGGTCGGCGGGTTCGTCCGGCGCTGCCGGATCCGCGGGCGGCTCGGCGGCAGCGGAGCCGTCGGGCTCGGCTGCCGCGTCGGGCTCGGCCGAGTCGGCGGTCACGGCCGGCTCGACGGGCTCGGAGGAGTCGGCCGGCTCGACGGCCTCGCCGGGTTGGGTGGCACCGTCAGGCGCTTGCTCAGGGGAATCCTCGGGGCCGGCGACGTTCGCCGGGTCGTCGGCGACCGCGGATTCGTCGGGGCCGTCCCCGGCTGCGGTCGCATCGGCCGCCTCGCCATCCGGTGACGGTTCGGCCTCCGGCGACGGTTCGACCTCCGGGGGCACGTCGCCGTCCTCGACCTCGACCTCGGACGGCAGGGCCGCGATCGGCTTCTCGGCGCGCGCCCGCTTCGGGCGGACGCGACGACGATCCTCCTCGCGCCCCGCACCGGTCGGGATGGACAGGAGGAGCGTCGCGAGCAGCACGATCAGCTGCACCGCGGTGATGACACCGCCGGGCCAGCCCGCCGTCAGTGGGATCTGCGTGGCCGCGGCATCCGCTTCGGCATCGACGAACCGCCAGAGCGTGCCGAAGTCGGTCTCCCCGACCGAGATCAGGGCGGGGTTGCCGTCGAGCGCGACGCGAGCCCGCTCCGCCGTCGCGACGGCGGCGGCGTCCGTGTCGGCGCCCGGCTCGAGCAGCACGAACGAGACGCCGAACTCGCGCACCGCGGCATCCGCATCGAACCCGCTTCGACTCGCGAGGTTGCCGGCGACGCTCGCGAGTTCGCGCTCGTCGTCGGTCAACTCGGTCCGCGTCTGGGCGATGGTGGACTGGTCGTCGAGCGTCTCGCCCGTACCGTGCTCGAGCGTGGCGCGGAGCCCGCCGCCCGCGAGCGGCTCCATGCGGAGCGTCGCGACGCGAGGATCCGCCTCCGCCTCCGCCTCGACGAAGGCGGGCACGGATCGGACGGGCGCGGCGCCCACGGTCGCGGACCCGGTCGCCAGCGCGCCGAGCGTCGGCATCACCGCGAGCACCACGCACACCGTGAGCACGGCGCCGAGTGCCGCACGGAACCTGGGCAGGGCGTCGACGGCGACCACGACCGCCACGAGCATGCCCAGCCAGGCGAAGCTCAGGCCGGCGCCGGCCCAGACGCCGATCGCCTCGTCGCCCGCGATCGCGACCGCGATGAGCGTCGCGGCGAACGCCGTGGCGAACCCGCCGATCACGACGGCCGCGGCGAGCAGGACGACGCGGATGCCGCGGGCGAGGAACGCGGCGAGCGCCACGAGTGCGAGCGGCACCATCAGTCCCGTGAGCACGAGCATGATCGTGAACGCGTCGAGGCCCGCGAGGGCGGGGATCGCGGCGACCGCATCGGGCCATCCGCCCCATCCCGCCTCGGGCAGTCCGAGCGCGAGTTCCCAGGCCGTCGGCGCGGCACTGGCGAACGGGAGTCCGGGGTCGGCGACCGTGGAGATCGGCGACCCTCCCGTGAACTGCTCCACGATGAGGGGCAGGGCCAGGGCCAGGGCGGGCACGGGCAGCCAGGCGAGGCGCACCGCCGCCCGACCGCTGACCGCGAGCGCGACGAGCCATCCGATCACGAGCACGGGGGCCAGGCTCGGCGCCGCCGCGATGACCGCGGCGAAGAGCAGCGCCGCAGTCGCGGACGAGGACCACGATCGGGCCGCACCGAGCGCGGCGTAGGCCAGCCAGCCGAGCAGCACGTGGGCCAGCACGGCGCCGGGGCGGCCCTCGGCGAGGGCGGCGAGGAACATCGGCGCGAACATCCAGAGCAGCGCGGCGAGGGCGCGCACCGATCCGCGTTCGCTCAGCCGGGACGCGGTGAACCACGCGCCGAGCGCCGCGGCGGGGAGCGCGAGCAGCCACAGCGCCACCATCGCGAACGACGGCGCCCAGAACGCGAGGGAGCCGAGCAGCGCCAGCACGGCCGCGAACGGGTCGGCCGCGCCCGTGAATCCGGCGCCGATGTCGCGCCAGCCGTACGCGGCATTGCGCCAGAGCTCGTCGAGCCCGTTCGAGAGCGGCAGGAGTCCGCCCCCGCCGATGCCGCCGGCACCGAGCATCCAGGAGAACAGCACGACGGATGCCACGACCGAGAAGAGCAGCACCCAACCGCCGCCCGATCCGATGAATGCGACGTCGTCGGCTCGGCCCCGTGCCCGGATGCGCCTCGCCTCGGCGGCCGCCTCACGGCGCCGACGGGCCTCGTCGGGTTGCAGTCGGAGCGGGGCGACGGCCGACCAGCCGGTGGTGCGCGCCGCGGCGAGCGCGCGCCGCGACCGGGCGACGCGGCCGAACCCGAACATCACTCCGAGGGCGGCGCCGAACTCGCCGATGATGGCACCGGGCTTCTTGCCGAGCAGCATGACGATCGAGCGCACGACGGCGAGCGGGAGGAAGGTGAGCCAGTGCAGCGGCACGGCCGCTGCGGGAGCGTAGACGAGCCTGCGGTGCAGGGCCGCGGCTCGTGCGAGCCGATCGCGTCGGCGACGCACCGAGCCGCGAGCGCCCGCCTGCGGCCCGGCGACGCCGTCTCCGGCGAACAGCACCCGGGCCGAGGGCTCGACGATCACGCGGTGGCCGGCGAGCCTGGCGCGCACGCCGAGGTCGAGTCCGTCGTCGACGCTCGGCAGTGCCGGGTCGAACCCGCCGAGCGCCTGCCAGACCGTGTGACGCACGAGGACGCCGGCCGGGTCGACGCCGAGCACGTCGCTCTGGTGGTCGTGCTGCCCCTGATCGAGTTCCGCGGGCACCACGGGCACCGAACGACCGAACCTGGTCATCGTGCGTCCGAGGCCGACGAGCTGGTCGGGTTCGTCCCACCGCACGAGCTTCGGTCCGGCGACCGCGACGGTGCGCCCGTTCACCAGCGTCGCGAGCAGGCGATCGAGCGCATCCGGATCGGGTGCCGAGTCCTCGGCGAGCAGCCAGAGCGCATCCGACTCGTCGGCGGGTGCGTCCAGCACCCGCTCGCCCGCCGTGACGGCGTCCCCGAAGGAGAGCAGCTCACCGCTCTCGACGATGTGGGTCGCCCCCGCGTCGGCCGCGAGTTCTCGGGCACCGCCCTCGGGGTGGGTCAGGACGATGACGAACACGTCGGGCCGACGCCGCTGTGCGCCGATGGCCTCCAACGTGTGCCGGAGGCGGTCGCCGCCGTGACGAGCGACGAGGACGGCGGTGACTCTGGGGAACATCGGGGCAAGCCTAGGCGGCGCTCGGCGCGGCATCCGGAACCGACCGGGCGTGCCACGAATCCGACCCGGCGGTGATCGTGCCCGCAGACGCGAATGGGCGCCGACCCCGGAGGGTGGCGCCCATTCGATCAGACCTGCCGGTCAGACCGCACGTTTGCGGAGCTTGCGACGTTCGCGTTCGGACAGTCCGCCCCAGATGCCGAATCGCTCGTCGTTGCCGAGCGCGTACTCGAGGCATTGCGCCCGCACCTCGCAACCGGTGCAGATCTTCTTCGCATCTCGTGTGGAGCCGCCCTTCTCAGGGAAGAACGCCTCCGGATCGGTCTGCGCGCACAGTGCGTCGCTCTGCCATGCCAACGGATTGTCGTCGCCGGCCCCCGGACGAACCCCAGGAACGCCGAGCCGAATCGGATCGACGAACCAATCGTCAGGTACTCCAGAACGATATTCAGGATTGCTCATATCGTCTCCCACCCAGTTGTACCGACCACCCGAAGGGTGTGTCTTGAACAATTACACCGGTGTAATTCGTGAGAGTCAAGTCGCAGATCGTAAACCCTCGATCCGCCGTCGAGGCTTCACCGCGCGCTCGACACGCCGAGGGCGTTCCTGAGTTGTGATCTGAGCGGATGCCACGGGCACGCGATGCCCGCGGTCAGTCCTTCGCGGCGGCCTGCCGCGCACTCCAGGCGCTCGCGACCATGTCGGCCAGCGTGTGCCGCATGCGCCAGTCGAGGTCGCGGGCGGCCAGCTCGCCCGACGCGACGATGCGGGCGGGGTCGCCCGCGCGCCGCTCGCCGATCTCGGGCTCGAAGGCGATGCCCGTGCCGGCCGCGACGGCCGTCATGATCTCGCCGACCGAGACGCCGTCGCCCGAGCCGAGGTTGTAGACGGGCTCGAGCGGCTCACCGGCGTCGAGGCGCTTCGCCGCCACCACGTGGGCCGCGGCGAGGTCGGCGACGTGGATGTAGTCGCGCACGCACGTGCCGTCGGGGGTCGGGTAGTCGGTGCCGTTGATGCGCGGCGTGCGGCCGTCGAGCAGCGCGTCGAAGACGAGCGGGAACAGGTTGTGCGGGCTCGCGTCGTAGATCTCGGGGGTGCCGGATCCGACGACGTTGAAGTACCGCAGGCTCGTGTGGCGCAGGCCCGTCGCCGTCGCCTGGTCGGCGAGCAGCCACTCGCCGATGAGCTTGGACTCGCCGTACGGCGACTCGGGGTGCTTCGGCGTCGTCTCCGTCACGAGGTCGACGTCGGGGGTTCCGTAGACGGCTGCGCTCGAGGAGAAGACGATGCGCTCGACATCCGACCGCTCCATGGCCGAGAGCAGGGTGGCGGTGCCGGTGACGTTCTGCTCGTAGGTGTGCAGCGGGCGGGAGACCGAGACGCCGGCGTACTTGAACCCGGCCAGGTGCACGACGCCCTGCACGTCGTGCTCCGCCATCGCCCGGTCGAGCATCGCGCCGTCGAGGATCGAGCCCTGCACGAACGGGACGCCGTCGGCGACGAAGCCGCGTCGGCCCGACGAGAGGTCGTCGATGACGACGGCGTCGATGCCCTGCTCGGCGAACGCGCGAACGACGTGGGCGCCGATGTAACCGGCACCTCCGGTGACGAGCCAGCTCATGTCCTGCCTTTCCGGGCCGCACCCGGTCGGCAGCCTCAGTCGATGCTAACGGGGGTACGGAAGTTCGCGTCGCGCGCGTCGAGTCGGTGGTACCCGTCGTGCGCGGCGGTGAGGGCGGCGCCGACGATGGCCCAGACGGCCAGCGCGGCGATGATGAGGATCAGGAGAATGGTCATGGCAGAAAGTCTCGTTCTTGCCATATCCTGCCGCGAGTGGCAGAGTTGACAGCAATCGTTCTTTTCCTGCCAAGGAGGGCCAGTGCTCAACTCCATCGCCTGCATCGCACTCCCCCAGATGGCCCCGTTCGAATTCGGCGTCATCTGCGAGGTTTTCGGCATCGACCGCTCCGCGCAGGGCGGTCCCACGTTCGACTACCACGTCGTCGCCGCCGACCCCGGGCCAATCTCCACGAAGATGGGCTTCGAGGTCGTCGTGCACGAGAACCTCGACTTCGCCTACGAGGCCGACCTCGTCGCCGTCCCCGCCTCGCTCGTCGGCTCCGAGCCCGACGAGCGGGTGCTCGACGTCATCCGCCATGCCGTCGACCGCGGCGCCTGGGTGCTCTCCGTCTGCTCGGGCGCGTTCACGCTCGGCCACGCCGGCGTCCTCGACGGCCGCAAGGCGACCACGCACTGGATGTACACCGACCTCATGTCGGAGATGTTCCCCGGCACCGAGGTCGACCCCGACGTCCTGTTCGTGCAGGACGGCAAGATCGTCACCGGCGCCGGCACGGCTGCGGGCATCGACGCCGCCCTGCACATCGTACGAACCGAGCTCGGCGCGGGTGCGGCCAACATCGTCGCCAGGCGCATGGTCGTGCCGCCGCAGCGCGACGGCGGCCAGTCCCAGTTCATCCTGTCGCCGGTGCCCGAGTGCCACAGCGACTCCTTCGCCACCATCACCGCGTGGATGCTCGAGCACCTCGACGAGGACCTCACCGTCGACCTGCTCGCGCGCAAGGCCCTCATGTCGCCGCGCACGTTCGCCCGTCGCTTCCGCGCCGAGACCGGCACGACGCCGAACGCCTGGCTCAACCGGCAACGACTGCTGCGAGCGCAGCAGCTGCTCGAGGAGACCTCGCTCTCACTCGAGGAGATCGCCCGCGAGACGGGCTTCGGAGCGGCCGCGGTGATGCGCCATCACTTCGTCAAGGTGCTGCAGACCACGCCGACCGCCTACCGCCGACTGTTCGGCGTGCGCGTCGAACCGATCCGCGAACTGGCCGTCGTCGGCGACTGACGTCACCGCGGCCGCCGCGTCGAGCACCCCCTCATCGAACGCGGCGCCGTCGATCAGCGTGTCGGCGAACACCATCTCGTCGAGCACCTCGACCTGTGCGACCTGGGTCCCTTGCTGTGCAGACTTCGCCGCGAAGAACGATCGACCGCGCTCGGCGAGCACCTGCAGATCGCGCGGCGCGGCGCGGAACCACCCGAGTCCGACGTGCGGGTCCGATTCGCCCCAGAACGGCAGGCACACGTACGCGGCCCCGCCGAGCACGACGACACGGTGGCGGAGCAGATCCAGCCCGCCCCGCTGCACGAACGACCTGGCCCGAGCCTCCTCGTCGGCGAGGATCAAGGCGTACAGCACCTTCGGCGCCGCCGGGACCTCGTTCCAGACATCCCACCGATCGGCGGGGGGCGCAAGCCTCGCAAGCCCCGACGCGAAGGCGTCGTACGCGTCGGCGTCCATGTCGGGCAGCCTCGCCCCGGCAATGGCGATGTCGTTCGAGAGGTACTGGATGAGGCGTCGGCGTGCGAGGTCGGCGCCGGCCTCCCAGTCGAGCACCTCGAGCGCCGAGACGGCCGTCGAGAAGCGGTCCGCGATCTGCCGTGAGGACGCGGACTGCTGCGTCATTGAGGTGCCCGCCTCCCGGATCCTCCACGACACGGTCTGGCGATCGAGCACGTCGAACCCACGCGCCCGCGCATATGCCGTCGCGCTCAGCACCTGGTCCTGAAAGTGCCCGCCCTCGGGGAACGACAGGCCGGCGCCGTTCCAGAACGACCGGCGGTACACCTTGCTCCATTGCACGGCATTCACCATGATGTCCGGATGCTCCGCGACGGTCGTGCTTTCACGCCGCGTCGCGTGCGCCTCGTCGATCCAGAACGCCGCCGGATGCCGCCGCCGACCGGAGCGGCGATCGTATGCGGCGACGACGAAATCGGACCCCGTGCGTTCGAGACTGCCGACGAGATCTCGGTACGCGCCGGCGAGCAGCACGTCATCACCGTCGAGGAAGGTGAGGAATTCACCTGCTGTTCTCCGAATGCCGTGATTTCGGGACGCGTTCGGGTCCGAGAAGTCGACGTCGAACACCCGCACGCGGGGGTCGCGACGCTCCCATTCCGCGAGCCGCTCGCGTGTTCCGTCGATGGAGTGGTCGTCGACGACGATGACCTCGAGCCGCCGATAGTCCTGCCCGAGCACGGATTCGAGGCTCGCGTCGATGTAGCCGACGACGTCCTTCGTCGGCATGATCACTGAGATCCAGCCCTCCTGGCGATGGGTGGGCGGGACGTGGACCGCGGAGGCTGCGCCCCGCGACATCCGCCGACGGAGCACCAGCTTTCGAAAGAAATGCAGACCCGGGCCCGCGATGCGCCGCAGGAGCCCTCGTACCCGACCGGTCATGGTTTTCACGGGCGCAACGTACAACACCAACGTGTCGTGTTGGAGACCTATGATGACCCGCGTGAACACCGAATTCGACCAGATCGTCCACGGCGTGCGCTGCCTGAGCTGGCGTCCTGGTCGGGCCTCAGCGCACGCGTCCGCCACCGGCAACTTCGGCGACCTGCTCGGTCCCCTGATCGTGGCGCGCGTACTCGAGACCCGTCACGCCGGCGCCCGAATCGCTCCCTCCCACGCTCGCCGGGTGCTGAGCGTCGGGTCGGTGCTGCAGTTCGCCGAGCCCGGCGACGTCGTCTGGGGCGCAGGGGTCAACGGCAAGGTCATGCAGCAGCCGCTGACTCCATCGCTGGACGTCAGGGCGGTGCGCGGTCCGCTGAGCCGCGCACTCCTGGCCGCCCGCGGCATCCTCGCGCCGGAGGTCTACGGCGACCCCGCCCTGCTGATCGGTGATCTCTGGCCCGACCTCGCAGCCGAATCCGAACAGCGCCGCTCCGTCATCGCCGTGCCGAACATGAACGAACTCGACCGATTCGCCCCAGAGCACACGCGGAGCCCGCTCGCCGAACCATGGGAGGTCGTTCGCGACCTGGCCGCAAGCGGATTCGTGACCGGCACGTCGCTCCACGCGTTGATCGTGGCCGACGCGCTCGGCATCCCGTCGCGGCCCATCTCGCCGCGCGCCGAAGACCCGCTCAAGTACCTCGACTTCTACGCCGGCACGGGCCGGCCCGACATCCGTTTCGCGCGCTCGGTCGAGGAGGCGCTCGACCTCGGGCCGGTGCCGGCCGCTGAGTGGGACGCGGCCGCCCTGCTCGGATCATTCCCGATCGACGTCTGGACGGGCGAGGCATCTCCTCGCCACGAGGGCGCGACGACGTACCTCGACCTTCGCGCATCGTCGCTCGTGCAGCGGCGCGCGCTCGGCTCATCGCTCGGCGCGAACCTCTGGCCGGAGGGCGTTGCCGCGCTCCGGCGACTCGACGCGCTCGGAGAACTCGACCCTCCGACCGACGGCCTGACCGACGGCGAGCTGTCGGCAGCCGGTCTCCTCGAGGCGGCCGGCCGAGCCCGGACCGCGGACGCAGCGTCTGCTGACGAACCGCCCGCCCCGCTGCTCTCCGTGGTGATCCCGACGCACGACGTCCGTCCGTGGGTCGGCGAGACCATCGCGTCGGTACTCGCCCAGGAGGTCGACCTCGAGGTGATCGTGGTCGACGACCACTCGACCGACGGCACCCGTGCACTCCTGACCGAGCTCGCGGCATCCGACCCCCGTATCCGGCTGGTCGACGCGGTGACTCGCGGCGGCGGCACCGCGCGCAACATCGGCATCGATCGCGCCCGCGGCCGGTATCTCGTCTTCTGCGACGGCGACGACCTCGTGCCGCGCGGCGCGTACCGGGCCATGGTCGACAGCCTCGAGGCATCAGGCTCCGACCTCGTCTTCGGCGACTACCTGAAGTTCTCGCCGATCGACACGTGGCGTCCGACCGCGAACTGGCCGGGATACGCGAAGCCCAGTCGCGGCATCAGCCTGGCCGAAGAGCCTTCACTGATCTTCGGTCGACCGTGCTGGAACAAGGTGTTCCGTCGCGAGTTCTGGGACCGCACCGGCATTCGCTTCCCCGATGTTCCCCGCTCGAACGACATCGTGCCGATGGTGACGGCATACCTGGCCGCGAAGCGCATCGACGTCATCGAGGAGGTCGTCTACCTCTACCGGGAGCGTCCCGGCGCCTCGTCGATGACCGCGAAGGCCGCCTCCGCCGATGCGGTGATCAGCTACCTGACGCAGGAGCTGCACTGCGCGCACCTGGTGACCGAGCACGGCAGCGATCGGGTGCGCAGCCAGTACGCCGCCCTCATCCTCGATCGCGACGGCTGGGTGCACCTGTCGAAGTACCTGCGTTCCGACAACCGGGACGCCTCCCGCGACGCGGAGGTCGTCGCGCTGGTGCGCGAGCTCATCGAGGTGATCGGCCGCGACCCGCGCACGCAGCGCACCGGCCCGAAGCGCACGGTCTTCTCGCTCGTGCTCGACGGCTCGTGCGACCTCGCGGCGGCGGTCGCGGTGCTCTTCAGCGGGCCCGAGCCCTCGACGTCACGGCGACTCACGGCATGGCTGCGCCTCATCGAGGGGGTCGAGCGCGATGGAGTCGACCTGCTCTTCGAGCGCGACGTCCGCGATCGCCTCGTCGACTGCTTCGCCGACGTGGTACTCGAGGGCGCACCGGCAGACCACGCGACGCTCGTGCGCATCGTCGATGCGCTTCCGCGCGAGCATGCCGACCTGCTGCGGTCGGTTCCGGAGCTCGCGACCGATGGAGGCTCCGCCGATCTCACCGCGCGGCTCGAAGCGTCACGACGGGCCTCGGCGACCCTGACCGAGGTCCGCACCGGCGCGTCCGTCAGGTTCCGCATCCGCGTGGAGCAGGGCGCCGCGGAGTTCGACCCGGTGCTCTACGACGAGAGGTCTGGCGTCGCGCACGCCATGCACGTTCGACGAACGCAGGTCGATGACGTCACGGTCGTCAGCGGGGTCATCTCCGCGCACGCGGTTCCGAAGCATGTGCTGCTCCGACCCGCGGCACAGCTGGTCGGCACCGGCGAGGTCGTGTCCCTCCGCATCGACGCGGTCACACCCGAGTACGACGCGTTCGACCGCTTCCTGTTGCGATTCGATCGTCGGGGCATCCGCGTCGCTCGCCGATCACACTGGGTGAAGCGGGCTGCCGGGCGCGCCAGCCGTGGCGCGGTGCACCGACTGCGGCGATTCGTGCCGGTTCGCCGTCGTGAGCTCGACGAGTAGGTCGGCGTAGTCAGAGGAGATTCGCCACGGCGAGCGTTCGGCGTTGAAGCGGTCGAATCGCCGGGTCAGGTCGACCTCTGCGGATGTCGCGAGCGCATCCGTGATCGCCGTGGCCATCGACTCGACGGGATCGGCGAGGTCGAAGAACCCGACCCACGGCTCGTCGCCGAACTGCTCCACGAGGTGCGGCTCGCCGGGCAAGAGGACCGGCACGTCGAAGGCTGCCGAGAGGTGCAGGCTGCCCGAATTCAGGATCGACGTGTACGGGAAGACAGCGAGGTCGGCTGCGGCGAACCAGGTGCCGACCTCGGCGTCGGGAACGAATTCGAACCGCGTGACCGCCTTGACCTCGGTCGGGAGCGCGGCCGTGATCTCGGCCTGCGCCTCGGCGGTCGCTGAACCGGCCAGCAGCAGGGTGGGCACGGGATCACCACGCTCGGCGAGCACGCGCATCGCGGAGAGCAGGGTCCCGAGCCCCTTGTACGGGCGCATCTGCCCGAGGAAGAGCACGGTGCGCTCATCGGCCCCGAGCCCGAGTCCGGCGCGCGCCGCGCCGCGTGCCGGTGGCGCACCGTAGACGCCGAGGTAGCTCGGGTGCGCGATCGTGCGAACGCGATCGGCGGGAAGCTCGCAGACCTCGGCGAGCACCTGCGGCGTGGCGGGGGCCATCACGTGGATCACGTCCGAACGCTCGGCCAGCAGCCGGTGCAACGCGATCTCGGGCTCGCGATGGGCGAGCTCGTGCGGGAGGCGATTGTGCACCGTCCAGATGATCCGGACGCCGCGACCACGCAGATCGTCGAGGATCGAGGTGAACTCGGCCAAGCCGGCCCAGGCGTCGGCATCGGTGCGCCGGCGCTGCAGGATCGGCGTCGTCCAGTGCACGTGCAGGACGTCGCCGGACTCGAGGCGACCGACGGACTGCACGAGTGACTCGTACACCGTGACGCCAGAGAACTCGAAGCCTGCGGCGCGGGGCGCCAGGCTGAGGAGGTTGAGGTAGGGGTTGTCCCTCCAGGCGGGGAACACGAGGACCTTGTGAAGTGCGCGCACGGCCCGCATGATACCCGGCGTGCGTGTACGGCAGACCACGGCCATTCAGGCCCGTGCGGATGACACTCGCGGCTCAGTTCCCGGTGGTCGCGATCCAGGCGATGCCCTCGCCGGTGACGACGAGTCGCCGCTCGTCGGGCGTGACGTAGAGCGCGGCACCACGGGCGACGGATGCCTCGCCGGAGGCCCCGCGCACCAGGACGTCGCCGCCCTCGGCGACGAGGATCGCCGGTCCGTCGAGGTCGATGCCGGTCGCGGCGACGTCGGACGCGGCGTCCGTCGATGGCGCATCGACGCGGTACAGCACGAAGTCGGGGACGTCGGGACGGAAGACCTCGACCCCGGCACCGACGTGCTCGGGCTCGAGCCGCGGCGGCGCGATGGGCGTGAAGTCGAGCACCTCGAGCAGTTCGTCGACGTCGATGTGCTTGGGCGTGAGCCCGCCGCGCAGCACGTTGTCGCTCGCGGCCATGAGCTCGATGCCGAGGCCCTCGAGGTAGGCGTGGATGTTGCCGGCGGCGAGGTAGAGCGATTCGCCGCGTCGCAGGCGCACCCGGTTCAGCAGCAGTGAGATCACGATGCCCGGGTCGCCCGGGTAGGCCTCGGCGAGCGCGCCGACGGTCTCGAACGAGAGCGCGTACTCCGGGTCGAGCGCCGCAGCGGAGGCCGCGAGCGCCGTCACGCGTTCGACGACCCAGGCGACCTCGCCGGTGTCGCCGCCCCGGCCGTCGCGGAGCAGCCACTCCACGGTGTCGCGAAGGGGATGCCGCGACGAGAGTCGGGCCTCGAGGAGGTCGAGCGCGACCGGCTGCGGGTCGTCGGTCGCGGCATCCGCTGCCCGAAGGGTGCGCAGCACGCCCGTCACCTCGTCGAGCGGGCGGAAGCCCGAGAGCGCGTCGAAGGTCTCGCTCACGGCGACGATGAGTTCGGGCTTGTGGAACTCGTCCTTGTAGTTGCGGTCGTAGGCCGTGATCTCGGGGCCGTCGGCCTCCTCGCGCGCGAAGCCGGCGCGCGCCTGCTCGGGCGTCGGGTGCGCCTGCAGCGACAACGGCTCGGCGGCGGCCAGCACCTTCAGGAGGAACGGCAGCCGGGCGCCCCGCGCCGCCAGACCGGCACCGAGCGCCGTCTCGGGGTCGGCCGCGATCCACTCGGCCAGGTCGCCGAACGGGACGGATGCCGTGCCGGCGGATGCCGTGCCGACGATGCGCGCCGGCGACCCCGCGTGCGCACCCAGCCAGAGCTCGGCCTCGGGCGCCCCCGACTCCGGCACACCGCGGAATCCGGCGATGGCCGAGGTGGACCCCCATGCGTAGTCGCGCGGGGTGTTGCCGATCGACACAAACATTCCAGAGGGCCCCTTCCGAGATTTCCCTCAAAGCTACCAATGCCCGGAGGCCGTCCGGATGCCGGACGTAGGCTCGTGGCATCCGACGACGTATTGGAGCTGTCATGACCTTCGAGCCGCTCGCGAGCGACTTCTATTCGTACGAATCCCTCCTCACCGACCGCGAGAAGCAGGCGATCGCCGAGCTCCGTGCGTGGCTCGAGGCCGACGTCAAGCCGATCGTGGGCGACTACTGGGAGCGTGCCGAGTTCCCGATGCAGATCGTGAAGCCCCTCGCCGAGCGCGGGGTGCTCTCCTTCGGCTGGGACGAGACGAAGCCGTTCGAGAACTCGGCCGTGTTCCGCGGCTTCATCGCGATGGAGCTCGCCCGCGTCGACGCCTCCGTCGCCACCTTCGTCGGCGTGCAGAACGGCCTCGCGACCGGCAGCATCAGCGTGTGCGGTTCGAAGGAGCAGCGCGAGGAGTGGATCCCGAAGCTCGCGAGCGGCGAGGTCCTCGGCGCCTTCGGGCTGACCGAGCCGCTGTCGGGATCGGACTCCGCACAGGGCCTCCGCACCACGGCGAAGCGCGAGGGCGACTCGTGGGTGCTGAACGGCGCGAAGCGCTGGATCGGCAACGCGACCTTCAGCGACATCACGATCATCTGGGCCAAGGACGTCGACGACAACCAGGTCAAGGGCTTCATCGTGCCCACCACGACCCCTGGCTACTCCGCCACGAAGATCCAGGGCAAGATCAGCCTGCGTGCCGTGCAGAACGCCGACATCACGCTCGAGAACGTGGTCGTTCCCGAGTCGCTGCGACTGCAGAACGCCAACTCGTTCCGCGACACCGCGAGCGTGCTGCGCCTGACCCGCGCCGAGGTCGCCTGGGCGGCCGTCGGAACCTCGATCGGCGCCTACGAGGCGGCCGTGAAGTACGCCGGCGAGCGCGTGCAGTTCGGCAAGACCATCGGGTCGCACCAGCTCATCCAGGACCTGCTCGTGAAGAGCCTCGGCAACATCACCGCCTCGCTCGGCATGGTCGTGCGCGTGTCCGAGATGCTCGACCGCGGCGAGCAGCGCGACGAGCACTCCGCCCTGGCGAAGGCCTACACGACCGCCCGGATGCGCGAGACCGTGGCGTGGGCGCGCGAGGCGTGCGGCGGCAACGGCATCACCCTCGAGTACGACGTCGCGCGCTTCTTCGCCGACGCCGAGGCGCTCTACTCCTACGAGGGCACCCGCGAGATGAACACGCTCATCGTCGGCCGCAAGATCACGGGCAGCGCCGCGTTCGTGTGACGCTCATGAAGCGCGTGGACTGAACCACGAGAACCGGCGGATGCCGCGGGCGAACCTTCGCCCGCGGCATCCGACGTTCACCTGCCGTTCGCCGACCGTCGCTACGCTCGCGCTCCGTGACCGCACCGACCTCCTCGATGGCTTCGACGGCGGATGCCGCGGCCCGGCGGCTCTCGCCGTCTGCCGTGTCCCCCGCGGCTGTGTCGGCCAAGCGGCTCGAGATCGAGGGCCTGCGCACCGTGGCGGCGCTGCTCGTCGCGACCTACCACATCTGGTTCGACAAGGTCTCGGGCGGGGTCGACGTCTTCTTCGTGATCACGGGGTTCCTGATCACGCTCACCCTCGTCGGGCATGTGCGCCGCGAGGGACGCATCCGCCCGCTGCAGTACCTCGGGCGCCTGGCACGGCGCGTGTGGCCGATGGCCGCGGTCGTGCTCGTCGCGGCACTGGCGATCACGGTCACGCTCGCACCCGAGGTGCTGCGAGCCCGGAACTTCACCGAGATCCTCGCCTCGGCCCTGTACGTCGAGAACGAGTTCCTCGCCGTCAACGCGGTCGACTACCTCAACGCCGAGGATCCGCACACGATCGTGCAGCACTTCTGGGCGATGACGCTGCAGGGCCAGTTCTATGTGATCTGGCTGCTGGTCGCGCTCGGCTCCCTCTGGTTCGCGCTGCGCCCGCGCCAAGGCAGCGCCGGCAGTGCAGACGCCACCCCGCGATTCCGGGGCATGTTCGCCGGCACCATCGCGCTCGTCGCCGCGGCGTCGTTCGCGTGGTCGCTCTGGCAGACCTCGGTGGCCCAGCCCACGGCGTACTTCAGCACGACGACCCGACTCTGGGAGTTCGGCGTCGGCGGCCTCATCGCGCTCGCGGGCACGCGCCTGACGCTCCGCGGCGCGGCGTCGGCGATCGCCTCATGGGTCGGACTCGTCGGCCTCATCATCTGCGGCATGGTGCTGCCGGTCTCGAGCAGCTTCCCCGGCGTCGCGGCGCTCTGGCCGGTGAGCTGCGCGGCCCTGCTCCTCGTCGCCACCCGGCACGAGGAGCGCCCGTGGGCGGCGACCCGGGTGCTCGCGAGCCGACCACTCGTCTGGCTGGGCGGCGTCGCGTTCGGCATCTACCTCTGGCATTGGCCGCTCCTCGTGTCGTACCGCTACGTGTTCGGGCAGCACGCGACGCCGAACCTCTGGCAGGGCTCGCTGATCATCGCTCTCGCGATCGGGCTCGCGGTGCTCGGCAACCGCCTCGTCGAACGCCGGGTGTCGGCCTCCTGGCTCGTGCCCGCGCGACGCCCGCTCGTCGCGGTGCTCCTCATCGGCGCGTGGATCGCCGTCATGGCCGGCGCCGGGCTCGGCATCGCCGCGGGCACGGCCGCAGCATCGCAGCTCGATCGAGACGCGGCATCCGCTCAGGAGACCGTCGGAACCTGCTTCGGTGCCGGCGCCCTCGGCCGCGACGCGGAATGCGCCGAGGTGCTCGCCGACCAGCCGCTCGTGCCCGACCGCGCGGCCCTGCTCGACGACACCGGCGGCGCATACGCCTGTTACACCCAGGCGGATGCCGCCGACCTCACGACCTGTACGGCGGGCGATGGCCCTACCCGCATCGCGCTCATCGGCAACTCCCACGCGGCGATGTACCGGTCGCTCTTCGAGGCCGCGGCCGACGGGTCGGGATGGTCGATCACGACGATCACGAGCAACGGGTGCGTCTGGGGCCTGCAGACCGCGGGCGATCCGGATGTATCCGACCGATGCCGTGGCCGACTCGAGCAGACCGAACAGCTGCTGTTCGGCGACGAGCCGTTCGACCTCGTCGTGTACGCAGGTGGACGCGGCGAGGCGGAGGCGACCCCAGCCGAGGTCTCGCGCATCGCCGAGAACTGGTCGCGGCTGGCCGAGGTCGGCACCGAGGTCGTCGTCATCGAGGACAACCCGCGCATCGGTGACGCCGGGGCGACCTGCGTGATCGAGGCGCCCGAGGCCGACCTGCGGGCAGGCGCCTGCGACGTGCCAGAAGCGGATGCCACGGCCATCGCCGACCGCTACGTCGGTGCCGCGCGGCTGACCGGCGCCCCCATCGTGCCCACGCTCGACCTCTACTGCGTCGATGGCCGGTGCCCGGCCGTCGTCGGGTCGGCGATCGTCTACCGCGACCAGCACCACGCGACTGCGACCTACCTGCGCTCGACGGCGCCCCAGTTCTTCGATCGCTTCGACGCGGCCGCCTTCGATTCGACAGCGAGGTGACGGAGCGCGAGCTCACGGTTCGGCTCGGCCGCAGCACCTGACTCCCGCAACGCAGGCTCAACCGGCGTGGATGCGATGACGTCGAATTCTTGACGAGGCGCTTACCCCAATCCGAGGGGTAGCGCCGTCGCCGTGGCTGGCACCAGCGAACTCGAAAAAGCTGATGAGATCGATTTCCGGCCATACGACTGGGCGCCGGCATCGCCCTCCGCGAGGACGGAGGACACAGCTGTCCGGATACCCTGCGAAGGACGCTCGCGTCATCGGTCCCCCAGCCACACCCGCAGAAGCGAGCCGCCATGACCTCTCTCTCCCAGCCGGAACACGTCCACGTGAGCCCGCCGGCCCGTTCGAAGGGCCACCCCGGGCCCACGCCTGCCCGCTCCGAACCGGCCGACGCACCCGCGTCCAGCGTCCCGGAAGTTCGCGTCGTCAAGGAACGAGCATCCGCCACGACCCGAAGCGTGGCTCTCAATGCGCTTCGCGTCCTGACCATCGGGACCATCGTGCTCACGCACAACTGGGCGGCCCGCGAATGGGCGGGACCGTGGTTCTACACTTGGCACACCGTTCTCTTCTTCGTCCTCACCGGATATTTCTGGAAGCCGCAGCGAACCGCTCGGGACGAGGTGAGACGTCGAACGCGAACACTCCTCGTCCCGTACCTCGGATGGCTCCTGCTCGTCACCGCCGTGTTCCAGACCATCCTGTTCGTGGAACGGGGGAGGCTCGACGTCGGATGGCTGATCAGGGCCGCAGCAGGAGGGACGCATGCCTGGGCACCCTACTCGTCGTTCTGGTTCATCACCGCGTTGTTCTTCGCCGCGATCTTCATCCGAATCCTGGGGAACCTGTCGCCGTTCCTGGTCTGGTTCATCGCCGGCGTTGGCGTGCTCTGGGCAGCCGCCGACCCGCGTTCGATCGCGGCCGTGCCCGAGAGCATCACGCTCGCGTTGCCCGTCATGGCATTCATCTCCTTCGGGATCCTCCTGAGGACGTACCGCCCGATGATCACCAAGCCCTTCGTCTTCGGCATCATCCTTGCCGTGCCGCCGCTCCTCCTCGGGGGGTTCGGTCTGTTCGCTCCGATCAACCTCAAGTTCGGCAACATCGGAGACCCCATCGTGAGTCTGGCGATGGGAGTGGCGATCGCCTGCGGGCTGATCCTGGTCGCGGAATCCTGCGAGCGACTGATCCCCCGGTGGGCGGCCAGGCCGGTCGCCGCGATCGCGGCGGTGGCCATACCGATCATCCTCGGCCATTCCCTCGTTCTCTGGACCTGCTTCCACTACGGGCTGGAACCATCCAAGGCGACGTTCGCATTGGCGTACCTGATTCCCCTGGCGATCGGCCTGCTCATCGCGCGCACGCCCCTCAAGCGAGTCCTGCTCTGAGACGAAGCGAGCGCCCGAGTACCGTCTGTTGTCAACACGACGACACTGCCCGTGTTACTAATGGATGCGGACGTCTTCCCGACGCCCGCGGACAGACATGCGCACGCGCGTCGCCCGAGTACTCGCCGCCTGAGTTGAGAGAAGAGCCTAGACATGCGCGCTGTCGTCATCGGAGATGTCGGCTGGCGAGATCGCTACCATCTTGGTGACGAGGCCATGACTGAGGTCGCGATCAGGCAGCTTCGTCTCCGGGGCACGTCCGACATCACGCTCATTGCGGCCGAGCCGGACGTATCCGCGCAAATGTACGATGTTTCCGCCGTGCCGCGAATCGGTTTTTCGTCCCGCTGGGATCGACCACGAGCCCTACGCAAACTCGACCGAGTCACGAACAAGCCGTCGCCCACGGACTCGGCAACCACTGCCGCAATCGCCGAGTCCGACTTCGTCGTGATTGCTGGCGGCGGAAACCTCAACTCGCAGTACTTCCATCACGTGCTCGATCGAGTCGCCGTCGCCCGTCTGGCTGAGGAGTTCGGAAAGCCGCTCTTCGTCTCAAGCCAGACGGTCGGACCCATGGTTCGCGACGAGGACCTACGATTCATCGGCGAGATCGTGAGTCGTTCGAGGGCCTTCGGGGCACGCGAAGTCACTACGTACGCTGATCTGTCGGCATACGGACCGACAGTCGTGCACACCATGGACGATGGCGCAGCGCTTGCGGCAGAGGCCGCCCTGAAGACGCCAGCTCGCTACATCGTCGGGAGCTTCACACCGTATCCGGCGACACCGGACCTCACCGAGGACGAGTACTACGCGGAACTTGCCGCGACGCTTGATCGCCTCAGCGAATCGCTGGATGCCGACGTGCTCCTCATCCCGAATGATGGATCCTTCCAAGGAGCCTACGCGGAAGATCAGCGGGTGAATCAGCGCATCATCGAAGAGAGCATCGGCGGCCGTATCAGGGACTGCGGACTGATGATGGCGCGGAAGGCGATCGCGATCACGGAGGGTGCGCTGCTCTCCATCTCCTCGAGGTATCACCCCACCGTGTTCGCTCCGATGGTCGGTGTTCCCGCCATCGGAATCGCGCTCTCGTATTACACCTCTGCTCGGATGCGCGGCGCAATGCAGAACGTTGGTCTCCAGTCGTTCGTCGCGCCGGCCGAGACCTGGCTCCATGGCGGCGTCGAGCAGATGGCCCATGACATGGTCGAACACAGAGCGAGCTTCGATCAGCACATGACACCGATCCGGCATACTCGGCGACAGTCGATCGACCGATGGTGGGACTTCATCGTCGAATCCGCCGCCGGGGGTTCACCGGATTTTCCGTCCAATCTGGAGGAGGTCGAGCGTTGGGTGCCCGGTTCCGCCTGGGACGCCACGAACGAGGCGGTCACCCGAGTATCCGACCAACTCGGACGGGAGCGAGTCACCGCGGCCCGTATGGAATCGAAGCTGGCCGACGCCGACGTCGCGGGCGCTGAGATCAGGTCAGAACTCGAGATTCGGACCGCTGAACTGGGGCAGGCGAGAGCGGCGCTCGAGAATCGGAATGCCGAAGTGGCAGAGGCCGAACGCGAACTCGATCGCCTGCGCAATGCTCTTTCGGCGTCGCAATCGCAACTCGAAAAGAGCGAGCAGACGGCCGCGAAGACCGTCGTCGAGCGAGACATTGCTCGTGATGCACTCGTTCAACAGTCATCGCGACGATCGGTTCGCTTCGCCGACGCGATGGGTCGAGCCTTCCATCGCACGCGTACACTCTTCCGACGGTAACCCGACCCACCACAGAGACAATGTTGATCGCAACTGCCACCCCATCGCCCGACGTGACAACTCAGCCTCGCAACGATCTCCGACCGGAGATCCAGTCGCTGCGTGCACTCGCGGTGCTGGCGGTGGTGCTCTATCACCTCTGGCCCGCGCAACTCCCCGGCGGATTCGTCGGAGTGGACGTGTTCTTCGTGGTGAGTGGGTTCCTGATCACGTCGCACCTTCTTCGCGAAGTGAACAAGGACGGGACGATCCGGCTCGGCACCTTCTGGGCGCGACGCGCGAAGCGCCTGCTCCCAGCCGCTCTCACGGTCCTCTTCGCGTGCGTCATAGCCACGATCGTGTTCGTTCCCCAGTATCTCTGGACCCAGTTCCTCAACGAAGCCACTGCGGCAACGCTCTACGTCGAGAACTGGCTGCTCTACGCCAACAGTGTCGACTACTTGGCAGCTGAGAATGTCGCGTCTCCCGTTCAGCATTTCTGGTCGCTGTCCGTCGAGGAGCAGTTCTACATCGCGCTTCCGTTGATCATCGTGGTGACGCTGGCACTCCTCAGGCGATCCGCTGTCGGGACGCGTGTGGCGGCACTCGGCGCAGTACTCGGGACGATCACGGTGCTGAGTTTCGCCTATTCGACCTGGCTCACCTTCAACGCGCCGAGCGAAAGCTACTTCTCCACGATCAGCCGGGCGTGGGAGTTCGGCGCAGGCGCGCTCCTCGCGTTCGCTGTCGTGAACCCCCCGAGGCGACTGAGCCGAGTTGTGTCGGTGATCGGAATCGCAGCGATCGGCGCTGCCGCACTGCTCTATTCCGACACCACGCCGTTTCCGGGAGCCGCCGCTGCACTCCCGGTGCTCGGCACGCTGGCGGTCATCTGGTCGGGCGGCTCGACCGTCGCCGGCCACGCAGGATCGGTGCGACCGATCGCGTGGCTTGCGGGGATCTCCTACTCGCTCTACCTCTGGCATTGGCCGCTCATCATCCTCGCGCCGTACGTCCTCCCTGACGGAAACATCGGCACACTCGATCGGCTGGCCATCCTGCTGGCTTCCTGCGTGCTCGCGACGCTGACCGTCCGCCTGATCGAGGACCCGGTGCGCTTCAGTCCTCGTCTTCTCGGACGAGCGCGACCGTTGGCCATCGCACGCTGGTCCGCCCTCGGCATGGCCGTCGTCGTCGCGACCGGCGCTCTTGCGCTCGGAGCTGCTTCCATCTCGAGATCGGCCGAAGCCCCGACGATCAAGGCCGGCCTCGACGGCACGGTCGAATGCCTCGCGGAATCGGCACCGTTCAGTCGTGACTGCGGTGCGACCATGGGTGCATCGATCGCGCCCGCGCTCGACGCGCTGGACGACGATGACGACAATCGTCAGTCCTGTTGGTCGGGCCCGGGAGTAGCCGAGGTGAAATGGTGTCACCTCGGGCCGCCCCGGGAGGACGCGTCTGCCCACCTGCTCGTCGTCGGTGATTCACACAGCAGCGGATTGATGGGCGCGTATGCCGCGATGGCTGACCAGCACGGATGGTCGATCGATGTCAGCGGTCACTCGGCCTGTTACTGGACGAGAGCCCGTCAACCGCAGTCGACCGCGGAGGCGACCACCGCGTGCGAGGAATGGCGCGATGGTATCGAGGAACGCATCGATGCCGCTCCAGATCTGGACGGAATCCTGGTCACGCACTCGAGCAAGCGTCCGTACGGCGTCGGCGCCGACGAGACGATCGCCGGGATGGTCGAAGCATGGGCTGCCCGTCCCAACACCGATGTGCCCGTCATCGCGATCCGGGACAATCCACGCTTCCCACGCGAGGTGCTCGACTGCATCGCGGAACATCAGTCGAAGGCTGAACAGGGCTGTGCCCGTCCGAAGAGCGAGGTGCTCTTGGACGATGGTCAGGGCAGTGCCGTGCAGCAGAGCACCAACACCCACCTGATCGATCTGACGGATCGATACTGCAATGGCGACCTCTGCCCGCCGCTCGTCGACAACATCGTCGTCTATCGCGACGGTCATCACCTCACGGCAACGTTCGTGCGCACCATCACGCCGGAACTCTCCCGTCAAGTGGCGCAGTTGGTCAACTCGAAATAGGAGATCCGCGCCATCAGCCGTTCCGGCTCCGAGTCCGAACGGCGGAACGACGCCCGCTCGGTCTCCATGCTCAGATCCGCATCGTGTGTTTCACGAGCGCCTCGTTCCCCAGCACGACGACGTCATGCCGGGGAACGAGGCCAGGCGTCAGGAGATGGCCTCGATCGCTGCGACCGTCCTCGCAGACGCTCCCGTGTCACGGAACTCGAACGCCCCCTCGATTGCCGCCCGGTAAGGGGCCAACGACTCTCCGTTCGTCTCAAGCGCGCCTTCGACGGCCTCGAGCAACTCCTCACCGGTGAAGGCCACGGGCCCGAACCCATCGGTGTCGTAGTTGAAATAGCCCTTCCGGTACGCGTGGGCACCCGCGAAGAACTGCTCGCGATCGAACTGGAAGTAGAAGACCGGCGCATTCGTGTACGCAGAATCGAACGCAAGCGACGAATAGTCCGTGACCGTGTATCGCGCTCGGGCCAGCATGTCCTTGATGTCGACTTCGCTGTAGGAGATCATCTTCACCCAGGCGGGCACGTCTTCGGCGGTCAGGTGATCCTGCAGGTTCGGGTGGGGTGCGAACGCGATCGTCAGCCCGGCGGCTTCCGCAGCCGTGCGCAGCCGGTCACTGCCCAGGAATCCCATCCACGAGGTGAAGTACTCCGATTCGCGGAACCCCTCGAGGGCACGCCGCTCGTTGGTACGTCCATGCACGAGCTCCAGCAGATACTGCCGCCACGTCGGAACGACGAGGAGCAGGTCCTTCGGCGCTCGTTCGGATTTCGCCTGCAGCTCGTCATGTCGCGGAAAACCCGTCAACGCCACTTCACGTGTCGTCAACTTGTACGGCGTGCCGTCGGCACTGAATGACGCCGCTTCGCGCGCATTCGCCGCGAGGATGAGGTCGATGGCCTTGTTGTTCAACCAGTGCGACAGGTCGTCCTTGGTGACGCCATGCTGGAGGAACGTGTAGGACCAGGGTCCTCGCCCGTACCGCTTGAGGTCGTACGGATGGACGATGTAGTGATCGATCTGCGACGAGATGAGCTGTCGGGCGTGCTTCATCAAGAGCACGTGCTGCCGAGTTCCCGCGGGCACGAGCTTGAATCCATCCGCCTTCAGGCGCGCGAAATCCGGGGCATCCTTTCGGATCACGAACCACGCGTTGATATCCGGTCGATTCGCTTGGAGGTACCGGTACAGCGACTCGGCATTGTCGCGGGCCATCGTGTCACGATCGATCAGAGCCCATGCGTTCGCGTAGCGCCGCTTGACCCATGGCATCCGTGCGACCCGTGCGAACACTCGCGGCTCGTACTTGCCGTAGACCCATTTCGCGCGGCCCACAAGAGTGGGTCGCTGCTTGCCCGCAGCGCCGACCGGCATCGGTCTCCGCACGAACGGCGCGCCCCGATTCTTGTGGCGCCACCAGACGTGGTTCGGCGTCACGGCCGATACCGGCTGTACATAGCCTCCGAACGTGACCGGCTCAGGGGCCGACGAGTTCGATCGTGTCACCTGCAGTTCTCGCATCGCGTCGACCCAGACGATCCGCTCGTAGATCGATGCTTGACCGAAGAACTCGATCGAACGGGTCTTGGCAGCGAAGGGGGCTTCAGGACGGCCGTCGAGCTCGATGAGCTCGTGCGCATCGGGATCGTCGGTCAAGTAGCGCACGCGCCCAAGTCGTCGTCGTCCGTCGACGACATCGTAGGAGATCGGTTGCGCCGGAATGCTCCCGGTCGCCCGCGCGAGCCAAGTGAGGCGGATCTCCATCGGAATACTGGTGATGTTGTAGGCGAGGAGCATCGCCGACTCGAGGCGGGCCAACAGCTCGTCGACAAGAGCATTGAAGCTTCGTCGCTGCTCGTCATTGAGGCTCGCGGTCGGGGATCCGCTGCGCAGATCGTTCTTGTAGTACCACTGCAGGTCGTAGATGGCCATGTTCTGCAGCCATCGCGGTGCGGTCCGACCGGCGAAGTAGGTGTCGATGACGTGCCGGAAACCCCATCGAGGAATGGCGAGGTACCGGTCGATATCCATCCACGAGCGGTCCACGAGCGACGACCCGTCCTCTCGCTTCCGATAGAGGTACATCGACTCCGCGATGAACCCGACATGTCGGCGCTCGAGCGTGCTGAGATACGAAGCGGTGTAGACGCCGTCCTCGGCAACCGGTCGGACCCGACCGTCGAACTCCAACGCGATCTCGCGAAGGTGGTCGACCTTGGCGAAGGAGTTGTTGACGGAGAAGGGAATCTGCCGATGCTCCTGATCGATGTCGACGGTGCGCGTGCCACGTGCGAATCGGAACGAGAGCGGGTGATCGTCCCGCGCAGTGGTCGGGTCTCCCAGGAACGGCATGAAACGCGCAACGATGTAGTCGGGATCCGCCGTCGCGAGGTAATCGCGAAGGCCCTGCAGGTATCCGGGGTCGAGCACGTCGTCGGGGTCGGGGTACGAGACCCACGTGCCGGTCGCGATGCCGAGACCGGCATTGCGCGCCGAGGAGAGCCCTCCGTTCTCCTTGACGAACACCGTCGCATCGATCTGCTCCGCGTGCATCCACCGTCGGATGACGCCTTCCGAATCGTCTGGCGAACCATCGATCACGAAGATCAACTCGGTGTCGGAGAGACCCCCGGTCTGAGCCGCGAGGCTGTCCAGGAAACTGGGAATCCAGCGCTCGACTCCATAAACTGGCACGACCAGAGTAAACAGCGGCCGTTCATTCATTCGTGCGCCCATCCTCTGACTATTTTTGGGTACTAGTGCGCCACTCGGGACGAGATTCGCCCGAGTGGCCGTCGGCCAGTTTATCCGGGCTCGCAACTCTGCCCGTACACGCATGAAAGGGCTGCTGTGGTGAACGCATCGGCGTCGAGCCGCAACCCTCTTCGCCATAGCAGCCTGCTGCCTCTCCGCGATGCCGTTCGACAGCTGAGTCGCATCGCGTTCTCGGCCATCTACCGGCTCCAGCATCGAGGACGGTCGTCCGTTTCGGGGATGCTCTCCGTCGTCGTGCCCGCTCACAACGTCGATCGCTATCTCGTCGAGTGCCTCGCGTCCCTTGCGAGGCAGAACTACCGCGAGATCGAGGTCCTCGTCCTCGATGACGGATCAACCGACTCCACCCTCAAGATCGCGCGCAGGGCCGCTCGATGGGACCGCCGCTTCCGGGTCCATTCGTGGCCGAACATCGGCCTCGGAGCCTCCCGGAACCGCGGCGAAGGCCTCGCACGCGGGGAATTCCTCGCGTTTCTCGACGGCGACGATGTCGTCGACCGCCACGTCTACGTGGATGCCATCGCCTCGTTGCGAGCATCCGGATCTGACTTCGCTGTCTTCCCGTACCGCAGGCTGACCGAGGATGACGCACCCCCAGCCGCACCCTGGGTGCTCGAAGCCCACGCCGTTCCTCGCACAGGCGTCCGACTCACCGACCGACCGGACATCTTGGTGAATGCCGTCGCTTGGAGCAAGGTCTACCGGCGCGAATTCTGGTCAGCGTCCGAGATCTCGTTCCCGACCGATGTTCGATATGAGGACCAGGTTCCATCGACACGGGCGTTCATCCATGCGAGGTCCTTCGACATCCTCGATCGTGTCAGCGTGAACTGGCGCATCAGGAGTGATCGGAGTTCGATTTCCCAGGCGATTGCCACACCGGCGAATATCCGGGATCAACGAGCGGCCGCACTGGAGTCCTTGGCCCTTCTTCGTTCCGAAACGCCGTCGGACGTCTACCACGCCAGAATCGCGCAGTTGCTCTCGAACAACCTCGGAGATTTCTTCACGGCGGTGCCGGACATGACGCCTCGGGCATGGCAGGAGTTCCGGCTCCTCGCCGGCGACCTCCTTGCCCTCGCCATCCAAGAGGACTGCCTGTGGATGGTCGACGCTCGAGCGAAGATCCTCTCTTGGTCCGCTCGTGACGGCGCCCGCGACGCAGTGGAGAACGCGATGATGCGCTCCGGCTGGAGCGGCGCGTTTCGCGAAGGCCGCACCACCGCATCCGGTCTCATCACGGTGATCGAGACCGAACTCGCCTCGTCGGGTCTCGACACCCCTGGACCGATGGGTCTGCTCTCCCCGAGGGAGACTCGCACGATCATCGCGATCGATCGCGATGCCGAGACACACGAGCGTGGTCGAGTGGAGCCGAACCTCGTTCCTGTCCGAATCGGAATCGGCGGACTCGTCGATGAAGCGGAATCGTTGAGCGTCGAGCTCTGCGCGCTGCCGAATGCGCACACGCATCTGGCGCAACCAGTCGAGCTCCAGCTGTTGGAACTGCCCTACAGCCGAACGGCGGTACGAACCGCCACGATGAGTCGCGCCATGCTGGATTCGGAGTCGCCCGTCGAGGTGCGGATCTCCGTCGGCGGCCTCCGGCGAGCACACTTGCTCTCGACCACCGCCCTGCTTTCCGGGGTGTACGGCACCGGCCTCGCCGATCTTGCCTAGAATCAGTTCGTATTTGCGTCAGGAGTTGCGACTTGCCCGGAACCATCGCCGTCATACTCGCGGGCGGAGTCGGCACTCGTGTCGGGCTCGGCATGCCGAAGCAGCTCATCCGCATCGCGGGCAAAGCCATCGTCGAGCACACACTCGAGGTGCTCGAGGCGAGCCCGCTGATCGACCACGTGCTGGTCATGATGAACGCCGGCGCCATTCGCGAGCTCGATCACCTCAAGGCGGATCCCCGGTTCTCGAAGCTTCGCGGCATCCTGCCCGGCGGTGAGACCCGCAACGACACCACGCAGCTCGCGCTTGCCGCGCTCGGCGACGACGACGACGTCAAGGTGCTGTTCCACGACGCCGTGCGGCCCTTCGTCGACGACCGCATCATCGAGGACTGCGTGGCCGCGCTCGACGAGTACGACGCCGTCGACACCGCGATCCCGTCGGCCGACACGATCATCGAGGTCGATGCGGACTCGGTCATCACCGGCATCCCGTCGCGCGCGAAGCTGCGCCGCGGCCAGACGCCGCAGGGATTCCGTCTCGGCACCATCCGCCGCGCGTACGAGCTCGCGGCGGAGGACTCCGGATTCGCCGCCACCGACGACTGCGGCGTCGTCTTCCAGTACCTTCCCGATGTGCCGATCAAGGTGGTGCTCGGCACGGCCGAGAACATGAAGGTCACTGAACCGCTCGACATCCACATCGCGGACAAGATCTTCCAGCTGCAGTCGGCGGCGCTCAGCACCGGCGACCTCGAGCAGCTCGACTTGCGCGGGCGCTCCATCGTCGTCTTCGGCGGATCGTACGGCATCGGCGCGAGCATCGCCGAGCAGGCCCGCGCCGCAGGTGCCACGGTGCACAGCTACAGCCGCAGCGCCACGGGCACGGATGTCACGTCGCGCAAGCAGATCCGCAAGGCGTTGGCGGATGCCGCGAGCCATGGCCCGATCGACTACGTGGTCCTCACGGCCGGTGTGCTGTCGATCTCGCATCTCGTGAGCACCTCGAAGCGCGGACTCCGCCGCACGATCGACGTGAACCTCATCGCGCCTGCCAAGGTCGCGCAGGAGTCGCACCGATACCTCGCCGAGACGAACGGCCAGCTGCTCTTCTTCACGTCGAGTTCCTACACCCGCGGCCGCGCCGGGTACAGCCTCTACTCAGCGACCAAGGCGGGCGTGGTCAATCTCACGCAGGCCCTGGCCGACGAGTGGGCCGACAGCGGCATCCGCGTCAACTGCCTGAACCCGCAACGCACGAAGACCCCCATGCGCACCGCGGCGTTCGGAGACGAGCCCGACGGAACCCTGCTCGACCCCGATGCGGTCGCGCTCACATCGCTCCGGGTGCTCGAAGCCGACATCACGGGTCAGGTCGTCGATGTCCGGGTGACGGGCCTGAAGCCCTGATCAGGAGCCCCGGGCGTCGAGGAATGGACGTGCGCGCCGATCAGTCGCCCGAGCGCTCGCGGCCGAGGTGCTCCACGACGAGGTCGTAGAGCTCGGCGATTCGGCGGGAATCCTGGCGAAGCTCATCGATCTCCATGCGCAGTGAAGCCATGCTCGTCTCGAGCGTCGCGAGCCGTTCGTCCGCGACTGTGGAATCGCCGCCGGATGGGGTCTCGAGCACGGGCGGGGCTTCAGTCTTCACGTCGTCCGTCTTCACCATCTTGCGCAAGCGCGCCATGAACGTCTCCTCGTCTCGTCGAAGCGGTGCCACCGCACGGATGGAAACCTGCGCGAACCGCCGAACACCGATTGGCGTGCGCCTGAGTGATCGCCTGATCAGCGTGAACTCCAGGCCGAACGGCTCGAGTTCCTCCCGCAGCCACGGCAGAGGCAGGTGCCAAGTATCCGGCCGCAGGTGCTCGTACCGCCGGGACTCGCGGTCGGGGAACGATGCGACGACGACGCCGCGGTCGCCGAGGAGCGCCCTGATCATCCGGAACACGATGGCTCGCGACGCCTTCGGCAGGTAGGCGATCACATCGCTGAGCAGCACGCTCACATCGCCTCGGCCGCCGTGTCGTTCGATCAGGTCCATCACCTCGCGGCCCTGTGCGAAGTTCGCCCGCTCCACGCGGAACCGGCCGTTGGAGAGCACCCGCGCCGCATCGACGGCGGCAAGTGCGAAGTCGACGGCCGTCACGACCCGTCCCGCGTCGGCGAGCGCAGCGGACTGGGCGCCGACGCCTGCACCAAGGTCGAGGATCGCATCGCCGGCGTTCGTCCGACGCAGCAGCACCCGCACATCGGAGTCGCCCTGCGTCGACCTGCGGGAATCCCGCGTGCGGGCATCGGCCTCCCAGTGGTGCCGCGTGAAGTCGTACGTGCCGTACCAGTTCTCGTATCGACGCCTGGTGTCCATCGGTGTCTCGAACACGAACGCCGGATCGGGCGTCCGCCACTCCGGGCCGTAACAGGCCGCGAGCCAGGCATCGGCGTCCGCGACCGACGGGAAGCTCCGCCCCTCGAGCTCGATGCGCCGGAGCGGGACGATCGATTCGACCGCGACCGGCGCGCGTACGTGGATCGGTTGACAGTAGACCCCGTGGTCGTGGTAGCCGAGGAAGACGTCGACGTGGGCGGTGATGCCGTGATCGGTGCGCGGGAAGAGCACCTGCAGGTGCGCGTCGCTGTGACGGACGACCTCGTGTCCGGTCTCCTCCAGCAGGCGTTCGATGCGATAGGACTCGACCGAGACATCCGCCGGCGTCGACTCGCCGAGATAGAGCACCAGGTCCGCGTCGTCGTCGCGATCGAGGATCGCGCCGACCCGCACCGCCCCGAGGAGCGTGCCACCGGTGATCGCGACCGTGTATCCGCCGGACTCGAGTTCGGCGATGACCCGCTCAGCGCCGTCGAGCAGCGCCTCGTGCAGTTCGCGGCTCGCTGCCGTGGCGAGCTTGCCCCATTTGTCGACGATGGTGCCGGCCGTGACGAGGCCCTGGAGCGTTCTCCCCACGGATGCCGCCGCGAATCGGTACGGGCCCGATGCGATGCGCTCCCCATCGGTCGAGGAACGCACCACGATCGAACCGCTGCCCCGGAGGAACGGGCGGAGCGCTCTGGGCCAATCGAGCTGATGCGCTCCCGCGTGCAAGTCGGGCACATGTCCGGACCAGAGCCGTGCGCCGTCGACCTCGACGTCGATTGCATCGCCGGGCGCCGCGGTGTCAGCCGACCACCAGAGTCCCGCCTTGCTGACGTGGAGTCCCGAGGAGCCCTGCGATGCGGCAGCGGCTCGATTCACGACGACATCCAGATTCTCGAAAAGGGTGGGACCAGATCATTGTAGGCGCGAGGCTTCCGGCAGGTGCTGCGAAGCTGCCCCCCGAAGAGGTGTCAGCGCGAGAAGACCTCGCTCGACGCCGCGAAACGGGGCGCTCGCAGACCGTCGATCGACATCGGCCCGCAACACACGAGGCGATAGCCTTGACGGCATGAGCCCCGATCGCCGTCACGCCCTCACGGGCGCGTACGCGACGTTCGTGCTGTTCACGGCGTTCGCCGGGCAGTTCTGGCGCAACCTGCTCGGCTGGTGGGGCTTCGGCGCGGCCGTCGCGCTCGTCGTCATCGGCGGCATCCTGCTCATCGTCGACACCAAGCCGAGATGGTCGTGGCGACGGGTCCCGAAGTCGACCTTCGCGTTCCTCCTCATCGCGACCCTGTCGCTGGCCTGGTCGTTCTACCCGGGGGCCACGGCGCTCGGCCTGGCGATCAGCTTCGTCACGACCTTCGCGGCCGTCGCGCTCGTACTGTGCCTGCCGTGGTCGCGCATCGTGGCGTCGCTCGCGGCGTCGATCAAGTGGATCCTCGCCCTCTCGATCGTCTTCGAACTCTGGGTCGCGACCTTCGTGCAGGCGCCCGTGCTGCCCAACTTCCCCGACTTCGAGGTCACGGGCGAGAAGCTCCCGATGGCCTTCTACTGGTCACGCGGACTCCTCTTCGACGGCGGGCCGATCGAGGGCATCGTCGCCAGCCGCAACCTGCTCGGCATGATCGCCCTGATCGGCCTCATCGTCTTCGGATGCCTCCTCGCGGCCGGCAGCATGCGCCGGGCGCCCGGCATCTCCTGGCTCGTCACGAGCGGCATCGTCTTCGTCCTGACCCGCTCGTCCACCGTCATCCTCGTCGCGGTCGGCGTCGCGGTCGCCCTCGGGTTCGCCCTCTGGACGCGCCGAGTCGGCGCCGAACGCCGCCGGCACGTCTACTGGACCGCCGCGGCCGTGCTCGCGGCATCCGTCGCCCTCCTCGTGCTCGCCTGGGGGTGGCTGCTCTCCCTCTTCGGCAAGAGCGAGGACCTCACGGGTCGCACCGACATCTGGAACTCCGTGATCGAGCTGGCGCAGCAGCGACCGGTCGCCGGATGGGGCTGGGTCGGGTACTGGGTCCCGTGGGTCGAGCCGTTCGACGACCTGGCGGTGCGCAAGGGCGTCGTCTACCTGCAGGCCCACAACGCCTGGCTCGACGTGTGGATGCAGCTCGGCGTCATCGGTCTCCTCGCCTTCGCCGCCATCGTGATCGGCGCGCTCTGGCGCTCGTGGTTCCTCGCCGTCGATCAGCCGAGGGATGTCACGGGCCGGCCCATCCCGTATTCGGCGGCGTCGCTGCTTCCCCTGCTCGTGCTCGTCGCGCTGCTCGGCCAGAGCCTCGCCGAGAGCCGCCTGCTCATCGAGATCGGGTGGCTGATGCTCATCGCGATCGCGTGGGCGACCAAGCGCCGCCAGTGGTCGAACGACCCGTTGCCCGCCCTGCCCCGGCCGGCGCGATCGCGTGCCGTCGCACTCGCCGAGCCTCCGCCGACCGCGCCGCACGGGCCGCGACCCCCCGCATGACCGGCGCCGATTCGCTGAAGCCGTTGCGCGCGTTCGCGGGGTCCGCCCGCTTCGCCCAGGCGCTCTCGCTCGCGGCCATCGGCGTCGGGCTCTCGACCCACCTGATCCGCAGCCTCATCGGCTGGCCGGGCCTGCTCGCGATGATCGCCGGCCTCCTCGTGCTCTGCGGCGTCTCGCTCGTCGCCAGGTGGCGCGCGGTGGAGTGGTACGGCATCCTGCCGCTGACCATCCTGGTGTTCGTCGGGTGGTGCGCGGCATCCGTCCTCTGGAGCACGACGCCCGCCCTCAGCGCCGTGCGCGTGGCCTACCTCATCGGGTTCGCCGTCATCGGCGTGTACATCGCGCTCATGCGGGACACGATCCAGATCGTGCGGGCGTTCGGCGACGTGACGAGGGTGCTGCTCAGCGTCTCGCTCGCGCTCGAGGTGCTCTCCGGCATCCTCCTCGACCTGCCGATCGCCTTCCTCGGCATCCGCGGCGACATCACGGCGCTCGGCCCGATCCAGGGGATCTTCGGGTCGAGGAACCTGCTCGGCTTCATCGCCGTCGTCGCCCTGCTGACGTTCATCGTCGAGTGGCGGACGCACATCGTCCCCCGCGCCATGGCGATCGCGTCGATCGCGCTCGCGTTCGTGTGCGTGGTGCTCTCCGGGTCCCCCACAGCATGGATCGCGCTGGCGGCGGCGCTCGTGGCCCTCGCCGCCATCTACGGGCTCCGGCGCGTTCCGCCGGCCACGAGGTGGCGGTGGCAGATCGCCCTGCTCGTCGCGGTGATCGCGGCGCTCGTCACCGGGTGGCTCCTGCGGATCCGCATCATCGAGCTCCTCGACGCGCGAGCCGAGTTCGACGTGCGCCTCGACGTCTGGCGCGAGGCATCCCGCTACCTCGCCCTCAACCCGCTGCAGGGTTGGGGCTGGGTCGGCTCCTGGCCGGACTCCCCGCCGTACCTCTGGATCGAGGCGGCGACCGGACGGCAGCAGTCGTCCGCGCTCAGCGCGTACGTCGACGTCTACTTCCAGGTGGGCGTGATCGGCGTGCTGCTCTTCGCGGGGCTGATCGGCGTCGCCCTCGTACGCGCCTGGCTGCTCGCGACCGACCGTCGGAGCGTCGTGTACCTGTGGCCCGCGCTGATGCTGGTCGCCGTGACGGTGACCTCCTTCGCGGAGAGCTTCGCGCTCCTCGAGGGCGGCTGGATGCTGGTCGTGGTGTGCGCCGTCAAGTCGGCGAGGGACATGAGCTGGCGGGATGCCATGACCGCGGCCCGGGATGCCGGCGCGGGTCCCCTGCCGTCGCGCTGACGGCGGCGACGACGGCCCGGCGGACCCTCGGCTAGTCTGTCGTGGATGAAGGTCAGTGTCGTCATTCCGACGTATTGCTCGGGAGACGAGCTCGATCGCACGATCGGCAGCCTCGACGCGCAGACGCTGCCGCAGGCAGAGTTCGAAGTCATCATGATCGACGACGGCTCCCCCGACGGCACGTACGATCGGCTGCGCGGATTCGCATCGACACGACCCAACTATCGCGTGAGCCGGATCGAGAACTCGGGGTGGCCCAGCCGGCCGCGCAACATCGGAATCGGGCTCGCCGATGGCGAGTACGTGCTCTTCATGGATCACGACGACGAGATCGCGCCGGAGACCCTCGCGGTCGCGTGGGAGCTCGGCTCCCGCAACGACGCGGATGCGGTGAACCTGAAGGAATCGCGCACGCACCTCGCCGGATGGGCGCTCCCGATCTTCGATCGCAATCACGATGACGCCATGACCCGGACCGACCAGAACCCCCTCGGTCCGCTCACGCCGCACAAGATGTACCGCCGCGAGTTCCTGAGGCGGCACGGCATCGCCTTCCCCGAAGGTGGGCGAGTGGTCAACGAGGACCTCTACTTCAACATCGAGGTCCTGGAGCATGCCCGGACCATCTCCGTCCTGGCCGACCGTGCCGCCTACCACTGGGTCACGACGGGCTCGAACAACTCGATCGCGTACCTCTCGAATCCGGCTGAGCAGATCTCGTCGGTCGCACAGGTGCTCGAGTTCAGCGCCGAGCGCCTCGCCGCCCCGTCGCGCAGCGCGATCCGGGAGATGATCGCCATGACGCTGTTGAGCGGCCAGGTGCTGCCGATCTACACCTTGGTGTGGCGTTCGTCGGATGCCGATCGCGACGAGGTGCTCGCGCGTTGCCTCGACCTCATCGAGCGCTTCCTGACTCCCGGCGTCTACGCCCGGCTCGATTTCGGCCGGCGCGCCATCGTCGAACTGCTCCGGGCCGGTCGTCAGGACCTCTTCGAGGCGCTGGACGCCTTCGACAACGGCCTCCACAGCGTGAACTCCACCTCGGAGGTCGAGTGGGTCGGCGGAAGGCTCCACGTGGCGACGCAGACCCGCTGGCGCGGCGAAGACGGCGCTCCCCCGCGTCTGCGCCGGTCAGGCGATCGTGTCTTCGCCGATCTCGGGCACGAACTCGAGGCAGTCCTCCCCGCGGGCCTGCTCGAGATGACCGACATGGCGACAGCGACCGACGCGGTCCTCGCCGTGCGGAGTCGGAGCGCTGCCGCATCCTGGTTGCAGCCCACGGAGACGGCTCGCGCGTTCGACTCTTCGAAGTGGAGCGAGCCGGGGCTCCGCCTCGACGCGCGGGCATCGATCGATCCCGCATCGGCCGTCCTCGGCAAGCCGCTCGACGAGGACGTCTGGGACCTCTTCGTCCGAGCCACGCTGGTCACCGGTCACCAGCAGCGCCGATGCGACACCGACGAACTCCGTTCGTTCGCGCTGCTCGACGGCAGGATCGCGCTCGCCTGCCGGACCGGACCTGGCAAACTCGCACTGGACCTCACGCAGCGGGCGGCGTACCGCGCGGAGATCGTGCGTCGCGTCCAACCGGGCGATGCGTCTTGGGAGCAGGCGGGTCAGACGCATCGGCTTCGTGCACGGCTGCCGGGCGTCCACTCGCACGGGCGTACGACGATCCCGGTCGTTGCCGTGGTTGCCGCACGCGGCACGATCGCTCGATTCCTCCGCACGAACCGCCTGCCGGCCCGACGCATCCGCTCGGCGCTCCTGAACCGGTTGGCGCCCGTCCCGCAGGCATCGATCCGCGGAGAAGACGGTGCCGCGTTCCTCGAGTTCATCGGACGGCCGAGCCTGGTGCCGGCCGACCTGTGCATCCGATCCGGTGATGCGATCATCGCAACCGGAATCGACGCGACCCGTCGCCGCTCGAGGAAGTCCACGGGGCGCGGCGGTCCTCTCCCCACCTCATGAACCTCCCGGACGCGGCCGTTACACTCGCCATGTCCTGCACCACCGACGAAAGGCAGATGTGAGAACCGCACTCATCGGATACACCGGATTCGTCGGCTCCAACCTGGCGAGCCGACACGACTTCGATGAGGTGTACAACTCCCGCAACATCCACGAGATCGAGGGAGAATCGTTCGACCTCCTCGTGACCGCCGGCAACCGTGCGGACTCGCACCGGATCAATCGGGAGGGTGACGCCGACCGCGCCGAGGTCGACGCGCTCGCCGACCGCCTCGCCACGGTGAAGACCGGCAAGGTCGTGCTCATCTCGACCGTTTGCGTGTACCCGGGTCAGACCAGCCCGGTCGAGTCGACGCCCACCGACGAAGACGGGCTCACTCCCTACGGTGCGAATCGCCTGCATCAGGAGCGGCGGCTCACCGCAGAACACGACGCCCTCGTGGTGCGCCTGCCCCAGCTCTACGGCGACGGCCTGAAGAAGGGCATCGTCTACGACCTCGCCAACGACTACCGGGTGGAGTTCATCCGGCCCGAGGCCGAGTTCCAGTACTACGACGTGCGCCGGTTGTGGAACGACATCGGCATCGCGCTCGACGCGGGGCTGTCCTCGCTCAACCTCGCCACGCCCGCGCTGCGCAACGACGTCGTCGCGGCGACGTTCGGCATCGACATCTCCGGCAACGACCCGGGCCCCGCCGACCCGTTCGCGAGCATGTACACCCGCGACATGCGCACCGAGCACGCCGGCCTGTTCGGCGGCGACGGCCCCTACCTCCTCGACGCCGACGCCGAGCTCGCCGGCATCCGCTCGTTCGCCGACTCCATCCGCGAGGTGCGCTGATGCGCGCGGGCCGCACGGTCTCGGCGATCGTCACCTGCGCCGGCAAGGGCACCCGATTCGGGTCGAACAAGCTCCTCGTCACGATCGACGGCATGACCGTGATCGAGCGCACGGTGCGGGCCATCATGACCCCGATCGTCGACGAGGTCGTCGTCACGGTGAGCCGCGAGAACGAGGCCGAGTACCGGCGGATCCTCGTCGACGAGGCCGGGCTCGACGTGATCCTCGTCGAGGGAGGCGCCGAGCGGCACCTCTCGGCGATGCAGGGTCTCGCCGCGACCACGGGCGACATCGTGATCACGCACGACGGGGTGCGTCCGTTCGCCACCCCCGACCTCGTCGAACGCGTGGTCGATGCGGCGCTCGAACACGGTGCCGCCATGCTGGGCATGCCGAGCACGGTGCAGGTCAAGCTCGTGAGCGACGACGGCTTCATCGAGGGGTCGCTCGACCGCTCCCACTCGTGGCTCGGCCAGACGCCCCAGGGCTTCCGGCGCGACCTGCTCGAGACCGCCTACCGCGCGGCGGTCGAGTCCGAGTACGCCCGCGTGAGCGACGACGCCGACCTCGTGGCCGAGTTCTGCGGCATCCCGGTCCGCATCGTCGAGGGGCACGTGAACAACATCAAGATCACCACCCCGCAAGACCTCGGGACCGCACGGCTGATCGCCGAGCACCAGCTCGACTCGGACTGATCGAACATGGTCGGCCTCGCCCAGAACGCGCCCCGCCCTTTCGATAGGATCGCCTGATGCCCCTCGTCAGTGTCGTCGTGGCGACATACTCCCCCGGCGCCGGTCTCGACCGCCTCGTCGCCTCCCTCGATGCCCAGACCCTGCCCGCTGAGCAGTTCGAGGTCGTCTTCGTCGACGACGGTTCGCCCGACGACACCGTCGAACGCCTCCGGGCCATCGCGGCGACGCGGCCGAACATCCGCGTCGAGCGCATCGAGAACTCCGGCTGGGCGTCACGGCCGCGCAACGTCGGCACCGACCTCGCGACCGGCGAGTACGTGCTCTACATGGACCATGACGACGAGCTCTACCCCGACGCGCTGCGCTCCGCCGTCGAATACGCGAAGCGCACCGGCGCCGACGTGCTCAACGGCAAGGAGGCGCGCACGCAGGACGCCGGGTGGGCCCTCGACACGTACCGCCGGGACTCGCCGCAGGATGTCGGACGCGAGGACGCCCACCCGCTCGTGCCGATGAACCCGCACAAGCTCTACCGCACCGCGTTCCTGCGCGAGCACGGCATCCGCTTCCCCGAGGGCCGTCGCGTGCTCTGGGAGGACATCTTCTTCAATGTCGACGTCGCGGCGAAGGCCGAGACCATCGCCACGCTCGCGTCGGTGCCGTTCTACCACTGGGTGCAGACCGGCGGCAGCGGCTCGACCACGTTCCGTCGGTCCGACCCCGCCTGGTGGGACCACCTCGAACGCGTCCTCGAGGCGATCGTCGAACGACTCGGCCGCGACTCGCTGCAGGGCACGCAGCTGCGCCGTCACCAGTACGGCACCCGCGTCCTCGGATCGTTCTCCCCCGCATTCGTCGCCAGGCCCGACGAGGAACGCCGGCTCATCATCGAGCGGGCCGGCCGGCTCCAGACGAGGTTCACGGATGCCGCCGACGACGACGCACTCGACCGGGGAGCCCGTGCCGTGGCCGACGCGCTGCGTACCGGCGACCCCGAGCTCATCATGCTCGCCGCCGCGGCCGCGGGCACGGATCGATTCGGCACGCCCGTGCTCGACCGGGCCGAGTGGCACGAGGGTCGGCTGGTCGTCGCGGCGACCGTCGCCACGACCGGCCGGCTCGCAGGCGGCGGCACCTTCCGCGTCGACGGCGAGCACGTGCTCGCCGCATCCGCGGAGCTGGTCGATGCCCTCGCCGCGCATCTCGACGAGGAGCCCGCCGAACTCGCCACGCGCTACGACGTGGCGCACGAACTCGAGGCGACCGAAGCGGCATTCGCCGTGCGCGGACGGACCTCGCGCATCGGCCGTCTCGTCCCGAGCGAGGTCACCGGGCGCACCCGCCTCCCCTCCCCCGACGGCTCCGAGATCCGGGCGCAGGTCGCGGCCGATGGCGCCGTCGACGTCCGCAGGTCGCCCACGGGTCCGCTGCTCGACGACCAGGTCTGGGACGTCTTCCTCCGCGTGAACCGCGTCGGCCGCCTTCAGCAGCCTCGCGTCAGGTCGTCGATCGGCGCGATCGGCTCGCTCGTCGATGGCCGGCCTGTCGTCGCCTACACCAATCGAGACGGCTTCCTCAGCCTCGACCTCGGCGGGCAGGTGGCCTCGCTCTTCGACGGCGCGACACCGTCCGACGTGGTCGGACGTGTCGTCGCACCGACGGGGAGACCTGCCGGCGCGACCACCGTGGAGGTCCGGCTGCCGGGCGTCGCGGCGTCCGGCGAAGGCGTCGGCGATGGCTGGGTCCTGCTCGCATTCCGGCGTGCAGGACTGCGCTCCGGGGTCGCCGGGCTCGTCCGACGGGTGGCGCGGCGCGAACACCCGCCGACGAGGTTCCCCGCGCAGTTCCGCGCGCCCGGCGGCGAGGGTGTCGTCGCCACGCTCCAGCTGCCCGGCCCGGGTCGCTACCGCTGGGCCGCCTCGGCGCGCGGTGCGGATATGCCCGGCTGGACCCTCCGGGTCCGGACGGATGCCGCGACGCTGGAGGTCGCTCGTGGCTGATGCACCCCGGGCTGTGCCGCCCGGAACGCCATCGACCGTCTTCGTCAGCGTCGTGATCCCGACCTACCGGCCGGGCGAGGCGTTCGTCCGGCTCCTCGCGTCGCTCCGCGGCCAGACGCTGCCGGCCGAACGGTTCGAGGTCCTCGTCATCGACGACGGTTCGCCGGCATCGGAGTCCGCCGCGATCGCCGGCCTCGTCCGCGAGCAGCCCAACGCGCGGTTCCTCCGCATCGAGCACACGGGGTGGCCCAGCGCGCCGCGGAACGCCGGCATCGAGCTCGCGCGGGGCGAGTACGTGCTCTTCGTCGACCACGATGACGAGCTCTACCCGCTGTCGCTCGCAACCGCGATGGAGACGCTCGAGCGCACCAGGGCCGACGTCTTCGCCGGCAAGGAGGCACGTACCGATCAGGCGAAGTGGGCGCTCGACGCATTCGACGGCGATTACGACGACGCCACCGTCCGGGGTGGCATCCATCCGCTCGTGCCGACGAACCCGCACAAGCTGTACCGTACCGCCCTGCTTCGGGATCACGGCATCCGGTTCCCCGAAGGCGGACGCCAACTGTGGGAGGACGTCGTCTTCAACGTCGATGTCGCCCGCTCCATGAACAGCGTGAGCATCCGCGCGGATGAGCCGTTCTACCACTGGGTCCGCGAGCAGAACACGACGTCGACGACGTTCGGCGACGATCTCGAGGAGTGGTGGGTCGCACTCGAGCGCATCGTGCGACACATCGCCACGGCATTGGACGCACCGGAGCTGCACGCGCAGCGCGACCTGCTCCTCCTGCACCAGTTCCGCGAGCGCGTGCTGCCCGCCGTCGGCCCCGGCCTCCTGCGCCGCTCCCCCGGCGATCGAGCGCTCGTGCTTGCCCATGCCCGAACACTGGTCGACGGGTTCCTCGATCCGCAGTTGCAGGCCCGTCTACCGCGGCATCTCTCCGGCCGAGCGCACCTCCTTCGGGCCGGACGGCTCGATCTGGTCGAGGCCCTCGCGGCGTACGACGACGGCATCCTGGGCGTCTCGTTCGCCACCGCGGCTCAGGTCGGCGCAGATATCCGCCTCGAGACGAAGACGCTCTGGACGGCGCATCACGGCGGCTTCCTCGACCTCGTCGTCGATGGCGATCATGTGCGTCGGGCACTGCCCCGCCCGCTCACCGATGCGCTGGGCGACCTCGTCGAGCTCGACGACGACCTCGCGGCCGCATCGACCCGCATCGGCCTCCGCTCTCAGGACACCAAGATGACGTGGCTGGTGCCGACCGAGACGAAGGTCAAGGTCGACGCCCAGCCCGGATACCCCGACGTCACGGCGACCTCGGTCGCGCTCATCGCACCCGAGGCGCTCCGATTCGGGCAGCCGATGTCACCGGGCCGGTGGGACTTCAATGCGAGGAACGAGCTGTTCGGCGTCGTCAACCAACGGGCGATCCGCGCCGTCGGTCGGTTCGACCGGAACCCGAACGGGCGGGACCTGCACGTTTACGAGAACATCCACGGAAACCTGAGCCTCCACGTGCGGTGACGCAACCGGCGATGGAGCACAGTTCAGGGGTGCAGATCGGCGCCTCAGTGGTCCGATGCGGCGATCCCGTGGGATGCGGCCGAATCGTCGGCCGGCAGCGGCTTGGCCCGCAGCGGCATGTCCTCCTGCAACCGTGCAAAGACCAGGTCGTAGAGTTCGACGACGCGGCGGTTGTCGCGACGCACCTCATTGAGCTCCGAACGGAGCTCGCGGACCTCGGTCTCGTACGAGATCATGCGCTCGAGCATCGAGTCGTTCTGCAGGTCCACCGTCGAGAGCACCTTGAGGTTGTGGTAGGTGCGGGGCATCACTCTTGCGGCGATGCTGCCGAGCATTCGCTTCATGCTGAATCGTCTTCTCTCATGGGCTGTGCGGACTGATGAGCGTTGATCGGTCGGATCACGAAGGCGACCTCGTCGCGCGTGCCGTGCGCCGTGTGCCTTCGGCTGGTCTCCATGAACTCGACCTGAAGACGGTGGTTCGAGAGTTCGTTCTGGAACCACTCCTCGGGGTAATGCCAACTCGTCGGGTCGCCACGGCGGTAGCCGGACGGCAGGGTCGTGGGCACCGTACCCGTGGCCACGCCCCCGCCCCGGAGCACGAGCTCGAGCAGTCGGAAGAGCGTATGCCGGTTCGCCATGGTCAGGCCGTGGAGCACGTCGGCGATGCGCACGTACCAGACATCGCCTGTCGCGAGCATCCGGGCACCGAGCGCGAGCAGGTCGCGACGGTCGTTCACGTTGACATACGCGAACCGAGCGCCCGGAACCGCTCGCTCGACGGCGATCGAGAGCGCCTCATGGCTGAAGTCGATGCCCAGCACCTCGTGACCCGATGACGCGATGAGGTTCGTCGCCGCGCCCGTGCCGCACCCGACGTCGAGCACCCGTGCTCCGGTCGGCAGCGCGGCCGCCCACCGGAGCACTGCGTCGCGATCGTCATGATCCGGTTCGGCTGCACCGCCGAGCGAGAGGAAGTGCTTCTCCCAGTACACCCTCGCGCGGTTGAAGACGCCGAAGCTGTTCTCGAAGCGACGCCTGGTCCACCTCGACGTCTCGAACACGAACGAGGGATCGGGAACGAGCCAGCTCGGCCCGTACGCGTATTCGAGCCATGCCTCGGGGCGAGCGGGCGCGGGTAGCTCGACACCGTCGACCTCGACCCGTCGCACGGGGACGAGGTCTTCTCGAACGACCTCCGGGCCGCGCAGCGCGAACGGCTGGCAGTAGAGGCCGTCGCGGAAGTACCCCGTGAAGATGTCGACGTAGTGCTCCACATGGCCCTGGGCGTCGAAGAAGTCGACCTCGAGGTGCGCGAGACTGTGGCGGACGACCGTGTACCCGGCTGCCTCGAGCGCTCGCTGCATGCGGAAGCTGTCGAGACCGATGTCGGACGGATCCGAATGCTCGCTGAGGAATGCGAGGTCGATGTCGTCGTCGTGCGCCATGAGCCCGCCGGTGCGCATGTAGCCGAGCAGGCTCCCGCCGACGATGTAGACGGCGAAGGCCTCGGCCTCGAGCACCTCGACGATGCGCTGTGCGTTCTCCAGCAGTCGGGAGCGCAGCTCGACGTTACCGCCGTCGAACACCGGTCCGAGTCGGTTCCACTTGTTCATCGCGAGCGGACGTCCGGCCGCGTCGCGCAGCGCGATGCGGTCCTGTGAACGACCGAAGCGGAGTTCCTCGGTGCCGATGACGGTTCCGGTCGCGGCGTCGTGAAGCGTCATCGTCGTACGGCCGTCGAGGTACGGCTTCAGGGCCGCAGGCCAGCTCAGTCGCCCGGCGGGGATCGCCTCCGACGCGACCGACCACACGCGACGACCGTCGAAGTGGACGTCGACGATGCGGACGCCCTCGAGCCACTCGGGCTCGAGCTGAACCGCGACGCGTGAGGTCATTTCGCGTTCATCGCCTCGACAGCCTCGGAGATCGGGCCGTCGAACACCTTCTTGCCCTTGCGGATGACCACGCCGCGCTCGCACAGCTCCTGCACCATGGCCATGTTGTGACTCACGATGAGCATCGTCTTGCCCGCCAGCGCGAGCTCGTGGATCTTCTCGGTGCACTTCTTGCGGAACGGCGCGTCGCCGACCGAGAGGATCTCGTCGACGAGGAGCACATCGAGTTCGACGTGGATCGCGACCGAGAACGCCAGGCGCAGGAACATGCCCGACGAGTAATGCTTGACCTCTTGGTCGATGAACTCGCCGATCTCGGAGAACTCGACGATGCGGTCGAACCGCTCGTCGATCTCGGCCTTGTTCATGCCCAGGATCGCGGCGTTGAGGTAGACGTTCTCACGGCCGGAGAGCTCGGGGTGGAATCCGGCGCCGACCTCGATGAGGCCGGCGACGCGCCCCCGGGTCAGCACACGACCGGCGTCAGGCTCGAGCACGCCCGACACGAGCTTCAGCAGCGTGGACTTGCCCGACCCGTTGAAGCCGAGCACGGCGACCGACTCGCCCTCGGCGACCGTGAAGCTCACGTCGTCGAGCGCGTTGTAGGGGCTGGATCCGACCTTCTTGCGCTGGATGCGCGAGATGAACGCCTCCTTCATGGAGTGCGTGTGGCGGATCTGGAAGGTCTTGCGAACGCCCTCGACGATGATGCTGGGGCGCTTCTGCGTGAGTGTTTCGCTCATAGGTCTTGTGCAAAGCTCCGTTCGAACCGGCGGAACACGAGCTGGCCGATGACGATCAGGACCGCGCAGATGCCGAGTGAGAGGAAGATGTCGCCGACGATGCTCGGGGCGAGCGTCTCGGTCGGTGTGCTCGTCGTCGGCGCCCAGAACGCGTAGTGGAAGAGCTCGACCGCGGTCGTGAGCGGGTTCAGCATGTAGATGCGGAACGCCCACTCCGGCAGTGCGGTCTGCACCATGACGATCGTGTAGAGCACCGGCGAGGCCCAGGTGGAGAGCATGCGGATGATCTCGACGAAGTTCTGCGCGTCGCGGTAGCGCACGTTCAGCGCGCCGAACAGCAGGCCGAGTCCGAGGCTCATCATGAGCACGATGACCAGGCCGACGACGAATGCGCCGATCGAGAGCACCGTCGGCGTCCAGCCGACGAGGATGCATGCGAGAAGCAGGATGGCCACCTGCGGCAGGAAGTGGATCAGGGCGATGATGATCGTCGAGATCGGGAAGAGCTCGCGCGGGAGGTAGATCTTGCGCACGAGCGCGCGGTTGTCGACGATGGAGTGCGTCGCGTTGCCGAAGGCCTCGTTGAACAGGTTGATCGCCACGACGCCGGCGAAGAGGTAGATCGCGAAGTTCTCCACGTCGCGGTGGAACTGCAGCACGACGCCCATGACGAAGTAGTAGATGAAGAACTGCGCGGCGGGCTTCACGTACGACCAGGTCCACCCGAGCACCGAGTTGCGGTACCGGGTCGCGGTTCCCTTGCGAATGAGCAGGCGCAGGAGGTACCCGTGGTTGAAGACGTCGAGCACGCCGCGGCCGCGGCCGGGAGTCTGGAACCCCGTCAAGTCGACAGATGTCATGTGATGGTGATCTCCGAATGTGAAAAAGGCCTCGATTGCTCCGAAGCCCCACGGCATACTAGCCGAGAAACCTTGCTGTCAGCCCACAGCCCACGGGGCGCGCCCGCACTCTCGCTGGCCCGCGCTCACCGGGTGATCATGCCCGCGATCGTGCGGCCGTCGACCTTCAGCACCGTCGCCCCCGCGGGGATCGAACCACTCGCGGTCACGACGAGTCGACCGCCGGACGGCTTGTAGACGACGCCGCTCGAGGCGTCCTTCAGGTACAGGTCCCGGCGGATGTCCAACCCGGTGAGCACGAGGGTCTTGCACGCAGCATCCGAGAGCACCGTCACCGCCAACCCGCCCGTCAGCTCCTTGGTCACCCGGTTGAGCACGCCGGCGGATGCCACGTACGTCTGGGTGCCGCACTGCACGAAGATGCCGAGCGACGGTGTCTCCGTCTTCAACAGCGCCGGCTCGGCCGGATGGACGATCGAGTATCGGCTCGAGATGCCGAGGTCTGCTGCGACGCCCCAGTTCGGGAGGGCGTGCCTCGCAGTCCCGTCGACGAAGACGACCGCCTTGGCGTTCGACCCGCGGATCAACGTGCCCGCTGCCGGCGGCGCGCCGCGCTTCGGCAGCACGGCGAGGGACCCGGCGCCCACCGCCAACGGAGCGGGTACGACGCCTCCGTTCGCTTCCTTCATCGCGCCCGCCGAGATGGGGGCGAATCCGCCCGCGACCGCGACCCTCAGGTTCGAGCCCGACGAGAGGAACAGCGGGCCCGTGATCGCCGGCGTGCGCACGGGGATCTTCGCGCAGATCGACGTGTGCAACGTGGTGAAGGGATTGCCGGCGAGCGCGACCACGCCGACGTTCTGGCGTTGGCCGCCGGTGACCGCGAACACGTCCGTCGGCCCGCACTTGGCGAACGTTCCCAGTGGCCGCGCGGCGACGCCGTACCCATCGCGACGCGCCGCCGGAAGGGCGACCGCCGTGCGTGTGAGCCCGTACTGGTCGGCGACCGACCAGTCGGGCAGGTTCACGAGTTGCCACCCGTTCACGAGGTAGACGGTCGAATCGCCGGAGAACTTCGCGAATGTCCCGATGTCGAGCGCCGCGCCACCCATCGGCGTCTTGGCGAGCGTTGTCGGCGCGACTCTCACCATCGTGGGCCACGATCCGCCGTTCTGCGCGGTGAGCTGGGTCGGCGAGGTGATGTGGCGGAGCTTGCCCGACCGCACGAGGTAGACCTCTGGCTGTCCGTTCGCCTGCAGAAAAAGCGGTCCGCCGACGACCGAGGTCGACTTCGGCAGCAGCCTGCACGTCTCGCCCGAGAGCGGTGCGACAGAGAGCCCCCCGACACCGCCCTTCAGTTGGACGAACCTGCCGTTCGACGCGGCGTAGACCGCCGAGCCGCACGAGATGACGAGGCCGACATCGCCCGCCCGCGCGTACCCGGCGATGACGCTGTCGTCGACCGCAACCGTCGTCCTCGCGAGCCCGTACTCGGGTGCATACGTCCAGTCGCGGAGTTGCTGCAGCCGAACACGGCCGTCGACGTAGAAGATCTGGCCGGTCGTCTTGGACTTGATGTACGAGTGGGGCGCGGCGAGCGTCCGCCCGGTCGTGTAGGTGCCGAGCAGCGTCTTCGAGATGCGCGCGAGGAAGGGCGCCTTGCCGCCGTTGAACGCCGCGGGCGCGCCGCCGATGAGCTTCATCGCGAGCGGCCGCTCGAGCATGCGCGCGATGCCGTCGGGGCCGGCTCCGAACTTGGTCATCGCACTGCCGACCTTGAAGCGCGTGAAGATGGCGTCGGTGACGGTCAGGTACCCGTCGCCGCACCTCGAGCCCCAAACCGCCACGAGCGTGCAACTCGAGAAGTGATGCGTCGTGCCGTCCTGGATCAGCGCGATGTCCCCGGTGCGCCCGTTCTTCACGAAGAGGGTCGCCACGCGACCGGTCGGGATGGCGTTGAGGTACGCCTGGCTGACGACGACCCGGGCGCCGAGCCCGCGCTGGAACTCGACGTAGTCGCTGTACGTCGTGATGTGGTGCTTGGTGCCCGCCGAGACGAGGTAGACCTCCGGCGTACTCTCCCCCTTGATGAGCACCGGTTCGGTGCCGTGCGTGCTCCCGAACCAGTCCGTGAAGATCCGCCAGAAGTTGCGGTTGCCGTACGACGAGCACCCGTCACCCGTGCCGTACAGGTTCGCGAGCGCGGCGGCGTTCGGGCGGTACGGCGTGTAGATGTAGAGGCCGGCCGTCGCCTGGTTCCGGATGTAGACGCTCGAGGTGCCGCAGGCGGCGTTCGGATGCCACAGGATCGTGTTGTACCGGCCGGCGACGTAGGCGCGGTCGGGGCGCGCGCGGTACTTCTTGAACTGCCACGAGGCGTTGTACACCTGGTTGAAGAAGCCGTAGTAGTTGACGTCGCAGTCGGCCGTGTCGGGGCATCCGTAGCCCATGGCCGAACGATACTGGCGCGCCGTGGGCCACGTGTCGCTGACGAGGCCCTGCTCCTTCTCGAGCAGCACGATGAGCGCGCGCGGGTTGATGCCGCACGCCCTGGCGACGCGGACGATGATGGACGCCGCGGTCTCGTTGCTGGTGGCGCCCATCGCGGCGCAGCCCTCGGAGCGAGCGGGCTGGGCGGACGTGCTCTGCCGGTAGTCCTTGAGGCAGGTGTAGCCCGAACGGCACGTCGGCACGCGCGCACTCAGGAAGGACTGCACCTGCGCGGTCGTCATGGTGCTGCTGTCGTAGAAGACGCCGTCGCTGATGATGTCGCCGGGGTCGAAGTCGGCCCCGGATGCCGCAGCGGCGGGCTGCGAGCCGACGTCCGAGACGGCCGGAAGGGCGACGAGCAGACCGACCAGCAGGCTCAGCGAAGCCAGGATTCCCGTCAGACGGTTCCACCCCATTGCACAACCCCCGTTGCAACTGCCGCACCCCCCGTACGGGCGGCAGTACCCCACATGCTATGTGCACGGGCGCCTCGAAAGCGAGGATGGGGGCCGCGACAGGCCACGGATAGACTGTCCGGGGCCCCATCCGGTCCGACGGAGAACACGGAGTCACCGCCACGGATGCCGGCACGAGTTCCCCCTCCTCACCAGACCGATCCGGAGCACCGACATCATGCAAGGCAACGTTCTGATCACCGGCGGCGCCGGCTTCATCGGGAGCCGCCTCGCGCGGCGCTTCGTCGACGAGGGCTACCGCGTCACGGTGCTCGACAGCCTCATCCCCCAGGTCCACGGCGACGCCCCCGACGCGACCTCCCCCCTCCTGGCCTCGATCCGCGACATCGCGACGGTCATCCGCGGAACGGTCACCTCGCGCGACGACGTCGCCAGGGCGCTCGTCGACCAGGACATCGTCGTGCACCTCGCCGCCGAGACGGGCACCGGGCAGTCGATGTACGAGATCGACCGGTACGTCGAGGCGAACGTCGGCGGCACGGCCAAGATCCTCGACGCGCTGGCGAACGGCTCGCACCACGTGCGGCGCATCGTGATCGCCTCGTCGCGGTCCATCTACGGTGAAGGCGCCTATCGCACTCCGACGGGCGACCTCGTGTACCCGCCGCACCGCGACGACGCCGCGATGGCCGCAGGCGACTTCGACGTTCACCAGCCCGGTGTCGACGGGCCCCTCGAACTCGTCGCGACGACCGAGGCCGCGACGATCCACCCGTCGTCCGTGTACGGCATCACCAAGCACGTGCAGGAATCGCTCATCATGACGGTGGCGCCCACGATCGGCATCGAGCCGGTCGCCCTGCGCTACCAGAACGTCTACGGCCCCGGCCAGTCGCTGAAGAACCCGTACACGGGCATCCTGTCGATCTTCTCGACCCTCATCCGCCAGGGCAAGTCGATCAACATCTTCGAAGACGGCGAGGAGAGCCGCGACTTCGTCTACATCGACGACGTCGTCAACGCCACGTTCCTCGCGTCGACCGTGCCCGACGCCGCCGCACGCATCATCAATGTCGGCAGCGGCGTCGCGACGACCGTCTCCGAGGTCGTCGCCGCCCTCTTCGACGCCTTCGGCACCGAGGTGCCGACCACCGTCTCGGGCAACTACCGCCTCGGCGACATCCGTCACAACTACGCCGACACCACCCTGCTCGCCGACGTGCTCGGCCTCGAGGCCACGGTCGAGTTCCGCGAGGGCGTGCGCCGCTTCGTCGAGTGGGTGCTCACCGAGCCGGTCGAGGGTGACAACTACCAGCGTTCGCTCGACGAGATGGCCGCCAGGAACCTCCTGAAGTGAGTGCTCCCCGTCTGCTCACCGGCGCCCCGTTCCCTGCGAGGAACAACAGCCTGAACATGTTCCGGCTGATCCTCGCCGCGCTCGTGCTGTTCGCCCACTCCTGGTACACCGCCGGCGAGGGCGGCGGTCCCAGCGTGCAGGGCGAGAACCTCGGCGGCTGGGCCGTCGCCGGATTCTTCGTGATCAGCGGCTTCCTCATCACCACGAGTCGGTTCACGAACTCGGCCGGCGACTTCCTGCTGCATCGCATCGCCCGCATCTTCCCGGCGTTCATCGTCTGCCTCGTGATCACGGCGCTCGTGTTCGCGCCCATCGCGGCGCTGTGGGAGCGCGGAACGCTGGCCGGGTTCTTCAGCACGCCCACGACGCCGCTGAACTTCATCTGGGCCAACTCGGGCCTGAAGATGCAGCACTACGACATCGCGGGCACCCTGTCGACCGTCCCGTATCCGGGCGCGTGGAACGGCTCGCTGTGGACGCTCTATTACGAGTTCCTCTGCTACCTCACGATCTGGCTGCTCGGCTCCCTCGCCGTGGTTCGCCGCTCCCCCGTGATCGTCACCGTGGTGTTCGTGCTGAGCGTCGTCGCCTATGCGAACATCGACATCGCCCGGCGCCTCGGCCTCAACGAGGACTTCGCACTCCTCATGCGGCTCCTGCCGTTCTTCATGGGCGGGGCTGTCGTCTACTACGTCATCTCCAGGTTCGGCCTGAGCCCGGCGATCGGCATCGGGTCGCTCGTGATGACCGTCGCGCTGATCGCGCTGATCCCTCGCTGGGGCGGGCAGCTCTCGGCACCGTTCATGGCCTACGGCCTCCTGTACCTCTCGACGATCGTGCCGCAGCCGCGTTTCATCGCGAAGAACGACGTCTCGTACGGCTTCTACATCTACGCGTGGCCGATGCAGCAGCTGCTCATGCTGCCGGCCCTCGCCCAGTACGGCATGGCCGTGTACATCGGTGCGACCGTCGTGCTCACGACCGTCTTCGCGGCGGCCAGCTGGTTCCTCGTCGAACGGCCGGTCATGCGGCTCGCGAAGGGCCGAAGGCCGGGCCGGCCCGCACCGGTGGGGGCCGCCGCCGCCTGAGTCAGGCGCGGCGCAGTCGGCGTCGCGCCTCGGCTCTGGCTCGCACGAGCATCCAGCGGGACCCGAGAGCCGCGCGGATGCCGCGGGGCCGTGGCGTCGACGCGTTCGACTCGTGCACCCGGCGACGGAGCGTCGGCTGCTCGACGTGCACGATCGAGCGCGCCTCGTTCGCGGCGATCGCGATCCAGAGGTCGTGCGACTCGGTCAGGAAGTCGGGGAACGGCGTCAGGAGCGGGAGCGCCTCGCGGCGCACGCCCATGGTGCACCCGAAGTAGGGCGCGTCGCCGAGCATGATCCGCAGCACGTTGCGACGATGCTGCCGGGACTGCGACCGCTCGAGCCGCCACGGCCGCCCGGTGATCGGGGAGGGCAGCGGCTCGTCGGTGCCGAGCACCACGAGGTTGGACGCCACGACGAGCGCCCCGGACTCACGGAGTGCGGCGAGCATCGCGTCGACCCTGCCCGGCATCCACACGTCGTCCTGGTCGGCGAGGAGCACCACGTCGGCCGTCGATCGTGCGAGTGCCGCCTCGAATGTGCGCACGTAGCCCGCGTTGACGGCGGACCTCGTGAGGCGGATGCGCGGGTCGCTGAGGCTCTCGAGGACGGTGACGGTGTCGTCGGGGCTCGCATCGTCGACGATCACGAGCTCGTCGCCATCGGCCAGCTGGTCGAGGATCGAGTCGATCTGCTCGCGCACGTACTCGGCACCGTTGTACGTCGCCATGCACACGCTCACACGTGGTCTCGAATGCTCCACGCCGAACCTGCTCCCGGTGAATCGCGGTGGATCGAGCGACATAGACTGTCGGTCGATGAGATCTGTCCTCTTGAGGTTAGCCGGATTCACGGGAGCACCGATCCTGTCGGCCCTCGCCCCGTTCCTGCTCCTGCCGATCATCTCCCGCGTCACCGGCCCCGGCGGCTGGGCCGACTTCTCCGCGGGGCAGTCCATCGGCATCCTCGGCATGGTGGTCGTCTTCTTCGGCTGGGGCGTCGTCGGACCGGTCCGCGTCGCGCGCACGACCGATGCCCCGGGGCGCGCGCAGATCCTCCGCGAGAGCCTCGTGTCGCGGGCCATCACGACGGTCGTGGCGATCCCGCTCGTGATCGTCGCGACCGCACTCGTGACCGGCGGGGAGTTCAAGCTCGAGTCGATCGCGATGGCCGTCGCGATGACGCTCGCCGGGCTCTCGCCGTCGTGGTTCTGCATCGGCGCCGCTCGTCCGATCGATCTCATGCTCTACGACGCCGGCCCCAAGCTCCTGGCCGCCCTCGCCGCGATGCCGGTGCTGCTCCTCGGCGGTCCGGTGCTCTTCTACCCGATCGTGCTCGCGGTGGTCACGGTCGCCGCCGCGGCCGTGCACGCGGTCCGCAACCTCAGGGGCGCGTCCGGACCGCGTGTGGGGCTCGGGCGCGGTTTCCGCGTGCTCCGCGAGCTCCTGCCGACCGCGGCCATCGACGCCGCCGGCAACGCCTACGGTGCCACGCCGGTGCCGATCGCGACGGCGGGCCTGCCTCCTGCGCAGGCGAGCTCGTTCGCGTCGGCCGACCGGCTCTACCGGGTCGGCGTGCTGGCCGTGATCGCGCTCGGCAACGCGTTCCAGGCCTGGGTGCTCGAACCCGATGCGACGAGCCCCGTGCGGCGACACCGCGCCGCGATCCTCGCCCACCTCGGGCTCGGCGTGTTCGGTGCGGTCGGCCTCGCCGTGCTCGGCCCCTGGGCGTCTGGCTTCATCTTCGGCGCCGACGTGGCGGCCGACCCGCTCACCTGCGTGCTGTTCGGCGTGGCGTTCTTCGCCATCTCGAGCGCGACCCCGTTCATCCGCAACATCCTGATCCCGCACGGCCGCTACCGGTTCGTGCTCGCCACGACCCTCACCGCCTCGGTCATCGGCGTGACGATCATGACGATCGGCTCGTTCAACGGCCACGAGGCCGTGGTCGCTGCGGGCGTGGCCGCCGCCGAGCTGACGTCGCTGCTGATCCTGCTCGTACCCGGTCTCCGACTGATCGGCACGCCGGCGCCGCATCCCGTGACCGTGCAGACGGCCGAGGTCGAGGGCTCCCCCAGCAGCTGGTGAACCGGCCGGTGCACCGGCGACGGTGGGACGGACCGGCCGTCAGCCCTCGGCGACGGCCGCGTCGTCGAGGCGCCGCACCCTCGGTGTCGCCCACCTGATCGTCGAGGCGCCCTCGAGCACCGGGTCGGCGGCGCGGCCCATGCGTCGCGCACGGGCGTCGGCGATGGCCGCACGGTAGAGCCGCCAGAGGGCCCGTCGCGGGCGTGCGAGCGTCGCGGCGACGATGAAGTGCAGCACCTCGACGAGCGTGTCCCTCGCGATCCAGGCCCGCTGCGTGCGCCGGAACTCGCGGTTGACGACGATGCGATTGCGCACCCGGTAGTAGTAGCGGAACGGCGTGCTGAGGGTCACGTCCTTCGGCCCGAGCCCGAAGGTGACGATCCGAAGCCACGCGGGTCGCTCGTATGCGGCGCCGAGTGAGTGCGGCAGTCGCACCCCCCGGGCGGCGACGCCGACGAGCCCGGCCGTCGTGCAGCGCAGCTCGAACTCCGTGTCGACGAGGTCGATGAACAGGTCGGCGCGAAGGGTGCCGACCCTGTCGAACGTCGACATCGGCACAAGCATGCCCGACTGGATCGAGTGGCGCGTGAACAAGGTGCCGTCCTCGTGGCGAGAGGCGACCTGGCTCACCGAGGCGAACATCTCCGGTACGGCGAAGGCCGGGGCGTGACCGCGCGCGGTCGCCCGTTCGAGGGCCGCAAGCAGCTCGGCGACGGATGCCGCGGGCAGCCGCGAGTCCTGGTCGAGCGTCAGCACGTGGCCGGCGCCCAGCGAGCGGGCGTGCTCGATGCCGGCGTTCAGGGCGGCGCCGATGCCGGCATTCTCGGGCAGGCGCACCACGGTGGCCCCGGCTGCCTCGATCGCGCCGAGCACCGCATCGGCCGAGCTGCCGCTTCCGTCATCGACGACGATCACCGACGCGACGTGGCCCTCGAGCTCTCGGATGCCCGCGAGCAGTTCGGGTTCGGGCCGGAACGCCGAGATCACCACGTGGATGCCGGCATGCGGCGAGCCGATCACCGGGATCGGTCCTCGTCACGCTCGCGGGAGCCGTCGGGCTCCTCATCGGAGGACGCGCGTTCGGCGCGCGCCGCGCGCTCGAGCACGTCGAGGCGTGCCGAGAGGCGCTCGACCTCGGTGTTGAGGAGCGCCGTCTCCTCGGCGACGCGCCGGATCTCGTCCTCGGCCTGCGAGATCTCCCACGACAGGTGCAGGCTCACGCCGAGCAGTAGCACGATGGCGAGCGAGAAGAGCAGGTTCGAGGGCACCTGGACGCCGAGCGCGAGCGTGAGCCCCTCGAGGAGTTGCGGGAAGATGCCGAGCACGAGCACCACGAGGCCGATCACGATCCAGAAGAACGCGTACTTCTCGCGGAGTTTGCGGGTGAGCAGCATGTACACGACGATGCTGACGAGGACGAGCGCGAGGGCGATGCCCAAGAAGACGATCACGCGGTCTGACCTCCCGTGGTCTTGCCGGGTCGCATCAGGGCCAGGCCCAGCGCGAAGATCGACCGGAACAGGTAGATGCTCGCTCCGATGGGGTTCTGGCTCGGGTTGCCGTGCACGCGCTGGCGCATCGCGACCGGGACCTGGGTGACGGAGAGCCCCGAGTGCACGGCGGCGACGAGCGAGTCGAGCGTGTCGCCGAGGTACTCGGCCGGGTAGTACCGCACGTACTGCGCGATGGCCCGGCGGTTGGCGGCGCGGAACCCCGAGGTCACGTCGGTCAGGCGGGTGCCGGCGACCTTCGACATGACGCCGGCGAGGAACAGCATCGCCCAGCGTCGTGGCCCCTTGACCGCGTAGTCGCCCTTGTCGGCGAACCTGGCGCCGATCGAGATGTCGGCGGTCTGCAGGCCTTCGAGCACCCGGCCGATCTCGGCTGGGTCGTGCTGCCCGTCGGCGTCGACCTGGATCGCCGCGTCGTAGCCGCGACGCTGGGCGTACGTGAATCCGGCGCGCATGGCACCGCCCACGCCGAGGTTGAACGGCAGCGCGATGACCGTCGCGCCGGCCTCGCGTGCGACACCGGCGGTGTCGTCGGTCGAGCCGTCGTCGACGACCACGACGTCGAGCCCGGACGTGCGCCCGAGGATCTCGCGCACGGTGTTGCCGACGTTGGCCTGCTCGTTCCACGCCGGGACGATGACCAGTACACGCCCGAGCGAGTCATTCATGATGGGGTCGAGCATACCAACGGCACCCGCCTCGTCTTGCGCATCGAGGCTCATTCGAGGCCCCCGCACGCCGTGATCTCGTACAGGCGGGCATCGCCGATCTCGCGCACGAGCTCCACGGAGTCGGACGCCGCGGGGGGGTCGAATCCGGGGAAGACGGGCGCGCCGCC